>CAZQGS010000031.1:0-55009 GCA_964593235.1 uncultured Gemmatimonadota bacterium | reverse complement strand
GGGAGGGCAGGATTCGAACCTGCGAAGGCTGAGCCAACGGATTTACAGTCCGTCCCATTTGACCGCTCTGGAACCTCCCCTGGCTGAGACAAAGCCACCACTCGGAATCGAACCGAGAACCTACTGATTACAAATCAGTCGCTCTACCATGTGAGCTATGGTGGCAAGCAAATAATCAGTATGGATCCATTTTTGGAGCAGCTCAAGAACCCAGACAGGCAAATATAGTCTATTTGGAGGTCATTGTCAAGGAGGATTCAAAAAAATAATACAAAGCAAAAACAAGTTCTCTAGCGAAGGCGAATATGAAGTTCCCGTAACTGTTTTTCACTACCCTCTCCGGGGGCACCCATAAGCAAATCTTGCGCATTCTGATTTAAGGGAAATGCTATTACTTCCCTGATATTCGGCTCGTCAGTCAAGAGCATAACTATCCGATCTACACCCGGCGCTATACCTCCATGAGGAGGAGCCCCATATTTTAGAGCACTGATCATTCCGCCAAATTCAGCATCAACATCTTCGACAGTATAGCCTGCAATTTGAAAAGCTTTATACATAATATCTGGTCTATGATTCCGGATAGCACCACTCGACAATTCTATCCCATTACAAACAATATCATACTGATAGGCTAATACATCGACAGCAGGTGTATTTTCCAACGCCTCTAATCCACCTTGCGGCATCGAAAAAGGATTATGTGAGAAAATAACTTTGCCCGTTTCCGCGTCATATTCGTACATAGGGAAATCAACAATCCAACAAAACTTGTAGGCGTTTGAATCCCGTAATAAAAGCAGATCAGCAAGATGCAGTCTTAAATTACCAGCAACACTATTAGCCTGAGCTTCCATATCAGCAACAAAAAACCAAGATGAACCGATCTCGGGCTTTATATCAACCATAGCCTTCAGGTTAGAAAGAGTAGCATCATCTAAGGCTCGTGCTATTGATCCTTTAACTCCTTCTTTCGTGAAAGAAATATAAGCGGCGCCTCGGCCACCAAATTCTTCCTTAACCGTCCGGTCTAAATTATCAAAGAACCTACGAGATTGATCCGCTACACCAGGAACTGCTAACATCCGAACAACCCCCCCCTTTTCTACTATTCGCTCAAAAGCCTTAAATTCTGATTCCCTAAAAACCTCGGTAACGTCTTCTATTTCCAAACCAAACCGAAGGTCAGGCTTATCAGTTCCGTATCGAAGCATGGCGTCACGATACGATATACGGGGGAACGGAGGCTGTGTTACATTCCAATCACTAAATTCCGAAAATAATCCATAGAAAAGTGTTTCTAAGGCCTCGAAAACATCATCCTGTTCAACAAAAGACATTTCCACGTCTAATTGGTAAAACTCGCCTGGTGATCGGTCTGCTCGAGCATCTTCATCTCGGAAACACGGAGCAATCTGAAAATATCGATCAAAACCAGAAATCATTAGGAGTTGCTTAAATTGCTGCGGGGCCTGAGGAAGGGCATAGAATTTACCTGGATGAACACGACTGGGGACAAGATAATCCCTAGCACCTTCTGGAGAACTACTAGTTAGTATGGGGGTATTAAATTCATTAAAACCTAATTCCGTCATCCGCCGCCGGATACTAGCTATAATACGTGACCGCATTATAATGTTATTGTGTAGACGCTCTCGACGAAGATCAAGCATTCGGTAAGTTAGTCTTGTCGCTTCTGGATACTCACGTTCATCTGAGACGGAAAGCGGCAAAGAATCTGCTAAACTTAAAACAATTAAAGATTCCGCTTTTACCTCTATATGCCCCGTAGGAAGATTTGAATTGATCGCATCTTCCGAGCGTAAAATAACCTGTCCAGTAAAAGTCACTACTGTCTCTAATCGGAGACCACCAGCTTCTTCATGAAACCCACTTTCAGGCATAATAACAACCTGTGTCACTCCATAGTGATCTCTTAGGTCAATAAAGAGCAGCCCTCCATGGTCACGTTTCCGATGAACCCAACCAGCAAGTTTTACTGAAATATTCTCGTCACTTTGACGTAATTCCCCGCACGTATGTGTCCTGTATAAATGGTCTTTCATACCCTAACCCTTCCTTCCTATTCCTTGGCTATTCCAGATAATCGATCGACACCCAACTCATTCAAAAGTTCTAACATATTTTTCATACATACCCTTGACGCTATCTCACCAGCTTCCGAAAATTTTTTACCCCCTGGCTGGTCCAGCAAGGCTTGCTCAATTTGTTGCTCTCCGATACGCCAATGGGTCTCCAAGGACAAGCAACCACTATAATTGCTATTTATCAGCTCTTTAAATTGATCCCGATAGTTGATTTCGCCCTCACACATTGGAACACAAACATCACCCAGAGCTGAATTTCGAATTCCATCCTTAAAATGCATATGACACATGTCTGAACGAATATGCTCATAACCATTAGGATAAGGAACCTCTCCTCCATCGGCAAATAGTTCATTACACGGATCCCATAATGGTTTTAAAGAAGATGTATTCAGAGTATCAATAAAGCGCCGTGTTTGAGCACCAGTACCTATCATTGTGGAAGCTTCGTTTTCAAGGCCAAGAATTACCCCCTCACCCTCTGCTATCCTCACTGGTTCATCATACCTTTCAAGAATCTTGTCCCAATATTTTTCAACTGGATCTTGCTTCCAGAAGGCAAAAACACGAATGACCGAAGTATTTAATCGTTTTGCAACTTTGATGGATTTCTTAAGGATCTCAATATGGTTCTCGCAAGAGATATTATCATCTATACTGCATTTGTAGAAAGGGGCTGCTATACCGAAGATTTTGAGATTAGCCTCACCTATCTTATCTCTAATCCGGGCTATCTCATTGTCATCAAGATCTTGCGGAGATTTATCCCATATCGTTCGAATCTCTATACCGTCGATATTAAATTCTTGGGCAAAATTAATAACAGTATCCAAATCCTGGGAAACTTCGTCACTTATTACAGCTATGGAAAACATTATGTTTATATACTCCCTTAGGCCTTCCGCATGGTTAAAGTTTCCGAAAAATTATAAATAGCCGCTTCCTGGTCAATAGTCTCTATTGATCCCGGACGCATTTCCCGAATTTCAGCTATAGCATTTTCTGGATTGTATCCTTGCCAAACAAGGTACCCAGCTAATACCGTCCCCGTTCTACCAATCCCGGCCAGACAATGGACGACAACACCAGTTTTAGCAGCATAGTCATCGATATAAAGAACCGCTTTTTTAATTTGGCCAGGCTTTGGTGTCGCCATATCTTCGATCGGAAGGTGAAGGTATGGGATTCCGCAATGTTCCAAAATCTTTTTATTCATTGGTTCAGGAGTCAAAGTTATGATAGCTCCCACTCCGATCTTTTTCAAACTTAACATATCGTTTTCCAAGGAATGGTTTGCCTCACCCGAAACATCCAGGCTATATGCGCCCGAAGGAAGACCCATCCCAGCTAGTCGTTGGGGGATAATCCAACTGAAATTTCTTAGCATTCAATACTCCATAATTACTTATCAGAAATATCCTTGTAACGGCCCTCTACAATATCCTTCGGATTAATGACAGCTCGTCGTTTAGGTTTACTTTTCGGTTGTGATCGAGCAGTTGTTCTCGGAGGACGAGTTATCATCCCAGTTAAAAACCTGATAGCCTGTTGGATGAAAATTCCAGCTAGAAATCTAAAGACAAATTTAAGTATGTATAGTATCATTTGTACCAACCGTTACAAAATCTTGCATGGCATCTCTGACAAGTTTGCAAACATCCCCGTGAATTACTGACGCTGATCGATTACCATCAATAATTTCAACCGACTCTCTAGATTGTCGCCGGTCAACTAATTTCAAGTAGTTATCTCTGACGACCCGTAAAGTTTCTATATCCTCGAACAATTCTGTTTGCCCCCGAGATTGGTTTATTCGTTCCATACATACTTCGGGAGGAACATCAATAAGTATTGTTAGATCTGGATGCCTTGCCCACATATTTATTGATTCTATCCACTCAAGATCATCAGGCATGTCACGCCATTGGTACGCAAAAGAAGATAGATAGTACCGATCACATAAAACTAGTATCCCACGCCGTAAATTTGATTCTATCTCCAAATCCAGGTGGTCGATTCGATCGGCAGCAAATAAAAGAGCATGACAAATACTGTCAAGCTTCACTCTCCCCTTAAGAGCTTCTTTAAGTAATTTCCCAATAGGGCCATCTGTTGGTTCTCTCGTGGTATGCACAGAATAACAATAATTCTTTTCTATCCATCCCTTCAAAAGTTTTAGCTGAGTTGTTTTCCCAGTCCCGTCTATCCCTTCAATTACAATAAAAGGTGCTAAGGATTTCCCTGCGCTACTATTGAATGTGTGATTTTTCACGAATACCCCCAAGGACGGAATAAATCTCTCCAACCCCGTACTTCTTCAAAAATATGTTCTTCAGAAAAATCATAACGTTTTCGTATTTCTCTCACTCCAGTACTGAAAAGCACAGCAGTAGCTCCTATGCCAATAAAAACCAGCCCAACTCCGCTAACAAGGCTGAAAATAATGACAAGCGCTCCACCTATTAAAAGTATTATTGATCTTTTCATGTTATCTATTACTAAGAAAATCCCTAACTGAATGATTTGTCTTACAGAAAACTGTTTACTTTGGGCCAAAGGAAAAGTATAAACCGCAGTCATGCATACGAAAGCAACCAACCATATCATAACTCCACTAAGAATTGCTCCGACCCAAGGCCATTCTGGCATAGCATTAACATAAAAAAATATATTAATAAATAAAGCAAGCAGAGCGCCTAGATACAATAAACATAGACAATAATATCGCACTAAATCGGTTCTGTTATAAGAAAAAAAATCTCTTATGCCCGCTTTTTCGTAAGCAGCTATTCGTCCCGTCACTCGGAAAAGTCCGGCAAACGCAAAAGGGATAGTTACCAATGGCAGTAATAACAAGACACAAAGAATATTGATTATGATGAGAGTTCCTAAATAATCATAGGTGTTCCAGAACCACTTTTTGAATAACCCCGGTTCATTCTCGGACATAAATACAGCCCCAGTTTTAGAGCTCCCCAACAGCTTATAAAGGACTTGGGAGCTTTCTCCAAAGATCGAATTACTAGGCACTCTATCGCCAGCATGGTAAAGCCTGACCGGTGGGGCCGCAATAGTTTTCTTAGTTATAAAACCCTTGACGTCAAGTGATCACCAACCTATATTGGCTGCACTAGTAAATTGATTAATGTAGGATATTATAACTTTTAGTGGGCGAACTAAATATAGAATGATAACCGTTAACTCTTCCCAATCATCTCGATTTAATAATATGTGGTACCAGGGCTATCTTTTTAGTTGGTGGCCTTTTTACGGGAAGAGGCGGAAGAACATGCGAAGCGGCACCTGATTGAAATAAGTTCATCCTTCGTAGAATTAACCGGCCTCTACCCTTACAAGGTAGCGGCTTTTTTTGTTTTACTGGGGCAAGCATTGTTCTTTAATTTCTGGAAATTACTAGGTCCAAATGACATTTGTATGGTATAAAGGTTAATCTCATGTATCGCACATCCTATGAAGATTTTCTAGAATACAATCAACAACCTAACTTTCCTCTGGTTCCTGTCTGGATTGAGCGAAAACTTACAGACGAAACACCCGAGGAAACCTTCCTCAGAATAAGCGATGGTTATCGATATGCCTTTTTGTTGGAAAGTATGGAAGGAGACCAAAGAACCGCTCGTTATTCCTTTGTGGGTGCAGACCCGTTTGAACGTATTGTAGGCACACAAAATGGAATCAACCGGATTAACGACCGAGGAGTACTAACCCTCAAAGGAGACCCAGTTAAGTTGATGAGGGAAATCATGAAAGAGTACCGAACTCCAGTACTCAAAAATATGCCGCGGTTTACAGGAGGTGCTGTTGGGTACTTTGGATATGACATAGTACATCACTTCGAGAAGATTCCAACTACTAATCCGGATAACCTTCAGATGCCAGACCTTCACTTCATGATAGCGGGCAAGATTGTAATTTTTGATCACACCCAGAAGCGCATGTACGTGATAGTAAATATGCTATCTAACAGGGCTGACCCTGAATCTGCATATCTCCAGGGTATGGCTCAGGTTGATGACATTGTGAAACGGATTGATGAACCGTTATCCCGTGCACCTTCCTGTAAGGATACAAAATTCAATAATGTGGGCAATAATGTATCTTCGAACATGTCTCCTGAAGCTTACGGATCCATAGTAAAAAAGGCCAAAGAATACATTGCGGCTGGAGATATTTATCAAGTCGTTTTATCCCAGCGTTTCAATATAAAAATCACCCAAGAACCTTTTGACGTTTACCAAATTTTAGCTAAAGTAAATCCCTCACCTTATTTGTTTTATCTTAAGCTAGATGATGTTTCTATCGTCGGAGCATCTCCAGAAACGATGGTCCTAGTAGAAAACCGAAAGGTGACGGTACGGCCGCTTGCCGGAACATGTCGACGAGGAACCACCGATAAAGAAGATAAGAAGTTGATAAAAGAAATGCTTGCCGATCCCAAGGAACGGGCAGAACACGTTATGCTAGTTGACCTCGGTCGTAATGATATAGGACGAATTTGCCAATACGGCTCGGTTCGAACGACAGAACTAATGGGTATAGAAAGGTATTCCCATGTCAGTCATATCGTTTCGAATGTCGAGGGTGATCTCAGAGAAGGGATAGATAGCTTTGAAGTCCTAAAAGCAACCTTTCCGGCTGGGACGCTATCTGGTGCACCTAAAATACGTGCTATGGAAATTATAGACGAACTGGAAACATCAAAACGAGGTGTTTATGGTGGAGCATTGGGCTATATTGGTTTCTGCGAAAATCTTGATATGTGTATAACTATACGGACAATGATCATAAGAGACGGAGTAGCTTATATACAAGCAGGAGCAGGTATTGTTACCGATTCAGATCCGCATAAAGAGAATGAAGAGTGCTGGAAAAAAGCCGAGGCACTGCTAAGGGTATTGAAAGCATCCGAGGTGCCATTGTGATTCTAGTCATTGATAACTACGATTCGTTTACCTATAACCTGGTACAGTACCTAGGAGAGTTAGGTCAAGAAGTTAAAGTATATCGAAATAACCATATCTCGACCTCAGAAATTAAAATACTTAACCCAGACTATTTAGTCCTATCTCCTGGACCTGGCACACCAAATCAGGCTGGAATATCGGTCGAAATAGTTCAGAAACTTTCAAACCTCATACCTATTCTGGGAGTATGTCTGGGGCACCAGTCGATTGGTCAAGCGTTTGGAGCAAAAATAATTCGGGCACCTAGCCCTATGCATGGGAAGACATCTTTCATCACTCACGATGGGTTAGACATCTATAAAGGATTACCAAATCCTTTTGAAGCAACACGTTATCACTCGTTAACGGTAGATGAAAAGACACTACCTAGCTGTTTAGAGGTGACTGCTCATTCAGAGGATGGCCTAATCATGGGACTAAAGCACATCTCTTGTCCTGTATTTGGAATACAGTTCCATCCTGAATCGATACTTACCAAAGTCGGGAAACAACTTTTGAAGAATTTTCTGGAGTTAAAAGGAACATGATACAACAAGCTATTTCTACTGCCATGGAAGGAAATTCACTAACCGAATCGGAAGCCATGCAGGTTATGAGTGAAATAATGGAAGGGTCCGCTACCTCTGCTCAAATAGGGGCTTTCCTAGTAGCCTTCCGTTTGAAGGGTGAAACAATTGAGGAAGTTACTGGTTTTGCTCGGGTTATGCGAGCAAAAGCGATTCGCATCCATTCATCACGGTACCCTCTCGTGGATACTTGTGGCACAGGAGGGGATGGAAAACATACTTTTAATATTTCAACTGCTGCTGCCCTCGTTGCAGCTGCTGGTGGAGCTTGTATTGCAAAACATGGAGGTCGAGCATCTTCAAGCCGAACCGGAAGTGCCGATGTTTTAACAGCCTTGGGTGTAAATATCGAAAACTCCCCAGAGCAAGTATCGGCATGTATTGAAGAAATAGGCATTGGATTTATGTTTGCTCCTCTGCTTCACACTGCCATGCGATTTGCGAGCGGTCCCCGTAGAGAAATTGGCATTAGAACAGTATTAAACTTACTAGGACCATTAACTAATCCAGCTGGAGCAACGGCTCAGGTTATGGGTGTATATAGTCCTGAGGTCATTCAAACGGCTGCGCATGTGCTTAATAACCTGGGAACCAAACGAGCTTTTGTGGTTCACAGCTCTGACGGGATGGATGAAATAACGACTACGGGGGTCACCCACATAGCAGAAGTTAGGGCCGGGCAAGTTGTCACTTATGATATTGAAGGTAGAGATTTTGATTTTCCCGAAACATCCACCGATGACTTGAGAGGTGGAGATGCGCAGGAAAATGCTATCATCATAAAAGCAATCTTGAAGGGAGTGAGAGGGCCTCATCGAGATATTGTTGTTTTAAATGCAGCGGCGGCTCTAGTGGCGGGTGAAATTTCTGATAATTGGGAAGACGGTCTTTCCGTTGCTATTGAAGCTATCGACTCGGGAGCTGCAGAACAAAAGCTAAACGCGTTAATCCGTTTAACTAATACAGAATAGGCCAATAAGAGTACTTTATTTATCATGAATATTTTAGATCAAATTATAAAACACAAAACCAATGAAGTCGCAAAACTGAAACAGTCAATTATTTTGCCTTTTTCAGACCCTGTAGATCAACCTAACATACGTCGGTTCGATTTAACGATAAAAAAAGATGGGCCTATTAACTTTATTACTGAATTTAAAAGGGCATCGCCCTCGAAAGGAATGATTCGAAAAGATGCTGATCCGTCAGCTATTGGAGTCACTTACGCAGCTCATGGAGCTGCGGCTATCTCAGTGCTGACAGATTCCAAATTCTTCCATGGATCCGAAGAAGATTTGTTGGCTATTCGACAAAGTGTATCGGTTCCAGTACTCCGGAAAGAGTTTATAATCGATGAATACCAGATACATGAAACGGCTGAGATGGGGGCTGATGCCTTACTTTTGATTGTTGCAGCTCTTGATGATGGCAGACTAAAATCCTTTCATCGGATAGCAGATATCTATGGCTTACACTGTCTGGTTGAAGTCCACAACGAGGCGGAGTTGCACCGGGCCCTAAATGCTGATAGTCGTATCATAGGTATTAACAATAGGGATTTGACCAATTTCACGGTTAACCTTAGTACTTCTCTTAATCTAATACGAAAGATACCTAATGATGTTATTACCATTAGTGAGAGCGGTATAATTACCCGTAGTGACGTCCTACTCCTGGAGGAAGCTGGTTTTGATGCAATCCTCGTTGGGGAATCTCTAATGCGGGCATCCAATATTGGTGAACATTTAGATATTCTTATGGGTTAGTATGAATGATCAACCCCTAGGAAGTAGAAATTGTAATACTGATCGGGTATAACTATGGCTTCTGTTAAAGTAAAAATATGTGGGATTACCAACGCAATAGACGCTAACGCTGCCGTCCAGGCTGGTGCAGACGCTTTAGGGTTTATTTTTTATGAAGATAGTCCTCGATACATAAGACCCGACCTGGCTGCCGAGATAATTTCTGGGCTTCCACCCTTCGTCTCAACTGTTGGAGTGTTTGTTAATGCATCAATCGATATGACAAACGAAGTTTGTTGGTCCACCGGGATTCATATTGCACAGCTGCATGGAGATGAATCTCCCAATTTTTGTCGAGAGTTAAGAACACCTATTATTAAAGCCATAAGAGTGAGAGACAAATCCTGGGTCTCCAATGCTGAAAAATATTCTGTTAAAGCGATACTACTCGATTCCTTTAGCAAAAAGCAATATGGTGGAACTGGCAAAACATTCGATTGGAATGTAGTAAAAAATAGTTCGCATCGCATAATTCTGAGCGGAGGACTTAACCCTGAGAATGTAGCTGAAGCTATAAAAACAGTACAACCCTACGGAGTAGATGTGGGAAGTGGGTTGGAACAAAACCTTGGCCATAAAGATCATTTTAAAATTCAAGCCTTTGTGAAAGCGGTAAAAAACTTATCATGACATCTTTGAAGAGAAGCTCATTAACCCCAAATACTATTACTTCTTCAACTCGCATCTTTGGGGTGTGTGGACAGGATATTAAATACACACTTTCGCCAGCAATGCATAACGCTGCTTTTCATCATTTGTTGCTCAATTATGTTTACCTTACTTTTGAAATCTTACCGTCCAACATCTCGCAGGCTGTTGAAGGTATTCGAGCACTTGGCCTTGCAGGAATTAACGTAACCAAACCATTTAAGACGGAGGTATTACCTTACCTGGACGATATCTCGATAGAAGCAGAAAAAATTGGGTCTGTAAATACTATTATTAACAATTCCGGCCAACTAATAGGTACCTCAACAGATGGTATTGGATTACAACGATCCCTCGAGGAAAAAAAAGTTAGCCTAGCTAATTCCAGAGTTCTGATCCTCGGGGCGGGGGGAGCAGCACGGGCAGCTTGCGCAATGGCAAAAAACAACAAAGCTAAATCGGTAATTGTAGTTGCACGTGATACAGCACGAGGGCAAAAAACAGCAACTGTAGGAGGTGCAACAACTATCGGATTATCGTCCGGTGAACTGCGGGGAGCACTTAAGAACACTGACCTAATTATAAATACTATTCCAACCAATGTTCCTATAGACAAAAGCTGGTTCACTGAAGGTCATTTTGTCTATGATACACGTTATGATGAAAAAGAAACTCAATTGATGCGAGATGCTCGGTCTAAAGGAGCTCAGGTGTCGAATGGTCTTAGCATGTTATTGTATCAAGGCGCCGAATCTTTCGAATTCTGGACAGGTCGGAAAGCACCGTTAAATATAATGAGGAAAACATTAGTCGATCAACTATCGCAAAGAAAATAAGTAGAATATAGGCCTATATTTCATTTAGATTAACTTTAAGCCCAAAAAACATTTTTGTCTCGGCGGAAACTAAAGCCCCCGGGATTAAATTAGAACCTTGAAATCTGGAGATGGCATGTTACGATACCTTACGGCAGGAGAATCCCACGGCCCCGAAATATCCGCTATCATTGAAGGTCTTCCCGCTGGTGTTTCAGTCGGATCTGAAGAAATTGATCGCGATTTAAAGCGACGCCAAGCTGGTTATGGACGTGGCCGAAGAATGCAGATTGAGACTGATAAGGTTGAAATTAGGAGCGGAATACGTCACGGAGAAACTATGGGTGGACCCGTATCTCTGGTAGTCAAGAATCGTGATTGGAAAAACTGGACCGATATCATGGCTTTTGAAAAAATTGATGGTCCTATAAAACGACGAGTAACTAGACCTCGCCCAGGACATGCTGACCTAGCAGGGGGGTTGAAATATAATCGAAGAGATCTACGAGATATTCTTGAACGAGCCAGTGCTCGAGAAACAACCATGAGGGTTGCTGTTGGAGCAGTAGCTAAAGCCCTACTCGCAGAATTTAATATTCAGGTTATTAGCCATGTAGTCCAAATAGGTCAAGTTAATGCAAATGTCACTAATCTTTCCAACGACCAGATTATGAAAACGGTAGAACAATCACCTGTCCGTTGCGCCGATGAAATCGCCGCGAAAAAAATGATCAATGAAATTGATCGAGCAAAAAAACTCAAAGATACTATCGGAGGAATTTTTGAGATCAAAATACTTAATGTTCCTCCTGGGTTGGGCAGTCATGTCCACTGGGATCGTAAATTAGATGGTCGGTTAGCCCAGGCTATTATGAGTATTCAAGCTGTTAAGGGAATAGAAATTGGGATGGGGTTCGGTGTAACTAAAGTGCTCGGTTCTGAGGTGCATGATGAAATATTTTATGGTAACGGTAAATTTTATCGAGAAACAAACCGTGCTGGTGGAATTGAAGGAGGCATGACAGAAGGGGAAGAAATTGTTGTGCGGGGGGCCCTCAAGCCCATTGCTACGCTGATGCGTACTATTATGTCGGTTGACATAGAAAACAAAGAGGCTTTTGATTCAGCCAAAGAACGGTCAGATGTATGCACCGTACCTGCAGCTGGAGTTATTGGTGAGGCTGTAGTAGCATTCGTTATTGCCGACACATTGCAAGAAAAATTTGGTGGTGATAGTTTGGAAGAAATGAAGCGAAACTATAAGGGTTACATAGACCAGGTCAATCAATACTAACCTAAAAATTATGATTACTAATAGTTTTTAGACCACATGACTAGGTATCAGTGCCGTGAAAAAATTAAAAAAACAAAAACACAATTGTATTGTCTTAATCGGTTTTATGGCAACGGGTAAATCAGTTATAGGAATGCAGTTAGCTAAAACCTTGAATCTGTCCTATGTAGATACCGACAAATTAATTGAAGGAGAAACAGGGGAAAATATACCAACACTGTTCAAAAAACATGGTGAGGCTTATTTTCGGAAACTGGAGAAAAAGATAATTAAGGGTTTAGCAGATGGTAATAAGAGGGTTATATCAACGGGCGGTGGAACTGTACTTGACCCGGAAAATATGGACTTGCTTAAATCACTTGGAGTTATAATTCATTTAAGTTCACCAGCCTCAACGATACTATCCCGTACTAAAAATGACCCTAAAATCAGACCCCTCCTTTCGGGAGATAACCCTCTGGAGCAAATTCGTCTACTTCAGCAGGAACGGCTTCCTATATACCAACAAGCTGACTATGAAATTGATACTTCGATTTTTTCTGTCGACGAAACTGTCAAAATGATTATGATGTGGCTAAATAACAAAACACAGGTTATTAGGGTTGCCTTAAAAAATGATCCCTATCATATCGTCATTGGATATAATATTCTTGACCAACTAGGTACCATGATGCAAGCATTTGATCTGACAGAAAGAGCATTAGTTGTTACCCATCCTAGCATTGCTAATATTTATGAAACCAGGTTGCTTAAAAGTCTCAAATCTGCTGGCTTCGAGCCAACAGTAGTAGAGATCCCAGAGGGTGAAGAGCAAAAATCACTATATTGGGCTGAAAAACTCTATGATAGCATGTTATCGCATCGGATGGACCGAAGATCTCCTGCCATAGCATTTGGAGGAGGTGTTGTAGGTGATTTAACAGGATTTGCAGCGGCCACATTCCTACGAGGAATCCCATTTATACAGGTTCCTACCTCGCTTCTTGCCCAAGTAGACGCTAGTGTAGGAGGGAAAGTAGCTGTAGATCATCGCTTTGGCAAGAATCTAATTGGTGCGTTTTACCAACCTCTTTTTGTGTTGATTAGTCTGGATACACTTGAAAGCCTTCCAGAGAAAGAACTCCGTTCGGGATTAGCAGAAGTTGTCAAATATGGGGTTATTGCAGATGCTGATCTTTTCTCATATATTGAAAATCATCGTGACGATATTTTACAACGAGCATCTATTCCAATGAAACATCTCGTTACTCGATCTTGCGAGATTAAAGCTGAAATTGTTAGTAATGACGAAAAGGAGTTAGGCCGCCGGGCTATACTAAATTTTGGCCATACCATGGGACATGCTATTGAAACACAAACGGGGATGCTTCACGGAGAAGCTGTCGCTATAGGAATGGTATATGCAGCCCAACTGGCAGTCCGTATAGGGATATTAGATAATACCAGTGTCAAGCGCCTGGGAGATCTACTGAAAGATCTAGGACTTCCCGATAGTTGTGAAGATCTTGATGTCTCCGCTACGATTGAGACAATGAAATATGACAAAAAATCTGTCGGAGGCCAACTCCGTTTTATATTACCAAATCGGATTGGAAACGTAGTAATTCGAGATGATGTCTCAACTAATCATATTAAATCAGTCCTGATTGATGGACTTGAACGGTGAAATATTCCACCTAAAGGTAGGAAAAGCTTATGAAAATTCTTGTATTGCACGGTCCAAATCTGAATATGCTAGGTGTTAGGGAGCCTCAAGTCTATGGAAAAAATTCATTGGAAGAAATCAACCATTCTCTCAAAATAGCAGCCGCTGATATTGGAACAGAAATAAAATCTATACAGTCCAATCATGAAGGTGTTTTGGTGGATGAAATCCATCAAGCATTAGAATGGGCAGATGGAATTCTAATCAATCCTGGAGCGTACACACACACAAGTATTGCCCTCCGTGATGCATGTGTAACTGTAGGGCTTCCTGTGGTGGAAGTACATATGTCAAATATACACAGTCGAGAAAAATTTCGCCATCACTCCTACATATCAGAGGTAATACTTGGACAAATATGCGGATTCGGAAAAGATAGTTACCTCCTAGGCCTTCAAGCTCTAACTAATCATATAAAAAATAGGAGTGAGGGGTGAAGGAGAAAATATTACCTGACGAAAGTGGACATTTTGGCATCTATGGTGGACGTTACGTTCCTGAAACTTTGATGGCTGCTCTAGACGAACTTGTCAGTGTTTATGAGGAAGCTAGAATAGATCCTAGTTTCAGAAATGAATTTGATTACTACCTGCGTGATTATGTTGGGCGGCCCTCACCTCTGTACTTTGCGGAGAGGTTGACTCAAACTCTAGGCGGTGCTCGAATTTATCTCAAGCGTGAAGATCTTAACCATACTGGCGCCCATAAAATCAACAATACTATCGGCCAAATATTGCTGACACGAAGAATGAAGAAAAAACGAATAATAGCTGAAACGGGAGCTGGCCAACACGGGGTAGCTACGGCGACTGTTGCTGCTCGATTCGGCTTGGAATGTGATGTATATATGGGAACTGAAGATATGGAACGGCAAGAACTTAATGTCTTTCGCATGCGACTTATGGGTAGTCGAGTAATTGGTGTTAATGCCGGTAGTCGGACGTTAAAAGACGCCTTGAATGAAGCTCTACGGGACTGGGCAACAAATGTTCGACACACCCATTATATCATTGGTTCTGTAGCAGGGCCTCATCCCTTCCCGATGATGGTACGTAATTTTCAATCGGTTATCGGCAAAGAAACACGGGATCAGATCATAGAAAAAGAAGGTCGCTTACCTGATGTGCTTGTAGCGTGCGTGGGAGGAGGCAGTAATGCCATTGGTTTGTTTCATCCTTTTCTCGGCGAAGAGAATGTCCACCTGATTGGCGTGGAAGGGGGTGGACACGGACTTAATACCGATATGAATTCGGCGACTCTTGGAGAAGGTACTCCTGGTGTTTTACATGGTGCAATGAGTTATACAGGTCAGGATAAACATGGTCAAATTCAGGTTGCTCATTCGATCTCAGCTGGCCTTGACTATCCAGGAGTTGGACCAGAGCATAGCTATCTCAAAGACACTGGTCAGGCTGAATATGTTAGTGTAACTGATAAAGAAGCCCTGGAAGCTTTTGAGTTGCTTTCTAAGGTTGAAGGGATTATCCCCGCCCTGGAAAGTGCTCATGCGATAGGGCAAGTCGCGAAAATTGCACCTGAACTGGAACAGGATAAAGTCATTGTTGTTGGACTTTCTGGGCGTGGAGATAAAGATGTTCAACAAGTCTACGGATTTGAAGAAAGATAGGAAGCTGAATGAACCGAACCATAGAAATCTTCGCAGAGCTGAAAAGAGTAAATCAGAAGGCATTAATACCATATATTATGGCGGGAGACCCGGATCTTGAAACAACCTCTAGGCTAGTCTTGGAAGTTGATCGCCGTGGTGCTGACTTAGTTGAGCTGGGAGTTCCTTTTTCAGACCCAATCGCAGACGGCCCAACAATACAAAAGGCATCTCTTCGAGCTTTAGCTCAGGGGGTTACCCTTAATGATATTCTTGAAACGGTGAAAATGATACGAACTAGTTCCGATATACCTTTAGTTTTAATGACATATTATAATCCTGTTTTAGCTTACGGGATCGAATGTTTTTGTAAAGACGCTTCCCTGGCTGGCGTTGATGGACTGATTCTTCCTGACTTGCCCCCAGAAGAAGGAATCCGACTTTCAAAAACTTGTCAATTGAATGGTCTTTCCATCAATTTTCTGGTTGCACCAACAAGTAGTACCGCTAGGATAGATCTTGTAAATAACCACACAACGGGATTTATCTACTGTGTCTCCTTAACGGGAGTGACTGGAACCCGAACCAAGCTGGCCGAAGGTGTAGATAAGTTTATGGCTCATGTAAGATCACGTACCGATAAACCTCTCGGGTTAGGATTTGGAATATCCTCACCAGACCAGGCTCATGAAGCGTCACTCATGGCTGATGGTATAATCGTAGGAAGTGCTATTATAAAAATAATAGAAGAACAATCTCAGAACTCTAATATGGTAAAGTTGGTTGGGGATTATGTACAATCTCTGAGAGATGCTATAATTCGGAGGGAAAATTAGATACCTAAATCTAAAATAGACTTAATTTCAACGGGATGATATTTTTATTGAGGGTGGATTTATTTAATTTCTATTTTCATTGCGGACTTGGATTAATTAAATCATAATCCCAGGAGGGATCATGGTTCGAGGTATTCGTGGTGCTATTACTGTAAAAAACAATACCGATCAAGCTATTAGAGAAAGTACGTGTCAACTTCTCGCAAAAATTGTTGAACAAAATAATATTGAGTTAGGACAAATTGTCAGCGTAATTTTTTCAGCTACCAAAGATTTGGATGCCGAAACACCAGCGTATGGGGCCCGCCTAATGGGCTGGACCTCAATACCCTTGTTTTGTACTCTGGAAATGGAGGTACCTAATACTCTTACTAAATGTATCCGAGTTTTACTTCATATTAACACGGACAAATCACAGGAAGATATACAACATATTTACCTAGAAGGGGCTAAAGTTCTTAGACCAGACCTTACAGAAGGAGCTTAAAGATGGTTGTCGTAATGAAATCCCAAGCGACTGAAAACGAAAAAGAACAGATTCGAGAAACTATTAGAGCCTTAGGATGCAAACCAAGAGATATCCAGGGTGATGAAATAACAATTATCTGTATTATCGGCGAGACACGAAGCCTTTCACCTGACCAATTTGAAATAATGGATGGTGTGGATCAAGTACAGCGAATACAACGCCCCTATAAATTAGTTAGTAGGGAGGTGCAGCCCCATAAAACCACTTTTAAAGTTGGTGGATTAACTATTGGTGGTAAAAATATAACAGTAATAGCAGGCCCTTGTTCGATTGAGTCCTACGATCAGTTTTTGGAATCAGCTCAATATGCAAAAGATGCCGGTGCCCATATTGTTCGAGGTGGAGCTTTTAAACCTAGAACTTCACCGTACAGTTTCCAAGGCCTAGGAGAAGATGGACTTAAAATAATGGCTAGAGTAAGTGAAGAGATAGGACTGCCTACTATATCAGAAGTAATGGAACCTGAAATGGAACCAATGGTATCGGAATATGCTGATATACTGCAAATTGGTGCTCGGAATATGCAGAATTATCCACTCTTAAATGCTGTGGGTCAGAGCTCAAAACCAGTGATGTTAAAACGCGGGCTTTCAGCTACGATTGAAGAAATGTTGCTCGCCGCTGAATACATTCTAGCCGCAGGAAATCACAACGTCATTCTTTGTGAACGAGGCATCCGAACATTTGAAACCTGGACAAGGAATACTTTGGACATATCAGCTGTCCCCGTACTACAGAAATACACCCACTTGCCCGTGTTTGTAGATCCTAGTCATGGAACTGGAAATGCAGAATACGTCGCACCAGCGTCAAGAGCAGCTGTAGCGGTAGGTGCAGACGGACTTATGATTGAAATGCACCCAAAACCTGAACGAGCACTTTCAGATGGAGATCAATCTCTAACTCCGGCAGCTTTTAATGCACTTATACCAGAACTGCAAACTGTTGCATCAGCTGTCAATCGTACTATTAGTTAATATCTAATTATGCAAATAACTATCGTCGGAGTAGGTTTACAGGGCGGATCTTTAGGAATGGCAATCCGAAAAGCAGGAGCCGCTTCTCGTGTTGTGGGTGTCGATCTAGATCCGGGAACGCTGAACCGAGCCTGTGAACGAGGAGCTATCGATGAAGGTTTCCTGAACATAGACGAAGGAATATACGAGGCTGAGATAGTTATCCTTGCCACTCCGGTCCGATCAATATTAAGAATTTTACCTGAGTTAGTGACAAAAATTAGTCCAGACACTATTCTTTTTGACTTAGGTAGTACAAAAAAGGCTATTATCTCAACAGTCGCTGAATTGGCTGGGCCTGTCAGATATATTGGGGGACACCCCATGGCAGGTACTGAACACACTGGTATTGACCATGCCGATGACCAACTATTTAACAATGCAACTTTTGCACTAGTGCCTTCCAACCCGACAGATGAAAAAGCTATTGAGGCGCTCTCAGGTCTCGTCCATAAAATTGGAGCCCGGCCCATTATAATATCCGCAGAAAATCACGATAGAATAGTTTCTATGACAAGCCATCTCCCGTATCTCTTAGCTGTCGTACTATCACTTGCTGTCGAAAAAATGGCGAACAGAGAAAATAAGACTTGGGAGTTTGCCGCGTCGGGATTTCGTGATACTACTCGCTTAGCAGGAGCAAATGTACGTATGATGACTGATATCTGTCTGACTAACAAAGAACCTATCTTAAGCGGCGTAGAAGAAATAAAAATACTGTTGGATACACTAGCCGAACATATAGAAAAAGGGAATGAATTGGAACTGGTAAGAGCCCTAACCCAGGCAAATGAAAGCCGAACTACTTTGTTCGGTGAAAGGAGATCCGATTGACGAGGCAGAAGGTTGGCTTTCAAGGTGAACTCGGAGCTTTTAGCGAGATGGCAGTATTAGAATATTTCGGCAATGTAGCTGAACCAATACCTCATGGTTGGTTCGACGATGTTTTTAGAGCGGTTGAACAGGGTTCGTGTGACTTCGGCATATTACCTATTGAAAATACACTTGCTGGTAGTATTCATATAAATTACGACTTAATGCTAGAGCATAACTTGCAGATTGTTGGTGAGATTATATTACGCATTGTTCATAACCTTATGGTTAAACCCGGAGTCCGTCGAGAAGAACTACGTAAAATCCAATCTCATCCTAAAGCGTTAGAACAATGTGTCCAATTTCTACGACGAAATTCAAAATTACAACCAGAAACAGTATATGATACTGGTGGTGCAGCCAAAATGCTTAGTGAAGGAAATGCCGAAGACATAGGGGTAATCGCTAGTACCCGTGCTGCGGAACATTATAAACTTGAAATTCTTGAAGCAGGCCTTGAGGATAATACGCAAAATTATACCCGTTTTTTGGTTCTCGCTAAAGGAAAATCTCCTTCAAACGGTGAATGTACTAAAACGTCTATCGTTTTTACGGTCCCTCACGAACCAGGTATGCTTTTCAAAGCTATGAGTGCGTTTGCCTTGCGAGATATCTCAATTAGCAAGATAGAATCCCGCCCTCTGATTGGTTCACCTTGGGAATACCTTTTCTATCTTGATTTCCAGGGTGATCCAAACAGTGCTCTGTGTAGTCGTGCGCTTAACCACCTCCAGGAAATAGCAACCGAATTTAAACTTCTGGGTTCATATTCAGAGGGAAAGATTGTGGATAATGTTTGATCCCAATCAGAAATTTTCTTCGTTTATGCCTCACTTGAAACAGGCAAATTAATGTAGGGTTTTTCATTGACAACAACACCCTCAGATTCTATTTTCGGTGTTGTTAATCGGAAATGGGGTTGAATGCTTCGTATTGGCTCAGGAACAGCAAAGGGACGCCGGCTTAAATCTGTAACTGGTGAAGTTCGTCCTACCGGAAGCCGAGTACGTGGATCATTGTTCGATTCCATTGCACCCCAGATCGCTAATAGTACCGTAATTGATTTATGTGCTGGGACTGGAAGCTTAGGCATTGAAGCCCTAAGCCGAGGGGCTCGTGCCTGTCTTTTTGTCGAGAAAAACCGCCGGGCTGTCCGTATGATTAAAGACAACCTTGACCAATGTGGATTTGACGGGGATAATAAAAATGTGCAGGGTAGAGTGTGGTTGGCTGACGTCTTGGTTAGCCTTGATTATCTAGCAACTCATTCTTGCTCGGCTAATGTAATTCTTGCTGATCCACCTTATGGAACCTCTCTGAACCAGGATATTATACGAGCAGTTAGTGAACTAGGGTTATTAAGTGCTGGTGGTATATTAGTGGTTGAACATCATGAGGATGATCCTTTGAAAACACCTGGTAAACTTAAACTATTGCGTCAGCGAAAGATTGGCGAAACAACCCTATCTTTCTTTCAAGATGCTCGAGAAAAATCAGTGCTAATCGAAACAATTTTTCCTATTGAAATTCCACCTCCAGCATCGAGATTCAGACAATGAAAGTTGCAGTATACCCCGGGACATTTGATCCAGTTACCAATGGACACCTGGATATATTAAAACAAGCATTGAACGTATTTGATCAAGTAGTGGTTGTTGTAGCACAAAACATTGGTAAGCATCCCATGTTTACCGTAAAAGAACGAGTTGAGATGTTTCAATTGGCCGTAGAAAATTTGGCGAGGGTAGAAATACTAGCTTCAGAGGGATTGACTGTTAATCAGGCAATAAAACTTAATGCCCAAGCAATTGTCCGTGGTATTCGCTCGATCAGTGATTTGGAAAATGAATCTAATATGGCAATGATGAATCGAGACCTAGCTCCTTCGATCATCACGGTATCGTTTTTCCCAAGTGAAACTTTAAAACATATAAGTTCTTCTTTTATAAAAGAAATTTTTAAATTCGGTGGTGACATAAGCAGTCATGTCCCTGGACCGGCTTTGGAAGCTTTTTTAGAGAAAGGTAAATAATACACCCTGATTCCCATGCCTTAATTGGGATTTTGACACCAGCTATTCTTTATGTCTGCTATTCGCCCTCTATCCAAAAAACTAGATAGTATCGCCCCGTCTGCAACTACCGTGCTGAACGAGCAGGCAATTTCTATGAAACGGGCTGGCATTGAAGTTTTTAACTTCGCTGTTGGTGAACCAGATTTTCCTACACCACACCATATCAAAAAAGCTGGAATGGCTGCAATCCAAGATAATATTACCCGATATACCCCTGCTACGGGAATTCTTGACCTTAAGGAAGCTATCTGTAATAAATTAAGTCGAGATAATGGGCTTGAATACACGCCGCCGGAAATTGCAACTACTTCTGGAGGGAAACACGCTCTTTACAATTTACTTTATGTTATGTGTGACGAAGGTGACGAAGTTATTGTCCCAGCACCATACTGGGTAAGCTATCCAGAAATGGTAAAATTATCCGGAGCAACTCCGATTATTTTGAACACCGGATCAGACACTTCATTCAAAATCACGGCTGAACTTCTTGCCTCTAAAGTAACTCACAGAACTAAAGCACTGCTACTTAATACTCCCTCTAATCCGACCGGTATGGTTTATACCAAGAATGAACTTACCGAAATAGCAGAGATTGCTATAGAGTTGGGGATTTTTATAATCACTGATGAATTATATGAAAAAATTCTCTATGATGACCATCAACACGAAAGTATAGCAGGGCTTCATCCACAGATGAAACAACATGCTCTTGTGGTCAATGGTCTATCAAAAGCCTATGCAATGACTGGTTGGCGACTAGGTTATATTGCTGGACCCAAGGATGTTATTGATTTGGTCGTCAAATTTCAGAGTCAGACTGTTATGCACCCAAGTGCAATAACTCAACACGCAGCAATCACAGCACTCACTAGTCCTGAAGATTTCCTTCCACCCATGATTGCAGAATTTAACAAGCGCCGTAATTATATAATTAAAAGACTAGAAAGTATGGATGGTATACTCTGCTCTCGACCAGGGGGTGCTTTCTACGTCTTTCCTGACGTATCGTCTTATATTGGATCTACCGAATCTGATGGAAGGAAAATCAAGTGTTCCCTTGATCTCGCCATGTTTTTGCTTGAAAAATACCAGGTAATTTCTGCACCTGGAGAAGCCTTCGGGGCAGAAGGGTTTTTGCGGTTTTCATATGCTACTGATCTAGAAATTATCGAAACTGGTATGGATCGAGTAGAAGCAGGTTTGGCGTCGTTAAGAAATTAATGTCAGCTTATAAACGGAGGTTAAAATGGTAAAACTGGGGATTGTTGGCGCGGGAAATGTAGGAGCTACTGCTGCTCTTTTTGCTGCGCAAAAAGAACTTGGAGATATTGTCCTCCTAGATGTAGTTGATGGGATTCCACAGGGCAAAGGGCTTGATATGATGGAAGCCGCTCCCGTACTAGGATATGATTCTAAGATAATTGGCACCAATGATTTTTCGGACCTCGAAGGTGCAGATCTTGTTGTAGTTACTGCCGGATTAGCTCGAAAACCAGGAATGGACCGGCTTGACCTCCTGAAGAAAAATGCAGAAATAATCACTTCAGTAACAGAAAACATCGTGAAATATGCTCCTAATGCACAGATCCTTATGGTCAGTAACCCGCTGGATGTTATGACCTATGTTGCACTCAAAGTTTCTGGACACAACCGGCAACAAGTTTATGGGCAGGCTGGTGTGCTTGATTGCGCTCGATATCGATCTTTTGTTGCTATGGAACTTGGGGTTTCTATGGAGGATACCCAAGCCGTTATTCTCGGTGGGCATGGCGATACCATGGTTCCTATACCTAGGTATACTACCGTTTCCGGTATCCCTATCACAGAGTTATTGGGGCAGGAAGCTATTGACCGGATTGTACAACGAACTCGGGACGGAGGTGCAGAGATAGTCAATTACCTTAAAACCGGCAGTGCCTACTACGCTCCAGCCGCTTCTGTCATTCAGATGGTTGAATCAGTTATGAAAGGGAAAAACAGGGTCTTACCCGCATCGGTGATGTTAGAAGGGGAGTATGGACTGCAGCATGTGTGTGTTGGTGTACCGGTAATTTTGAGTAGTGCGGGAATCAAGGAAGTCGTGGAGCTGGAACTATCAGAAAATGAACTTTCAGAACTACATGCGTCAGCTTCAGTATACCAGGAGAGCCTTGACGACCTTGGGATCTAAGTCCTTTATAACAGAAATAGGGAAGGGAAAAAATAATGGAAACTTCACCACCTACTGGTGGACAACGTATAACTATTGATGGAGATGGTTCCCTTAAGGTACCTAATCAACCTGTCATTCCTTTTATCGAGGGAGATGGCACAGGACCTGACATTTGGAAGACAGCTCAACGAGTATTCGATGCTGCTGTTGAAAAAGCTTATGATGGTAATCGACGAATTATGTGGTATGAGGTACTATCTGGAGAAAAAGCCTTCAACCTTACTGGTAGTTGGCTTCCAGATGAAACTATTAAAAGTTTCCGAGATTACTTAGTGGGTATCAAAGGCCCGTTGACTACCCCGGTAGGTGGAGGAATCCGCAGCTTGAACGTGGCTTTGCGTCAGATTCTTGACCTTTACGTATGCTTAAGGCCTGTTCGTTGGTTTACTGGTGTCCCTAGCCCTGTACGCCATCCAGAAAAAGTGGATATGGTGATTTTTAGAGAAAATACGGAGGATGTTTACGCTGGGAAAGAGCACGAAGCCTATAGCGATTCAGCTGAAAAACTTATTAAGTTTTGTCGTGATGAATTTGGTTGGGATATTCGCTCTGATTCCGGGATCGCTATCAAACCTGTAAGTGAAACAGGTAGTAAGAGACTTATCCGAGCAGCTATCGAATATGCTCTAGAACAGGGTCGGAAGAGTATCACGCTGGTCCATAAAGGAAATATTCAGAAGTTTACCGAAGGTGCTTTCCAGAAGTGGGGATATGAAATTGCTAAAGAGGAATACCCTGACCAACTTGTCTCCTGGGATGAGTGTGACGGAAAGGTTCCCAAGGGGAAAATTCTTATTAAGGATGCTATCGCCGATATTTTCTTACAGCAAATCCTAACAAGGCCTGATGAATTTGATGTTATAGCAACCATGAACCTGAACGGCGATTATATTTCTGACGCCTTGGCTGCCCAGGTTGGTGGTATCGGGATCGCACCAGGTGGTAACATTAACTATAAGAGTGGGCACGCTGTTTTTGAAGCCACTCACGGCACTGCGCCTAAATATGCTAATCAAGACAAAGTCAATCCAGGGTCAGTTATTCTTTCAGGTGAATTGATGTTGCGTTACCTTGGTTGGTTTGAGGCAGCCGATCTAATTATGACCGGTATAGAGAAAGCAATTTCCGATCGTATTGTGACCTATGATTTTGCCCGTCTTATGGATAATGCAAATGAGGTCAAATGTTCAGAATTTGGTACTGCTATTATTGACCGGATGTAGATGACTAGGATGTCTACATCTGGCAATTCTTAATTTGATAAGCGGAATATCTCTCATGATTGTTGATCTCGCAAGGATACAGGTTAAAGCTGGCCGAGGTGGCAATGGATGTTGTAGCTTCCGGCGAGAGAAAAACGTACCGAAGGGAGGACCGGACGGTGGACACGGCGGCAATGGCGGCCACATAATATTAAAGGTTGATGTTAGCAAACGGACACTATTGGACTTCCAATTTCAGCATCTTTACCGAGCTAAAAATGGTATGCATGGCCAGGGAAAGGATATGCACGGACGGAATGCTCCAGATTTAATCATTGGCGTCCCCCCAGGAACCCTGGTAAAAGATCAAGAGACTGGTGCTCTAATTTCGGACATGGTGGGAACTGATCAGGTTGTAATGATTGCCCAAGGAGGGAATGGAGGCCGTGGGAACTCCGCTTTTGCTACATCAACTAATCGAGCTCCTAGGCGTTTTGAGGAAGGACAAAATGGTCAGGAAAGATTACTAGAACTTGAACTGAAACTGATAGCTGATGTGGGGCTGGTAGGGCATCCTAATGCTGGAAAATCAACACTGCTTTCTCGGCTATCATCAGTAAAACCTAAGATTGCCGATTATCCATTTACCACTCTTGAACCCAACCTGGGTATTGTTGAACTTGGCGATTATGACAGGTTTGTTCTAGCCGACATTCCCGGTTTAATCGAAGGTGCTCACCAGGGCAAAGGACTTGGGCATCAATTCCTCCGACATATTGAACGAACTAGAATCCTTGTTTTTCTTCTTGACGCAAGTCAGGCTGACCCCCTTCAAGACTACAAGGTGCTTTTAAACGAGCTTGGAAAATTTAATCCGAATCTGCTCGCCCGACCTGGGTTAGTCGTTTTTTCCAAGTTAGATCTAATCGTGGACAGATCAAGAATTAAAGAAATCTCTACAGCTCTCAGCACAATGCTAAAGCATACGGCTCCTGGAATTAATGGCAATAAACCCTTGATTGGAATTTCTTCTGCTACTGGCGAAGGGATCTCTGATTTCCTCCAAGAAATCAGAGTAATTCTTCGCGACAATGAGGAAATTTAGTTTTAATGATTAACGATATGGAAAACGTTGGTTCAGAAAAATATTATATTTTGAAATTTAGATCCTCATATATTGAAAATGAATAATTCTGGCTAAATACCTCACCATGTTCTTATATCTTTCTGACACCTAATTTTGATTCTCCTGGTGTAACTTATTTTTGTTGACACAATAGATCTAGAATAGTATAAAATCAGAACAGCCGTCACAAGCCCTCCCAACACCAAAATTATTGGCTAAATATGACATTTAAAGAAACTATAGATAAACTTTTCGACCGTGATAATTTAGCAAAAGTATTAGAAAATGAACGGGCAAAAGGAAAAACTATTGTATTTACGAACGGTTGCTTTGACCTACTCCATCCCGGTCACGTACACCTGCTTAAGACTTCACGTTCTTTCGGCGATTTATTAGTGGTAGCTATAAATACTGACTCATCTATTAGGGGTATAAAAGATACAGGGCGTCCAATATTTAGCGAAGTTGAAAGAGCGTACATGCTTAGCTCTCTCTCTTGCGTAGACCATATAGTTCTTTTTAATGAATCAACTCCTATTCCCCTTCTAACTCTCCTCAGGCCTGACGTTCTTGTTAAGGGAGACCACTACGGCAGCAAAGAGGTAGTTGGATGGGATTTAGTAGAGGGTTACGGGGGCCGTATTGAACGAATCCCCATCCTAAAGGGTTTGTCCACTACTAGCATGATAGAACGGATTATGAAAACAACCTAAATTTAGAAATGTTATAAAATATATAAAGAAAGGGGAATAATGCCTGAAACACATCAGAAGTTGTTACTACTTTATCTAACTACTCCGGACTTAAATAGCCCAGTAGTAGCTTGGTCAGAATTTGACGGAACAGTCAAGTCACCTAAACCGGCTCAGGATGCAACTAAAGTGAAGGAAGAGCCTAAACCACCCTACAGTTCGGTGGTAGATGCCATGAGAGACGGTTGGAGGGTGATTCAATTCCCTCAACAATATCCAGCTTACCCAGGTACTGAATATTTAACATCTTATCTCAAATTTGAATATATACTTGAAAAAATGGAGGCAAAAGATGGCTGAAAAAAAACACCTATTGAATTCGAAACAGATGGCCCAATTTGTTGTTGACGGTTTTCTTCAGTTTGATGAGCTGGTTCCCACAAAACTTAATAATGAAGTCCTTGAAGAAATGGCTACTCGATCTATTCCTCAGGCAAAACCAGGTTCATTCCTTAGTGAGATATGGCAAGAGGCTGCTATAGGTGAAGTATTTCGTCTACCTAAAGTAGAAGGGATAATGCACAGTCTAATTGGTCCAAATTCAATCTATGATCACCATGCTGTCCATACAGTACCTGCTGGCCATGAATTAGCACAACACTGGCACGCAGATGCTATTATTGACACCCGGATGCATTTTGATATACAGTTTATGTATTTTGCTCATGACACCCCCCGCGAAATGGGTGGTACTATGATTTTGCCGGGAAGTCACTACCGCCGGATTAGCGAATCTGATATTGCTCGGTACCAAAATTTTATTGGTCAACTACCGGTGGTATGAAACGCTGGGACTTTATTGGTTCTCCATCACGGGATGTGGCATTGTGCCCAACCCAACAGAACAGACCAAATCCGTTACATGTTCAAACTTCGACTAAATCCAACCGTAAGGCAGTTACGGCTGTGGAATACAGATGATATTGATGAACACGAAACAACAAAAATATTGGGTAATAGCCAAAAATGGCACGGAAATGAGCAGCGCCTTGAGCATGTGAACCGAATTAAATTTTGGCGGTTTTTGACGGGTGATAACGATTTTGATAGTCATTACTGGTTGAGCCGTCTTGAGAACGAACCCGAGTTAGTATAACCTATTCTGGATAACAACTAATGCCCTCCGTTAATTTACCCCGTTATTTAGGTACATGGGCGACAATAGCGATAGTTATAAATGGTATGATCGCTGTCGGTATTTTTCTGGTACCAGCTGGGATGGCTAAATCCGTAGGATCGCCATTAATTTTACTAATTGTATGGTTAGTTATGGCAGGGATGGCTCTTTCCGGATCACTTTGTTTTGGAGAATTAGCCTCCCGTTACCCTGCCGCTGGCGGGGGCTACGTCTATTTACGGGAGGCTTTTGGTGCCCCAACTGCCTTCGTATATGGCTGGATGTCACTTATGGTGCTAGATCCAGGTATCACTGCAACACTTGCAACGGGTATGGCCAGTTACATAGGGCACATTTTCCCTATGGAAGATACACAGATGAAAGTATTGGCCATTCTAGTTCTTGTCACCCTTACTCTTATTAATATTCTTGGTGCCCGAATTGGTGCTTGGATGATAGTTTTATTAACGATATTTAAAGTTGGTATACTCGTTATTATTTCTGCACTAGGTTTCGGATTGGGACTAGGTGACTGGTCAAATTTTTTGCCGTTAGTAGAGAGACCCGCTGATTCTGGACCATTATTTGGTGCGCTAGCTGGTGGTTTTGTGGGGGCGTTTTTTGCTTTTGCCGGATGGTGGGATTTAAACAAAGTGGCTGGCGAAATCCAAGATCCTGCTAAAGTCCTCCCCAAAGCTCTGTGCGTAGCAGTTGGAGTAGTCACTCTTATGTACATTTCTACTAGTGCTGTATTCATATATCTAGTACCAATTTCAGAAGTTTCTAACGATGAAACGTTTGCTGCACAAGTCGGTACTGTAATCTTTGGCCGTAGTGGTAGCGTTTTCCTTTCTACTGCCGTAATTATTTCCATAATAGGAAGCCTAACTGGCTTGCTTCTAATGGCACCTCGGGTCTATTTCGCAATGGCTAGAGACGGAATATTTTTTCGCTTTGCTGCTGGCATTCATCCAAAATTTGGAACCCCCTATCGAGCTATTGCTATTCAAGGCAGTTTAGCTAGTGTCCTGGTATGGTTCGGCACTTTCAATCAGATTCTTGACTACTTTATTTTTGTTGCTGTTATGTTTATAGGTCTAACTGTTGCTGGTCTCTTCAAAATACGACATAAACAAAATTATGCACCGGATTATAAGACTCCTTTCTATCCTATCACACCAGTAATATTTCTGTTACTTGCAAGCGTTCTTCTTGTCCTACTTTTCGGAAATAGTCCTACTCAGGCTTTACTGGGGATGAGTGTGACTGCATTGGGGATTCCCGCATATTATTTTATTTTTCGAAAGCAATCACAACAAGTATCTACCTCATAGGAGATAGTTTATGGCTTGGATTAAAACCGTTCCCCTTTCCCAAGCAGATGACCATTTGTTAAAGGCGCTCGAAGCACAGCGATCCCTTTATCCAAAGGAATACGATAGTCCTGTTCATCCAGACGACGATGGGACAGCCGGAATTGTATCATCCCACACCCTAATACCAGACGCACTACATCATGCATTTGCCACCTTTGGTACACTTTTATCACCTGATTTACCATTAAGTCGTAGGCAACATGAAATGATTTCAACGGTTGTTTCCTCTATAAATCGTTGTGATTACTGACTAAATTCGCACGCAGAGTTTCTGCGTCGTGTCACCTTAGATAGTGGTTTGGTCGAATCTCTTCAGTTCGATTATGAAAATGCGCCATTGAGTGAACAGGATCGAACCATGTTAGATTTTGCTATCAAAATTACTCGTGATGCTACCGAAGTTTCAAAAAGTGATCTCGATAAATTACGTACCACTGGCTTTGATGATAAAGGTATTTTACAGATCACATTAATCGCTTCATGGTTCAACTATATAAACCGTGTAGCAGATGCCCTAGGGATAGGAAGAGATGAAGACGATTAAAAAATACTACTCTGATCAAGCAAGGATTGCTATTGCTCTTCCAGGCCATGGTTGTTTTCAGGGTGGAGGTTAGAAAAAAACTCCTCTTGGAGGTAGCTTCCCAAGACCTATGAGAAACTCTGAAAAGATCATCTCCTTATTTGCGGCCAACCAGTACATCTTAATTAACTGTACTGGAGATACTGTCCTATCATGACTAGCTATTGGTTAAGTTTTTTTAATATCCTATCTGGGCCGACTATCCTTTCTTTTAGTTTCTGTTATTCGTTATTCTAAGGAGCCTTACTATGTCTAATCAACGTATCGGTATTATCGGTCTGGGTGGGATTGCCCGATCTCACTGCGATGCTATCAGTTATTTGGATGGTGTTGAAATAATAGCAGTAGCAGATTTGTTAGAAGACAAAAGACGGGAATATATGCAAAAATATGATATCCCTAAAGGATATGCTACTCATACCGAATTATTAAAGGATGATGAAATAGATGCCGTGGCGATCGTCCTTGGGCACCAACTTCACCATAAGTTAACGTTAGATGCCTGTAATGCTGGGAAGCATGTTCTTGTAGAAAAGCCAATGGGAATTAGTTTGAACCAATGTGACGATATGATTGAGGCAGCAGCAACTAATGGTGTCAAACTGATGGTTGGGTTAACTCAGCATTTCTTAGGTACTAGCATTAAAGCTAAAGAAATTTTGGATTCAGGAGTTCTCGGTCCGGTTATAACCGCCGTTTGTTATATGTCTAAGAATTGGGGTTATAATTCTCGAAGGCCGCAATACAGAAGTAGGTATCATGGTGGTGGGATGTGGATGACAAACGGAGTACATGTAGTAGATCGTCTTTCTTGGATAATGGCCTCACAAGCTGTTTCTGTATCTGCTTCGATAGGGAATAGAGCACACTATCAAGCCGCCGATGACTCCGCGACTGCTTTTATTCGATACAAAAATGGTACTGCCGGGGTCGCAGTAGCGGTTGGTTATGCTGACGGTGGCCCTAACCACGAATGTCAAGTTATATGTGCCAATGGATCATTAAGATTTAGTGAGCATGGAGACAAATATGTCCAAATAGGTAAAGATAACAAATGGGAGGATATTCCTTTCGAAGTACCTCCACATAACATGTATAATGAATGGGTAGGTTTTATTCATTCAATAGAAAATGACATCGAACCTCCAACATCTGGTGAATGGGGTCGCCACATTATGGAAATTCTGTTTGCGGCAGAACAATCTGCTATTTCTGGACGGGAGGTTTTACTCGACAGTGGCAATCAGTGGACTCACCAAGAATCAGGAACCGCAACGTATATTAACCACGGATGGATATGATTTATAGAAACTGATAACGCAGCTGGTTCGGTGTGATAATATTTATGATTAAAAGAGGGTTATCTACTGGAATTTTATTACTATAATAAGGTGGGGGAGAGTTTATTTTATATCTTGTTTCTTGGGAGGTCTGAAATCGAAGACAACCTTAACTGAACCGTTTTGGCCAGCAGTCATGGCTAATTCTAAAGCTTTTCTGTAGTCCTTTAAGGCAAACACATCTGTCACAAGGGGCTTCAGATTTATTATGCCAGAGTTAAGAAGCTTTATCGCCAAATCAAAGGTTGAGATAACATCACCTTCATAGCTTTCTGAGCCGTAAGCATATGACCCTTTAACTTTCAATTCTTTATACCAAATAGCAGTCCAATCTATATTTTTAGGTATACCCGGCATACCTACTATTGTCACGTCCCCACCGGACCCTGTTAGTCTTAAAGCATCGTCTATTGTTTGCGAAGAACCTACACAATCAAAGGTTCGTTGGGTTCCACCTATAAAAACCGGCCGCCCAATCTCAGGCCAATAAATTTCTGCTCCTGTTATTTTTCGAACAATATCATATAGGTCTTTATCTGCTTTTACAACTAAATCAGCCCCAAGGTTGGCTGCCATAGTTTGCTGGTGAGGATAACGAGCTGCTGCTAAAATTTGGCATCTAGCACCAAGAGCTCTAAGAGCTGCTATAGTCAAAAGGCCAATGGCACCACAACCAATGATAAGTATTTTTTCGTTATCCTTAGGGAAAGATTGTAATGCCGCATGGAGACAGCAACTAAACGGCTCTACCAAAACTGCTTCTTCATCACTAAGCTGTACTGGTATTTTATGCACTTGAAACGGATGGGCAACGACCGACGAGCTCCATCCTCCACCCGTATCCCTGCAATATCCTGTTTGTATTCCTGGAGCAAGGTCACCATGCATAATCATCTCACAAAGGCTAAAGTTGCCTTCCTGACAAGAGCTACAGGGAGGATCGATTCCTCGGACTATGCAACAAAGCCCTGGTTCAATAACTACCCGGTCGCCAATTGATAAATCCTTTGAATTTGAGTTTGGCCCCAACTCAATGATTTCTCCAACAACCTCGTGTCCCATTACGAAGGGAGCAGAAATTAAAGGGGAGAAATATGGGCTACCTTTCGCCTGTATTGTAGTCAAATCGGACCCACAAATTCCACTCAAAAGAGGCCTTATTCGTAGCCATTCGGAAGTTGGAAGTTCCGGTTGGTTAATATTGGCCATCCGTATAGATGACAGCGGACCTGTAACAAACTTAGGAGACCAATGACCGATAGTACGGACAAAAACATATCGTGGTACGCTTTTTATGTATTGTAATGCTTTCATACCTGACTCCACCGTACGGTTTCCCAGCCATTAGCATCTGCTATCTTTTTTAATTTATTTCCAGGATTAATAACGATGGCATTCCCAACTAGATTTAACAGTGGGAGGTCTGAGCTACTATCTGCATAAGCATAGCTTTGGTCCAAGACTATACTATGTTCTTCTGCATACTCTAAAACGATGCGGGCCTTTTCATTATCACCAATGGGGTTCCCTATTGTTTCACCTGTTAATCGGCCATGTTTCACTTTCATAGTTAAAGCTATGAGTTTGTCCGCTTTAATATACTTAACCAGGGGTTCCATTATAAAATCAAGTGACCCCGTTACCAGGACTACTTTGTCCCCGTTTTTCTGGTGATTCCGAATTCGTTCAACTGCCCCAGCAAATAAACGTGGGGAGATTAGCTCCTTAAAGAGCTGTTCACTCTTAGATATACATTCTTCATGCTGAAATCCCTGATATTGCAAATAAAATCTCTTGATAAAATAGCTTCGGTTAATCTTATCCAGAAAAAAGTAATAAATAATCTTCGGGAAAAACCCGATCATCCAGATTCGGCGTTTTAAGTCGGAATAACCTGAGGTTCTGTAATAAACATAATAGTGCACGATTGTAGCGTTTATAATCGTACCGTCCACATCAAAGAAGGCAGTCCCTGAAGCCATTTTGTTGCTGTTTGTTACCACTTATAATCCAATATGTCAATGGGATGTCGTAGAATCTGTATCTGTCTGAGCAAACCCAGATCGTTCCGCGACTTCCTCTTCTTCTGTAGTGTTAGATTTTGTTTCGTCAGTTTTTAATACGTGGCGCTTAAGTCCTGGTATGTGAATGTCCTGGAAATACTTCTTCCAATCTATCCTAGTAACATCGCTGCCGAATAATAAACGATCGTCCTGTTTAAGATTATTATGTAACTTAACCATCTGTTCAGTGTCAAAGATACATTCCAAAGAGGTATAGGGGCTGTAAATAGCTGCGTAATACAACATTCTCGAAATTGCAGATTTTAATACAGTGATACGCCGTTTCCAATTATTCAAAAACATTATTCTATTAGAACGATTTAAAATCCAGAGCAAGATATTCAGTGGGTATATATAACGTAGTTTGTACCTACGTCTGAACTGTCTAAGAGTTGGGTAAGTCCATTTTTGTATAATTATAGGTTCGTTATTTCGATTGCGGCGGGGATTTTTCTGAAAATATTCATAGGAAAGTTCAAAAGCTTGTTGGAAAAGAATAGGGTTTCTGTCACCTGTTGAAACATGGTATACTGATATACCACCCTCTATAGCTGTCCTTACCATAGCTGCCAGGACAGTATTCACGACTATATCTACAGGGATAATGTCAACAACCATATCTTTTTGACCCGGAAAATCTGGCAAACGTCCCTTACTCAAAGCATCAATCAATGGATCAGCCACTTTAAGTCCCTCTATCCAACCTGGTTCGGGCTCAAGTAGTCCACTTTCTACTATAGATGGTCTTACTATTACCGTAGGTAATTGACCACGGTGCTGAACTATAAATTGTTCACCCATAGCTTTAGTTAAGGTATAACTATCGTGCCAACCCCATCTCTGGCCCCGGCTCATCCCCTCTTCAATAAGTCGCTCCTTCAACCAACGTTTCCGAAAAGTCTCAACCTGAGCCTCGAGCCATCCGGAGCTAGCTGAAGCGTTTTGCTGAAGTGCTAATTTACGAAATTTCTTCTGACGCGAGATTGATCGTGATTCAGCGTGAATTTCATTAGTAATAGCCTGAATTTCCTGCGTTTCTTTTTCCAAATTGAATTTCGCATTACTAAGCCCTATTTCTTCAGCTATTGAGAAATTTGGACGGGGTGGAGTTTCTGGTATTCGTCCTTTCTTCTGGCCATTAACATAAGCTGTTGACACGTGTACAAGGATAGCACTCCGACATGACTTGGCAAATTCAAGCATACGTCTAGCACCCAAAGCATTAAGCTGTAATGCAGCATCTATTTCTTCATCAAATGTAACTGAGGCAGCACAGGTTAATACGACATTTACTTCCTCGGACAGCTGCTTGTAAATGTCTTCTTTCAAACCAAGTTTTTCGAGAGTTAAATCGCCTTCGATAGCACAAACTTTTTCATCCACAAAGATCTGGAAGTTTTCCCCATATGATTTTCGTAATCTTGAGAAAGCAGGTGATCCAAATACGTCAGTTGTCATACGATCTTTTACCGATATAAAAGTACCATCCTTCTTCTGGCGAGATCGAATAAGAAGATAAATTTGATTGACTTCAGGGGCACACCTAAGAATCTTTTCTACAACTGCTTTAGCCAAGAATCCCGTAGAACCCGTTATTAACAGCGTTTTCCCTCGTAAATACGTTACTATTTCACTCATACTTTAGTATCTTTTCAGCTTGCCTGAAAGGCGGACAATTAAGAAGGCTTATTTTATTTAGCCATGAGTTGTTTGAATCTATCTACCCATGGAATGGGCGATGGATCAATTTCATTTATGATTGCTTGATAAAAACTAGCATAAGTTCCCAAAAAAAGTATGTCAAACGCTTGTTCCAGCAATGTTTCACCTTTCGATTTTATTGCCTGGCATAAAATACCCTGTTTTTCTAAAATGGTCCGGGTGATATCATATCGGTGCTGGTTACGTTGGTCATAAAGATCCGATAGGATCATTACTGCTGCTAGTTGCCCCTTATTTTCAACCGGGTAGCTTGTTCCTTCTAAAAGATGATGATTCAGTTCAGGGATAGCAAACCAAGTTGCCATATTCTTAGCATTTTCATTCCACTGGTTTGCCATAATATGAGCATTACCTGTAAGATGCTCTGATCCTATGATGATTACTGATTTACCCCTAAGACTTTGAGCCATATTGTACGAAAGATTCCCTTCATCTGGTATAGCATAATTCAAATTTCTTTCGCGAAGAAAGTTAATAACTCTTGAGATGTCAGAACTGGATAATTGCACGAAACCTAACTGGCGAAATATGCCTAGAAGGTAAGTCACTGCATACCCTAGTCCTATCCTTGGCTGACCACAAGTATTTAAATTTCCACTGAACAATACAGCCGGCACTTGATTTCTTTCGGCAAACGATTCTAATCCCCCACCCGTAGCTAAGATTATCATAGGGATTTCCCGAGTTTTACCAAACTCAGCTATAGAAAGTACTTCTTCAGTATTTCCAGAATAACTTGAAAGAATCATCAAAGTTTGTTTATTTATCCATTTGGGTATCGAATATTCAGAGATTATAGTTACCGGCTTGCTGAGCTCGTTACGAAAAACATTTTGTATTAAATGAGCCCCTAGTGCTGATCCCCCCATACCAGCAACAACAATATTATTCACATCTCGGTAGGTCCCCGGAAAATTATATTTAAGGATCTCTGCCCAAGCTTTTTCCACTTGATCAGGAATAGCACCTATCGATCCTTTCATATCAGATTGGTCATATTTTTTTATATTCATTTCAACAACTTTCTTTTAGCAAAGATATTATTGGGTCAAAATTTCTTAAAAAAATATCACTTTTAGGCGTTCTTAGCTGTATTAATGACACCGATATTTTTAAGATAAGTAACGCTTTTTTCAAATTGGTAATTCTCATAATATTTTAAAGAATCCACAGATTCACCCTTTTCCTTTGGCGTCCGCCAATCTTCCTCTCTAGGACGAACATTGGCCCAATATAGACGTAGGAAGGGCAATAATTCTTTAATATCACGGTCAGGGTATTCAACCCAATAATCATCCATTAACATACGAACATGCCTAGCGTATATGGCCCCTAATTCTATCGTTTTAGTAATTGTTCGAAAATTAGTTGGATACTCATTAATTAAATCTAGTAACCGTGGATATTCTACCACTCCACTTCCCAGTGGGCAACGTGCAATGCGATACCCCTCACTGGTTGGATGTAAAGTATAATCTTTAAGATGGACGTGACACAAATGAGGAAGAAGTCGTTCGGTATATCCAAAAGGTTCTTCACAAACAGCAAGAACATTGCCGACATCGAGTGTAACTCCTATATATTTGCTTTTTAATTCTTCACATAACCAAAGCATATCATGAGAAGTAGCATCCGAATGATTTTCAACCGCTATTGTTATTTTATTTTCCTCTGCTATAGGTAATACTTCCCTAAGTATATTTCGACATTCTACCAGGTGATCATGCCAATGACCTGATAAAGAACGACGGTCACCACCTAGAACACCACTAATTACAACCCGCAAGGTTGAGGCTCCCAATGCCGAAGTAATCGGAATAAGCCTAGCCAACATTTTATATTCAACCTGCCCCCCATCGACTATAATAAATAATCCATTTTTTTCGGCACGATGTCGAATTTCTGTTAAAAAATCTGGTGATAGATTAGGCAAACAGTCATCAGGAGGAAACTCAATTCCAGTCAGACCATTCTTCAATGCTAGATCCATTAGTTGGAAAACGTCATACCCTGTATTAAACGAATAGGCACAAATGCCTACTGACATATTAACTCCTTAGCTTTATCGAGTAAACCCTTACCAGGTTCTCATGCCAAACCTGTCTAATACCATGTTTTTAACAGATAGTTCGACAAAATTTAGGTTTTAGAATAATTCTTTTGTATCCATTTAATATTATTGTGTTCTCTATATTATAGACGAACTAGTGGCTCTCCTCTTTCATTTCGTCAGAGGCCTTACAGTTCCGGATCCAGATTGATCGTTGGGGTGGTTCATATCCCTTCCAAGCATAGGGATCAGTACCTGCAACAGGTACGATCGTGCGTCTATCAGCGACAGCTGGGCTCTCACCATCATTGAGGCTCCATGGTAGCAAACTCCAAGCATTACAATAATGGTTAACCAGTGCCCGACGAGGTTGCTTACTTCTATTCTTGTAAGACCGATGTAAAAGATATCCATTGAAAAAAACCAGAGAACCCGAAGAAACTTCAACTGGAATTTCTAAGGACTCGTCGAACCCATAGCTTTCAGCGGAAAAATCAAATTCATCTGGATTTTCGTGTTGTCGTTGAGGATAAAGATAGCCATTACGATGGGAACCCGGGATCACATAAAGGCAACCATTATCGATAGTCGCATTATCAACCGCTATCCATGCTCCTATTAGCGAACGGTCACGTGTGGGGATAAAAATTTCATCCTGATGCCAAGCCTGTCCCTGGAAATTAGAGGGTTTGATAAAATACATTGACTGCATACATTTCACACTCCCATCCCAATAAGGCAGATGGGCCGCTGTAATCTGACTTAAAATACCGCATATTTTGGAATGTAATACATACTTTTTGATTAGCGAACTAACAAAATGTGGCTGGTGTATGCAAAGAATACGTTGCAAAACATCTTCATCTGTTTCATCTGATTTAGGTGGAACAAGACCTTTGCAGGGGTACTTCCCCCGTGCGATATCTATTAAATCATCCCTCAATTCTTGAAGTTCTTCACTATCTATCAAATTATTTACTACTAGATAACCATTATCAACGAAAAACTTGACCTGGTCATCACTAACGATTTCTGCAACATCAATCGTGGTCTCAGTTTGCATAGAAAGATCTACCATTATGGCCCCCCGGACAGTTTTTTAGTGTGATTTTGAACTATTCTTAATGTAACATAGTGAAATTGTCAACAGCCCATTGTCATATGTTAATAATTGTTTTTTTATCTCATTAGATCTAATATATTTGTTAAGAGTCAATCTTGGCTCCCTTTGGAACTTGTATCTAAAGACCTAATATAAAATTTATTAAAACAGATAGCGAGGAAGTTATTGTGCTAACCGCAGAATGCAAGCAACCAAATGATGTTAGAGACTTTAGATATACGCGTATCCAATATGACGTATCAGAGGGCCTAGAAATCGAAAACAAAGAATATCAGGTTACGGACGACATGGATTTTTTAGGAGGGATAGGAAGGTCCTTCAAAATACTCTCTAACTACGAAACAAAAGATCCCTTTGCATCAGATGCCCCACTAATCTTAAATACAGGCTGTTTTACAGGAACCCAATTTATGACAGGGTTGCGGACTTATTTTTCAGGCTATTCTCCTATAAAACGAACAAAATCTGATGCACCTATGCCGGTTTGGTCTGCTATGAGTGGCTGCTTTGGCCGTAAACTTGCCTATACCGGAATTGATGATCTAGTCCTTACCGGACGGGCCGCAGTTCCGAGCATCCTTGTAATTAAACAAACTGATAAGGGACCTGCCCTGTCTCTAATTAAAGCCCCTAATTCCTTGATTGGATCTCGGGTACGAGAAAAAATGAACTACCTAAACGCTAAATTCAACAACGAATCTAACAAGAAATACCCAGCTCACTTTGCTGTGATTGGCCCTGCTGGTGAAAATTGGGAATCAGTATGGTACGCATGCGTGGTAGGATCAACCCAAGAACAACTCATGAGTGGAGAAGACAAATGGCGGTTTGCCGGGCGTCTTGGGATGGGTTCAGTAATGGGATCCAAGAATATACTTTGTATTGTTGCGGAGGCTGAAAAAGAGTATTATCGCAAAGGCGATACCCGATTAAAGGCAATTAACAACGAAATTGGGAGAGGTGAACAAAGTCGAGGATACCGTCATCCTAATAACAGAGATGGGTTGGGTGGCACAGGGAAAAATAGTAAGATTTTAGACAGCTTTGGAGTACTTCCATATAAAAACTTCGAACCTACTGGGGAAAATTTAGCCGTACCAGTACACTTAGAAACTATGCGTGAATCGGACAAATTTATTGTTATAGATAAGAATTGTTTCGGTTGCCAAATTTCCTGTCATCAAGATTTCTACAATGTACCTCCGAATGGGAAGTCCCCAGATCCTAGAAAAGCACGAAAGAACCACGGGGATTATCTTGGTCGATTTGAATTTGAACCTATGGAATTATCAGGTGCTAATCTTGGTATCCTTGACCCCCACGATAATCTTGATCTAGCCCGCCTTGACGACGACCTCGGATTTGATACCATCTCGGTTAATGTCGTTCTCGCATTCCTGATGGATTACAATACTAGGGGGGGAAATAACGTAGCCGATGGTATTTCTTTTGGAGATATAGAAGGTGCCCGACGCCTTAAGGAGAATATTGCCTATGGCAAAGAACCGCTCTTTGGAAAAGGAGTTAGGAAAATAGCTGATAAAATTGGTGGACAGGCCTTCGCTATGCACGCTAAAGGGGTTGAATTTTCTGCTTACTTAGGCCAAACGAACCCTGGTTATCCCTTTGCCATTGCTGGGGGCCACATGTCAATGCGTACTTTCCTTCTGTATATAATGGACCCAGAATGCAAACCAGAATCCACTGACTATTGGGTGCAACAAATCTGCGAAGAAGGGTGGAAAATGATTAATAAAGATTTACATGGCGGGTGCCTATTTTCTATGGCGGATTCTGACCAAATAAGTGAAAGTATAAAGTCTATTTTTGATGTACCATTTACTCCTGAAAGGGTACTGGAAGCAACCTACAAAACTTTCCTTCTAGGATTTGCTCTCGAGCAAAAACAGGGTATTACCGCTACTGAGTATGATATGCCTTCTGAAGTTTTTTCGGGTCAAGCTAAAGGGAATCTGAAAGGTGCTAATTTTCTAACACGTCATATTTTTGAAGAAGTTAGAGATCGAGTTCTAGGCAAATTAAATGATGATGTAAAAGCATTCGATGTTAACTATTGAAAAAATAAAAAGGCGTGACGAATTCGTCATTGGCTCCAATTTACTAGTCTATTTTTATAAACCTTGCCTTAGGGTCCTTAAAAACAACTCCACCCCATTTACCGCATAATCAAGTATATTGGCATTGGGGGGAATATTTTGAAACCATTTCCGGATAACGGTTTCTGCTGGTTTCTTTTCTATACTATAACCTCTATCATTTTCCCCTTTCTTATCTGGTTCCCAGATCCAAAGGTATAAACCAGCTAGCTGGTCTTCACCTTCCCATACTTGTCGCAACGCTTGATAACATTTTTGTTGTCCTTCGAGATCCAGCGGAGCCTTCAAAACATAATTCCAGGGATGGTTAGCCACACCAGCCTGACTCATATAGCCAACCTCTGTAAACAATAGTGGCTTATCCCAATATTCCTGCCATTCTAGCAGTTGATTCTTAATGGGTTTCCACCCTCCTACAAGCTCCTCTACTGTTGGATCCCATTTTTCTGAAAGCTCAAAGTATGCTGACATACCCATATAATCTAAATCATCCCAAAAAGATACGTCTCCGTATCGGTCCCAATTTACTGAATAGGTGATTTCTCCGTGGTAAATTTTTCTTACATCAGCTATTAACTGTCTCCATTTTTCTGTAAATTTTTCGGTTGATACTAGTTCAGTCCCAACGCTTAGATATTCCACATCCATTTCTTTAGCCAACTGGGCATAGTGTTGAATGAAACCTCCATAACTGTCAAACCATGTATCCCAGTTTGTAGGTGAAATAACTCCCCGCCATTCGTTCTTAGCTGGTTGATCTATATTAAGAATAGGTACCAACATTATTTTCAATCCTAACCTATGTCCATATTTAATAACTTCCCTGACCACATCATCGTGGCTCTCTTGCCGAGACCCATCTGAGGGCTTAGAAAAATGAGTATTGGAATTAATAGACTCTTGCAGGAAAAAAACGGGAATAGAAAGATGACTTGCACCCAAGGCGGCGATTTCTTCTAATGATGGCTTGTAAAAAGACATCCCTTCTGAAGCCTTATAGATCCCCAGAGTCATCCCTTTGTGAAATACTTGACGGATAGCCGTACGCCCTGACCATAATATAGTGAGGTCGAAGGCTAATAAAATGATAGCTAGAAGAAATCCACTAATTGGTATAACAAAACGGCCCATACAATCTACCGCCGTGACAGCGCCTTCCTCTTTCGTCGGCCATAGGTGGGAGGGAGAGGTGGAGCTTCTTTCAACACGTTAATAAATTCAGTCGGTACTTCTGTGGTTAGAAAGACAGGGGAGCGATCATAAAAAATAATACCAGCCTCACTAGCATCTTGAGCTTTAATACAAAGAACAACCGGAGTTTCTGTTTGACTTCTTGCTACCTGGGTAGCGGTTTCCTCAGAAAGTGATAAGTGAACATACTGACGCCCACTAGGTTTTAATCCATCACTTATGATTTGGTGCGCTTGAGCTGGCAATGAAGCATAGTAGAGAAACTCTGGAGGGGTTGTTGGAGCTAATCCCAGGTCTATAGAAAAACTATGTCCATATCGGGCACGGATCTTCTCTCCTTCTATTTCAAAACGTCTTTTCTCCGACCCTGTAGCTATCTCCATAATTTCATTTCGTTCTAGATCATCAAACTTGGCCTTCCCACCTTCAACAACATCGTCAATGAAAGCATACCCCTTTTCATCAAGCTTGATAGAAAAACGGTCGGGTTTATGGCGAAGTATGAGAGACAGTAATTTTGATAATCTTTCGCGTCTTTTTGTTTCCATTTTTACTTTTTCCCTTAGTCCACCATAAAGAAGATGATCTGTTTGGAACTCCACGAAGGTACCTGAGGGTTGCTGGACTGTCAAGGCTAATCAAGATCTAATTTTTTCTATTAAACGTATCTATTTTTTCAGTTCATTTCCATACCGCCATCGACATTGATCGCTTGCCCGGTAATTAAAGTATTTTCATCGGAAGCCAGAAATACTGCTGCCGCTGCAATTTCTTCAGTTTGGGCGACCCTTTTAAGAGGAATTTTTTCAACAAGGTTAGCCCGGGCAGTCCCTGGCTTGTAGCCGAATAACCGGGCACGGTCCTCATCTATAGTATCCCACATGGGAGTGGCAACAACACCTGGGCACAGGGCATTGACTAAAATACCCTGCTCAGCTAATGCTAATGCACCTGATTGCGTAATACTAATAACACCCATTTTACTAGCAGCATATACACTAGAATCAGCTCTTCCATGCCTTCCCGATATGGAAGACATATTGATAATACGACCTCCACTACCCTGCTTTATCATTTGGTGTGCTCCTGCCTGCATACAAAAATATGTCCCCTTCAAATTAAGATCTATAATGTTATCCCATTCTTGTTCATCTACAGCAATAAACGGCTTAATTTCCACTCGCCCAGCGTTATTTATCAGAATATCCAAATTACCCAAGAACGAAACTGACTTTTCTATCATAGTTTTTATGTTCTTTACCATTATTAAATTGACAGAGAGCGCAATTGCCTTGCCACCTTTCTCTCGAATTAATGAAGCTGTCAATTCTGCACTCTCCAAGTTGATGTCTGCAACAACCACTTGAGCACCTTCCTGAGCGAACCTTAAGGCGATAGCCTGACCAATACCTCTACCTCCCCCAGTAATTATTGTTTTTTTATCGACTAAACGTCCGACCTTACTCATCGAAATCTCCCGGAGAAGATAAAGAACCATCATTGGTGGTTAATTACACAGAATGTTCGATTCCTACCCTAATATAACCTTACGATTATTTTAGAAATTTTAGACAAAAGATTTTAAAATGTAAACCTAGTCTTTCGGTCCCCATACAAATACAGAACAGTTATATTCGACTGCAAAATATTATGCATTACTATCACGAACTGCCTTGATTTTTTTTTCTCTATCCTCTTCTAATCGTTCTCGTTCCTGAAGAAGTTGCTCCTGAAGAGCAGCTACTTGTGTCTGAAATTCAGGGCCTCCAGCTTGAACTGCTAATTGTTTGATTTTTGATTCGACCATAATCTCTTTCTCTGCAATTTTTGCTCTATATTCTTTCTCTAAATTGCTTATCTCTGATCGTTGCTCATCTGTTAGTTTACTACCACCTTGAGTGGCAGTTTTTTCTAGGGCAATTTCTAGGGCACTTTTCATTAGACCTCCGTGACGCTCTCCACATTTTTGCTCCCAAACTATTGGTTCAATTGGGGGCTCATATTGTTAAGATGAACAAAAATTTTGGAAATATATAATTGCTTGATCAAACACCTTTTAAAAATAAGTCAAAATCCAGAGGAAAACTATTCAAAATTAAAATAATCTCACATATCCTTTTGGTTTTGAGTTTTAACTAAAACATCAAAATCTTTGATAGCAATTAGTATACGGGTGACTGGAAGTCCCATCACGTTGTAAAAACATCCCTCAATACGGGTAATAAATCTAGCACCAAGCCCCTGAATACTATATGCACCAGCCTTATCTAAAGATTCTCCAGTTTGTACATATTCTTTAATCTCCTTATCAGAACAATCCCGCATGAAGACCTTAGTCCATTCATATCCTGTCATAAATCGTTTTGTTTTGGTATCTAGTAGGGCGAAACCTGTTAGAACCATGTGTGATTGACCGATTAGTTTATGTAACATGGAATAGGCATCCTTAGGATTCTGTGGTTTTCCAAACACTTCTCTTCCTAAGATAACTATTGTATCCGCGCCAAGAACCATTTTCGTACTACCACTTTTGATAGCAGCACTGCGGGCCTTAGATAGTGCTAACTGTTCAGATACTATTGTCGGATTTTCACCAAACGTAAACAGAGATTCATCAATGTTGGGTTCAACGACATCAAAGGATATTCCAATTTTACGTAGTAATTCTGCCCGACGAGGTGAAGAGGATGCTAGTATAATAGGTTTCATGATTCGGAATCAATAGTTAAAGTTACCGGGCCACAATTGACAAGACTGATCTCCATGTCAGCGCCAAAACTGCCAGTTACGACATGTATATTATGTTGCCTTAGACGTTCAACCGCTAATTGGTATAAAGGTTTCGCCTGCTGGGGAGAAGCTGCTCTGTTAAAACTAGGACGACGTCCCTTTCGTGTGCTCCCATAGAGAGTAAACTGCGAAATAACCAATATCTCTCCATTAACATCCTGAACCGAAAGATTCATTTTCCCATTTTCATCACTGAATATCCTGATTTGGACACACTTGTCTATAACATATTCAACATCTTTGGGTTTATCTTCAATTCCAATGCCTAGGAGTAATACCAACCCCTTCTGAATTTTTCCTGTCAAGATCCCATCTATACTGACAGAAGCGCTGCTAACTCGTTGTAAAATAGCTCGCATAAATTAATCCTGAATTGATTAGAAAAACGTGTTATGATACGAAATTATCATGACTACGGTCAATTTAAGTATAAACTAAATAAGCACTTTTTTCCAACGACCTCTCTGAAAAAGGAAGTAGGCTATTAACAAACGGATACCCCAATCTAGCGCCGTACCATACCAAATTCCTGGCAACCCCCAACCTTGATCAATCACTATAAAATACATCATTCCTATGCGTAGGAATATCGCCCCAAAAAGACTTATCAACATTGGGCTAAAAGTATCTCCAGCTCCGCGCATAGCACCAGTGTACATCATAAGCATAGCCGAGGTTGGTAATTCGAGAGCCGCAATACGAATACAAAGGACAGCCAAGCTATATACTTCAGGATCAGGATTAAAAATACTAACCAAAGGACCGGCAAAGACAACAAAGATAATACCCAGTAGCCCCATAGCTGACAATCCAATAAGAACAGCTTTTTTTACAGCCATTTCTGCTATATCAGGTCTTTCCGCACCAAGACTCTGACCTACTATCGTAGATACTGCTATTGATAGCCCAAATACCGGCATAAATGATAACATTTCTAATCTGATAGTCATAAAATGAGCCGTTAATGCGGTTGTTCCTAGGCTAGTCACTATTCCGATAAATAGGAAATAAGCGCACTGCATCACAGCCTGTTCTCCCACGTTAGGAAGTGAGATACGAACAATAGTTCTTATATGATCCGACCTAAATTTCTGAATATGGCTAACTTGCAACCTAAATTTTGATTTCCTATGAAAAATCTTGAAGAGAAGTAATGAAGATCCGACTATATAAGCTGTACCTGTGGCTATAGCTGCACCCATTATACCTAGTTCAGGGAAAGGACCAACTCCAAAAATCAAAACCCAGTCAGCTATAATATTGTAAATGTTCATGATCCCTGTTATCCACATTGGAGTGCGTGTATCCCCGGCTGCCCGAAGAATACCACTGCTCGTATAGATAAATAGGCGTAAAAAACTAAATCCAAAAATAATTGGCATGTATTCTTGGGCCAGTTCGACCACGGGCGGTTCGGTTCCCAAGAGAACCATAATATCTTTACCTAAAACCAACCCTAAGGCAGCAACTATTAACCCGATAGTGGTACCCATTAGAATACCCTGCCCCGCAGCTTCACAAGCAGTTTTGCGATCTCCTTTACCCAAATTTCTTGCTACCACCGCACCAGTGGCCACCCCTAAACCATAGAATACAAACACTACGGTAAAAAGAATCATTGAACTTTGTCCGACCGCAGCAAAAGCTAATGTACCCAAAGAACCAATAAAAATACTATCAACAATGAAAACCGAAGTGTGCATTAGGTTTTCGAGAATAGCTGGCCAAGCTAATGTTATTATAGTTCGATTCAACCGTTTTTGTGAAAGGTCGATCATGAGATATTCCGATCAGATAAAATCTTTTTTATCAGTTACTTAGGCGAAAACCGTAAAACAATTATGTTAGTTGCTAGAATGCAATTATGTCAAGATCATATCGAGTTAATGAAGATGTAAAAATGTTGTATATATTTCAATACTCTTGACGATTGACAATGCCGAGGTCATTATATCAGTATAATATACTAAAGTTATGTTTCTCTTTTGGAAGATGTCAGGAGAAACTCTAATCCGGAATCGGTTATCTTTTACGATCGGCCTCCTTATCATGGAATCTGATATTCAAGATATAACTCTGGGTGAGTTGGGGAAAATCCGCATGGAGTGGGATTCCAACCAGATGCCAGTATTAAATTCAATTAAAACACGTTTTGCTAAAGAACGACCCTTCCAGAATCTTCGCGTTGGAGTCTGTCTACATATTTCAACAAAAACTGCTAATCTGGTAACGACAATTAAAGCTGGAGGAGCTGATCCAATCGTATGTGCTTCCAATCCACTTAGCACCCAGGATGATGTTGCCGCAAGCTTAGTAAAACATCACGACATTCCTGTATTTGCAAAAAGAGGTGAGGATTCTAAAACTTTCCGTAGGCACCTACAAACTATACTGGAAGCGAAACCAGATATTTTAATTGATGATGGGGCTGATCTAATAACTACAGTACATAGTACTCATAGTCAGCACATAGATAAAATTATTGGAGGAACAGAAGAGACTACTACAGGAATAAATCGCCTCCGAAGCATGGTTAAAAAAGACGCATTGACCTTCCCTGTAATTGCTGTTAATGAATCTAGAACTAAACATCTATTTGACAACCGTTTTGGAACTGGGCAAAGTGCTCTAGATGGAATAATTCGTGCAACAAATCACTTGATAGCTGGAAAGACTGTTGTCGTCTGCGGATATGGTTGGTGCGGCAGAGGTGTAGCTTCCCGAGCCAGGGGATTGGGAGCTAATGTTATTGTAACAGAAATCGACCCGGTCTCAGCTCTTGAAGCTGCAATGGATGGGTATCGAGTCATCCCTATGGAAGAAGCTGCTAGTCAGGGAAATCTATTTATTACGGTAACCGGAAACTGTAAAGTGATCAACCGAAAGCATTTTGAAGTTATGAAGGACAACACGATTTTAGCCAACGCGGGCCATTTCGACGTGGAAATAGATCTTGTGGAACTAAATAAAATGTCGGCAGGGAAAAGGCCTGTACGAGAATTCGTAGAAGAATATACACTAACAGAAGGGCGAAAAATCCACGTATTAGGAAAGGGACGTCTTGTTAACCTAGTTGCTGGCGAAGGACACCCAGCAGCTGTCATGGATTTATCTTTTGCTAATCAGTCACTTGCGGCTGAATATCTGGTCAAAAATCAACTCGAACCTGGGATCCATAAATTATCCGATGAACTGGATATAGAAATAGCCCAAACAAAGCTAGAAAGTATGGGAATGTCCTGCGATATTATAACTCCAACCCAAAAAGAATATCTGGAAAATTGGGAACATATTAATTGACTTATTAAACTAAGAAACTGGTCCTGTAGTCTATCTCATAAAAGGGTTTCAACTCTCGAAGAAATTAAAAGGCATATTATGGGTTTATCTCAGACAGAAATACGTCATTTTATGAACCATGGCTATGTAACTAAATCTGATTTCTTTTCTGCTAGAGAAACTATTGCGTTGCAGATCGAAGTTGATCGGCTTATGCGGGAAGGGGCTTTACGAAATGTTGCCACAGAAGGTGACGGTAAGACTATGTCTACGACGCTAAGCAATATGCAGTTATGTCCCATGTACTGTCACAGTAATTTGTTTCGAGCTCTTCCTTTCCACTCGGAGGTCGTCAAAGCCATCTCACACCTGATCGGTGATCCTTATATACTTCACCTTGACCAAGTTTTTCTTAAACCAGGTGGAACTGGTATGGGGACCCACTGGCACCAAGATAATGCGTACTTTAGAATTAGTGATCCTCTCAAAGGAACAGGTGTGTGGATTGCCGTGCATGATGCCACCATTGATAATGGTACTATGCAGGTAATCCCAAATAGTTTTAAAACAACTTATGAACATATGCGAGACCCTTATAGTGATCACCATATCCGTTGTTATCCACCAGAAGACAATATAGATACTATCGAACTTAAAGCTGGAAGCGCACTCTTTTTCTCCTATGGAACAGCCCACTGCACTGGCCCAAACAAGACAGATAAACCCCGAGCTGGTATTGCTTTCCATTTTCTTCAGACCGATTTCGCACCAAAAAAATTAATTGAGCCAAACCGTAATTATCGACCTTATATAACAGGAACTAATGCATCAGGTGGAATGTCAGAATACGGAGTTCGTGTAGAGGGGACCTGGGATAGTGAAGTAGAGCAGGTACTTCGCCAGGCCTAATGATAATATATTCTTTAATTATTCTTATTTGGGCAAATTGTTGATCAATCTTTCATATTGAAACTATCCCTGTATCTTAAGGGTTTAAACAATTAGGAGGAATATTTTGTATTTCCAGAACCCTGATCTTAACTTTGACCCAACCTTGGAAGATTCACAAAAATTAGCTTCATTAAATCGTCGGGGGTTTTTCCGAAATGTTCTAGGCAGTACCGTTTTAGGCACTCTAATGCTCTCTATGAACACTAAAAACGTGAGCGCTTCAGAGATCATAAATAACCAAAACATCATGCCTGATGATGAAAATTTTTGGGGGTTTGTTGCCAAACAGTTCCTAATACGTCCAGGCCTTGCATATATGAACACTGGGACTAGAGGACCTTCTCCTCGGAGTGTTCACATGGCTCAGATTGATGCATTAAATAACTTAAACAGGGATTATTTGAATTTTAGGACGAGCGTTTTTAACAAGGATTATAGGGATGATTTTAAAAACAAATTAGCAAATTTCATAGGTTGCAAACCAAACGAAGTAGGCCTTGCGAACAACACTACTGATGGAATGATCACCGGGACATTTGGCCCAACTCTTAAACCAGGTGATGAGATCGTTATAACTAATCATGATCATCAGGCCGGAGCTAATCCCGTTCTCAATCGAGCACAAAGAGATAAACTTTCTGTAAAAGTTGTTGATCTTTCGGACCCCAAACTACACCCACCTGATTCTCCCGATGCTCTTTTAAAAAAGTTTGAAGCCGCTATTTCATCCAAAACTAAGTTACTTAGCTTCTGTCATACCAACTATACAGATGGATTATTTATGCCAGTCAAAGAGATCTGTGAAATGGCACGATCTAAGGGGGTAATAACTCTGGTTGATGGTGCTCAACCACCTGGTATGGTTAAACTTAACATGCATGACCTTGCATGTGATATGTACGCTGGCCCCGCACACAAATGGATGCTAGCCTCGATGCAATCGGGCTTTTTCTATGTCCGTGAAGAGATGCTTGATCGGATAGAACCGGTGCTGTCCACTTCACCTTTTACTGGCCAAAATATGTATGGAGATAATATTAAATCTAGTAAATCATGGCAAGATAGCATGTATTCGGCTGATAAGTATACCCGGCGGGGTTCAAGTAGTTACTCAAAGTGGATTGCTGTCAATGCTGCACTTGACTTCCATAACCACCTTACTCGTGAAGGGATTGAAGCTCGTATTCGACATCTAGCTAGAAAGTTGACTAGTGGCCTTCGTAACATTAATGGTGTAGAGGTTTTTGCTTCTGACAATCCGAAACTCTATTGCGGACTAGTTCCATTTAAAATCAATGGGATGCCAACCCGTGACCTGAATAAACTTCTTTGGGATAATTATAATATTTACATCCGAAATGTAACTCATAGGCAAGTGGGTTGGGATTCTAATCGGGCATCTATGCATATTATGGTTACTGAATCAGATGTAAAAAAATTACTAGGGGCGGTCGAAGAAATTTCTAAATCAGTAAATGGTTAAAGAGGATCATCAGTATGAGGGCTAGCTATTTTCTTACTGGATAGACGGCTCCACAAACGTTCCATAAACCAATCTAGTAAACGAGGGGCAAATTTATGGGAATAAACAAAAAACTTTCCATAGAATGAGATTATAACCTCCGAGCTCCCTTTCTTAGCGGCTTTAACTATTTCACCCGCGACAACTGCCGCAGAAATAGACGGCACCTTCATCCTCTGACCTTTCCGCCTCATCAACGGAGTATCATGAAAGGTCGTATCAACCCTAGGAGGACACACAACAGTTACGGTGATACCACGTTGCCCCACTTCCATCCGTAGACTATCCGAAAACCCCTGAACAGCAAACTTACTAGCACAATATGCTGAGATATGAGGGACTGCTCTTTTCCCAGCGACAGAAGAAATATTTATAATGTTCCCACGATTTTGCTTTATCATATAGGGTAATACCGCTTGGGTACACCGCACCAACCCAAAAAAGTTCACCTCAAATACTCGTTCAAGCTCAACCGGATCCATATCTTCTACTGGACTTAACAAACCTATGCCTGCGTTATTAACCAACACATCAATATGCCCTTCAGTCTGGATAATATGATCAACCATTTTCGTCACGGAATCTCTGTCTGTAATATCAGCTGGCATCGAAACTGCTACTCCACCTCTTGCTTCAATTTCACTTCTAATCCGTTGTAGTCTTCCTTCAGAACGAGCAACTAAGATAACTTTAGCTCCCTCATCGGCAAACGCTTCTGCTGTAGCTTGACCTATCCCGGTAGATGCTCCGGTGATCAGCACAACTACCCCACTCATAGATGACATAAACTGGAAACCTTTTCTTGGCAATCTACTTATCTAACAATATTCGGCAGCCAGTTTTACTAGACTCATAAGCAGCCTCTATAATTTTTAGTACGCGAAGAGCATTTTCACCGTCATTTACTGGAGGATCTCCACGCATTGCTGAAGTGATAAATTGGCTAACAAAATCTTGCCCATACTGACCACCATAACCATCTGTTTCTGAGACCACATAACGTAGTTCACGACGGGGTGTAGAATTCCAGACCTTTGATGTTGTTTCGATAATTACTGGTCGTTCTTGTTCTGTAGGGTACCAAGTTATATTACCCTCAAGGCCACGAAAACTAAGGTAAGTATCATAGCTCCCTAACATATAACCAGTTTGGCTGATCGGTAGTAGATATCCCGCATGAAGACTAGCTATTGCACCATTTCCTAATTGCATAATAACCGCTGCAGTATCTTCTACATCAATATCTTGTTCGTTCAATGTATCTACCATGGAACTAACTGCTTTAACCTCATCCCCCGTAATATAACGGATCACATCTATCCAATGGCATGCCAACCAACTTAGGATCCCACCTCCCGATAATTGTTTCTGAAAAAGCCAATGTGATGGGTCCCGAAATCGAACTTGAGAAGTTACCATCCGACCTTCGACCGATAGCAATTTACCAATAACTCCACTCTCAATTATTTCTTTTAGATCTTTTACTATTGGATGGGATCGCCATGTATAGTAAACTCCTAAGTGAACACCAGAATGCCGTATAGAATTAAGTAAAGCGGGCATATCTTGACTTTTTGCTGCCACAGGTTTTTCTGTGAGAACATGTTTTCCAGCCTCTGCTGCCCGTCTTATCCAATCAGGATTCTGGTTATTTTTTGCCAATGATATAACTATCGGGATATCATCGCGATTCATTATCTCGTCAAATGAAGATTTGCCAATTTCAAATTTAGAATTAGATCTTATTTGAAACTCTTCTACTGAACTATTATTTTCATCCCAGAGGACAATAGAGTGTATTTCATCAAGTAACTCTAGTGTCCGAATGTGAGCCCCAGAGTGAGGATGGGTGACGCCTAAAACTCCGACCTTAATCTTCTTGTTTTTCATTTCAATATTCCTCCCCTAAGTAATCACTAGAAGTGTTTACTTTTAAAAAACCTCAACCTTATTCGGATACCTGAAGTTCTTGACCTCTTTGATACAGAAATTCGTAGGTGTATATACCAGTGTTATGTCCATCTTGCCAGGTAAACTGGAGTGCATAACGTCCAACGGTTGTCATCTCTATTAATTCAACACTTGGGTCAATAGATGATTTATCATCCATTAAGGCTAAACTATCAGAAGATGAAAGTTGTTGAAGAAGATCTTTACAGGTAGCACAGGGACAAGCTTTGCGGAGATCTGTCATTAAATACTTACTAGCTTTACCGTCGGTCCAATAAACAGCAAGATAACCCTTTCTAGGGTGGTTCAACGCTAGGTGGAGTGGCACAGGCGAAAGAAGAGACATTTTTAAAATTTTCCAAACTATGTTAAATCCTACGAACGAATTATATCATTGTCAAGCACAATAGATTTTGACAATGAACAGATCTTCTTATTGTTCATTCCTTTCGGCAATAAGAACCAGTTGATTGGTATCCCAATTATAAGGTCTAAAATCGAGCCCGCCATGAATTTCTCTAATCGTCATACCCGCAGCAGCCAAAAGTAGGTCTAGTTCAGTAACCGTATAGATACGTATAGAGGTTTCATACTCTCGCTTTTCAGTAGAGTTAATAATAGTAGTTTTCGTGTTCACTCGATTTTCAATCGAATTAAACTCACGCTCTTCTATTAAAATACTATCATTTTTACGATGAACCTCCTGAGGGACAAAATGTCGAATGAGGTAATCTCGGTTAACCAACTGACAGATAAAACGCCCACCGTTACAAAGTGCTTTCGAAATAGATCTTAGAACCTCAAAGTTCTCGTCTTCATTTTCAAAATACCCCATAGTATTGAACAAATTAATTACTATTTCGAAACTACCCTGAAATGGCAACTCTCTCATATCACCCCTGACCCATATTCCTTCGGGATCGGTTTGACCGGCACGTTTTAGAAGAGTACTCGAGATGTCATACCCGAAAACCGTATAACCACGTTTCCTTAATGGCATACTAACTCGGCCGTAGCCACAGCCTAAATCTAGTATTTTTTTGACCTCTGGAGAGCCGATCAGTCGTATTAGACCATCCACTTCTAGGGCTGTGTCATTATGGTTATCAAACTGAAAATAATCTTCACCAAAATAGTTGAGATACCATCCATTACTCATAATTATTACCTATCCGAATTCGGACATATTAATGGAAAAAATAAGTTTTTTTAAAATCCGAAATAAAAGTAATGCCAAGAAATAGCAAAACTCATATGGTTAATTCTTAATATAAAATCAGTTTTTAAAAAATGACGTTTCAATCTTTTAGGTTAATTCCTACCCACAAGTATTTCAAGAGTCTTTTTGTCGTTTAACAAATTGCAGTTAAAATAGCTTGCTTTCTAAGTAAGAGTAGGCGATTTTGAATTGCTTCCCAAAGGTATTAACACCAATATCTGATCACTATTTAATACTAGTTTTGTCCATGTCAAAAATGAAAATCGAAATAAAAGGGGCACGCGTTCACAACCTGAAGAACGTAACCCTTGATCTGCCAAAGAATGCACTAATTTGCTTTACTGGTGTTTCGGGTTCTGGCAAATCTTCACTTGCGTTTGATACGCTATACGCAGAAGGACAACGTCGCTATGTTGAATCTCTTTCTGCCTATGCCCGACAATTTCTTGGCCAGATGCAAAAACCAGATGTTGATAGAATCACGGGACTGGCTCCCGCTATATCTATTGAACAAAAAGCCTCCGGGTTAAATCCAAGGTCTACTGTTGGAACGATAACTGAAATCTACGATTTTTTGAGAGTGTTATATGCCCGCGTGGGCAAACCTCATTGTATGAAATGTGGTGAGATGATAGGTTCACAAACTATCGAACAAATCGTCTCTCGTGTCATGGAACTTCCAGTAAATTCGCGTCTACATATCTTGGCACCTATGATCCAAGGAAGACGAGGTGAATACCGTGACTTGTTTGAAGACCTACGCCGCCAGGGATACATTAGAAGTCGTGTAAATGGACAAATTATTAACCTTTCTGAAGATCCTGATTTAGACAGGAACATGCGACATACAATTGATGTAGTAACGGACCGGCTTATTTTAGATGCTGATACAAATACCCGTATCTTTGAGGCAATAGAAAGTGCTCTGGGGCTGAGTGATGGTACCGTAATAATACAAATAGAGGAAGAGAAAGGGAAAACAAGAGACCTCCTCTTCAGTACAAGATACGCTTGTAACAGATGCGATCTTAGTTATGAAGAACCCACCCCACAACTCTTTTCTTTTAACAGCCCTCTGGGAATGTGCTCAAATTGTCAAGGCTTGGGTACTATGATGCGGATTGAACCCCATCTAATAATCCCCGATACTACAAAATCAATTAACGAAGGTGCGATCGAACCCCTCGGAGAGATTACCAACCTCTGGAAACGTCATTTTTTTGAAGGGGTTGCTGAACACGTGGGCTTCGATCTAGACACCTCCTGGGAAAAGTTAACACCTCAAGCACAGCAAGTTGTTTTACACGGACTTGGTTATAAACGTATTACCTTTACTTTTCGTAACAGTAGAGGTGGTGAATGGACACACAAAGATAGGTTCACCGGCGTTGTTCCTGACTTAGAGACACGGTATCACCAGCTCAAATCAAAAAGCCATAAAGCTTTTCTAGAAAAATATATGGCTATAGGAAAGTGTGACCACTGTCACGGTGAACGCCTTAAGCCGGAGGCACTTTCTGTAACTCTGGATGGTCTTTCTATTAGTAGCCTTTGTCACAAACCGATCAAGGAAATTCGGGAGTTCTTCAGAAAACTAACTCTTGACACAATACAAACCCAAATTGGTAGTGAAGCTCTCAAGGAGATTGTCACCCGTCTTGATTTTCTACTTAATGTTGGACTTGACTATCTTACAATGGACCGTACAGCACCATCACTATCTGGTGGAGAGGCTCAACGTATCCGATTGGCTAGTCAAATTGGTAGAGGCCTTGTTGGTGTATTATACGTTCTCGATGAACCAAGCATAGGTCTCCATCCCCGTGATAACAAACGCCTTTTGGATACCCTTCGTCATCTGCGAGATCAAGGTAATACCGTCATTGTGGTTGAACATGACGAAGAAACGATGTGGGCTTCTGACCATATGGTAGATTTTGGTCCGGGAGCGGGAATCACAGGTGGCGAAATTGTTGCCGAGGGCCAACCTCACGATATAGCAAACAATCCTCGTTCTTTGACAGGTTGTTATTTGAGTAAGAAAAAAGAAATTGCAATCCCACAATCCCGGCGTAGTGTGAAAAACCAATGGATTGATATTCAGGGAGCCCGTCAAAATAACCTCAAAAACATAAACGTACGTATTCCTATCGGTTTATTTACTTGCGTAACAGGCGTATCTGGATCCGGGAAAAGTTCTTTAATTAATGATATTTTATATCCAGTATTAGCACGTTCTCTGAACAAGGTAGATACTGAAACTGGTGAATATGACAACCTTAGTGGTTTTGAACATTTGGATAAAGTTATTAATATCGACCAGGCTCCGATTGGTCGCACTCCAAGATCGAATCCAGCTACATATACAAAAGTTTTTGATGCTATTCGAACTATTTTTTCAGAAACCCCCGAAGCTAAAGTACGCGGGTATAAGCCAGGTCGATTTAGCTTTAATGTTAAAGGC
>CAZQGS010000030.1:0-1575 GCA_964593235.1 uncultured Gemmatimonadota bacterium | reverse complement strand
ATGCATCAAAAGTATGCAGTCGTCTGGTAGCTTTATTTTCTATTCTTGAAAAATTTGACATGAATTCTTGTACATATATTCTACATACCTAACAGCAATAAATGTGTAAGTAATACTCTCCAATATCATTCAAAAATAATGCGTCAAGCACATGAAAGATGGAAGGTTGGAACGGAGATTGCTAGACTCTGGATTCAAGAACTTAAAAGAGGAGAGAAGTAAGTTTGAAAATCTCAGCTATTGAAACATTCCAACTATCTTCAGACTTGGATATTCCTTTTGGCTGGTCCCAAGATTGGATTGAACACAGAAGCGTAGGAATCGTGAAAATCACTACCGACGAAGGGTTAGTTGGCTGGGGAGAGGACTGCACAGGGTCATCGGGTCATCTGATAGACACGGAATTGTCACAGCTTCTAATTGGTGAAGTCCCTACCAAACGACTCATATATGGCAGAAGATGTTTCAAGCGCTATATAACGCGAATTTAGCAGTCGGTTTAGGTGGATCAGCTATCAGCGCTATCGATACTGCCCTGTGGGATATAACTGGAAAAATGCTTGGAGTTCCAATAAGTGTTCTACTTGGAGGCAGCATAAGAGAAAAGGTTCCAGTGCCTGCAACAGGCCTCTATTACACTGAAGATTAATTCCCACTACGATTATTAAAGGAAGCCCGAAGCTACGTAGACGCTGGGTTCTTAGGTATGAAAACAAAGGTAGGGGGGCTACCTATGGCGGACGATATTAAAAGAGTCAAGGCTATAAGGGATGAAATGGGTCCAGACGTCAAATTAATGATCGACGCTAACCAAGCTTACAACGCCCCTTCGGCAATTAGGATCGCCAACAAATTAGCTGATCAAGATATTCTGTGGTTTGAAGAACCAGTTAATGCTAAAGACATAGAGAGCTACCTGGAAGTAAAGTCGAAAGTCCCAATGGCCATATCTGGGGGAGAAAACCTACGTACGAGATATGAATTCCAAGATTTTCTGTCGCGACGTGCCTACGACATAGTCCAACCTGACGTAATAAACGTTGGAGGGATAAGTGAAATGAGAAATGTTGCTATGACCGCAAACACTTTGGGAATACAGGTAAACCCACATGTTTGGGGATCTCCTATTATGATTTCAGCAAGCCTTCAGGTAGCCTCAACAATTCCAGCTTGCCCACCAAATCATAATCAAGAGCCGTTTGTCCAAGAACCTGTAATGGAATATGACCGAACTCCTAGTGCCATCCGTGATGATTTATGCGAAACAGACTTCGAATTAACCGACGGATACTTAACCGTTCCTAATGCTCCGGGTCTGGGAATAGAAGTCAACGAAAAAACTCTACGAAAACTCAGCGTTTAGTATCTGGCAAAAATTTAATACAGACTGGTGATGGAATGGACGTTTCTACCTCAGTTTGATGAATCCAGCCAGTGATCGGATTTCTTTCAAAGACAACTATATTATTTGAATCTTGATTAGCTACAAAAAGAAATCTTCCGTCCGGTGTCAAAGCAAAGTTACGAGGCGTATGTCCCCCTACGTATATAGCCGTCTTAAAGTTTAGGTTTCCA
>CAZQGS010000029.1:0-2680 GCA_964593235.1 uncultured Gemmatimonadota bacterium | reverse complement strand
TTTATGACTAAGATTTCCAGAGTTAAAAGATATTGCCCATGCTTCATAATTAGCTATAGCAAGATCAATGTTGTGCCCTAACATCGCCAAAGCACCTGGATCCGGTGCTTTATGCTCTAGGCTTTGTTCGATATAGGGCTTAAGTTTCGTCTTTTTAAGCTCTTCTATATCAAGCATAGTAATATTGGGCGCCATCATTTACTCCTTCGCTTAGTTTAAATAGTAGTTCAGGGAACCATCTTATCATACTAGCATAATTTGCAACTCAAAAGCCGTCAGTTTTTCCCGACGGCTTTTGGAACGAGTTTAATAATATATTTGAACTCAAAAAACTTATTGAGAACTGCCAAACGACCTCATGGCCATATGCGCACCGTGGTAAAGAGCAATGAATGCTCCTAACTCCATAACCTGAGCTTCCGTATAATGTTTTTTCAACTCGTCATAAAGGTCCTTATCCACTTTGCTAGAGTCTAGGAACATTTGATCAGCGTAACGAAGAGCTACTTTCTCTGCTTCGGTAAAAAAATCTGAATCTTCGTAATCCCCCGAACCAGCATCAATTATCTCTTCAGTAAGCCCCATGTCTCTTGCCTTAGTTGAACGTAGGCCTGAAGAATATGAGTCCTCCGAAAAACGAGCTAACTGAATACGAATAATCTCTTTTAATCTGTGATCGACATTACCTTCACTAAAGTTCAAAAGCATTACTTTCAACAAAGCTTTAGCCTGTTCAGGCATCCTCGCTACTATACGAGGAAATTCACCACCCGGAACTCCAAGTTCCTCGCACCTCTCAACGAGCTCCTTTAGCTCTGGATCAGTGATTTCGTTTATGTCCAAAGGCTTTATTACTGTCATTACTCGGCTGCCATGGACTGCAATGAAGAAGGTGCCGCCCCATAAAGTCGTTCTGATTCTTCCTGACTAACCAAACGGCCATCTGGCGAATACATAGGGTAGAATTTTAATGTCCCAAAGAATGTGTGATAACCTGCATTGTAAGACAAGAATATACCCAGCTCAGCAATTTCATCTGCACTGAGATGTTGGCGCAAACCCTCATAATATTCAGAATCTAAAGAATCAGGATCCTTCATTACTAAATCTACATGATTCAGTATTGCTTTCTCCTTATCACTAAGATGTTCACTATCCGCATAATTATTTATGCCATCGTCAATAAGATCTTCTGTAAGTCCGTCCCGCTTCGCCGAAGCAGATCGTACATTACCTCAATAGCTGCAGTGAGCCTGACGGGACATAGAAACCCGTATAATTTCCTTTAATTTATGATCTAAACTTCCAGTTCCAAATGCCGTTGTCCAGGCGATATACATAGACTCAGCTAGGTCAATATTGTGACCCATCATGGCATGAAAACCCGGATCCGGTGCTTTATGCTCTAGGCTTTGTTCGCTATAGGGCGTAAGTTTCGTCTTTTTAAGCTCTTCTATATAAAGCATAGTAATATTTGGTGCCAAATAGCTTCTCCTATTTTCATCTGCAGATGATTATTCCACTATGCATAAGATGCAACTAGTTTTTTTAATACCTGCCTCCTATCTACTCCAGTCCTTGTTTCAATAACTTCCCCGTTTTTAATAAATAACAAGGTTGGAGTAGAGCGAATACCATAACGATCTAAAAGACCAATATTTTCTTCTGCTTTAACTGTGCCAATCCTGACCCCTTCAGGTAGTTCGGGAGCCAGTTGCTTCAGAACTTTTGTTAATTGAATGCACGGCACGCAAGATTCAGACCAAAAATCAATGACTGTCAGGCCTTTATGATTCTACACTGTACTATCAAAATTTTGCTCACTAAACTCTGCAAAATTATGGCGACTCATTATTTTCCCCAAGCTAGAAAAGTATTTGCTAGTATTCTAAGTATCAAAGTTTAAATTAACCTAAGCTGAGCACATTGTGCAATCCCTAATCACTTAATAACAGTCAAGTAGGATGCGAGGAATCTAATCATGTCTAATACGGATAAACCTAAACTTCGATCGCAAATGTGGTTTGACAACCCCAACAACAGAAAAATGACAGCATCTTACATAGAACGTTACCTTAATTTTGGTATTACTCGAAAAGAATTACAGTCAGGTAAACCGATAATTGGGATTGCTCAAACTGGGTCAGATCTTTCTCCATGTAACCGTCATCACATAGAATTAGCTAAAAGTGTTCGAGATGGAATTGTCTCAAATGGGGGAATATGTTTTGAATTTCCAGTTCATCCAATTCAGGAAACCGGAAGGCGCCCGACACCAGCTCTGGATAGAAACTTGGCCTACCTCGGACTTGTTGAGATTTTACATGGATACCCAATAGATGGTGTAGTTTTAACTATCGGCTGTGATAAGACCACTCCTGCCTGTCTGATGGCGGCCGCAACTCTAGATATACCTGCGATAGCCTTATCAGTTGGTCCAATGCTTAATGGCTGGTTTCGAGGCGAAAGAACTGGGTCTGGAACAATTCAATGGAAAGCAAGAGAACTCTGGGCTACTGGAGAAATCAATGACGAAGAATTTACAGATATAATAGCCTCGGCCGCGCCATCTGTGGGTTACTGCAACGTCAAGGGTACAGCTACCACCATGAACTCCCTGGCCGAAGCTCTTGGAAAGCAGCACCCTGCATCAGCTACTATACACGCCCCTTACAGAGAA
>CAZQGS010000028.1:0-67390 GCA_964593235.1 uncultured Gemmatimonadota bacterium | reverse complement strand
GCAGAGCAACTGACTCTTAATCAGTAGGTTCGGGGTTCGATTCCCTGGCGGTGCATGTTTATTGATATTTGGTTGAAAAAATTTTGGTTGATTATATATATTGTGTCCAAGGGGGTGAAAGGATTCGACGGGAGTGGATGCGGCTGGAACTGCGTGCCGAGGTCCCCGATAACCTCGTTAAACCATTGGGACCAATTTAACTGCAGACGAACCTTCGTATGCAATGGCTGCCTAATCTAGGTTAGATCAGCCCGTTTATGACTAGCCCCGCCTGCGGGTTTTTCATAAGCGACGACAATGCAGGCTAGCCGGGTGTTGCGCCTCAGGGCACCAGGCGAGATTATGCTGAGGCTGGTGCCGATTAAATCCTGCCTGCTGGAGTTTTTCGGGATGAGAATAAACAACAGGCTACGCATGTAGACGTTTCTTCTTAGGCACTTTCGGACGGGGGTTCAATTCCCCCCACCTCCACCATTTTCTTTCCCTAAGTTTTTCTAATTACAGGTAATTCCCCCATATAAAATAAAGGCTTGAACAGGCCTTTCAAGATTACCTGATAAAACTCCTCAACATATTTAAAAGTTTTATGCCTGTTCGGGCAGACAAGATATGTCTGAAATTACCTTCAGGCACGTACAAAGAAACGAGATTATTTCCTTTTAGGAATTTGGGGCGAAAGAAACAGTAATTTGGCCAAGATTGTTTAATAAATTTACATCTCTACCGTTATAAATTCTCTAAAGAGTTGTTTTCTGTCTTGAATTTTCTAGTTTTTTTTTGTATGTTATGTCCGTCTCTAATTACCATATGGAGCAAGTGATCCTAGACTCGAAATATCCTAATGTTTAAAAACTGCAGAGACAATCGTACTAGTGAAACAACCATTGAGATAAGGGTGTGTCCGAACTTATCATAAATATAAAACAATTACCAATTGTTCATATTAACTCTTAAATATTTTCTTATTTATTAGTTTCGAAAGGTATAGCCATGACAAATTCTTCAAAATGCCCGGTTATGCATGGAGCTATCACGACGAACGGCAGTAGTAGTACGACAAACCGTGATTGGTGGCCTAACCAGTTGAACTTGAATATCTTACATCAACATGACAAAAACTCTAATCCTATGGATGAAAGCTTTGATTATCGAGAAGAATTCAAAAAACTTGACTATGAAGCTCTTAAAAAAGACCTAACTGACCTTATGACCGACTCCCAAGACTGGTGGCCTGCTGATTATGGTCACTATGGTCCATTTTTCATTCGGATGACATGGCATGCAGCAGGTACCTATCGAATTGGAGATGGACGAGGAGGTGGTGGAACGGGTAACCAGCGGTTTGCTCCTCTCAATAGTTGGCCAGACAATGGCAATCTAGATAAAGCCAGACGACTCCTTTGGCCAATAAAAAGAAAATACGGCAATAAAATTAGCTGGGCTGATTTGTTAATCTTAGTTGGAAATGTGGCTATTGAATCTATGGGAGGGAAAACATTTGGCTTTGGTGGCGGACGCCCAGATATCTGGGCTCCTGAGGAAGATATTGATTGGGGTAACGAAAAAGAGTGGTTAGGGAATAGCCGCTACAGTGGGGTACGTGACCTTGATAATCCACTTGGGGCCGTCCAAATGGGCTTGATCTACGTTAACCCAGAAGGGCCAGATGGCAACCCAGACCCACTCGCCCGTGCTAAAGCTATTCGTGAAACTTTTTCGCGAATGGGAATGGACGATGAAGAAACCGTTGCACTTACAGCTGGTGGGCACACATTTGGTAAAGCGCATGGTGCTGGTGATGCTGATCTTGTAGGGGTGGAACCAGAAGAAGCTCCAATTCATGAAATGGGGTTAGGGTGGAAAAATAAGCATGGTTCGGGCAAAGGTTCAGATACTATCACAAGTGGGATCGAAGGTGCTTGGACCTCCAATCCTATTCAATGGGACAACGGTTATTTTGACCTGTTATTTGGATATGACTGGGAACTTATAAAAAGTCCCGCAGGAGCTTTTCAATGGGCTCCAATCAACCCCACAGAAGATGATATGGCACCAGATGCCCAGAATAGTTCTATTAAAGTATCCACAATGATGACGACTGCAGATATGGCTATGAGGGAAGACCCGATTTACAAGGTAATTTCAAAACGTTATCATGATAATCCAGAAGAATTCCAAGATGCCTTTGCACGAGCCTGGTTTAAATTACTTCATCGTGACATGGGTCCTCGGGGACGTTATTTAGGACCAGAAGTACCTACTGAAGCACTTATTTGGCAAGATCCAATACCTTCAGGTACTACAGACTATGATATCGATGCTGTTAAAGCCGCTATTATCAAAAGTGAACTGACTATTACCCAAATGGTCGAAACGGCTTGGGCTAGTGCATCAACCTTTCGTGGATCTGACCTACGAGGAGGGGCGAATGGTTCTAGAATAAGGCTTTCTCCTCAAAAATACTGGGAAGTTAACAAACCTGAACAACTTGGGACCGTGTTAAGGATATTAGAGGGAATAGCTAATGAGTCAGGAGCATCGATTGCTGATGTCATTGTTCTCGCTGGCAATGTTGGCATCGAACAAGCATCGGGGAGAGTTGTTCCATTTTTTCCAGGACGAGGGGACGCCACAGAAGAACAAACTGACATAGATTCATTTGCTGTTCTCGAACCACTTGCCGATGGCTTTAGAAATTTTCAAAAACCAGGTTTGTCGGTAAGTGCTGAGGAAATGTTTCTTGACCAAAGTCAATTGCTTAATCTTACTGCTCCAGAAATGACGGTACTTTTAGGTGGTATGCGATCACTAGGTATCAGTCATAGTGGTTATGGTTTGTTTACCGAATCTACTGGAAAACTAACCAATGAATTTTTTGTTAACCTACTTGATATGAATGTAGAGTGGAAACCGTTCGATAGTAATTCATACGAAGCATTCGATCGGAAATCTGGTGAGTCAACAGGAAGAAAAGCTTCTAGGGTAGATCTAGTTCTTGGATCAAATTCTCAACTACGAGCATTAGTCGAAGTTTATGCTTCCGAAGATTCTGAAGAGAAACTTACCAATGACTTCATAACAGCATGGAATAAGGTCATGAATGCAGACCGTTTTGACATCCATAAAGACTAGGGAAAATATAACTAAAAATCTCAGATAATTTAAATTTACCAACGGCAAGTAGAATTACATCCCTGCCGCCTAAAAATGTAGAGTCAAACTAACCAATACCCTTCAGGGTAAAAGTCTCAAGGCCATCAAGCCCAGAAACCACAGGATAAGTCATTGTCTTTGAATTCCCATTACCCGAAAGAAACCGTACTTGGGGAGGGAAATATGCATACAATGCAGTATTTCTAGGTCTGCAAGATTTATTAGGTCCTGACCCATGCACCAAGAGACTATGAAAAAAAAGTGCACTGCCCGCTTTCAACGGAACATCAATCTGATCAGCTTGCCTGTTGGTAATTTCATGATCTTGAGCCTGAGCTATTAGTCCCCATTGCTTCAAGCCCTCCTTGTGACTACGAGGAATGATATTAAAGCAGCCATTATCAACAGTGGCTTCGTTCAAGGCAATGCTTACAGTCACAAGTGAAGGAGGATCAATCGGCCAATAGGCTGAGTCCTGGTGAGGGGCATGAACAGAACCATGAAAAGCTGGTTTTAGCATTAATGTGCTTCGGAACAGCAATAAATCTGGCCCAAGTAAAGTTTTTAATATTCCAAGTAGTTTCGGATGCTCCGATAAGTTGCGGAAAACATCAGAGATGTTTCGCGTATCTTCTATTTTGCGAAGCACCGGGAGTCCATCTTTTAGTTTGACACCTTCAGCATAAGGCTCACGCTGAAACTTTTTAAAGTCAGGATCATTCGTCATCTCAAGCTTTTTATAAATGTGGTGTAAGCGTTCTATTTCGGATCGACACGAATCTAATTCTACTTCCGATAGAATATCATCAATAATTAGATAACCCTCGTGATCAAAAGTCTCTTTATACGTTTTTGGATTCATTATTTGCCAATTGTTTTTTTCTTCTCCACCCGTTTAAAACAATTTCTTCTTATCTAACTTTCCTATTACTTTAATAATGTCACTAGATGTGTATCGCACCATCCTCAATCCCAGCAGCAGCCTCCATCACCAATTCTGAAAGAGTCGGGTGAGCATGGATGGTTTTATGTAATTCTTCGGTAGTGGCTTCTAGCGTCCGTGCCAAACAGATTTCTCCGATAAGTTCAGTAGCATCCGCACCTATAATATGCCCTCCTAAAATCTCACCATATTTTGCATCTGCGATTAGTTTAACCATACCATCTGTCTGGTCAACTGCCACTGCTTTCCCACTAGAACGATAGGGCATTCTAAAAACTTTAATCTCCCGCTGTTCTGCTGCTTGGGCTTCTGTCAGGCCAACACTAGCAACTTGGGGTTGGCAATATGTACACGAAGGGATATTAGTTTTATCGATTCCAGGTGACATATGCCCTGCTAACCTTTCGGCTAAATTGATTCCTTCAGCTGAGGCTTTATGAGCAAGAAGTGGTGGGCCGGTGACATCACCGATAGCATAGATATCAGGCACTGAGGTTTGGCATTTTTCATCTACCGTTATAAACCCTCTATCTGTTTCAATTCCGATTTTTTCTAGTCCAACATCCTCAATATTCCCGTCTCGCCCTATTGCAAGAAGGGTTAGTTCAGCATTTAATGTTTCTAATTGTCCATTGACTTCGATTATAACTGAAGTTCCCTCTGAATTAGACTTAGCTGATTCAACCCTAGCATTCGTTTTAATTTGAATATCCAAGGCACTGAAGCTTTTTTCCAACATTTGAGAAATTTCCAAATCTTCCACAGGCAATAAGTTAGGTAACATTTCAACGATTGTAACTTTTGTTCCATAGGCTGCAAAATAGTAGGCAAATTCTACCCCAATTGCACCACCACCAATTATCGTGATTGTTTCAGGTGGCTTTTCTATTAACATGGCCTCAGTACTAGTAATAATCTGGTTACCATCTACCGGAACCGTCGGTATCCTTTTTGAGCGTGATCCAGTAGCTATTATGATAGCCTGAGAAACTATCTTTTGAATTTCTCCTGTTTTATTAGTCACCTGAATTGTATTTGCTGAATCTAAACACCCCTCTCCACTTACAATATCAATTTTATTTTTTTTGAGGAGAAATTTTATACCACTAGCCAGTGTATTAGCAGCTTTACGGCTTCGCTGTACAGCTTTACTCATATCAAAACGTAGATTGTCACAAAAAATCCCATAATCTTCGCCATGACGCATAGTTAAAACTAATTCAGCATTCTTTAACAATGCCTTAGTCGGGATACAACCCCAATTTAAACAAACCCCTCCTGGTGCTTCTTTTTCGATAACAACCGTTTTCAGTCCAAGTTGAGAAGCTCGAATTGCCGATACATACCCTCCTGGTCCTCCGCCTATCACGGCCAGATCATAGCTATTTAATGCCATATCAAACTCCAGAAAAATAGATGAATTATTTAACCCCGAAAAGCTTGCTATAACTAATATTGAGAAGGCTTAATGTCAAGATAATTCTATTGTATACCACGACCTTACGTTATATTATAGAAGTAGTTGCAATCTAATTTACGGCTACAAATTTCCGTTTCTCTTTTGTGAAACTTTGTACGATTAAGTTCTTTTAAGCAAGAATATTTTATAAAAAGATACCTATTAGTAATTACCATGTTCCAACGTCTTCTTTTTATCGCCTTTTTTGTTATTATCAGTATCATGTTGATTCGAACATTTTTACGGTTTATCAATAAGGCAAGATGGAGTAGTAGAAATCAGGGGGAGATTAGGCCTAATTGGGAAGTAGTTGAGCCATTAGGTGACCTTGGAAAAACTATTAAAGAACGTATTAAATCTTTGTTGAGATTGAAAGATAAGTTTCAAGTCAATGAAATAGCGATGATATTTGACGTTGCACATAGAGCTTTACGTGGAGAGGATTTGGGAAAAGAAGCTTTAGCTGACCTTGTTGACAGAGCTCCAGAATCAATCCGTAACAAACTTTACCAAGTTGAAGGTAGATTTTCAGATCCTACTCTATGGCTTCTTTATGCTATAGATCGTATGCGAAACGTCCACCCAGATCTTAACAGTTATGAACTTAAACGAATGACCGTTTTTGTATTTCACTCCATTTTTCCTACAGACCCTAAACCTGTGTTACCACCAGAACAATTTTTAACTCTACTTTCGTGTGAAACTCCTCCAAGTATAGACAAACGTTACCTTCACTTCGGTGATTTAGGTTCTGAATATATAAAAGACAAAACATATATCTCACTCGTTGAAAATGCATCAATATCGTTACCTGACGGGGCTATGTTACCTCTTATATGGTTGCTTTATAATACAGAAGAACAATCTACAAATGGAGATTTTACTCCGGTCAAAAGTATTCTAACCCAGTATGGAATTAGACTCTATCCGACAGTGGTATGTTTTTTGCTCGGTTTTAAAAATCGACAACAACCTCGAACAACTCTTTATTCACCTTACCTTTTCAAGATTATTAGCACCTGGCCCCGTTCTTTCTCGGAACCATTGTTTCAAGCTGCTCTCAAATCAGGTTGGAACGACTGCGTTGAATTTTTTCCAACCACAGATTGGGCACATGATCTTACTCAAAATTTCAAGGATAGCCCATATGGATCACCAACTTAGTCTAGAAAATAAGTTTACTAGGAAAGGTAGTTAATTCCATGTATATCTCCCAGAAACCTTTGCCGGGATTCGGCATGGAAATTTCAGGAGTGGATCTTTCAAAACCTCTGAGAACTAAGATAGTGCAGGAAATTCTCAGCGTTTTTTATACCCATGGATTAATAGTAATTCCCGACCAAAATTTGACCTTTAATCAGTATGATACTTTCACAAAAAAATTTGGCAGACAAAAACCTCATTTTTTAGACCACTTACGTAATGAAAATCATTCTGCAATATTGAATCTTTCTAATATATTCGAAAATGACAGACCAATAGGTGTTTATGAAGGTGCTGTTTTCTGGCACACCGATGTAGCATACCAAGATCCACCTAATAGTGCTACCATTGTCTATACTCGGCAATGGCCTCAAAATGGTTGTCCAACATACTTTTCCGACCAGATGGCCGCCTACGATGGCCTCACCGAAAATATGAAAAAAATGATAGATTCTTTGATAGTTATACATCACTATGGTAATAGAGCTGATATGAATACTAATTCCAGAACATCCGCCGAAAAACTAACCCAAGAACAGGAAAATCGGGTTCGAAACGTTTGTCATCCACTAGTTAAAGAACATCCGGTGACAGGTCGCAAAGCTCTCTATGGTGTCTGCGGAAGTTCCTTTGGTATTGTAGGTATGCCAGAAGACGAAGCCTGCCAACTTCTTGATGAGCTCGCAGTCCATGCTACAGCCTCCAAATTTCAGACCAAATATGACTTCAAAATTGATGATGCTGGGGCATGGGATACTTATTCAACGTTGCATAAGGCAACCCTATTGAAACCAGCAACGGGCCCTCATGATAGTCGGTTACTCTGGCGTATTAGCGTGACTGGACTACCTCCGACAATTGATATAAATAGTATTTCCAAAACCAATAACTGTCTAGAAAAAGAGTGACTCAATAATATGCCTCGGAAAAACAAGTTAAATAGAAAACCGAAGAAGCAGGGGCGGGAATCACGAAGGAAACATATCAAATATTTTGATAATGTTTTAAGTGGAATGCCAGAAGAGTTAACTAATTCTGACTTAGAAACCTCTATATCTGACTCTGGATGTATATTGGGTATTGATTTCGGTGAGAGGAGATTAGGCTTAGCCCTGAGTGATCCCACAGGTCTAATTGCCCAGGGGCAAGAAACATTAGAAACGAATAACCCTTCCGAATCATTAACTTATATTATCAAACTTATTGAAAAAACTCCAGTAGTAGAGGTTATTTTAGGATTACCAATCAATATGGATGGGACTAAAGGGGAAATGGCTAAGAAAGTCTTTAATTTTGCTGAACAACTACAGGATCGCGTATCCTGCAAAGTTCGAACCTGGGATGAACGTTTGACAACTATCGCTGCTCGCAGAGCGATGGCTGATATGGGCCTGGAAACTCGAGGGCGAAAAGGCCACTTAGATCGGATAGCTGCAACTCTTTTACTTCAAAACTATCTAGATTACCAGCGACATATCCGGAATAACCAGGAATCTGCCCAGTGAAAAAAATATATTTAATTACTATTTTTCTTTTCTTATTTACCGCACTCAGTTCTGTTATAGCTGTATATCTATTTTCCACACAACCTGTGATTCGCGACAAAACAATTATTTATACGGTGGAACCTGGGCAGACACTCTCTCAGGTGGCTCAACAACTTGAAAAACTTGGTGTTATCTATAATGCGATGGCCTTCAAGACCGTGGCACGGCTTAAAGGTATGGAACGAGGGATTAATGCGGGTCGTTACAATATCCCCTCCAACATGCCTCCTATCGAAATTCTAGAAATGTTAGCTTCAGGAAAAATCACAACAAACTATGTGACTATACCCGAAGGTATGACAATACAAGAAACTGCTCAGATTCTCCAGGCAAGCGTGGGGATTGATTCGACCACCTTCGTTACTTTATCAACCGATTCGAAAATATCTGGATCGCTTGTTAGAGAGGCCAATACTCTAGAAGGATATCTATTTCCCGCTACATATAATTTCTATGAAGAAATGTCAGCCAGCGAAATTCTTAATATAATGACTAACCGGTATAATAATATCCTTTCTGAAGAGCGTAGAGAACAGGCTACAAAACTAGGATTTAGTCTCCACGAAATTATAACCCTAGCTTCTATCATAGAGAAAGAGGCAAGATTAGATAGCGAAAGAAAAATTATTTCAGGAGTATTTCACAACCGTCTCAGCCGAGGAATGCTACTTGAAGCTGATCCAACCGTAAAATTTGGCATCGGTCGTCCCAAAATGAGGCTTTTTGAAAAACATCTTGTTGATCTATCTCCTTATAATACCTACGTGCATTCTGGCCTGCCTCCCGGCCCAATATGCAGCCCTGGCCAAGCATCTATTGACGCTGCCCTATTCCCTCAAGACGTGCCTTATTATTTCTTTGTCGCCAAGGGTGATGGTAGTCATATCTTTTCTATAACAAACCAACAACATAACCGAGCAAGAATCAGGGTTAAACGTCAACAAAGATAAATCTTTAGAACCCTCTAAAAACTGCTGAATATAATTATTAGACAGCAGTGTATCCGCCATCAACAACCATCGTATGGCCTGTAACCATAGAACTAGCGTCTGACGCAAGGTAGATAATAGAACTAGCAATTTCGTGAGGTTCAGCTAATCTACCTAAGAGTATTTTCTTAATATTAGCCCTGAATTCTGGGTTCTCCATTGCTTTTTCAACCATTGGTGTTCGAGTCATTGTTGGTGCTACCGCATTAACAGTAATACTGTGTTCTGCCCATTCCGCCGCCATGGATTTTGTCAAAGTACATACTCCACCCTTAGCCGCGGTATAAGCCGCTCTTAATGGACCCCCTACAACACCAACCTGAGAGGATACATTAATAATTCTACCTCCGTTTCCATGATCGATCATATGTCTAGCAAGAGCTTGACTTAGAAAAAATACACTTTTGAGATTAACGTCTATTATCTCATTATAGACTTCTTCCGTGACATCTAGGATTGGCATAATCTGATTGCAACCAGCATTATTAACTAATATATCAATGTTACTCACTTTGGGAAGAATCAGGTCCACAAATGACCTAATCGAATCGACTTTACCTACGTCAACAATTTCAAGGATACACTGATTCCCCATCGAACGGATTTCATCAGCTACTTTTTCCAAATCTTTTCGAGTACGGCTCCCGATAATAATATTAGCTCCAGCACGCGCACCTTCCAGAGCAACAGCTTTGCCAATACCTTTACTTGCACCTGTTACAAGCATTGTCTTACCTTCAAGAGAAAACAAGGATTTTCCTGACATAAATTCCTCCATAAAACGAAGGGTAGAAATCAATAAAAAGAAACACTATAACTTTTCATAAACATGGGTAAATTGTACATATAAGAAGTGATTACGTCAATCGGTTTCAGCTATTTAGACGACTACCACCCCTTGTTATATCTTGCATTAGGTTTCTAAGTCAGTTAGTTTGTGCTGATACTTTTTTTAAGTTCAAATATAGAAACCGATTCCTAATTAGTTATGCCCCAGTCCATCTGTTTGTCGGGTTTTAAACCCTGTTCGCTTCAACATATCGCTTGCAATTAGCAAACAATAGAAAGGAATATACTGAACATATCGCACCCATATTTCTTCAATCCATATCTCGTGTAACACAAATTGGATTACCACGTAGTACGAAACCGTGATGAGACCCGACAACATTATCCAAGCAGGATTTGGGTAGAAACAAAGAAATGGAATTATCCAAACGAGATACCAGGGTTGAACGGTAGGTGTGAGTATAAGATATGCGCCAACTAATATGAAAGCAGAACGTACGGGGTCCGTTATGCGAGTGAAGCAATAAAGAGCTACACCTCCGAAGGCGGTGACTATCATTAATTTGGAAACAGTCAAGGATCCAGTAAGATAAAATAGAATCGAGAAAAGACTGTCATTAAATCTCCACTTTTCCCCATAAACTAGGAGCCCACTGAATAAATGGCTACCAGCCTCTAGATAGGGGAGGTAAAGCACAAAAACTAGGGCAGGAAAAATCCAGTAAGATTTGATAGCCCTAATCTTCTGGAAGAAAATTGGAACCAGCATAAAACTGAACCATTTAGCGAGAATTGAAAGAGTAAGTAGAGCAATACTCCACGTATTACGACGGTATTCCAAAACTAGTAATGCAGCAAGCATAAGGCCAACCACCAATGAATCGTTATGACCACTACCAGAAATTTCAATAAGTACTAACGGATTCCAAGCATATATTATAACCTGTTGTTCCGGTAGGTTTTTACGCCGAAGTAATAAGATTATTATTAAAATTATACCAAGATCAAATAGAGTAAAAAGTATTTTCATCGAGATTGGGTTGTATCGAAGGGAAGCAGCACTTCTAAATGCTAGCTGCATGAGTGGGGGATAAATTGTCGGGACATCTTTATTATTGACTTCGAAATAGTAATCATCACGTAAATATTCAATTTCCTCACTCTCAGGAGCATATATATAAGGATTAATGTTATGAGAACTCATGTTAGCATCCCAAAGGTATCTGTATATATCATCGGAAAGAGTCGGAGGACTAAATAGTAGGATTATTCGGGAAACAAGTGCCACTGTAAGAATAATCCATAATACTCGTTTGTCTGTTAACTTAGTCAACCGAAGCTGGTAACTAATAGAAATGATATAAACTATGAAGGCACACAGGAATGGCACCCAAAAGATCAGGAGTGCTTTGGGCAAAATTTTCCATGAACTGAGAGATAGTGGTATATATTCATTGGGATTGAACATACTTGTCCGCAGATTTCCGATAAGAACAATATCAATACAGGCTGCTATAAGACAAATACCAAGAATCGCAAAAATACAGAGTTTAGAGGACTGAAGTTTGTAAGCAATAATGGACATATATGAGCTATCTTTCACTGATCTTTATCCTTATCTATTTCTTTATTCTACTATTACTTGCAGTTTACGGAGTACATCGTTATATGATGGTGTACCTCTATTACAAATATAAAGATCGACGTCGAGCTGTAAAGCCGGAACGCTTAAACCACACTCTCCCAATAGTAACTATACAATTACCTCTTTATAACGAACAGTATGTGGCCCAAAGACTGATTGAGGCAGTTACAAAAATTCAATACCCCCGTGAACTCCTAGAAATCCAGGTATTAGACGACTCTAATGACAAGACACAAAAAATAGCAAGGGAAGCCGTTGCTTACTATCACAAATTAGGGTTTGATATACACTACTTATCTAGAGACGAGCGATTAGGGTATAAAGCCGGGGCATTACAAGAAGGGTTAAATTTGGCTAAAGGAGAATATGTCGCTATTTTTGATGCTGATTTTGTTCCTCCTCCAGATTTTCTTAGAAAAACGATTCCCTTTTTTAAAAATGATAACATCGCTTTAGTACAAACTCGCTGGGCATATTTGAATAGGACATATTCCATACTTACAGAAATTCAGGCTATTATGTTAGATGGTCATTTTGTAATGGAACATGGAGCACGCTACGGATCAGGGCGCTTTTTTAATTTCAATGGAACAGGAGGGGTTTGGCGAAAACAGAGTATTGAAGCCGCTGGAGGTTGGGAACATGATACATTGACAGAAGATCTCGATCTGAGCTATCGAGCCCAACTTTTAGGACAAAACTTTATTTTCCTTGAAGACGTGACTACCCCTTCTGAACTCCCTATCGAGATGAATGCATTCAAAACACAACAACACAGGTGGGCAAAGGGTTCAATACAGACCGCCAAAAAAATACTTCCATTGATCTGGCGAAGCCAACAACCCTTTCGAAACAAATTAGAAGCCTCATACCACGTGACTAACAATGTAGCGTACTTACTCATGCTCTTTCTTTCTGTCCTCATCTTTCCTTCAATTGTTATCCGAGTCCAAGCAGGATGGATCAATTCATTCTGGATTGATCTCCCCTTTCTGTGTGCAGCCACAATTTCTGTTTCCCTTTTTTATCTCCTAGCTCAGATCGAAATCAACAGGGGGAAGTGGTGGCACTGCGTACTGAGATTACCCTTGTTGATGTCCATTGGGATAGGTATTTGTATAAATAATTCTCGAGCAGTTCTCGAAGCTATGCTAAACTTAAAGTCTAGTTTTCAGCGGACACCCAAGTACGGAATCAATAATAAAAAAGACACCTTGGAAATACTACAATACCGGGGTATCCGAAACTGGTTACCAGTTTTAGAACTCCTCTTTTCTCTACATTTTGGTCTGCTGATCTATTACTCAGCAACAAATGAGATCTATTCTTCACTCCCATTTCTTTTTCTTTTCTTCATAGGATACCTGTACGTTGGCCTAACATCCCTTTGGCCGCAGACAATTAGAAGAGGATAATCTATGGAACGTCTTATTGGCATCGTTGGTCTCTTGTTTCTCTTAGGCTTAGCGTGGCTTCTATCTGAAAACCGTAAACGTCTAAACTGGCGTCTTATTGCTAGTGGGCTTGGATTACAGGTCTTGCTAGCGGTTGTTCTACTTCATACTAGGCCTGGGCAGACAATTTTTGAATTGGCACGCTTGACTGTAAATAAAATAATTGCATTTTCGAACGAGGGATCCCAATTCATTTTTGGAGATCTGGTACAAAATGTACCTTTTGGGTTTTCTGTCCTCCCAATGATAATTTTTGTTTCCTCTATTACTGCTGTTCTTTTCTATCTGGGAATCATTCAATGGTTTGTTCGTCAAATGGCGCGGGGAATGATGCATGTCATGGGTACTTCAGGGTCGGAATCTATGGCTTCGGCAGCTAATGTTTACCTTGGAGCAACAACCGCACCACTCGTTATTCTTCCTTACCTAAAAACAATGACCCGTTCAGAAATTATTGCTGTAATGACCTCGGGAATGGCAACAGTATCTGGCTCTGTGCTCGCGGCTTATGTGGCCCTAGGTGCCGATGCTGGCCATCTTCTTACTGCGTCGCTAATGTCAGCACCTGCAGCACTAGTAATTGCAAAGATCATGACGCCAGAAACTGAATCTTCTCAGACGCTAGGATCTGTTACCATTGATGTTCCAAAACCGGGAGTTAATTTTATTGATGCAGCCTGTCGTGGGGCGTCCGATGGTTTAAAATTAATGCTGAACGTAGCTGCCATGTTAATTGTAGCAATAGCATTTGTAAGTTTGTTCAACTGGATGGTGGGATTTATTCCTTATTTTGATGGATCCCCCCTTTCACTCGAACGTATTCTGGGTTGGCTCTGCGCACCATTAGCCTTACTTTTGGGAGTTTCATGGGATGATGCTCAGGCCGTTGGAATGCTCCTTGGGAAGAAGACAATATTAAATGAATTTATAGCCTACCAAGATCTTAGTACTATGCAAGAACAACTCTCGGAGCGTTCTTTTACCATTGCTACGTATGCACTTTGCAGTTTCGCCAATTTTGGAACCATAGCGATTATGATCGGTGGGATTGGCGGGCTAGTACCAGAAAGGCGTTCCGATATAGCTAAGCACGGCATTCGATCCATGATTGGTGGAGCATTAGCAGCTAATATGACTGCAGCATTAGCCGGGATCTTACTATAATAGACCAACCTTTTATTGCCTCTGGTTAGATACGACCAAACTAATTTCAATAATTATGGCCAACCCACATAACTTTTTAGCTGAAATTAACGAGCTATTACCGCGTTGCACACTTAAAGATCAGCGTGATATTAAAAGAATTTTAAACAAATGTAGGTCAATCAATCAGCAACAGATGATAAAATTGCAAGAACGGGCTCTCTCGTCAGTTGAACTTGTTGAAAAACGACTTACCGATTCAAGATCTATTAGTATTGATCATCAATTACCTATTGAGGGTAAAAAAGATAAAATCCTTGAAACTCTAATCAACCATCCTGTTGTAATTATAACCGGTGAAACTGGCTCCGGGAAAACAACTCAGTTACCTAAGATCTGTCTCCAAGCTGGCCGGGGTATTTACGGGCGAATTGCCTGTACACAACCTCGTCGTGTTGCAGCATTATCGGTCTCTCATAGAATTGCTGAAGAGCTTGATGTAACTTGGGGGCAAGAAGTTGGTTGCAAAATACGCTTTGTAGATGAAACAAAACCCCAAACTCGTATCAAAATAATGACAGATGGGATGTTATTAGCTGAAATCCAAAATGATCCCGACTTGTATGAATATGACACAATTATCATTGATGAAGCCCACGAACGAAGCTTAAATATCGACTTTTTACTTGGTTACCTTCGGATTTTATTAAAGCGTCGGAATGATCTTAAATTAATTATTACTTCAGCAACAATAGATACAGCTGCCTTTTCAAGTGCATTTCAAAATGCTCCGATTATTAAAGTTTCTGGAAGACTCCATCCCGTAGAAATCCAGTATATGCCTTTGCATCAAATTTCATCCAACACAGAAGATTATACCTATATTGATGGTGCCATTGACATAGTTGATCAGATATTAAATGAACATTCAAGAGGAGATATTTTAGTCTTTTTGCCGACCGAGAAAGATATCCATGAGATGCGGAGACGCATGATTGGAAGATTATACAAGAGCACAGATATTCTACCGCTTTTTGGCCGGCTTACAACTTTAGATCAGAAAAAGGTTTTCCAACCGGGGGACAATCGGCGTATTGTCATTGGGACCAATATCGCTGAAACCTCACTGACAATACCTCGTATTAAGTATGTGGTTGACACTGGGCTAGCCCGAATTAATCGTTATGTTTCTCGAACTAGAACGCAACGTCTACCGATCGAAAACATAGCTAAGAGTAACTCCCGTCAACGAGCTGGACGCTGTGGTCGAGTTTCCAATGGAGTTTGCATTCGACTTTATAGTGAATCTGATTTTAATAAGCGTCCAGAATTTATAACTCCTGAGTTATTACGGTCAAATCTTGCGGAAGTTATCCTTCGGATGCTGTCATTAAAATTGGGCAATATTAATGCTTTCCCTTTTCTTGATCCACCAACTCCCCAAGCAATAAAAGATGGGTTTTCCCTTTTAAATGAGTTGGGGGCTATTGACAAGAAACATAGACTCACTGCCCGAGGCCAAACTATGGCTCAATTACCTGTTACACCTACTTTATCACGTATGTTGTTGCAAGCTCAGGAGGAGGGGGTTCTGCGCGAAATTTTGATAATAGCTTCTGGTATAAGCATACAAGACCCTCGAGTAAGGCCCCTAGATCAAGAAAAACTAGCGGATATTGAACATAACAAGTTTGTTAACCGTACCTCAGACTTTCTTACTTTGCTTAATATATGGGAAAGTTTTCATAATACTTTTGAACATATTCAAAGACAAGCCGATATGCGAAAATTCTGTCGATATCACTATTTATCCTATAATCGCATGCGAGAATGGCGTGATATCTATATACAGCTCCGTCGGTCTCTCAAAGAAAAAGGAATATCATTGGGTCGATCGGTTTTTAAATCCAGTGAAAACTACGATGCTATTCATCGTTCAATCCTTAGCGGGCTTCTAAGTCAAATAGCTGAGAATAAGGATAACAACTCCTATATCGGAACTCGAAATCGGACGGCTATGATTTTCCCTGGTTCTGGTTTATTTCAAAAAAAGAAAATAGATGGCAACAAAAATGAAACACTGAATAACCCTAGATGGATTGTAGCTGCTGAAATGGTAGAAACCAATCGGATATATGCTCGGACTGTAGCTCGAATACATCCCCAATGGATATACAAATTGGGGAAACATCTCTGTCAAAAATCATATTCAGATCCAGAATGGAATAGTTCAGCTGAAAGAGTTCTGATAAAGGAAAAACTTCATTTATACGGACTACAAGTGTCGAGCCATTTTATCGACTACAAAAAAATAAACTCTGAAAAAGCAACAACGATTTTCATTCGCGAAGCTCTTATTAATGAGAGATTACGAGCTAACTTTAAGTTTATGGACCTTAATAGGGAGATCCGAAAGAAAGCTGAAGCTTGGCTATTACAAAACCGTAATGCCTATCAAATTGATCTTGATGAAGCAGCTTTTCGATTCTATGATGATCGACTAGACAATATCTCTTCTAGCCATGACTTAAGAAAATTTATAAAGAGTAAAAACGGAATAGAACTAAGTTTTTTCCATATGACTATCTCAGATCTGACAGGAGTTGAAGGTATCAACGATCTCCTTGATGGTTTTCCAGTAAATTTTCCTCTAGAAGGTGATCTTTTTCCAGTCCAGTATGTCTGCCAACCTGGCTCAGAGGATGATGGAATAACAGTTTTACTCCCTCGGAATAAAGTTCCATTATTAACACCAGAAATGATTGACTGGCTCGTGCCTGGTCTGCTATGTGAAAAAATAGAGGTGTTACTCAGAGGGCTGCCACGGCGAAAACGTAAGTATCTCGTCCCTATCCCACAGACGGCGAAGTCAATTGCCGCAGAACTAAACCCTAAGCCTTGTTTTCTTACTGATTCACTTTCCGAATATATCCAGTCTAATTATAATATAGAAATCCTACCAACAGACTGGACCGAAAATTCAATGCCTAACCACTTAAAAATGCGTATTGGGATAACCGAAGAAGATGGAACTTTCGTCTTTGCTACCCGAAACCTAGACCAAATCCGTACCAAAACTACCAACTCTGATGTAACTTTGGAATCAGAAAACTGGCTTCGTCTTGTGGACAAATGGGAAAAGAGAAATTTAGTTGATTGGTCGATTGGTGATCTACCTGAACGATTAGAAATAGGCAAAACAGGGAGCACAAACCAATACGCAATTCCAGGGTTAGATGTCACTGAAGGTTGTGTTAATTTACGTCTCTATCGGAACAGTTATGAAGCTTTTAGAAAAACACAAAATGGCCTAATTACTTTATTAGAAAACCATTTTAAAAAAGAATTAATCGGGTTACGGAACGACTTGTCATCTTTGCGAAACCTTCCTGAACTCATTAAACACACAGGTGGTCTTAAGAAATTTCAGGATTTTTCCTATCAACATATAATTAAAACCATATTTTCTCGCAACCCTTTATATCCACTAAGTAACCAGCGTTTCCAAGAGGACATAAAGACTGCACATGACCTTTTAAAGAAAATCCCCAATTGGTTTCAGGAACAAATGGAGAGACTAAACACAAAATTTTCTGGAATTATTGGGTTAGATGAGTCCTACCCGGATTTGAAAACCGATATTGAACGTGTTCTACCTCGTAATTTTCTTGAAGAAACACCTACTATTGAATTACCTAACTTAGTTAGATACCTTCAAGCTATTGAAATCAGGTCAATGAGGGCAAAGGAAAATATTACAAGGGATAACAAAAAGGCAATGCTACTTAAGCCTTTCGATCAAGCACTAAAAGAAATATCCCTAATAGATCGAGCTGATCCAAATTTGTTAAATGAATTTAGATGGTTACTGGAAGAATATCGGGTCTCCGTATTTGCCCAAGAACTTGGCACCAGTCGAAGTGTCTCGCCTCAACGATTATGGTTATTGGTAGAGCAGATTAATTCGAATAAAAAAGTGGATTTATCATAAAACATATTGAGTAGGATCAGGAATTTGAGTTTCTGAAAAAGCGTTTTTTCTAAGAATGCAAGCGTCACATATTCCGCATGCTAGTCCCTCCTTAGTAGTATCATAACAGCTTGTCGTCAGTGCAAAATCTACTCCCAAAAGAGCACCTGTCCGCAGAATATCTGCTTTGGACATATTAATCAAAGGAGCATGGATATTATATTGGCCTTCCCCGGTTGTTCCCACTCGTGTAGCCAAGTTTGCCAACCTCTCGTAGGCTTTGATATATTCTGGACGGCAATCAGGATACCCACTGTAATCAATAGCATTAGCTCCAATATAAATATCATGTGCTCCAAGTACTTCTGCCCAACCCAAGGCAAACGAAAGAAATATAGTGTTCCGAGCAGGGACATAAGTTATTGGTATTTCTTGCCCCATCTCCTCGGGGATTTGATTTTTTGGAACGGGAATATCATCCGTCAAAGCTGACCCACCTATTAGACCAAGGTCAAAAGCAATTGTTATATGCCGCTTTACCTTCAGATAATTAGCAATTTTTTGTGCTGATTTAAGCTCAATCTTATGGCGTTGACCATAGTCAAACGTTATTGCATAACAATGGAACTCATCTTTTTGAGCGATAGCAAGAGTCGTCGCTGAATCAATACCCCCACTAAGCAATATAACCGCCTTCTTCATTATCCTCTCTTTTCTATACAGAACCCAGATTAAGAGGGTCTCTATTAGTAAATATTAACAGCTAGAGCGTGATTTTGTTACTTTCAAATAATTACTTAATTTTTGAAGAATAAAAATGGTTCTATGCTCTGGTAAAAATTTAATTTTATTAAAGGAAATCCATCGTTATCGATAATCAATTTAGAATCCAAAAAATTTTTCTGGGCCTTTCTAGAACCACTAGAACAATCAAAGTTTCTCCAAAAAACTTGAGTAGTTCTTATACCACCATTGGCATTTACAGATGCAGGCAATATATTATCTTAACTAATAAACGGCAACTGTTGCTATTTTTATGAATAACATTTGAATAAATGTATTTCTGCCGGTATGGTTGAAAAACCTTCGCACCATTAGGTAGGTATCCGTAAGAATAATAGAGGTAAGTCATGTTTCAAGAAGTGAAGGTAGCTGCAATTTCTTTTAGACCTGAAAAATTAAAATTAGATAAAAATAGCAAGCAGCTAGAGGAAATGTTTCGTGAGGCTGCTGCTGGGGGAGCACAATTAGCAGTCGCCCCCGAAGGAGTGTTGGAAGGATATATTGTAAATGAGATTATTAGTGGCAAAATCCCCCCTGAGGAAATCAAACGAATATCTCTTACTATGCGTAGCAAAACTATTCAGCATTTCCAAGACCTGGCACAATCTCTCAATATGTGCCTAGTATTTGGCTTGGCTGAAAAATTAGCAGGAGAGGTATATAACTGTGCTGTGTTTTTAGATCAAAAAGGTAAATTACGAGGAAAGTATCACAAGATGCAATTAGCAGAAGGTTATCACCATAGTTGGTGGTGGAACCGTCTAGGAAAAACTAGCCGAGCATTTGGAACACCCTTTGGACGTGCTGGTATGCTTATATGTAATGATCGTTGGAATCCAGACATTGCACGCATTCCGGTTCTTGATGGAGCACGTTACTTACTCATTCCCTCATATGGATCAACCGCACAAGATCAAGATCTTGCTGTACTTGCTCGAGCAAGGGAAAATGGAATCCCCATCGTCGAAGCCAATGTTGGCGTCACATTAGTTGTTAATAAAGGAGAAATAACCGCCCTTTCCCGAAAGATAAATGCCATTACCTATGGTGTCATATCTATTCCAGCTAAACCATCAGCTCAAAATAAAAATAAATCTGAAAAAGAGTTTCTTTCGTGGAGAGAACAGGAGATGTCCATACGTTACGATGAAACGCTAAAAAGGAAGGAACAAGGGCGCCAAACCGTGGGAACTAGTCACAATAATCATGGGCGTCTAATTGAATCACAAGACTAGCCACAAACCATAAAAAGAAATGAAGATCCAGCTTGCCTACCTATCTAAACAGCCCTTATCTTCTTGGAATCGTTTTTCTGCTAGTATTTGTACATCATTTGCTACAGAATGGAATAAATAAAATTGTGATTATAAAAATTTAGGACTCCAAATTCATGGAAATGAAATATTCATCACAGCAGTTCCTTGATGTTCGAACTCACAGTTTTGTAAGATTAGCGGTGGCGGTGCCACGGATAAAAGTTGGTGATCCAACGGCTAATGTAGAACATCACCTTGAACAGATTGAAGCAGCCAACAAACAGGGTTCTTCTTATCTTCTATTCCCTGAATTAAGCCTCACTGGCTATACCTGTGCTGATCTATTTCATTCCCAAGCTTTGCTCGATGGAACGTTAATAAACCTAAAAAAAATTGTTAATAGAACTAAAAATCTTGATATTACATTTACCCTAGGGATGCCCCTACGAGTTGATCATTCGGTCTTCAATGTTGCAGTTACCTGTTCTCGCGGTTCTATTAAACTAGTTACACCCAAAACCTACCTCCCCCAATACAGGGAATTTTATGAGACCCGCTATTTTGCTCGAGCTGCTGAAGCTCAAACAGATACTGTTTTTATTGAAGGCAACGATATACCCTTTGGAACAGACGTTCTGATCCGTACTGATGATCCTCGCATAGTAATTTATCCCACAATCTGCGAAGATGATTGGGTGCCCTTACCGCCAAGCAGTAACGCAGCTTTAGCTGGAGCAACAATACTTAGCAATCTATCCGCATCCAATATCGTAATTGGGAAAGCAGAGTACCGGGAAAATCTCATTCTTTCTTCTTCAGGTCGTAACGAAGCTGTCCATATGTATGCAGGTGCTGGTTATGGCGAATCTACAATGGATGTAGTATGGGACGGGCACGGTTTTATTGCCGAACGTGGATCCATGCTAGTAAAAACTGAGCGATTTAACCAGGAAGGAACTTTTATAACAGCTGATGTCGATGTAGAATCAATATCCTTAGAACGAGCAGTGCAAGGCTCCTTTAGACAGAACGCTATGGACTATAAGTCCTCCTGGCGGTCAATCTTACTACCTGGATTTGATTCTAAGCAGAATCCCGACCTACCATTAAGCACTATAAAGAGATCAAAAAATAACCCATACCAGCAATTTCAGCGGACAATTTCACCTTATCCCTTTGTTCCCCAAAATCAAGAAGAACGAAATAGAAGATGCCGCGAAGTTTTCATGATTCAAGCTTCTGGGCTAGCGACTAAACTTAATTCGCTTCCTGAGGACTCACGTAGAGTAATTGTTGGAGTCTCGGGAGGCCAAGATTCCACACATGCTCTAAATGTAGCCGTCCATACTATGGATATTCTTGGACTTCCTAGATCTAACGTTGTAGCTCTGACGATGCCCGGACTTGGTACATCAGAACGAACTTATACCAATGCATGTACCTTGATAAAGGCAGTTGGAGCCTCTTTTCGAGAAATTGATATTAAGCCAGTGGTTAGACAATTTTTTAGTGATATTGACCACTCTGAGAAAAACAAAACCTTGGTCTATGAAAATACTCAAGCATGGGCACGAAAGTTAGAAGAATTAGCGATCGCTAGCCAAGTAAAAGGAATTGTGTTAGGCACAGGTGATCTCTCGGAATTAGCTCTGGGGTGGTGTACCATGTTTGGAGATCATTCTAGTCATTACGGAGTTAATGCCGGAATTCCAAAAACACTGATCTCATATCTTATTGAGTGGACAGCCGAGGTAATTTTTGAAAAAGATAATTCGGTCCAGGCAATCTTACATGATATACTTGATACACCTATTTCACCAGAACTATTACCTCCTCATGATCTTGAAATTTCTCAAAAAACAGAAGAACAAATTGGACCTTATGAACTCCACGATTTCTTTATCTACTACTTCTTACGTTTTGGTTTTGCTCCATCTCGGATTGCTCGAATGGCCCTGCACGCATTTAAAGAAAAATATAATCTTTCCGAAATAAAAAATTGGCTTCGTATTTTTATTTTACGATTTTTTCAAAATCAATTTAAACGAAACTGTTTGCCTGAAGGCCCAAAAGTTGGTATGACTTGTATCTCCCCAAGAGGGGATTGGAGGATGCCATCAGACGCATCACCATCCGTTTGGCTAGCGGATCTTGAACGAATCCCGGACGATCTATAACCTACAAAAGCTCATGTCCAAGACGGTTGTCCAGAAACCAAACCTGGTTTTTTGTCAAAATTAGATAATGAGATGTATATAGTACTTCAGTTCAAGCTCTAGGGAATTGATCTACCAAAAACCAGGACTCTTTTTATTACCTTCCGGAAGAGCAGCAATCGATTGAACAATAATCAGGACAAGGAGCTAACTCGCCAACACTTGGCCGTTCTATTGAATTTGACTGCCGTTCTTGGATCAATTCTACGACCATTTCAACAAAACGAGGATGAGTTCCAGCAGTTTCCACTCGTACCATATGGATATCAAGTTCTTCACAGCAAGATCGTACTTCTACATCAAGATCGTACACTACTTCCATGTGATCTGAAACAAAACCTACCGGGATTATCACGATATTTTGTATGCTCTGATTGGCATGGATCATTTTTATATAATCAATAACATCAGGTCCTAGCCAAGCCTGGCTAGGTGAACCACTCCTACTCTGAAATGTTAATGCCCATTTTGTCGCACCAACATTTTGACTAATCAATCGAGATATATCCTCAAGTTGAGCCTTATATGCACATCCTTGGGCCATACTTTCAGGGATACTATGTGCAGTATACAAAAAATGGGTCTGGTTGAGATTTTCCTCCGGGATCTGATGCAGTGCTGTATTAACCCGACTCACCATTGTTTCAAGAAATCCTGGGTGATGGAAAAAAGGCCTTATTTTATCTATGACTAGATTTTCATTTCCAGTCTCAACAAGAGCCTCTTCGATATTCTCAAGATATTGGCGACAATTAGAATAAGAGCTATATCCCGAGGTGACAAAAGCAAGTACTTTTTTTATACCATCTCTTGCCATCTGATTAATTGTATCCCCTAGTAGGGGATGCCAATTTCGGTTTCCCCAGTAGATGGGTAACTCAAGATTACGTTTTGTTAACTCCTGCTCCAACGCTCTTATTAGTGCTCTATTCTGTTCATTAATTGGACTGATACCCTTGAAGTGATAATAATGCTCTGCAACTTCAAGCATACGCGCCCTTGGAACTTTACGATTTTTTAGAACACGTTCAAGAAATGGGATTACATCATCGATACCTTCTGGACCTCCGAAGGATACCAAGAGTAAAGCGTCGTATTTCAACAGAACCTCCCTACGAAAATATTGCACCGGTAATACTTGCTATTCTTGGGTAATATTCATAATTTAATCTTTAACTAGACTCTATTAGGTATACATTTTCCCTATCATTCCAGGCAACATAACAGGACTATAACTTGAACGATACCAAAAACAACATCCCTGATATACTTGAGTACGGAGCACCCACTAATGGACAAGCTCAAACCACTAATGAACGTCTCTATATACAATTAAACGTTTTTACTTCGAGAGAAGAAAGTAAAACCAAAGATATCACTAAGTGTGTTATTGCTGCAATACAAGAGACCAGCTTAGATAGTGCTATTTACCTCAATGTTAATGACCCCTCAGGAATTGGTGTTCTTTTTCTATCAGATAACCCTGAAAGCTTTGTATCTGAGGTTCGTACTATATTAAGTAGTACTCCATTTGATACTTTAAAGCACCGTAATCGTATGACTATGCTTGGTCGAACATATTCCATGGGGTACGAACCGGATCTGAAAGAATCTCTATTTTTGAGACCACGGAGGACTATTCTTAATCCTGAATGGCCCTGGGTGATTTGGTACCCACTTCGACGTAACGGCGCTTTTGCACGTCTTGATAACGATGCACAGCGTAAAATACTCATGGAGCATGCCCATATTGGTAGAGCCTATGGCACCGCAGATTTAGCTCATGACATTCGCCTAGCTTGCTATGGACTTGATGAAGCTGATAATGACTTTGTTATTGGTCTGATTGGCAAAGCTCTTTATCCTCTGTCACGGGTAGTTCAGGACATGAGAAAAACTCAGCAGACAGCATTATATATTGATTCTCTTGGTCCATTCTTTGTTGGCAAAAAAATTTGGTCAAGTAACCCTTAATTAGTATAAAATTTATACTTCCTCCATCTCTTCAAGCGCTTTGAATCCTAGGACCGCACATGCCGAAGCAACATTCAGCGAATTCTTATAACCGCGGATAGGTATCTCAATTAGGCCATTGCACATATCCATAACATCTTTACTCACTCCCTGTACTTCATTACCCAAAACAATTGCCAGTTCAGCAGGAAAAACTGATTGGTTGTAAGGGATGGATTTGGATGTGGTCTCAGCAGCCCATACCTCTATTCCCAAACTTTGTAGAGACGCTACAGCTTCCAATGCGGTCTCAAAATATTGCCATGGGACATATTCAATAGTACCTAAAGCTGTTTTTTCAAGCTTTTTGTGCGGAGGGCAGGCAGTATAGCCACACAAAAAAAGATTTTTTACTCGTAGGGTATCACAAGTCCTAAAAATAGATCCAACGTTAAAAGCACTCCGTAAGTTATCCAAAACAAAAGTAACCGGTAGTTTGGGCAATTTGTTATAGGCATCCCTTGTAATTTTTGTATCGAAACTACGAACTTCCAGGTTCGTCTCCATATCGCCAACTTGATTTCGCATTAGTTCTTAACCTCTACTACCAAGAACCTAAACCACCGGTAATCTGCATTTAAGTAACTAAGGAATCAGCTTATTAATTTTATCTCGCAGTTCGATGGTTGCTTGCCGAGCTGCTTCAGCAAAATCTAAACCTGTAGAAGCATAAAGGATATCCCTAGATGAGTTAATCAATAGCCCACGTCCATTTGAGTCAGTACCTTCTTGAATAACAGTTTCCAAGTCCCCACCCTGAGCTCCGACACCGGGAATTAATAGTGGCATATTGGGGGCAACTTCTCGGATTCCAGAAAGGGCTTCAGCCTGAGTTGCCCCTACTACCAAACCAGCATTACCTAGAGCGTTCCATGACTGAGCTGCACGAGCAACCTCAAGGTATAGTGTATTTCCATTTACAGAAAGATACTGAAATTCCCTTGCTGTCTCATTGGATGTTAAACAGAGGATAAAAACACCGTGATTTTTATAGTCGAGAAAGGGTTGAACAGCATCCAAACCTTGGTAAGGATTAACGGTTGCTATATCAAAATTGAAATGCTCAAATATTGCCCTGGCATACATACGAGCACTGTTCCCCATATCCCCTCGCTTGCAATCACCAATAACAACCACACCCTCTGGAATTATTCTAAGTGTGCGCTCCAGAATTTCATAACCCTTTGATCCCATTACTTCAAAAAATGCCAAATTAAGCTTGTAAGCAGAAACTAGGTCTGCTGTATTCTCAATTATCTCTCGGTTGAATTCATATATACCATCATTTTTTGATTTTAAATGTGCTGGTAATCGGTCTATATCAGGATCAAGACCAACACAAACTAAGCTATTTGCTACCTCGCAGGCATCGCTTATTTTTTTTTCGAAAGGCGACATTATCGATCCTTTTACGGGATAATTTGTATAGTTCTGATAAGATCATTGATATTTAAAATTTTTGAATCCGTACACCATCGATTTAGTTCTTCGACAACATCAGCGCCGGCATTGGGTTCGACAAAATTGGCCGTCCCGACCTGAACAGCTGTTGCTCCAGCAACCAAAAACTCTATCGCATCTTCACCACTTATTATTCCACCAACGCCTATTATAGGTATATTAACTTGGTTTGCTATTTGGTAAACGGCAGCAACTGCTACTGGTTTTATTGCTGGGCCAGATAGTCCACCCATAACTGCTCCCAATAATGGTTTTCGCGTTTTAATATCAACCCCCATACCCCTAACAGTGTTAATAGCCGAAATTGCATCAGCACCCGCATCTTGGACACTCGAAGCAATTTGGGTTATATCCGTTATGTTAGGAGTAAGTTTAGCAATAAGAGGAAGATTAGTAAGTTTCCGGAGAGAAGAAATAAGTCCAGCCGCACGACTGGGATCAGTACTGAAGTCCATTCCTCCTGAAACATTAGGACATGACATATTAACCTCAAGGGCCCCAATTCCTTCACAGTCTGCTAGTCGCTCAGTTATCTGGTTAAATTGCTCTACTGTTTCTCCACCCACATTCACAATTAAAGCAGTATTTATTTTTCTAAGATAAGGCATTTTTTCTTGTATAAAAGCTTCTACCCCCACGTTTTGAAGCCCAATTGAATTAAGCATACCTGATGCCGTTTCAGCAGCCCGTGGTGGTGGATTACCTGCACGTGGTTCCACAGTTAATGTTTTTGTTATTATACCACCAAATTCACTTAGATCCACAAATCGGCCATATTCCGCCCCATACCCAAAGGTTCCTGATGCTGTTAAGACAGGATTCCCCAGTTTTAGTGTTCCTATATTTACAGACAAATCGGGTTGAGCCATTAGAATACTACCTCATTTATATCAAAAACAGGGCCCTTATCGCATACTCTTTCATAAAATTGCTGTTTTGATTGATCTTCAGGATTAATACATGGGACAACACAAGCCATGCAAACTCCAACTCCACAGGGCATTATTCCCTCCAGAGACACCTGGCCTGGGATACCGACCTCCCTAGCTATTTTTTGACATTTGCCCATCATGGAGGTTGGACCACAGGAGTAGATGAATGAAAAAGGTTGAGAAGAACCACCTATCTCCTTGATCAAAAGATCTGTCACGAACCCATGATATCCCATTGATCCATCATCTGTTGCTAATTTAACATTAACTCCAAGATCCCGGAATTTTTCTTCACCGCTTAGCAAACCTGCATTTGCAGCCCCAAACAATACTGTTATCTTATCGTTAGTTGTCTGTTTAGTCCGAATTGTCTCCTGTACCAGGGAAAGAAAAGGAGCAACTCCTACACCGCCTGCTACCATAATAACAGACTTTCCTTTCTCCACCTGTTTAAGAGGTCTACCTAGAGGACCGATAAGATCGACATATTCACCAGTCGGCCTCATGGCTAATACTTCAGTTCCCCCACCTACAACTCTATATATTAACCCTATAACTCCTGTTTCAGGGTCTCGTTCAGCTACGCTGAAGGGGCGTCTAAGTAGAGGAGTATGACTGAGATAAGCCGGATATGTTCTATTTTTAGAAAGATTCGAAGTGATCAGATGAACAAAGTGGCCAGGCTTAGCATGACTAGTAATTTCTGGAGAAAGCAGGTCTATCCAGTACAGACCTGGCCCAATTTCACGGTTCGATAGGATTTCAGCGCTATGTTGTATAATGGGGATGTTAGACATGCTAGCTATGCTGAGGTACGTTATCTTGTTCGTTACCTACTCGTTTATTTGTCGGCTGTCTGCTTCCAGTTTACTAACACTACGATACAACGTACTAATGAGGAAGTCAACGTATCATTTTTTAGAATTCTCATCCAACAGTAACCTTTCCATAAAACTTACCTTGTTTCGGATAGAGTTAGCTTGATCAGAACTCGGATACTGAGCTATTATCCTACGGTAAAGTTCCAATGCTGTCTGCGGATTACTATAGTAGGTTTCAGCAATCCATCCTAGAGCTAATAGGGCCCGCGGTGCAAAAACACCGTTAGGATAACGAATTAGGACAAGCTCATACAAACCATAAGCGAGATCTGGCTCTCCGGCTTCGAAAAGTAATTGTTCAGCTTCAGTAAACATTCTGTCTTCTGATAGTTCACCGTTTATTGGTTTGGATAATAGGAGAGCTGATTCAGCGGCATACGGTGTCTCATTATAGTTTTTGGTAATTGAATTGTACAAAAATGAGGCCTGTTTAGAATCTCCTATAAAATTATCATAAATCCATGCTTGAGCAAATGTAGCCTTGGCAGCAATAGAAGAATCTACCGACTCCTTTTCAATGGACCGATATTGGCTCAAAGCTGAGTCGGCCATTTCAAGTTGGAAAAGGTATTGTTCAGCTAATTGAAATCTTATTCCTGCCACATTTTTTAATAATCTTTCTATATCAGAAGAGTCTTTAATGTTGTCTTTCTTAAGTTTTCTTTTTGCTAACAAAACACTTTCCATATTTTTAAGATTTTCGTGTAAACGCCTCAATTGTCGTATGGCCCTAGTTTTCTGATCTGATTGGTTTCTTACCCAGAATGACCGAGGACTCTTTTGTATAGCGTCTCCAAACATTTTCTCAGCTAATTCAAGTGCCGCTGATTTCTGGTAAAGTTCTCCCAATCCAAACATAGCCTGTGCCACTTCCTGTGCATATATACTATTTTTCTCATAAAGATTAATGATAGTTTTATATTGGGATATTGCTTTGTCAGAATCATCCAATCCAATCTGACATGCCGCCATAGCAAGCATAACTTCTGGGTGTTTATGCTCGAATTTATTTTGACTCAGCAATGATTTAAATTTAAGGAGTGCTTTTCTATACGATCCCTCCTGAAGTAGACTCTCACCTACCATCAAATCGGCTTGGTAACTTAAATCTTCGGAGTGAAATTTTTCTAAATTAAGTTCAACCAAGTTTCTTGCTCGGGAAAAACGGTTTAATTTCATATTAGACCGAACTAGGTAAGAAAGGACATCCCCATACCTTCCATGATTTGGATATTTGTCTAAATATAAATTGAAAATTACAATAGCAGTTTCAAAGCTTTCCTGGGAAAAGGCGATTTCTCCTCGAAGTATGTAGGCATCTGGAGTTTTATTGTCACCAGGGTATTCCCGAATGAAACGTTCTAGGATTTCATCAGCCTGGCGAGCATTACCCGCACCAAAGTGGCTTTTCGCTGAAGAATAAACACAATATGGATGAAATTTGCTTTTAGGAAAAAGCCTAAGTACTTGTTCATATTTCTTAATAGCTTTTTGATGCTGACCCTGAATCGCCAAGATATCACCAATCATTACTAACGCATCATCAACATAGGAACTACCTGAATGATCCCTCAGGACGAGACCAGCGTTAGTCATTGCAATTTCATAAGATGCGAGAGCTAAAGATGGTATAGTACCATCAGCTTGTGGCTGGTCGAGGCGTATTCGCTCCCCCTCATTGAAAGCTTTCTTCGCATTATAAAAGGTATTATAATAAGCACAGTTTAGGAATCCAATACAGACAATTATTATTAAATTACGTAGAAACATTTTATCACCTAATCACCAAATTTATACCCAACGCCACGAACCGTTGTTATGATATGCACACCGTGGCGTTCTATCTTCATTCGTAAACGTCTGACATGAACATCCACAGTCCTTGTTCCAATAAAATAATCGTACCCCCATACTGCTGCTAACAAATCATTACGTGTAAAAACTCGTCCCCTATGCATAACTAGATGTTTAAGTAATTCGTATTCTTTTAAAGTGAGATCTATCGTCTTTTCCCTAATTGAAACCTCATAATTTTCCAGATTGATAACTAGGTCCCCCCAAACTATCATGTCCTCAATCTTTACCCTTTTACGGCGCCACAATGCATTTTTAATCCTAAGGTCAACCTCATTATGATTGTAAGGTGCACAAACAAAATCATCTATGCCTCGAGTGACATCGATATTTCCAATCGCCTCAGAAACTGTTAGCACGATTATAGCCGTTTCACTGTGGATCTCGCTTGATCTTAACTCATTCATAATTGGGGAGAGATCTAGATGTGGGCGAACTGTGTAGATTAACAGAAGATCCGATTCGGGGATTCGACCTATAATATCCTTTACAGAGTCATATTGAAGCTCCGTTATAGGATAGTCCTTACCGTTCAACCATCTTATCAAAGGTTCAGGCCGTTCAGGAGCGGCTATCAGTATGGCTATTCTAGGAAGCCCGTCGCCGCTAATTTTAACGGTCATGGGTTCTCACTACTGGATCGTGGGAAAACATAACAACCAAAGTTGACAAAAACTTTGTTTTATATGGTTTCAAAATGGTAGATCGTCATCCGCCTCTGGCGAAGATGGCAGGTCAGTCGGTGCGGTATCACTACTTCTGCCGGATGATTCAAGCATATCCGACTCTTGCTCTCTCTGCTGACGTGAGCCCAGCATTTTCATGTCGTTGGCAACAATCTCCGTAGTATATCTTTTCATACCACTTTGATCTTCCCAAGAACGGGTCTGAAGGCGGCCTTCAACAAAAACTGATGATCCCTTTTTAAGATATTGACCACAAATCTCCGCCAGTTTTGAAAAAGCAACTATACGGTGCCATTCTGTTTCTTCTCGACGTTCACCATCCTGCGTATTCCATTGTCGTGTGGTAGCCATACTAAAATTGACCACAGCTCGACCAGAAGATGTATACTTAATTTCCGGGTCTGCACCCAGATTACCAATTAAAATGACTTTGTTTATACTGGCCATTCTCACCACTCCTTATTCTAAATATCCATCTTGGGTATGGATAGAGTGATTATATGAGTATGTCAACGACGAGTCAAGAAAATTTAATATGTCGTTTTACTTAAATTACCAGATCGAAACACCTTGCTTAACTATTAAACCACATACTATATTAACTTCTTGAGTCGTCATCTTAATCAAAAATAGACGATTGTAGATGATTCCTGAAACTGAGTCTTTTAAAATACCTCCCCAAGTTCAAGTATAGCCGATTATATCATGATACTGCCGGCTCACCTCTACCGATACGTACTTAAAGCACATATTGGCCCTTTCCTATTTGCTTTTATAATCATCACATTTATTCTGGTGATGGATATCATATTTCGAATTGCAAACCTTATTATAGAAAAAAACCTAGATGTTTTTATAGTTCTTGAAGTTTTCATCCTAAATCTAGCCTGGATCGTTGCCCTTTCCATCATTATGGCGGTCTTGGTCTCAACTTTAATTGCATTTGGCCGGCTTGCAGCTGATAACGAAATCACAGCACTTAAATCAGCTGGAGTTAGTTTTTACCAAATGATTTTTCCTGTTCTGGTAGCAGCTCTTTTTTTGGGAGCTGGCCATCTTTATTTTATGGATGTAGTTCTTCCAGAAGCCAACTACCGAGCTAGGTCTCTAATGGATGACATACACCGAGCTCGCCCCACCCTGCTTTTCCCCGAAGGTGTATTCATCACAAAAATTCCCGGCTACAGTATATTAATTGACCGAGTAAATCCTACAAATAATAAGATCTATAGTATCACAATTTATGAAACGAAAAATAGACAGTATCCACGCCTGTTAACCGCAAAATCTGGGGAATTTTCGGTTAATAAATCAGGCAGTCATATAACTCTAATTCTTTATAACGGGGAAATCCTCCACTACGATGAGGCGTCTAGCCGTTATTTCAAAGAGGTATTCAAAAAACAAAAATTGGTTATCCGTAGTCAACCAAGTGGTGTCCAGCGTTCTGCAGCTAGTACCAGGAGCGATCGGGAATTGAATATAGCCATGATGCGCCGAAAAATCGAAAACTGGCAAATAGAAATTGACCAACTAAATAAAAATCTAGGAACTGCCGATTCTGAAGTTAAAAGAAAAATATCAATACGGCAGCGACAAATTAATAGCTATTTAGTAGAAATACACAAAAAATATGCAATGAGCGCAGCCTGGATAGTATTCGTCTTGATAGGAGCTTCCCTAGGTATTCGGATTAAACGAGGTAGTATTGGCATGAGTGTTGGTATTAGCTTAGGGGTTTTTCTTTTGTATTGGACTTGTTTACTTGGGGGTGAAGAATTAGCAGATCGAACTCTATTCGACCCAGTTTTGGCAATGTGGTCTGCCAATATCTTAATCGGGATCCCAGGAGTTGTATTAGTTTGGTTTACTGGGAAAGAACAGATTTAGTGATATTGACATTTAAAGCCAGGAATACAAAATTTTATGTCATTAATTAGCCAACATATACTCCGTTTATTTCTCACTGCAATTATAGTTAGTCTAGTTGCATTTGTTAGTATCTTCTTTATCGTCGATCTGGTTGAACAATTAGACCGATTTCTCGATCGAGAAGTAGCTCCCCTCTATATCGCTCTATACTATGCCTATTACCTCCCGTATATTATTGTACTAACAATCCCAATCAGCCTTCTACTTGCAAGTCTATATACCTTTGGGCAATTAACTAAATCTGGAGAGATAACGGCTATGAAAGCTTCAGGATTGAGCTTGTACAGGTTGATTAGCCCCTTACTTTTAGTCAGTGCAGTGATTAGTTTAGGTATATTCTGGGCAGGAGAATGGATTGTTCCTCAAGCAAGTATGAAACGAACTCAAATTAAGGCAGAACAGGTTAGAACAAAAACGGGGGAAGAACAGTATTTTCGTTATAACATACATTTCAGAGGGGAAGAAGGACGTCAATTCTATATTAAGGCAATTGACAGACGTACGGGAAAATGCACGGGATTCTACATTGTCGAATTTCGTGAAGGATCTGTTACCAAAATTATCACCGCTGAAACTGCCATCTGGACAAACGGATCTTGGCTCCTTTTGAAGGGTATTGAAAGAAAATTTCAAGAAAAAGGACCCTTGTCTGGTTATATTTCGTTTGCTTCAACAAGATATAGAGATTGGGTTGAAACTCCTGAGGATTTTTTGAGAGGGCAGAAATTACCAGAAGAGATGAACTATAATGAACTTGCACGACTAATTGAAAGCGTTAAACGTGGAGGGGGAGACATCCAGGGTTACTTAGTTGACCTCCACCTAAAACTTGCATTCCCATGTATCAGCCTTATTATCGTACTTCTTGGAAGTGCACTTGCCTCTAACCTTCGCCGTGGCGGGGTGGCTATAGGTTTTGTTCTCAGTGTTGGAACTTGTTTTTTATACTGGGGGCTACTTCGATTTGCTCAGGCATTCGGCCATGCCGGCATCCTTCCACCCTTCGCAGCCGCCTGGGGAGCAAATTTCCTTTTTGGGCTGATAGCCTTAATCTTGTTAGTTCGAGCCCCCAAATAAACTAGTCTATTTTGATTCTAGAACTTCTAGCCACTTTTTCTGAGATCTTCTACCTTATCACAGTTTTCCCAGGTAAACCCGGACTCATTGCGCCCGAAATGACCATAACATGCTGTAGGGCTATAAATTGGCCGCCGCAGATCAAGATTTTCGATGATCCCCCTGGGTGTCAAATCAAAATATTTTCGGATAAGGCCTGTTATTTCAAGATCTGGAACAGCTCCAGTGCCGAAAGTATTTACATTTACTGAGACAGGTTCAGCAACTCCAATAACGTAGGCGAGTTGAATCTCACATTTTTCTGCTAACCCGGCAGCCACAACATTTTTAGCAACATAACGTGACGCGTATGATGCCGACCGATCCACTTTGGTAGGATCCTTACCAGAGTAAGCTCCACCACCATGACGACAATATCCTCCGTAGGTATCGACTATAATCTTTCTACCCGTTAAACCAGCATCCCCTTGCGGTCCCCCTGTAACAAAACGTCCTGTTGCATTGACATGATAGGTTATGCGCCCTGGATCAACTAAATCTGGTGGCAGAGCAGGAACGATTACTTCGTTAACTATATCATTACGTATTTTTTCGTTTGATACATCAGGATCATGTTGAGCCGCTATCACGACAGTATCAACTCGATGAGGCTTACCATCAACATATTCTACTGTGACCTGAGATTTCCCGTCGGGACGGAGGTAAGGAGCCACACCATTTTTTCGGATTTCTGCAAGACCCTTCGTCAGCCGATGCGATAGGCTGATGGGGAGTGGCATCATTTCGGGTGTTTCATTAGTAGCATAACCAAACATCATACCCTGATCGCCAGCTCCTTGACGGTCAACGCCCATCGCGATATCATTTGACTGTTGGTCGAGAGATACCATAACTCCACATGATTCCCAATCTAGACCAAAGCCAGCATCAGTATACCCTATAGATTTAATAGTTTCGCGTGCTACTTTTTGGAAATCAACATGACCTGCTGTTGTTATTTCCCCCCCGATCAGGACCAAACCTGTTGTTACAAAAGTCTCACAGCCCACTCGAGAATAGGGATCCTGCTCAATGACAGAATCTAGGACTGCATCCGAAATCTGATCTGCGACCTTATCTGGATGACCTTCTGTTACTGATTCTGAAGTAAAGAGATAACCTGATTTCATGCTTATGACTCCTAACGATCTTGATGAAGATTTTTTGATGTAAATGACTAAACAAACACTTCACTTTGCCTTCCAGCACTTGACTCTTGGACGACACCAGTAAGAATAGTGTCGGGAATAATAATAGATCCTCTAAGTTTACAATTTTCAATTTTTGCATGCATTCCAATGATCGCATCACGGACTATAGTTCCTGTAACCGAGGCTTTACCTGAAATTGCCACATGAGGTCCGACAACAGATTTTTCGATACGAGCACCTTTCGCAATATTAACGGGTGGTATGATAACACTGCCCGGAAATTCGTAGTCCTTTCCGTTTAAATCGAGTAACCGCCTATTAGCCTCAAGGAGCTTTTCTGGAGTTCCACAATCATATGATTCTTCTACTTCAAAAGTTAGAAGATCTTCTCCTTGGTCCACAAGCAACTGCAGCGCATCTGTAAGTTGATATTCATTTCTTGTCTTTTTCCCAAGTTGAAAAAGCTTCTCTAATGCCACCATTAGAGATTTAGGTTGAGGGAAATAATAAATTCCAGCTATTGCAAGGTTTGAAAACGGATAGTCAGGTTTTTCCACTAAGCTCGTAATTCGTTCACTTTTGACCCTCACTAGCCCATACTGATCTAAGTTTTCCACAACTGTTTTTACACCAACCATCCCCTGTTTTGGCTGCTGACCGAGAAATGAAAAATCAGAGAGATAAATAACATCTCCTAAAATAATAGTAATAGGCTCGTTCTCGAGTAAGAAACGACACTGGTGAATAGCATGCCCAATTCCCAGTGGCTCTGGTTGCAAAATATAATGTGTTTTAAAGTCGTAATTTTTTTCAACGAACTTCTTGATAGCGCCCCCAGAGGGAGAGATAACTAGAATAACCTCGGATATCCCTAATTCTAATACCCTATCAAGAATATATTCTATTACCGGCTTTCCGGCTACTGGGATCATAGCCTTAGGAGTATTAGCCGTAATTGGGTGCAATCGACTCCCGCTCCCGGCTACTGGGATAATAGCTTTCATAAAACTCCCTGTACCATACCCATCTTTTTCTACTAAACTTTATTTAAACCGAAAAGGATAGCTACTTAAAAAAACAAGAGTGACACTCCTGACGCAATAGAAATTATGGACACTAGGATCTTAATTAATAGTGGGGGATAGTAATTACAAACCAAATATAATTTTGAAAACAGCTTGGGGGGCTCCTATCAACCTCCTTCAGCTTGGTATTGCTAACAAACACATTCTAACATTTTTTTTGATCCGGCTACAGATACGATAAAATCTAAACTAGAAAAGTAACAAGGGTTGCTCTACAAAAGAACGACCTTAAGATTGCCTATTCATTTTTTCTAACAGTAAATTTTTGCTGTATCTCCTGGCTTTCTTTATACCCAATACGAATAGCTCGAGCTTTTAATACATGCTGACCAACACCTAGACGAATCGGCACTGTATAGAGCTGCCAATAAGGATTTTCATCCGTCCTAAGTGTATATGCTATGGAGGCGCCCTGAGTTGCACAGTGTAGCTGAACTACCATAGGGGGAGTGAATACATCTCCATTTTGAACGGGCTCTATCCCTGGGAAACCAGGGCCAATAGGAATACATACGACAGGAGCAGTTTCAGGTTGAAAACCATTAGGGTACCAATTTTGGACCATTTCATTTTCCGAAATCTGACCCATGTCACCGACATCCTGTAACCAAGTGTCAAGTACATTACGCATCTTGTTTAACTTATTTTCCTTTTTAGGGTCTTTGGCCAGATTACAAATTTCGTGTGGATCAGTTTTGGTATCGTACAATTCCTCGACAGGTCTTGGAAATTGAAATAACACGGATGATCCCTCATCCAACTTATCAGCCAGATAAAGTCGCCAAATCTCCTGCATAATTGGATGGCGATTAAGGTAGGGAATCCAAGAAAGATAAGGGATTTCTGGTCGATAATTTCTAATATATTTATATCGGTGATCTCGGACAGCTCTAACCATATCGTATGATAAATCGTGTCGATCTCGGCTAGCATAGATATACTCACGTGGAGGTTGAATCCCCTTTCCAAGAAAGGCCTGCCCTTGGAGATGCATTGGAATATCAACCTTAGCTAATGACAGAACAGTCGGACCTAAATCAATTGTGCTAACTAATTTTTCACTTATTTGTCCGGCACTTAGATCCGGTCCTCGTACGATTAGGGGGACACGAATCCCAGCATCATAAGGCCACCTTTTGCCCCGTGGTAGGGGCCCGTGATCACTCCAAAGAAAAACATAAGTATTTTGAGCTAATCCATCCTGATGTAACTGATCTAAAATCCCTCCTACCCTCCTATCGTTCTGAGTAATATGCGTATACATCCGAGCCATAGCTTCTCTAACAATTGGCGTATTGGGCAGATAAGGAGGTGGTTGAACATTATCAGGGTCATATTCTAGTTCTGGACAATTTTCAGGCCAAGTTCCACTTTCATGACTGGCATTAAGATTAAAGACCGAAAAAAAAGGCTTCTTCGGATCTTCCCGATTACGCCAATGTGCTTTCTCCCCTAGTTCATCCCAAGCTGTTAAAGGAGATTCAAATTGGTAATCCGTCTTAACGTTGTTTGTACAAAAATAATCATCCGCTCGAAGGTATTCAGTAAAACACTTAACATAATGGGGTAACACCGCTGAATACGGAGTTGGCATTTCAGGAGTCGATGGATTGACGTGGGTTGTTCGCATATGGTGAGTGCCAATTGAAATTGGATACATTCCTGTTATGATGGCAGACCGTGCAGGTGCACATACTCCTGATGTAGAAAAGCAATTAGTCCAACGACATCCCTCAGTGGCAAAATGATCTATGTTTGGTGTCCGAGCAATAAGGTCATTATAACATCCCAAATAAGGTCCAGTGTCTTCTAAAGAAATCCATAGGAAGTTAGGTCTAGACCGGAATGACATAAGTACCTCATTAGCAAAATTAGAAATTTATTGGAAAACTGGATCTTCCTCTGCAACAATACAAAGTAATCCTAAGCCAATACTGTACTTTCACCTGAGTTTAGAGATGAATATACAGCATCAATGACTTTCATATTATTTAAACTATCGTGAAGAGGAATTCTATGGGGAATTCCCTCATTCAAACATTCACATAAGTGTTTCAACTGTTCTGTAAACTGAAATATGGGCGGAAATTTGATGATTTGCTCTTTCCCATTATTATCGATTATTTCTAGAACAACTGGTTGATCCTCGTTGTTCCATGCTTTCTCCATCCGTAGATACCCGTGGCTCCCATAAACTTCAAATTCTTCAGATCCATAATACCTAAATGAAAATGCACATTGTGCACTAATTTCGTTAGGAAATTCCATTTGGAGAACTACGGATTCTGGCACTTTAGATTTCAAGCCATAAAAGCCTTGAGCTTGAATTTTACTAGGCTCACTATCCGCAATAAATCGTGCATGGTGGATACAATAACACCCCAAATCAAATATAGCTCCTCCACGTTTTTCTTGATTAAATCTCCAATTATAATCAGGTCTCAAAAGATCGGGGTCTACTGCTGCGGTAAAAGTACTCCGTATGAGAGCAATTTTCCCTATTGCCCCTGTATCAATAAGGTGTTTTACTCTAAGATGACAAGGATGATGCCGAAACTTAAAAGCCTCAGCAAGAAGTACATTGTTATGTTTTGCTGATTCTATCATTTTCTGACACTCTACAAAAGATGCACTAATAGGTTTTTCGCAAAGAATTGCCTTCAGGGATCCTGTTTGTGCTGCCTCAACCGTAATTGGCGCGTGGGAATTACCCCATGTACATACTATTAGAATATCAATTTCATTCCCATGCAACATATCTCTGAGATTAGTAGTTTGACTTGGCACATCAAAAGTTTTACCAAAATTGTTTAATGCCGTTTTTGATATGTCGCAGATTGCAACTAATTCAGTTTCAGATAACTCTTGGACTGCTCTTGCGTGGCAATTTGCTATACCCCCGGCACCAATAATTCCAACTCTGTAGGACAATGTAATCCTCCTATACATGGTATTTAGTCTACTTTTGCATAAGATAATTGAGAATCATGATTTGCGTAGATCAACCATCTTAGCTAAAGGGCCTACAAGAAATAGAGCATAAAGAGGAGCATTAACAACCTCAGATAATCTTAAAATAGTCTCGACTAGAGCTACCAGAAAAGCAACGATAATCCGACCTCTTCGCGAGGAAACCGAAGTTGCCGGATCAGTAACCATAAAGAAAACCATTAATTGGTACATTGGACCTGTAATTGGTGCCATTTCAGATAGAAAAGGTGTTTCCACTATTAATGACCGTAGATATGCAAAAATAACAAAAGAACCTGCATAGGTAAATGCAACATGGAAACGTCGGGCACGCCAAAGAATGAAAGAACCCAATACCCAAATAACTACCATAGGCCATAAATCGTTTCCCCACTGTTCACTAAGGGCAGCTACAATTTCTGGTGCTGTAAATAGTACAACACAGAGGCCCAAGTTAGAAGGATTCCACAGATGATGCCCTCTATACCTAAGAATATATTTAGACATTATTGAGATCAGGCTTGCAAGAGCAAAAGGAAAAAGGTAGAGCGATCTTAGTAAAATCCCACAACTAATTCCTGATATATACGCGCTGGCAGGATTTACCCACTTTTTTATCAGAAGGCGCCCCAACACAAGTTCCGCTACTAAAGCGACTGAAACAGATATCAAAAGCTGTAATAAGCTATGTAAAAACCCCATATAGAATTGGCCACAGACCAATATAATAGTAATTAAGGCAGAGGACAGATATCGGGGATCTATTTTAAATCTAACCTCTCTAGACGAAACTGCAATTGGGGGGCTACTTTTTGTCATTCTTTTTCCGGTTCTAAAATAAAGTGTATTTGATTAAGCGGGGGATCAGTTAGAATCTGTACTAGGCCACTAGGCCAAAATATTTCTACCTTTTCGATTTTGACAGCGTTTCCTAAACCAAAATGTCGTCTTCGCTGACTTTGAGCTGCAAAAGAATCTCCACCAGAAACAAATTGAACCTGCTGATTATTTTCCCAATATACGTGTATTTCAGCCCCGATTGCACTGCTATTACTACTGATGCCTTTAAGATCGAAAGAAATCCAAGAATTTTCCTCATCAACTTGATTTTGGTATACCAGCAGAGGCCCATTCTGATTTGCTACAACTACATCTAACATCCCTCTATTGAACAGATCTACTAATGCTACTCCCCGTCCATCATATTGGTCCACTATACCAGCAACTTTAGCTACATCATAGAAACCTCCAGCACCATCATTTAAATAGAGACGGGATGTTTCATACCCAGATAGGCTTTGATCATCCATGGCTGCCCAATTATTCACATCCTGAAAAATCTGATTATTACCCATAGCTACCTGCCCCATTTCATACCAGTAATCTTTTTCTGGATTAGCAGAAATGAACCCATTTGCTACAAAAAGATCTAAATAACCATCGTTATTTAGATCTCCAAATTGAGCTCCCCAACTCCATCCCGCATTCGCAATTTCTCCAATCGCAATATTAATCATTTTTCCATTTTTTGTAATCAGGTTACGACGAAGATTATTACCTTGAAAAAGGTATCCTGGCTTAGAAATATTAGTAACATAGACATCGGGGGTACCATCATTATAAAGGTCACCAAATGCTACATTCATCCCACTCTTGGATGTTTGTTCCAATGTTGTACCAGATGCCTGCTCAAATTTTTTCCCTTCCTGATTAATGAATAGAACCTCTGGACCATAATCATTAGCCAAATATAAATCAGGCCACTTGTCACCATTAAGATCTGCAGCACCAACCGACATCGTCCATCGGGTACACTCGACACCATAGGCATAGGTCACATCTTCAAATTTACCATTCCCCCGGTTCAAGAAAAGATAATTGCGCCCCCCATTATTGGCATACTCAAAACTTTCTTGCATGATCCGTGTCGTCTCGACTTTCCAAAGATTAAATTCTTCCGGGAAATAACCCCCTATGTAAAGATCAATAAATCCATCTCTATTAATATCGGTCCATACTGCACTATTGGCATTCATCCAAAAATCTAAGCCCGATTCTGGTGTAACATTTTCAAAAACCCCATTACCTTGGTTCCTATACAAAAGTTGACGGCCCCACTTATAGACAAACACATCTTCAAAACCATCGTTATTATAATCACCCCATATTGACCCCATAGAAACTCCAGTAGAAGCTCCATTCAGATCCGCCAATCCTACCTCTTTAGCTACCTCTTCAAACGTTCCATTTTTCTTATTTTGGAAAAGCCCATTTTGTTTTCCATTTCGACTATTCGTCACGTACAAATCCTGCCATCCATCATTGTTATAATCCACGACAGAGATAGATGAGCCAAGAGCTGTAAGATGAGGCATAATAGGAGAAAGCTGAGGATCTAAAGAAGGTTTGGTATGGACAAATTTGATACCAATTTCGTTCGTTTTTTGTTGTAAATAAAACCCATAAGGTTTTTGCCGATCCCGATCCAAATCAAGAGCTATCCATCTGCTATAGACAAAAGGCATACCTAGGGATATTAGGAATATTCCTAATATCAAGTAGCGGATAAGTTTGGCATGGTAACAAGACATGGCTTGATGGGACCATATTCGAAAAAAATTTCGAATATTTTGGAGGGGTGATAAAATATTAGATAATATTTGTTAGATGCCCTAACAGCTGATTCAAGTTAGAAGTCTCACAAGCTAATGTCAAGATCGATTGACAGAGAGACAAGTAATTGGTATAAACACTACTATAGTACATGGCACCTCAATCAAATTTTCAAGAGAATATCATTATTCTGTTGGTAACTTGATGATTGTATCCTTTTCAAAAGTTTGTTATGCAGCTATCCATCACCTTAAAATAGTAACCACGGGGTTTAGAATGTTATCTATGGGCATATCAAGAATAACTAAATTGATCTTTATAACCTGTATTTTTATTGTCTTTCCGCCAGAAATTAAAGCCCAAAAATCTTTATTAGATACTATCTTGGCACGGGGAGAAATACGTATTGGCACTACGGGAGACTACAAGCCTTTTACTTATTTAAATCCAAAAACCGGGACGTACGAAGGGATGGATATTGATGCCGCCCACATGTTAGGTGAGGCTCTAGGTGTAAAAGTCCGATTTGTACCCACTACTTGGAGCAATTTATCGGAAGATACGAAGAATAACCGCTACGATCTGGCTATGGGAGGTATTACTCGGACCCTACAACGACAGAAAAACCTCGGCCTTACTAATCCCTATGTAACTGTTGGCAAGGCACCACTTATCCGAAAAGCTGATAAAACACGTTTTAGAAATCTTGACGACATTGACCAACCTGGAGTAGTTATTGGAGTAAATCCCGGTGGAACCAACCAACAATTTGTTCGATCTAACATCAGGAATGCTACAATCAAATTAATTGAAAACAATCTAAAAATACAACCTGCAGTAGCTGCTGGAGAAGTAGACGTAATGTTTACGGATAATATTGAAGCGGTGATTTATGCAAGACAAAATTCAGCACTGCACGCTGTTAACCCAGGCAATCCTCTTACTAGAGAAGATCTTGGGTATATGACAAAGCGGGATGATCAGCCTTTCATGAATTGGTTAAACCTCTGGATAGATCAGATGAAACTCAAAGGTGAATTGGATCAACTCAAGACTAAATGGATTGGAATTTTCTGAATGAGGCGGCACTTATTAGCAACAAGGAAAGATTTTCAAGGCACCCATAATTGTATTGCAATAACACTTTATCGTAACTATCTTAAAGTTGAGCCGAATACTATATAATTAGAGAACAAAGGGAGCATGTCGTTGGAAGGCGAATTAGACTATAACGAAGATTCAGTGTTTAACGAAATAAATCTGGATCGACACAGTAACAAAATGGTGGATGCAGAATCAATAGATTTTTTCCCAACTGATTACCGGATTGGCCGCACTAAGTATATTTTTGTAACTGGTGGTGTCATGTCTGGTGTGGGGAAGGGCGTCTTTAGCGCCTCCCTGGGTCACCTTCTTAAGAATTATGGATTTACCATATCACAGATTAAGATGGATGGTTACCTAAATCAGGATGCTGGTACTATAAATCCCTACCGCCATGGAGAAGTTTTTGTACTCAACGACGGCACCGAATGTGACATGGATCTTGGAACTTATGAACGTTTCCTTGATGATGAGCTAAATCAAAACAACTATATTACTTCGGGGAAGGTATACCGGATCATCCTTGACAAAGAACGCCGTGGTGAATATTTAGGCCGGGATGTTCAAGTAGTTCCCCATGTAACTGGCGAAATCAAGAATTTGATAAGGACCAAAGCACAGGAAGGTCCCTATGACATTGTAGTCGTTGAAATTGGTGGTACGGTCGGCGATATTGAGAACATTCATTTTATAGAGGCTGCTCGTGAAATGCTTCATGACGAGGGACGTGATAATGTCATGGCAGTTCATGTTACCCAGGTGCCCTATAATGAAAAAGCTGGTGAACTGAAAACCAAACCAACTCAGCATAGTGTTAAAGCGTTACTTCAAATGGGGATTCAACCTGATATAATAGTTTGTCGTTCGGGAATATCCTTAAATACTAGCGTTCGCCAGAAAATTAGTCTTTTCTGCAACATTGCTGAAGATCGAGTAATTAGTAGTCCTGATACTGACTCGATTTATCGGCTCCCAACTCTGCTAGATGATCAAAAAACTGTTCAGATAGTGGCTGAGAAACTAAATGTTAACCTGCCTCAGCGTCCGGATAAAAAACCTAAAATATTTGATATTTATCTCAAATACTTAGCCAAATCTCATCCCCAAATTCGAATTGCTATCACAGGCAAATACACTGATCTGCATGATTCATATGTGAGTATCCTTAATGCTTTAGATCATAGTAAAGTTAGTGTGGGGGTTGATATTGTTACAGATTGGATAGATACAACTGATATTTTAGATAATCAGAAACTAAACCAAGAAATTTTAAATGGAGTTTCTGGGATTATTGTGCCCGGTGGGTTTGGAGAGCGAGGAGCAGAGGGAAAAATCCAATTTATCAAATATGCTAGAGAAAATGATCTCCCTTTTTTAGGCTTGTGTTATGGATTCCAATTGGCTGTAGTAGAATTCGCCCGCAACCAATGTGGTCTAACAAGCGCGGGACATACCGAGTTTGACATGGAAGCTGAAACGCCGGTCATCTATCTGTTACCTGGCCAACGCAAAATTGCTGGTATGGGAGGGACTATGAGACTGGGTGGCCACACGGTAAAATTGAAGAGTAATACAATAGCTCAAAGTTATTTTGGGACGGACTCTGTAGTAGAACGTTTCCGCCACAGGTATGAATTTAATAATCAGTATAGGGAAATAATCGAACAACAGGGGATGGTATTCTCTGGAATGACCTCAGACGAATCAATCATGCAAATATTAGAAATACCTAATCACCCATTTTTTATGGGCACACAGTTTCATCCTGAATTAACGAGTCGTCCATACAGCCCGCATCCGTTATTCAGGGGATTTGTTCAGGCAGCGCTAGATCTAAAGCAATCAAAAAAGTAGTTAGACGAAAATTTTTAAGAAGGAAATCAAGTCCGGTTTTTGTATTTAACTACGTTGAACCGTAGTTAGCAATAGTCTTAATTAACAGGGCTTGAAAGTCTTGACTTAATCCGAGCGGCAGTCCGACGGTGAATCAACCCACGCTTAACCGCCTTATCCAACTTGGAATAGGCCTGACTCTTAAGTCCTGACTCAGCTTCAGGCTCTACATTTTGGCGTAGACGTTTGATAGCTGTCCGGACAGCCGACTTTATAGTGGCATTATGCTGTTGACGTACTGCTTCTTGACGTAAACGTTTTTTTGATGAAACGAGGCTTGGCAACTTTTACTCCCCTATCTTGAACTTTACTAACATATAAAAATGACATTCCACACGACCGAAACTATCTATCTTAGGTTCAATTGTCAAGAACTAAATCAACCTTTCCAATGTCTACTCAACAACGAAAACTCGACGAAAAATTAAGAGCACTACCCAGCAAGCCGGGGGTTTATCTTATGAAAGATACAGCAAACCGGATTATTTATGTGGGTAAAACTCGGGTCTTACGTCAGAGAATACGCTCCTATTTTCAGAAAAACAGGCAAAGTGAACCCAAAAGTCTTGCTCTAGTTAAACGGATTCATGATTTCGATTACGTTGTCACAGAAACAGAAGGTGAAGCACTGCTTCTCGAAAATAACCTAATTAAAGAACACAAACCTCGTTATAATGTGATGTTCCGTGATGACAAATCGTTTCCTTATATCATGTTAACAAATGAGGCCTTCCCAAGAGCAGTAGTAACCCGTAAAGTAGGAAGGGAAGGAGCTAGATATTTTGGGCCATATACCAATATCAAGGGTATGAGAAGAACGATCGACTTAGTCCGAAAAATCTTTCCATTACGGACATGTCCCAGTGATAAACAGTGGCAATCTATGGACCGACCTTGTCTCGATTATTATATCGATCGGTGCCCTGGCCCATGTAAAGAGCATATAAGTGAGAAAGACTATAGTAAAATTATTGAACAAGTTAGCCAATTTCTCTCAGGAAAAACTAAGAACCTTCTAAAAATGTTGAAACTACGGATGACAAATGCCTCTGAGAACTTACAATTTGAATTGGCTGGACGTCTACGTGACCAAATTATTGCTATCGAAAATACAACAACTCGCCAAAGAGTTCATTTTAATCAGGAAATAGATATAGATATTATTGGCCTTGTTAGAACTGATAGCGACGTGTGCGGGGCAGTTTTACAAGTTAGAGAAGGTAAATTAATTGGCAAAGAACACTTTTTCTTAACAGCACCCGGAGAAGCAACAGACGCTGAAATGATTGGAGCTTTTTTGACACAATACTACCTCACTGCCCAATTATGGCCTAATCAGATCCTACTTAACACAGAGCCAGATGGCATTCAGGCGTTTAATGAATGGATCTCTCTTAAGCGAGGTTCGAAAGTTAACATACTTGTACCAAGCCGGGGCGATAAGGCTGCTCTAGTTCGAATGGCAGTACAGAACGCTGAACTTCAGTTGAACACCTACGCTTTAAAGCGGACTGAATCTCGCTTCAAACGTAGTACGCCTGCCCCAGTAGTCGCTCTCAAGGATTTACTGAAACTTTCTAATTTACCGAGGCGAGTTGAAAGTTTTGATATATCTAATATCCAAGGTTCTGATCCGGTAGCCTCTCTAGTATCTTTTGTAGACGGAAGACCCCGAAAATCAGATTACCGAAAATTTAAAATAAAGGAGGTGATTGGCCCAAATGATTTTGCTATGATGCAAGAAGTGGTGGGTCGACGATACCGCCGCCTTCTTGATGAAAATAGACCTCTTCCAGACCTTATCTTGATTGATGGAGGCAAAGGACAGTTATCAAGTGTTCGGCAAGTATTAAATGAACTTGGCTTAGTGGACTTACCTGTTATAGGTTTAGCTAAAAGATTAGAAGAAGTTTACCTACCCGGACAATCTGAGCCCTTGGTTCTCCCACGATCTTCTCCTGCTCTGAAAATGCTCATGCAAGCAAGAGATGAAGCACACCGGTTTGCGGTTACTTTCCATAGGCAACAGCGAGGGAAACGTATGACGAGATCTGCCTTGGATGATATTCCCGGAGTAGGCCCCAAGCGGAAAATGCTAATGATAAAGGAAGTTGGTTCCGTAAAAAAAATCAAAGAATGTTCCGAAGAGGACTTAATTGCTATTAAAGGACTAGGGAAGAGTGCTGCCCGGAAAGTCTTCCGTTATTTTAATCCCTAATGCCTTAATACTAAAATCTGCAATGTACACCAAACAACTTTAGAGCCACTAGAAAATCTATTCAGGATACTTCACCCCTACCTAGGTCCCATTTAATTTACAGTTCCCAGTTAGTTGATTTGGTATGTCTTTATAGCTTCCATATTAAGCGTAACACCTAATCCTGTTCCCTCGGGTACTTGAACCTTCCCTTCCCTGATTTTTTCTACTGGCTCTATCAGTTCATGCCGCCATGGAACCTCTCCCCAAGCATATTCCAAAATTTGAAATCCTGGATGGGCAGCCATAACTTGAACCCCAGCGGCAATTGTTATTGGTCCAAATGGTCCATGAGGTGCTGTTGGAATACCTTGTGATTCAGCCATTGCGGCAACCTTCTTTAACTCCCACAAACCACCGACAATAGTGACATCGGGCATAATGATATCTATCAACCTCTTATCAATAATCGGCCAATACCCTTTCTGAAACATAATATTTTCTCCACCGGCGAGCGGAACATCAATATGTTCCCTAACCGTGAGATAACCTTCATGATCCTCATCTGGAACTGGTTCTTCATACCAATAAAGGTCCAAATCCTTAAGAGCATCAAAAACCTCACATGCTCCTCGGGCTGTGAAGTGGCTATGGCAATCAATTAACAAGTTTATATCAGAACCAATAGTAGCCCGGACAGCTTCCATACACTTAATTCCCTCTCTAGCATCAATTGCTCGATCAATATCTCTTGGCATTCCGTCAAATGGAGCAAGTTTAATAGAACCAAAACCTTCTCTAACAGCTGCCTCTGCATTCCTAGCAAACCCAGCTGGAGTCCGTTCGGTAGTCGCCCGATTAATATTAGCATAGAGAGTTATTTCGTCTCTACATCTTCCACCCAAAATATCCACTACCGAAGCTTCCAGAAATTTTCCTTTGATATCCCAAAGGGCTTGATCTAAAGCGCTAAGAGCTATTGTTTTATATTTTTCTGCGGGCCATGATTGACACTTAAACAATATGGATTCTATTTGGCTAGGGTCGCATCCAACAAGTGCCGATTCAACTTCCCGCAAAAATGATATGCTTCCACATTTCATTCCCTCTGGATTTATTTCACCGAAGCCATTTATACCTTCACTCGTTTGTACTTCTAGAAACATCCAATCCCCTCTATGATTTACTCTAACAGCATGTGTTTTAAAACGTGTAATTTTCATATTGTTTATCCTCCTATTCAAAATGAAATCAGTTTATTATATTTATCTTTTTCAAGAAAGTTATTATAAATTATCAAACGATTAGTAGTATTACTTTAAAAATCTTATTTGGCAGCCTATATTCCATTGTGATTTTCTGCAAACTATTATTTAAATAATGCGATACTTTGAAGAATTGACCTACCTGAAATATCTGCTTTTATAAATTATTATGGAGGTGGTTAGTATGATCGCAAGGAAAGTAGCTATAATTACGGGATCCGGACGTGGAATGGGTGCAGCTATAGCACGAAAATTAGCTAATGATGGTTATAACATTTCAGTCTTTTCACCGTCAGGTGCCGCAGAATTACTAGGTAAAGAACTTGGCGGTATCGGGTTAACAGGATCTGTTACAGATGTAAATGATTTACAGAAACTGGTTGATCTGACTTTGAAAAAATATGGACGCATTGACGGGGTTGTAAATAGTACCGGACACCCCCCTAAAGGAGATATCTTGGATATCTCTGACGAAGATTGGCATAGAGGTCTAGAAATTGTCTTCCTTAATGTTGTCCGCATGGCACGAATTGTTACCCCCATTCTGATCGAACAAGGAGGTGGCTCTATTATAAATATTTCTACCTATGCAGCCTTCGAACCGGAACATCATTTTCCAGTGTCAGCCTCGTTTAGAGCCGCGATTGCAAGCTACACAAAAATATATGCTGATAATCACGCGCGACATAAGATACGTATGAACAACATTCTTCCGGGTTTTATCAATAGTCTCCCCGAATCAGAAGTTTTCAAAGCCCGAATTCCTATGGGTCGTTATGGAAAAGTTGAAGAAATTGCTGATACCGCAGCTTTCTTATTATCTCCGGGGGCAGGCTACATTACTGGACAAAATCTTAGAGTTGATGGAGGCATTACCCGCTCAGTTTAAATTATATTTTTTAAGCTGGGGATACATACCCATTTTCATAAAATAGCCAATAAAGAACTATTATATATCACAGAGAGGTTATTTTGGACAACAACATGCTAGATTTTTTCCGACAAAACGGATTTGTTAATCTAGGAAGGATCTTTTCAAACGAAGAGGTTGATAAATTTTGTAAGCTCTTTGATGAAGATCGACAGAAATACCCATATTTCTGGCATCCCTATGGTCATCACCAACATGCTAATTACGACGCCCTTATTACGTCCCCAAAATTTGACCAGCTGATACGGCATCCTAAGGTCTATCAAACTATCAAGACTCTGATGGGGGGAGAAATCTGCTTTGGAGAAATAGGGTTACGTGCTATGGGCCCGTATAAAGGTCGTTTTCATCAGTCCTGGCATCGAGATAAACCTCACTGGCTTGAACACCCTCTTCGCATGGATTACATTCAATTAATGGTCTATTTGACAGATGTATCTGAGACAACCCACTGCTTTTCCATTTCTCCCGAATCAATTGACCAACCTATTCTTCAAGATTCTAGTCAACAACTTGCAAGGGGCATCTATAACCTTGAAGGGCCCCGGGGCACCTGTGCTCTGTTTAATGTATCTGTTTTACACACCGCAACAACCCGTCCCACAAGGGAGAGCCGTAAAACTGTGCAGATCTACTATGGCCATAGAAATCGGGAACCATTAGCTAATGACTCAGGTATACCGGCAAATCTGTGGAGAGACAATGAAGATCCGGAAATCCGAGCTTTCTACAGTATCCTTAATGAACGTACTAAACTTTACATGTCAGCTTTCGGAAGATAAAATATCTTTTGTTGTAAAAACTGCCTGAAATGAAAGCTTGATGTTCTAAACTAAATGAGGAGAAACAAATCAAACAAATTCGAGATCACCATTTGATTTGATTCTTCGATAGTAACACCCCATTCTGTAATTTCCTTTAAAATCTTTTGTATGACATGCACCGCTTCCTCTTGGGGTTACAAGAAAAATTAATGAATTCTGCTCGCAGTTTATATAGATATCATCAATATCCAGAACATTTCCTGAACTTTCTCCCTTAACCCAGAGTTCATTTCTCGAGGTGCTCCAAAAGGTTGCGATTCGAGTCTTCAAAGATCTTTCGAAAGCTACTCGATTAATATACGCCACAATTAATACCAACTTAGTCGTTGAATCCTGAACTACAACCGGGATAACATTCTCTTTGATAGAGCCTATTTCTCGAATTTTTGAAAAATCTATCGCTTCTTTCAATCCTTCTTCTAAATTTTTGAGGCTGGATGAACTTGTCATAACCACTCCATAGATTTATTGTTACTTTTAACAATTACGAACGGTTAATTTAGATTTTATCACTTGTCAATATGGTTAGTCTAACCTTGTTCTAAATGATTATCTGATGCGTGGGGGACATTAAGCCCGGTTTTCATTCTTAAGAGTTCTTTTTGTCGCGAAGATAGTAAGCCAAACCATTCCTCGGGAAATTCATCGTGTGGATCCAGTTGAAAAAGCAGCATAGATTTTCGATAATGGCTGAATAAAGCATACCGGTCAGAATCAGAGGTATTTGTTCCACCACCGTGCCAACATTGTCCATTAAAGATTAGTACACTACCCGCTTTGGCTTCAGGTTGGTAAACATGGGGAACTTTAATTCCTTTGGGGGGGGCATCAAGACCACTTTTATGTGAACCAGGAACTAAGCGAGTCCCCCCAATACTGGGGGTAAAATCATTCAACATCCAAACCGTGTTTAACATTACAGGAGAGGCAAGATTCAGCATATGCTGTGGTATATCACTATGGAGATCTTGTGCCCTATCTCCAGGACGAACAATACGGGAACTAAGACTTCCTAACACAAGTGTTTTTTCTAACAACCTTTCTAAAATAGGGAGTACTAGGGGATGGTCAATTATTTGGAAAAAAATTGGATCCAAAGTAGGCAGATTTCGAACAAGTAGTGATCTACCCCCTCTATTTTTATAATCAACTTCTCCGTGATCTTGGGTACATCTTATTAGTGATTTTCTCAGACATTCTACTTGAGATTCTTTTAGTACATTACGAAGGAGTGTATACCCAAAGATATTAATCTCGAAAAGAGCTTGGTCAATTGAGGTCATGAACCACTTCCTAGTGTCCTTTTTAAATAGTTTTTTAAACGTATCCATGCATCTAAGGCCGGTGCCAGGTTTCCCGGGTCTCGTTCTGCCCATAACCAAAACCCATGATGTACATCATCGTAGATATGGATATCGTTGTCGACACCGGCTTGACGAAGAGCTGTAACAAAATGGGCTACCTGTTGAGGAGAAGGGCCCCGGTCAAGTCCCGCAAAGGTTCCATAGATTTCATGCTTGATTAATTTGAGTTGTTCTGGGTCAGCAAGTAGGTTCCCATAGAAAATAGCTGTTGCTTCATGATTAATTCCACCTAGGGCATAACTAAGAGCAATTCCCCCTCCATAGCACCATCCTACAGTGCCTACCTTGCCATTCACATTTGGTCGTGCTCTTAAATATTCTGTCGCGGAATCTAAGTTACGAATTATCTCATCCATATCATCCAACGTTTCTCGAACAAGAAGCATATTTTCTTTGCGGTTGCTACCAATTCGACCAGAGTAAAGATCTACTGCCAATACTACGTACCCCTCAACTGCTAGAACATCAGCTACCTGTCTTACTCTGTCAACCAAACCATTCCATTCATGGATTAATATAACACCTCCATAGGAGCCAACTCCTTGGGGTTCGGCAAGATACCCTTTCGTTTGAGGATCTTCTTCGAAATAAGCTATATCAATACCACTAGGTACATTACCTTTTCCAACTATAGCCTTTGGAATCTTGTTTTCTGCACCAAGCTTATACTCTATCTGCAATGCTTGAGAATCTATACTCACTACAAACATAATTATTAAAGTGAACTTAAGAATCAAAACAAAAGTTTTGGAAGCTATTAAACTCAAAGTATATCTCCACCGCGTATAATATAAATAATAATATAGCTAGGTAAATCCTCGACCTATTTTAATCATATTTACCATTGCTATTGAGTGGTATGATTGGTAATATACCTGTATAATTAATATCTAACAATTGTGAAATTATTTACTAGCAGGGATGTAATCATCTCTGGCATGTCTATAAACAAGGAGTTAAAAATGAAAAATCACTTAAAAGAAAAACTCCGTAATGGCACCGTTACATACGGTATATCTATTGGGACCCCCTGTAATGACATTGTTGAGTTAGCCTCAAATATGTCATTTGACTGGATCTGGTTTGACGCCGAACATGGGCCTTTAAATACAGAAATGCTGCATCCTATGATCCAAACCAACCGAAATAAAAATGTAACCCCCCTCGTACGGGTACCTTGGAATGATATGGTACATATAAAAAAAGCTCTAGATATTGGGGCAGAAGGCCTAATAATACCCTGGGTCAATAATCGTGAACAGGCAGAATATGCTGTTAGGGCTGCGAAATATCCTCCCATGGGGCAAAGAGGTCTGGGAGCCCGTTTTCTTAACATCGCTGGCTACGATCTGCAAGATTATATCAAGACTGCTAATGAAGAAACGTTTGTCATGATCCAAATTGAGACGGTAGAAGCGGTGGAAAATCTAGAAGAAATTCTAACTACACAGGGCATTGATGCATTTTTAATTGGACCAAATGATCTTGCTGCCTCAATGGGGTATACCGGACAACCTCTCCACCCAGAAGTAGAAAAGGTGGTGAAACAGATTATAGATAAAGCTAAGGAGCTCGGGGTTCCAGGTGGTTATGCTGCCACAACTATTGAGATAAATCAGAAACGAATTAGAGAAGGTTTTCAGTGGATTACCCTTGGGAGCGACCTAGGATTTTTGGCTCAAGGAGCCCAAGCAGCTCTCACAACTGTAGGCCGGTAACAAGACTTCTCTTGCCGGTAGAACAAAAACTAGCCAGAAACTCCACCATTTTGATTTTTAGAAAGACGTTTTTTGATAGCCGTTGCATGTCCCGATAACCCTTCTGCCTCAGCCAATCGGATTGCGGCCGAGCTAAGTCGATCAGCCGCAGGTTGATTCACAGCAAAAAGACTAATTATCTTGACGAAGTCACGAACGTTAAGGGGAGAGGAAAATCTAGCACTCCCATTGGTTGGCATAATATGACTCGGTCCAATGACATAATCACCAAGAGCTTCAGAAGAATTTTCTCCTAGGAAAAGCCCTCCAGCATTCTTCACCTTTTTTACTAGAGGCCACCAGTCATTAACAAGGAGGCACAAGTGTTCAGGAGCAAAGTCATTTGCTATTGTGATAGCCTCATCTAAGTCAGTAACAAGGACAATACCACCGTTCTGTTCTAAGGAAGATCGAACAATTTCTAATCTGTCGAGTTTAGTTATCTGTTTTTCGACCTCTTTCTGGACCGCCTCAGCAAGTGTTATCGATGGTGTAAGCAAAATGCTTGTGGCCATCTCATCATGTTCTGCTTGAGCTATCAGATCTGCAGCTACTATTTCCGGGTTAGCTTTTTCATCAGCAATGATAAGTGTTTCTGTTGGTCCAGCTAACTGATCAATGTCGACAACACCATAAACTTGACGTTTGGCAAGTGAAACAAATATATTACCGGGGCCAACAATTTTATCTACACCTGAGATCGTCTCTGTCCCATAGGCTAATGCTGCAATTGCCTGAGCTCCTCCCATCTGGTAGATTTTGTCCACTCCAGCGACTGAAGCAGCAGTCATGACTGCTGGTGATACCTGACCATCTTTCCCCGGAGGAGTTGCAACTACTATCTCCCGAACCCCTGCTATACGGGCTGGAATAACCGCCATTAAAAGCGAGGATGGATAAGCTGCCTTACCTCCTGGAACGTATACTCCCACCCGATCTAGTGGTCTTATCATTTGTCCAACACCACCATCTCCATCCCAATGGGTCCAAGAATCTATAGGCTGTTTTTCATGGAAAGAACGGATGCGGTTTGCAGCGGTATTTATAGCTTCAAATAAATCTTTGGAGACATTGTTTCTAGCTTCATTAATTTCCTCCCGTGAAATCAAGAAAGTTTCCGGGGTATTCCCTTCCAGCAATCTAGTATATCGACTTATAGCTTCATTCCCATTTTTTTGGACATCATTGATTATTCTTTTTACTGTTTGGTCTGGGGTCAGGCTATCCCCAAACAGATCTCTACCTTGTTTTTTAATGTTAGGAAGAGGTCCAGCTCCAGAAAGTGACTGTCTTTGCAGAATACACTTGTAAGCCTCATTACTGGATAAAATTTGAATAATCATTTAGAACACTCCAAATATTAATCTATTGGATTAGATAGGGTTGTTTTCAGGGATACTAAAGTTTCAAGAATTGGATCACAACCAAACTTGACGCAGTCAGTTGTTGGAAGACCTGTTTCATCTTTAACCTTCTCAATTTCTCTGCTAGCATCTGCCCTAGACATCCCAAAACAATTAAGTGAAATTGCCACTACCTTACTTCGGAATAAAGGCTTAGCAATAGTCTCATGAACATGAATTAAATCTGCATAGGATGGGATGGAGACTGGTAGATTCCGTAAGTTCTCTCGTCCTGGTTGATGACATAAAACAAGAGCTTGTGGAGCTGCTCCATGAAGCAATCCTAATGATACCCCGGAATACGATGGATGTAATATGGTACCTTGGCCTTCGATTACTAATAATTCATGATGTTTCCGGTTCAGTATAAGTTTCTCTACCGCACCAGAAATATAATCTGATGGTACTGTGTCTATAGCAATTCCAGAACCGGAAATCATGATACCTGTTTGACCAGTCGCCACAAATTCAGCATCCCAACCCATATCACAAGCTGCCTTACCAATTTCTATTGCAGCAACCTTTTTCCCAATACTCGAATCAGCTCCAACTGTTAATAATCTTAGGTTAGGAAGGCCCTGAACTCGATGATGGCCCACATCAAGATCCTTAGGTGGTTTTCTTATATCCCAGAGCCGGACATTTTTCTTCTTCGCATGTTTTGCTAAGTCTTTATCTTCGTTTAAAAAAGTATGGAGCCCGTTTACCACCTCAAGCCCATTTTCTATAGCCTCTATAATAACTGTTCGCCATTTAGCCGGGAGGATACCACCAGGAGTAGCTATACCTATGACTAATGAGGTGGGATTGTATACTAATGCTTCCTTCAATGTTGAAATGATGGGAATACCATGTCCCACGTCTAATATGTCTTCAAGATTTTTACCAGCATGAACACTATCGAGGATCGCAACAGTATCTTCGCTTTTGTACCGAATTAGTGATGCTGCAGTTTTAGATGAGAATGTCCCGAGATATCCCTCGGTCATAATTACCATTCGTCTCTTAGTCATTTCAGAATGTTCCTTAATAGATTGGTTCGATTTGACCTGATTTTTCTGACTTGGATGCCGCGTCCATCACTTTCATCAAATTGAGCATTTCTTGAGGTTTAACCTTAAGTTCCGAACCAAAATTTAGCACACTCGAAATGTTATGATAGTAATCCATCCAACTTCCCTTCACTGGTTCAAGAATAATCTCATTTAGTTTTCTGTCTTTTGCTCTGACAAGCCGGACATGATCCTCAACCCGTTCTACAGCAGCTTCAATCTGACCATTTTTTATATATTCTTCCTGAGGGTCAAGGCCAGTCTTTACAAGAGATCCCTCTGTTCCCAATATAAACCAATGCGGCTTAGAAATACTGGACAGGTTACTGATTTCTATCCGATATTCCACTTTGTTTTTAAAGAAAAGTGAGCAGCTAACATGATCCTCAATATCTCCAGACCATTGGTTTGATCTACATAGAACTGCTAAAGGGTTAGCTGAAATCAACTGGAGGCCCTGATCTACAAGATGGGAACCCCAATCATACAAAAGACCTCCACTTTCAATTCTGCTTGCTCGCCATCCAACCGACTGGCGAAATCTGTGAACTGCCCGTTCTATGAAGAAAGGTGAGCCCAAAAGTCCATCTCCTAAAGCTTTTTTTATGGTCAAAAACCCCCAATCCCACCGACGATTCTGAAAAACACTTAACATTACTCCTTGCTCTTGACTAACTCTAATCATTTCTTCTGCTTCCGCTCCGGACATGCACATCACTTTGTCAACTACCACATGCCTGCCCGCCTGCATAGCCTCGATGGCAAGGGAAGCATGGGTATGGTGAGGTGTAGCAATTATAATCAGCCTGAGTTCCTTATCTGATAGAAGGTCCCTCAATGTTTTGTACGTATCAACAGACCTTTCCTGCATAGCCATTCGTCTTCGACCCTCATCTCGGGTGGCTACAGCTTTCAAATTCAAACCTTCAACTTGTGAAATAAGATATCCATGAAATAGACGACCAGCCATCCCATAACCGATAATACCTGTTTGTATCATAATCTCTGAACCCATGTCAACATTTAGTAAATGTCAATTATTTTTAAGTTTATTATCTTATCTGAAATTGATCTTACTTCAACAAACAAGAATACGACCAATATAAGACATGAAGGGGATCGATAGCAATCTCAATTAGGAACATGTAGAATCTCCGTGACATTGTGAGCTTAGAAAGGTAATTTTCTACCTTACGCTGACTATTTTTTATATATCTAAAGAAACATCCTGACTTTCTATCTAGCTCTATGAACTCAATACGACCCAATATACTTTTGATACTTACTGATGACCAAGGAGTTTGGGCTACTGGCTGCTATGGCAACCCAGAAATCCGCACCCCTAACATAGACCAAATTGCAAACTCTGGTGTTAGGTTTGACAATTTTTTTGTTTCATCACCGGTCTGTTCGCCTAGCCGTGCTACTCTCCTCACTGGTAGAATTCCATCTCAGCATGGTGTCCACGACTGGATTAGGTCTGGGAACATTGGACCTGGATCCGCTTCTTTTCTAGACGGAGAAGTCACCTACACGGATATTTTGGCAGCTCATGGATGGAAATGTGGTATTAGCGGCAAATGGCACTTGGGTAATAGTACTCTTCCACAGCACGGATTTAGCCACTGGTTTACTCATCAGTTTGGTGGCGGCCCATATAATAATGCACCTATGGTTCGAAATGGTCTACCTGTTACTGAAGAGGGGTATGTTACTAATGTTATAACCAACGATGCCTTATCTTTTATGGATAGCCATGCTAACCAAAAAGATCCGTTCTATCTTAGCGTACACTATACTGCACCACACAGTCCATGGACGGGGCATCCACAGAATATTGTAGATTCCTATAATGACTGTGTATTCGCTTCGTGCCCGCAAGAACCGATTCACCCTTGGGCTGGAAATTTAACGTACCAACATATGGGTAATCGTGAAAGCCTAAAAGGTTATATGGCTGCCGTAACAGCTATGGATCTTGATATTGGTCTTCTACTGAATAGGCTTGATCACCATGGCATCAGGAATGATACTCTAGTGGTGTTTCTTAGTGATAATGGGTTTAGTCTCGGGCATCATGGCTTCTGGGGAAAAGGTAATGGGACGAATCCTCTTAATATGTACGAAAACTCCATACGGGTGCCTGCGCTGATTAGCCAACCTGGTCGTTTACCCGAAGGGAAAATTCAGGACACTATGATAAGTGCCTACGATTTTATGCCCACACTACTTTCATACTTAGATCTCCCCGTCCCATGGGAGAAGAATCTTCCAGGTCGTAACACTTTGGGCACTTGGTTAGGAGAAGATAATAATAATCAAGATTTTGTCGTTGTATATGATGAATATGGCCAAACCCGTATGATTCGGACCGAAGACTGGAAATACATACATCGATATCAAACTGGTCCCAATGAACTATATGATCTAAAAAATGATCCTAACGAACGTGTAAATCTGGCGAATGATAGGGGAAACAATCGTCGTTGTCTAGGTCTTCTAAGAGAACTTGAAACCTGGTTTGACCAATTTGCCGTTCCCGACAAAGATGGCAGGTCCAGGTCTGTTACTGGACAAGGACAATTGCGACCTGTCGGAAATGAATGGGATGACAAATCTCCCGATTTTGCTTTACCAGAAAAATCACAATCATAATATATTTGCCATAAGATTAAAAGGGGCGAACAAATATACCTTCTAAGGAGAACTAAGAGTGCCAACTAGCAAAATTAGCGTGACCCTCTATACACTACGTGACTTCGTCAAAACGCCAGCGGAAATATCTGAAACTTTGAAAAGGGTTAAATCTATCGGTTATAAAAATATACAGCTTTCCGCCCTTGGCGTTATAAACCCCCGTGACCTTGCTGAGATGATCCATGATAACAAACTAAACGTATGCGCGACCCATGTACCTTTCGAAAGGCTAACAACTGAACTTGACAATGTCATAGCAGAACACAGCTTATGGAATTGCAAACATATCGCTGTAGGCTCGATGCCAAAATCCTACTGGGACCACCCAGATGGGTTTAAGCATTTTGCTTTTGATGCATCAGAGATAGCTTTAAAACTAAAAGCATCCGGAATAACCTTCAGTTACCACAATCACCATATGGAACTCGTCCGTATAGGCAATCAAACGGGGCTTTCGATTCTTATCGATGAAAGTGATCCTGCACTTTGTTTTGAAATTGATACATACTGGATTCAATATGGAGGAGGTGATCCAATCTACTGGATAGACAGGGTAAAAAACCGTTGTCCGATTATCCATTTTAAAGATATGGCTGTTTTGGGTCGAGAGCAGATCATGGCCGAAGTGGGTTCTGGAAACTTAAATTGGCAAGGAATTGTTTCTGCATGTGAACGATCTGCGGCACAGTGGTATGTAGTAGAACAGGATACTTGCCAAGGTGATCCATTTGATAGCATCACAATCAGTTACCATAATATGTTAGAGATGGGGCTTTGACATTAAATTAAAACTAATACATTTAAGCCATAGGCGGTAAAAATGATTGATCTTACTGGAAAAACTGCGCTTATAAGTGGTTCCTCGAGAGGAATCGGTAAAGGTATCGCTCTGGAAATGGCACGAGCTGGTGCTGATATTACAGTCAATTACCACAGCCACCTTAACGATGCTGAAAATGTTGCCAATAAAATAAAAACAATGGGGCAACAGGCTATTATAGTGGGTGCAGACGTATCAGATCGGGATGGTGTAGACCATATGTTTGATGAAACTGAAAAAACTCTGGGGACACCTGATATTATTGTAGCTAATGCCTACTATTCAAAACGGGATTCTTTTCTTAATATGGATCTTGATGAAATGCGAAAAACTTATGAAGTAAGCCTATTTGGGGCTTTTAATATTGCTCAAGCTGGTGCCCAGCGAATGATAAAAGCTGGTAAAAATGGAAGTATTCTTTTCATAAGTTCAGTTATGTCATTCCTCCCGTTTTCAACCTCCTTGGCATATTCCTCAGCTAAAGCAGGTATGAATCACATGGCAGCTATCATCGCCTTGGAATTACTAGACCACCGAATTAGAGTAAATGTAATCGAACCTGGATGGACTGACACCCCTGGGGAACGCACTTACACTACTGAAAAAGAGCTTGAAGAAGGTGGCAAACGACTCCCATGGGGACGTTTAGGCACTATTGAAGATCTTGGAAAAGCTGCTACTTTTCTTTGTTCTGATGCAGCAGACTATATAACCGGTGAAGTCATGCGTGTTGATGGAGGTTTTTGGCTTAAACGTGGCACTGCATCTATTCAGGAGTAGACTTAAGTATCATTGTGAAGCCAATTTCTCTTAAAACTGCGACTCTGGGATTCATTTTCGCGTGCTGTGTATCTTTCTGGGGACAGCACGCTTCCGCCCAGCTAAATTATCATTATCTAACTTTCCCTCAGATGCCGCTTTGCCTGGTAATTCCCTATCTGGTATTAGTCTTATTTCCCAATATTCTAATTAGATTTTTCTCACCCAAAGCAGCCCTATCACAGTCGGAACTTTTAATTATATTTGCTATGGGTTTGATCGCGGCAATGATACCAGATTGGGGTATGATCCGCTACCTGATAAGCGTTATCACAGCTCCCCATTATTTCGCAAGTGCTGAAAATCAATGGGAAGCACACTTCTTTGCTTACTTGCCAGAGTGGGTGGTCCTTCCTAACGACAGAAATCAAGTTTCATATTTTTTCTCTGGAAAACCTTTGGGTGCGTCAATCCCCTGGCAAGATTGGATCATACCGCTCTTTTGGTGGATGTCTGTTTTCGGGGTACTGTTTTTTATTGGTGCCTGCCTCGTCGTCATTTTCCGCAAACAATGGGTCGAAAATGAGAGACTTCGTTTCCCAATGGGTGAAGTAATTATCCAACTTTTGGAGACCAAAGGAAATAACCGGGACCGCTTCCCTGAATTATTCGGAAAACCGATGTTTAGAATCGGAGCAGTTGTTAGTTTTTCAGTTATGACTTGGAATATCGTGGGATTTTGGGATATAGTACCCCATATACCTCTACCTGGGCCTGTATTCAACATCGTTATCGACCCTGCTTTCCCGCCAATACCTATTCGGCTCGTCCCCTACGTACTATGTTTCGCATTTTTTGTAAATGTTGAAATTCTTTTTAGTATTGTCTTCTTTCAGATCATTGGGATCGTTGAAACCGGAGTGTTAAACCGTTTTGGTGTAATCTCTCCAGCATCGACAATCGTCCCAGGAGGGTTGGTTTCTATACAATTTTGTGGGGGCCTCATAATGTTTTCCTTAATCGGATGTTGGATGGCGAGAGCTCATCTTAGAAACGTCCTCCGAAAAGCTCTGGGAAAGCAAAGTACTCTTAACGACGAAGATGAACTATTCTCCTATAGAATAGCAGTTTTTGGACTAATATTAGGGTTAATTTTTATGATGGCTTGGTTAACATCTATTGGGTTTTCTATTGTTGTTTCTGTCCTCTTTCTCTGTTTTCTATTAATTTTTTATTTTGGGATCGGCCGAGTTCTTGCTGAAGCTGGCTTAATTAACCTAGATCTACCTATAAATGCACATGCCTTCACGGTAGGGATGGTAGGTTCGGCTAATCTCTCTGGTTCCACCTTAACAGGCCTCGGGCTTACTAATGCTTTTGCTCGAAACTGGAGGACCTTCACCATGATTGGTCTTTCGCATGTTGCTTGGTGGCGAGATTACCTAAGTAAAAACCGGGGCAACCTCTTCCTACTTTTATGTCTTGCTTTTTTGGGGGCCACTATAATTTCTACTGGATATGTTATTTATACCGGTTATAGTCAGGGAGCTGACAATCTGTATATCCCTCTGCGAAATACTGGTAATTTATTTTTTGATCTTGTAGTCAATTGGATGAAAAATGCCACACAAATTTCTACACTAGAAATACTATTTCTCACGCTAGGGCTCGGGGTCAGCTCATTCCTAGCTTTGGGTAGATACCTCTTCTATTGGTGGCCTTTAAATCCTATTGGATTTGCTATCGGAGCCTCGGGACCAATACGTGGCATTGTATTTACTTTGTTTGTGGCATGGGTGGTACAGGTAATACTTCTTAGGATTGGCGGAGTAAATTTATACAGGAAAGTCCAACCTCTTTTCCTAGGTATGCTTGTTGGTTATGTCATTGGTATTTTTGTAGCTTACATAGTTGATTCTATTTATTTCCCAGATGTTCCCCACATAGCTGAGTTATTTTAAGGACTACCAATTATGAACATTATGGCCTTGTCCAGGGAACCATAAAACATCTACCAATAGAGAGATGGAGACTCCCGCAGCATAACCCAATAGAACACCAACAACACTCGGGTGCATCTTTCGGTATAGTTCGAACCCACCAAACCTCATTAACAAACTTTTTATTAACCAAATGATAAAGATCGATGTGATTTCATAATTAATAATGTCAGTATAGGCGATAGTGAAACCAATGGGGTGAAGAGGCCAAGTAGGAAATTTGTAATGAAGACTTAAAAGTATTCCTGTTATTAGTCCACCAATAAAAAGGAAATATATTTCCTCGTAAGATAGTTTGAAGGGATTATTTAACCAAGTAACAAGCTGATTATAAAATCCGTCTGCCCTCAACGGACCAAAATCATGAGCACCTGTTCCCATCATTCCCGTGTATACAGTATACCCATTGGTAACCAAAAAAGTCAGAATTAGGACTAAACATACACTTAAAAATAGCAATTTTTTAGGTTGGATAAATTGATCGATAGTTTTCAAACCATGTACGAGTGCTGAAAACCCGAGGCCCCGATGATTATGAGAAAATGTGTGGGTTAGCCCAAGAGCCGTAAGGTTTTGGGGGGATATATTACGGGACCCAATAATAGCTACAGTCATTTCATTTGAGTTAACCGGCAAATCAAGGAATATTAAACCAGTCTCAGCAACTATACGGGTAACCCCTATATATAGTACTATCGTAATCAAGATCAATATAGCCGCAATATCAAAGTCCATCCCCATACTGCGTAACCAAAACAATAAATAACAAAGGCCACCTATTACCCCAAATATCGCGCCACGATAAGACATGATTTCCATAGAATCATCAAGTGATGTGGGGCGTCCCACTGCTTTAAGCCAGACTAATTTTAAGTGGTGTCGTGCCACCCAGATCCCCCATAAGACAAATATCCAGAAACCACCGAAATGTTGTGTTTTAACTATAAACCCTGCTCCCCCCGCGATACCTGAGGCTGAAACCCCCAGTTGGTTAAGTAAACTAATTTGGATTAAAGCAAGAAGATGAAATACCCAGATGCTCATCAGCACCTTGAGGTCGGCAAAGAAAGCAAAGCACATCATAAAAATATTAAACTGAACTTCAGTTGGTGGGATCGAAGTCATTAATTGAATTTTTGTTCGAAAATTTGAACCTATAGGTATGGGTGGTAAACTACCAAAATAACTCATACAATTCCAAACAAAAACACTGAACGTAAGGATAAATCCGATTTGAAAATACCGGTCCTTCATAAAACTTGGTATCCGATTGCCTCTAGTGGTCTCAGCGATAAGCATAATAGGAATCTGCACACCTGGGAACGTTAGCCGTTCGTTCTCTACCCAATGCCTACGAAAAATTACTGAAATACATGCCATGACTAAAAACAAAGCTGCCAGCATAAAAAACCACCAAAAAAGAGGAATAATCCAAGATATCCATAGGTTTCCAGTATACCCCGTCCCTTCATAGAATCCTGTTGCAGCGCCTTGGCTATCTCCAACAACTAACCAACCTGGAAGATAAGGGAAGAACGATTCCACCCAGCGATTTTCTGGGGAAGCATAATAATATGGGGAAGCTAAAATACTAAGGAAGTAATCCACAAACGCCTTACCAGGAATAGTGGATGATACTAGACAAAAGAAAAAAATCGCAGAAAGTTCGCCAGCTGTAAATGCTTTTTGGGGACGCCATATTCGTAAGGGTATTTGAAGGCAAAAAACTACGAAGAGAAAAGAAATAAGAGCTGCTATTGATATATGACTCAGCGTCAGTCTAGGACCGTGCATTACATAGTTAGTATGGGGTGTCCAAATTGCAATAAAAATTGCTAATAGAATCCCAATAAGTACTGATCGCAATGTCAGGCAACTCTGGATACCGAAAGAAGTATTGGTATAGGGCTTTGGGGACATTATAAGTCACTTGATTTCATGTAATTATATACAGGATCATTCAATTATTAGTTTTCATAATTTTTTATTTTCAAATGGCTAATATAATTATTAGACTAGGAGGAAAGCCATTTTTTTATCTTCAAACCCTTCTTATAAAGATTCATTAGTTACATCCAAAAATACTTTATTTTTCTATTGCGCAACATACTATGTGGATCTATTTTGCGCTAATGCCTTTTTATAACGAATGAATCGTTTATTCAGTCTCATGAGGATAACCTATGTCAACAACCGGTGTTTCATTAAAAACTAAAGGTTTCGGCCAGACACGCCGGAGAGATGCTTGGTGGATACAGCCACTCTTGGTTTTTACCGTTTTTTCGAGTTTTGTTGTCTACTCTACCTGGGCAGCCTTTCAGGGTGAATTTTATGCCTGGGGACCATATCTATCTCCGTTTTACTCGCCTGAGATTTTTGGGAGTTCACCACATGCTTTATTTGGACCAAAGCCCGGATGGTGGCCTTCACTTATTCCCTATTCACCGACCTTTCTCATTCTTTGGTCACCGTTGGGTTTTAGAATGACATGCTACTATTATCGCGGTGCTTACTACAAGGCATTCTGGGCTGATCCTCCTTCATGCTCTGTTTCTGAACCGAGAAACCAATATCGAGGCGAAAACACTTTACCGCTCATAATGCAAAACATCCATCGTTATTTTCTTTACTCAGTACTAATTATTACTGTCTTCCTAGGCCACGATGTATGGAAAGCATTGTGGTTTACAGATCAAACGACAGGTGAGGTTTCTTTTGGATTAGGAGTAGGAAGCATAATTCTAGCTATAAACGTTGTTTTACTTAGTGGTTATGCATTTGGATGTCACTCTCTTCGCCACTTAATTGGTGGTAATCTTGACCTCCTGTCGAAAGCCCCCATTCGTCAAGCTAGTTATCGCTGTGTTACTTGTTTCAATAAACGGCACATGATGTGGGCCTGGCTCAGTTTATTCTGGGTCGGGTTTTCAGATATTTACGTTAGAATGTTAGCTATGGGTATATGGACCGATTGGAGAATCTTTTAATGGCGGAATATCAGAATCATGAACATGAAGTACTTGTAATAGGTGCTGGAGGCGCAGGTCTTAGAGCTGCTATTGAAGCTTCAGCGTCGGGCGTTTCGGTTGGCTTAGTTTGCAAGTCCTTACTAGGGAAAGCGCATACAGTGATGGCAGAAGGTGGTGTAGCGGCTGCTATGGCAAACGTGGATGACCGAGACGGTTGGTCTGTTCATTTTGCCGATACGATGCGAGGAGGCCAATATCTAAGTAATTGGCGAATGGCTGAACTTCATGCTAAGGAGGCACCAGACCGGGTTCGAGAATTGGAAGCTTGGGGGGCCTTATTTGACCGAACAGATGATGGGCGTATTCTTCAGCGTAATTTTGGTGGTCATAAGTACCCTCGCCTCGCCCACGTAGGAGATCGAACTGGCCTAGAAATGATCCGTACTCTTCAAGATTATGGAATTCATCAAGGTATAGAAGTTTATATGGAACATTCTATCATAGCACTTTTGAAGGATGGGGAAAGAGTCGTGGGGGCCGTTGGATACGATCGTGAAAGGGGCCGATTCCGTGTATTTCGGGCTAAAGCGATTGTCCTTGCCACTGGGGGAATTGGTCGAGCATATAAAATTACTAGCAATAGTTGGGAATATACTGGTGATGGCCATGGACTAGCTTATAACGCAGGTGCGGAACTTCTCGATATGGAATTCGTCCAATTTCACCCCACAGGTATGGTATGGCCTCCTAGTGTGCGGGGAATTCTGGTCACAGAAGGTGTTCGTGGAGAAGGGGGAGTTCTGAGGAACAACAAAGGTGACCGTTTCATGTTCCAGGACATACCAGATTTGTACAAAAACCAGACTGCAGATAATGCCGAAGAAGGTTGGATCTATACCCAGGGGGATAAAAATGCTAGGCGTCCACCTGAATTGTTAACAAGAGATCATGTTGCTCGGTGTATAGTTCGGGAAATTCGGGAAGGTCGAGGCTCCCCTCACGAAGGAGTCTATCTTGATATTTCTTGGATTAAAGAGAAGTTGTCTAACGCTGAAGATCATATTAAACGAAAGCTTCCTAGTATGTACCATCAGTTTAAACAGCTTGCTGACATAGACATAACTAAAGAAGCAATGGAAGTCGGTCCTACTACGCATTACGCGATGGGTGGGGTTCTTGTGGATGCTGACACTCAAATGTCAACGGTTCCAGGGCTGTTTGCCGCAGGAGAATGTGCAGCTGGACTACATGGAGCCAATAGGCTCGGTGGGAACTCACTTTCAGACCTACTTGTTTTCGGTCAACGAGCAGGATTTTCCGCAGCACAATTTGCCCGTGAAAACAAATCGGGATTGATTGATGAAGATCAAATTGAAACATCCCTAAATGAAACACTCGAACCCTTCGATCGCGATAAAACTGGTGAGAACCCTTTTGATATTCAATATGAATTGCAGGACAGGATGCAAGAACTTGTCGGTATTGTACGAAATGAAGGGGATATGAAACAGGCACTCGAAGTTATAAAAGATCTTCGAGAACGAGCTAGCAAAGTTTCAGTAATAGGGAACAGAGAATACAATCCGGGATGGCATACTGCACTAGATCTTAACAATCTTTTGATAGTATCAGAAGCTGTAGCTCGTGCCGCGCTAGAAAGGAAAGAAAGCCGCGGAGCTCACTTTCGTGAAGACTATGAAAATAAGAGCGAAGAATTTGGCCAAGTAAACTTTACCCAACGTAAAAATGCGGAAGGTGAAATGGTTATAAATCGTGTTCCAGTTAAACCACTACGAGACGACTTAGCAGATATTATTGAGGAGAATAAGTAAATGGCAACAGCTAACTTTCGAATCTGGAGAGGAGATGGTGATAACGGAGATTTCTCAGACTATTCTACAGAAATTGACGAAGGTATGGTTGTCTTAGATGCCGTACACCAGATTCAGGCTGAGGCTGCCCCTGATCTCGCTGTCAGGTGGAACTGTAAAGCAGGGAAATGTGGATCCTGCTCCGCGGAAGTAAATGGTAATCCTCGTTTGATGTGTATGACCCGAATGAGTGATCTCCCACAAGATGAGCCCATAACAATAGAACCGATGAAGGCATTCAGACCAATTCGAGATCTTGTTACTGATGTATCATGGAATTACCGTGAAAAAGTTAAAGTCAAGCCTTTTAATCCTCGTAAACCTGATGCTAAAGATGGAACCTGGCGTATGAATCAGGATGATGTTGAACGGGTTCAGGAATTTCGGAAATGTATTGAGTGTTTTTTGTGCCAAGATGTCTGTCATGTCCTACGCGAACATGAACTTCACGAGAACTTTATTGGCCCACGTCTTTTAGTATATAATGCTGCCCTCGAAATGCATCCTCTTGATACCGAAGACCGACTAAAAAGTCTTAAGGATGAGCAAGGAATAGGCTACTGCAATATTACCAAGTGCTGCACCAAAGTATGCCCTGAAGATATTACCATAACGGACAACGCTATTATCCCTCTAAAAGAACGAATAGTTGATGAATTTTATGATCCGATCAAGGGGCTATTACGTATATTCAAATCGGATGAGAAAGATAAGCCTGCTTAATTGACTAATGATTACTTCTCAATTAATCGCAAACCTCCTGATTAAAAATTACTGTTGTTGTTCTCCGGGCTCATAAAAATTAAATCATCGTACTATCATATTAAGCCCATGCTCCACGAGCCATCAGACCCCCATCAACATTAAGGTATTCACCTGTAATAAATGAGGCCCGGCTACTAGCCAAAAAGACTACTGAATTGGCAACATCCTCAGGAGTCCCTAGCCTATTTACCGCATGCCGGGATGCCATGTCCGTCCTAATTTCATCCTCATCTCCACCGAAATAATCGATTGCTTCCTGGAGGAGAGGCGTTTCAATCGTTCCTGGATTGACTGCTACAACTCTAATATTATCTTCGGCATAGTCCAGTGCTAATTGTCTGACTAAAGAAAGGTAAGGAGGGTGAGGTGGAGCGTGGGGAGGAGGAAGCGTGGGAGATTGGAGGGGAGGGAAGGGAGGTGTAAGTAGGATAAATAGGAAAGAGGAAGTTGAAGATAGAAGGGAGTGGGATGTGAA
>CAZQGS010000027.1:0-48392 GCA_964593235.1 uncultured Gemmatimonadota bacterium | reverse complement strand
AACACCGTGATCTACACCGGGTGGACATAATATTGCAGTCCCTGGATTACCTTTAAACGTTTCATCACCAACAACAAATTGTCCCCCAGTACCTTCCAGGACATAGTAAATTTTATCATTTTCAAAATGGCTATGTGCCTTTTGTTCTTGTCCTGGCTCAAAACAATAAATATCACAAAACATGCGTTCTGTATCAAAAAGATTTATCTTTTGAAATTTATCTTCTGAAAAATGTTTCTTTTCAGGGACAAAAGTTACTGGCATAACGAACTCATTTTAAATAATTAGAAGTTAGTTATTAGGCTATACGCCTAATGAGAATACAAACGACTTGCGAACCGTTAGGATCTTGAGTTAAATTTGAATATCTTTCAAAGTAAAGGTAAGGAAAGAAAGTTGTCAACTAAGAATGAGAATGATACTGCAACTTAGCTTAAATTATTATGATGAATGAAATTGCTATAGGACCCCATCGTATCACCTCGCTTCGTCCAGGGATGCCTATCCTAACTCTTGCCCCTATGGCAGGTATTAGTAATTGGCCGTTTCGTCTGATCTGTGCTAAAATGGGAGCCCGAATGGTAGGAGTTGAATTCATTAACTGTAATGCTATTCTCCATAATAATCCGAAGACACTGCAAATGATGAACTTCTGCGATGCAGATATCTACCAGGATACTGGTATATCACTTCTTGCCGCACAGATTTATGGTAACGATATAGATAGAATGGTACAGGGAGCACTTATTTTAGAAGAAAAAGGGGCTCAAATTTTGGATATAAATTTTGGTTGCTCGGTACCCAAAATACTACGTTCTGATTCTGGAGCAGCATTCCTTAAAGATATTAACAGAATGATGAATGCTGTCAGTAGTGTTGCTACAGCTGTATCCATTCCAGTGATTATAAAAACACGGCTTGGATGGGACAATAATAATATTAGTATCCTTGAAGTAGTAAAAAGAGCTGCTGACTCAGGTGCCCACGCAGTTGCAGTTCACGCCCGTACAGTAGCTCAAAAATTTAATGGCAATGCTGACTGGTCATGGATAGCTCGAGCGGTTGACATTTCTCCCGTACCCATTTTTGGAAACGGTGATGTATTTACTTTTCAAGATGCTGAAAGGATGGCGTCCCAGACTGGATGTGCAGGTGTGATGATTGCCCGAGCTGCCCGAGAAAATCCCTATATCTTTTCTGGTGATTTAGTACCATCGTTTTTTGAAAGAATAACCCTCGCAAGAAACCACCTTGACATGATGGTAGACTACAAAGGAGAAAAAGTCGGAGTTATTGAAATGCGAAAGTTCTTTGCCTCCTACTTCAAAGGTTTTCCTAACGCATCTAGTTTACGCAGCACACTAGTTCAGGTTGAAACAGTTAAACATGCCCACGATATTTTTGACGAATGGATAACTAATTTAGGCCGTCATCTGCATGGTGTTTGATAACCCGCCCCTCTGAATAAAAAACGACTCCTTCAGCTATATTGGTAGCATGGTCGGCGATTCGTTCAATATTACGAGAAATGAAAATTAGTTGCAACACCTGGGGGGCTGAAGAGGGATTCTCCACCATGTACTCTAGCAGCTCTTCCAATATCTGGTCTTGCCATTGATCAACCTCATTATCACGGCTACAGATCTGCAAAGCAAGTTGATTATCACCTCTAACAAATGCGTTTAAACTATCAGTCACCATCGTCTGAGCTAGGTCTGCCATCTGTGGAATATCAATTAGTGGTTTTAGATCAGGCCTTTCAATAAGTTCTTTAGTTTTCTTAGCAATGTTGACTGCAATATCTCCCATTCGTTCCAAATCAATAGTGATTTTCATACTTGTTGTAACAAAACGTAGATCACTAGCTATTGGATTTTGAAGGGCTAGTAATCGGAAACACTGATCATCTATTTCAAGCTCCATCATATTGATGGGCTGGTCACTAGAAATAACATTATTACACAATTCGATATTATGATTCACTAAAGCTGATATAGCTCTTGCTATCTGTTCTTCAACTAGAGCAGCCATGCTAAGAAGGGAAGATTTAAGAGTATCTAATTGGTTCTGAAGGTTAGTTTCCATCGTTCTCTTGAAATTTTAGTAAATTTTATCCAGACCTACCTGTAATATAATCTTCCGTACGACGATCTTTAGGTGTTGTAAAAAGATCATTTGTCACACCTTTTTCTAGCAATTGACCATCAAGCATGAAGGCAGTAAAATCTGATATTCGTGCAGCCTGTTGCATATTGTGAGTAATCATAACTATTGTATAATCAGTTCTCAGGTCGAGCATTAATTCTTCTATGCTTGCTGTCGCAATAGGATCTAATGATGAGCACGGTTCATCCATCAGGAGAACTTTGGGAGCAACTGCAATAGCTCGGGCAATACAAAGTCTCTGCTTCTGGCCAGCAGATAGGTTAAGAGCACTTTTCTTAAGATGATTTTGGACATCGTCCCAGAGTACTGCCCGGCGCAGACACTGTTCCACAATCGCATCAAGGACTTCGGTATTTCTCTCACCCTTAATTCGGGGACCATAGGCGACATTCTCGTAGATAGATTTGGGGAAAGGATTTGGATTTTCTAAAACCATACCTACTCGTCTCCGCAATTGCGGGACGTCGATAGATCGAGAATATATGTTTTCTCCTTCCAAACGTATTGTCCCGGTCATACGGGTACTGGGAATGATATCATTCATACGATTCATTAGTCGTAACAAAGTTGTCTTACCACATCCAGAAGGACCGATATACGCCGTAATTGACTGTCGTTTTAATACCATAGAGATATTATACAACACTTGACGATTCCCATACCAAAATGAAACATCATCAATTGATATTATCGATTGTGTGGTATCTTTGGTTGACTTCTTTGTTTCCATTTTATCATTCATTATTTGCCAAGATCACCTTTAATTCCAAAAAACAATAATCATCTTCATGACTAACGCTTTAATAAATTTGTATTAGATCATTATGCTAAATATATATTATTTCTTATTTTTACGAAACGGCACTTAGCTTATATTTTATGGTGTCACATAGGTCCCATTAAATTTATATTAACCAACGGTAACTCAGATCTAGAAATGTCAAAGTAAATAACTACCATAGTATAAGAACCTTTTTTGACAATTATGTTACAAAACTGCTAAAGAACACAAATATTTTGACAAAAATGATTAAAACGTGAAATTTTGAAAAATCATCTATCAATTAATTTTTTCTATAGTTACTCAATCAAGGTCGTGATTCTAAAAACAATTAAACTATCATGATCATAGTTCAGATTTATTCCAATTAAATTAGTAGTTTTTCAAAAAGGTTCATAAGGCACCTTGATAAGTATGGAGTTTATCCCTATTTTCGTTCACTTGTAATATCTTAGCTATAATTCAAATTGGAATTGCAAACTAGATTATTTCCGACTTTCCTTTAGGGCCTATGTGGTGAATGAAATATAGAGCCAAGAATAATGACTGTTTTACGTAGAAATAACTCCAGAACTCCAAAAATACGTCCTATTGCTTCAAAGCAAGGTGGCCGTAGATTTACATGCAGGCCTCGTCCCCCGGTAGTCCCGCTGATAACTAATTACAAACAATCAGACCATTTTTTTAATCGGGAACTGAGTTGGCTCGAGTTTAATGCCCGTGTATTGGAAGAAGCCCTTGATCCTACTGTGCCACTGCTAGAACGTGTTAAGTTCCTGGCTATTTTTAGTAATAATCTGGATGAATTTTTTATGATTAGGGTCGCAGGTATAAAAAGGCAAATTGATGCGGAAATTCAATATACCCAGAATGCGGATGGAATGATACCACAGGAAGTAATGTCGGCGCTTTCAACCAGAATACATGAGCTAGTAAATGAACAACACGGTTTATTTATCAACGAGATCTTTCCTCAACTCACGGAACAGGGAATCAATATTCTTAAACCTGATCAGCTTAGCACTTCCCAGAAACTCTATATCGATGAATATTTTCGTAAAACTATTCTTCCAGTAGTAACACCCCTAGCAGTTGACCCAGGGCACCCTTTTCCTTACCTAGCCAATGGTACACTTTGCTTGGTAGCAGAAATTCGTAAAAATCAACGTTCTATATTTCCACAAACTAATCTTTCTATCATCCATTTACCTACCTCAGTCATGCCAAGATTTCTTGCTCTACCGGTCGAAAAAAATACACAGTCATTCTTCATGTTAGAAGACGTAATCCTTATGAACCTTGATATGTTTTATAATGGCTATGAGGTGTTGAATTGTGCTTCCATTCGTGTTACACGAGATGCTGATGTAGATTATGAAGAAGAAGGTAATGAAGACCTGCTTACCGTTATCGAGGAAGGTATAAGCAACAGACGGAATGGAGCGGCTGTTCGTTTACAGTATGATTCAAACCTTTCAATACGAATCCTAGATATACTAGTCGAAGAACTAGGCCTGGGCTCTGAAGATCTCTATCCTACTGAAGGATTTACAGCTTTTTCTGATCTAATTGAATTTTATGACGCTATAGACCGCCCAGATCTTCTTGATGATTCCTTTTCTCCACAACCCATAATATCATTAGAAGATTCACCATCTATTTGGGATTCCATTAAGAGAGAGGATATACTTCTACATCATCCATATCATCAATTTAATGCTGTTGTCAGAATGGTCTCAGAAGCTGCAGAAGATCCCCAGGTACTAGCTATCAAAATGACCCTTTATCGGGTTAGTGCTAATTCGCCTATCACTCGGGCTCTTACTCGAGCAGCAGAACATGGCAAGGAAGTTTCTGTATTACTAGAACTTAAAGCTAGATTTGATGAGGCAGCAAATATACAGTGGGCACGGCAACTAGAAGAAGCCGGCGCTCACGTTATCTATGGGCTTCCTGGTTTGAAAACCCATTGCAAGGCATGCCTAATTGTAAGAAGGGAAGGTGAACGGATTATTAGGTATTGTCACCTGGGAACAGGAAATTACAATGACAAAACAGCTAGAATATACGCGGATTTTGGCCTCTTAACCGCTAAAGAGGAATTTGGAGAGGATCTAACACAGCTATTTAATCTTTTAACAGGATACGCCCTGCCAACTGATTTCCACTATCTTATCCTTTCTCCCACCTCGATGCGAGAAGATATGACCAAAAGACTCCGACGGGAAAGGGATAACGCTCGGAAAGGACACCCAGCTAGGGTGATAGCTAAAGTTAACTCACTTGTCGACCCTGATATGATTATAGAACTATATCAAGCTTCCCAAGCAGGGGTAAAAATCCAATTAATTGTCCGAGGGATATGTTGTTTAAAACCCGGAATTGAAGGACTAAGTGAAAATATAACTGTGATCAGTATAGTTGATCGTTTTTTAGAACATGTTCGTCTTTTCTATTTTTATAATGATGGCAACCCTGAGTATTTTCTCTCCAGCGCGGATTGGATGGACCGAAATCTTAATAGAAGAGTTGAAATCTCATTCCCTATTATCGATCGGACATTGCAGAGTGAACTTTGGACCTTTCTAACTATTCAACTTAAGGACAATGTCAAGGCACGAATCCTACAACCAGATGGGATGTACAGATATGTAAAGAACCAGGGAAAAAGATTGAGATCTCAAAAAGAGTTGTATATCAGAGCCTGTGAAGCAGTAAATTCTGCCTTAAAAAATCTTAGATCATGAAATTCTATATTGTTTGTTTCAAGAACGAAGAGATTCAAAACTAAATAAGCGGACCAGGGCACAACCCTAATCCGCTCGTTTAGTTTTTGATACAACCAAATTTTCTTTAGCCGCTGATACGAGCTGCCACTTTCTTAACGAGTACAGTCACAACACCGGCATAGAGAACCGTACTAATTGGATCAATTATTGCATCCAAATGGCCGCCGATCGCGGGTATATTACCCAAAACGTTGGCGGACGAGGCAACGCCAACAGCAACGGCAACTACCAAGAATCCTGTTGCATCATCCGCATCAACTGCCAGATGAGCGTAAAGCAGGCCAAGAATGACTAATACTAATCCCACTAACGAAGTGGCCAGTAGAGCATTCGGAGCCAATCCTTCATGTAAAGCTAAAATGACCGTAAGGATAGCTACTATCCGTGTTGCCATAATCTTAACCTCCTGATATCCCAAATTATCATCGCTAGGCTAGAAACCTAACGTATGACCTCGGGAATGCTAGTCGTTAACCTTTGAGTCGGTTTACAATACGAGTGACGATTATAGAAAATACACTGGCGTAAAGAGCCATACTAATTGGATCTACTATAGCATCCAAATGGCCACCAACCGCCGGTATATTGCCCAAAACGTTGGCACCCGCTGACGCTCCAACTGCGATCGTTACGACGAGGTAATCTGTCGCATCTTCAGCGTCGATTCCTATAAAACCGTAAATGACGCCCAGTAAGACGACTACAAGCGGAATGATACCTGAGGGTACCATGGCACCCGCTAGTCCATGAATAATCGCCAAAAGGGCAATCAATCCTACAATAACTCTGGTTGCCATTTCTACCTCCTATGAGGAGACTGGTTTTGCCATGAATCCACGGACTTGTAAACCCATGACGAGTAAAGGCAGCAAGACCAACTTGCGCTCTACACGCAACACATAGCCCCCCTGCCAGGAACTTCGCTAACAACATTCCCAAAACGTGCTAACCCGATTAAAGATTGCTTACCTCAAAAAAACAGATCAGTATCTTAAATGCTGCGCTCTAAAATTATTTTATCGGTGTGTGCCTAAGGTAAATTATTCCGGCAACTCATGTCAAGTGTTATTTGAACTCCCCATAAAAAACTGTTATTGACAGGGAGTTTAGATTGAACATAGAACAAACGGCAGGAGTTTTATTTTAGGAGGAAAGTTCTTTGAACCTTACTTTTAATATCTAACGGTTCTATATTTCAATCCAAATGGGTAAAGAAATATAGAACGTACTCCCTTTTCCTACTTGACTCTCAACCCAAGTTCTTCCATGCAGTAACTCTATTGTATGGCGAACAATAGCAAGCCCCAGCCCTGTTCCTCCAAGTTCTCTAGATCGTGCTCGATCAACTCGGAAGAAACGTTCAAATATACGAGGCAATGCATCAGAAGGAATCCCTGGCCCTGAATCAGCAACAGATAATTCTATGAAATTTTCTTGTTCCGAGGTGGTTATGGTTATGGATCCACCATCCTGAGTATACTTTACTGCATTATCTACAAGATTTGACAACGCACGCTCTATAAGATCGTTGTTACTCCGTACCTTTTTCTTTGATTTGAAATGAAAAGAAATTTTTAGATTCTTACGATCGATCTGTTCAGAATAAATCTCTACTACTCTTCTAGATAATAAATCGAGAGAACAAGCTGAAAAAGCGACTTCATGCTGGCCGGATTCTATACGGGATAGCTGCAGGAGATCCTCTATCAGGGCCTGCAGTCTATCTGTATGATGAAGGATGGAATTTATAAACCGGCGCGATGCCACAGAATCTTCCATCGCTCCATCTAGAAGTGTTTCAACATAACCCTTAATGGAAGTCAGAGGAGTTCTTAATTCGTGTGACACGTTAGCTACAAAATCCTTACGAACCTGCTCGAGGAGACGAAGTGTGGTAATATCATGAAAAACAGCGACAACACCATTAAATTGTGTACCAATACGTATGGGCGTTAGATGTACCTGGAAGATCTTCTCACCCCACTCCAAAGTAAAATCGAATACGGCGTCCTCTCGCAAAGATGGAGCTGTATCGATAGCCGCATCCACAGAACTTTGTAATTCAACATTCCTTACTACTTCGATTGGGCGTTTGTTCAAACACCAGGCATCGACTTTCATCATACGTTTGAATGCCGGATTAACCATTAGAATTAAACCATCGCTTGATGTAACCATAACCCCTTCTGACATACCAGAAAGTACAGCTTCCAGTTGGGCATTGTCTTCCTGGATCTGGAATAATCGGTTCTTTGATTGCTGAGCCATTTCATTTAAAGCTGTAGCAAGGTCAAATAGCTCTTTATGGCCTGGAGCCGATGCTGCTGCGTTAAGGTCTCCAGCTGCTTGCCGTCTTGCTACTTCGGTCATCCGCTCGATGGGTCTAGATACAAGCCTTTCAGTAACCCAACTAAGCACTACACTTAATACAACACCAATGCCTAGAGCAGAAATCAATATCTTCCATATGAGAGACTTAATCCATTGAAATTCCTGCAATGGAAGAGCTGCTCTGATAAATCCGCTCCCCTGTTCATTTAGAAAGGGGATCGCGACATAAACCATATCGGTTTTCAAAGTATTACTATAGCGGATGCTGTTCCCCTCTCCAGATAATGCAGCATCAGCAATTTCAGGTCGACCCCGGTGATTTTCCATTAACGACAAGTCAGCTAAAGGAATAGAAGAATCACCAACAACAGTACCAATATTTGATATAATAGTTACCCTAGCACCGGACTGCTTTGCTAGATGATCAGCTATAGGATCAATAATATTGGGGGAGAATGACAAAGGGGAATTATGCTCTAGATAGGCTTGGATAAGACGAGTATCTTTTAACAATTGCTTCTGGGTATGTTGACTGATATCAGTCCGAAACGAAGTATTCAAATAAATATAAACAGCCCCTGCCACCATTAAGGTGAGAAGAATGTACCCTACTAAGATTTTGAAATGGAGTGAATATCGCATAAAATACCTATTTGGTAAAACGGTATCCTACACCACGGACTGTTTCGATCATTACGTTGGCTTCTCCCAGTTTTTCCCTCAACCGTTTAATATGAGCATCTACTGTACGACCATATCCCATATAATCGTAACCCCAAACTACATTAAGTAGCTCATCGCGTGTTTGTACACGGCCCCTACGCTGGAAAAGAATTACTAAAAGTTTGAATTCGGTAGCTGTAAGTGACACTGCTTCTCCAGATAAGGAAACCGTATGACCCTCAACATCAATAGCAAGAGGTCCTACTCGGACTGAACCCGAATCATCTGAAATTTCTTGTCTACGAAGGATATTCCTTATTCGGAGGGTAATCTCCCTTGGGCTAAAGGGTTTAACGACATAATCATCTGCGCCTAATTCTAAACCTATAATTCGGTCAATTTCTTCACTTTTAGCAGTTAGCATTAGGATAGGAATAGCTCGAGTGCGCTCATCCTGCTTCAAAATTCTACATACATCAGTTCCCTCTAGTCCTGGTAGCATTAGATCAAGAACAATAAGATCGGGAGATTCATCACGTGCCTTGTTCAGAGCGATTGGACCATCTACTGCTACGATTACGTTGTAACCTGATTTCTCCAAATTATATCTAATAATTTCCACGATATCAGGTTCATCATCCACAACCAATATCGTATGTTTCATATTTACTCCTTGATATTGACATTTTTATTTGTCACAAAGGGGAAAACAGTACTCCTCCTATCATTGACAATATATTAATTAACAAAAACTATTGAAAATAGAAAACACAGGTTAGTCAACTAACGAATATTTCTTTACTGATGGGCAGACATCACTAAGTGTGCATTGTTCACATTTGGGATGACGAGCTATACAAGTATTTCTCCCATGATTTGCAAAAAGATGTCCTAGATTAGTCCATTCTGATTGAGGCACAATTTTCATAAGTTTCAATTCGATTTTGTCGGGGTCATCATTTTTGCTAAAACCGAGAAGCTTAGAAATACGTTTTACATGGGTATCCACAGCTATGCCGGGAACACCAAAGGCATTTCCAAGAACAACATTGGCTGTTTTCCTCCCCACGCCAGCTAATCTAGTGAGGTCTTCAAGCTTTGATGGAACTTCCCCGCTATGGAAATCTATCAAGGCCTGACAACATTTCTGGATATTTCTAGCTTTATTACGATAAAATCCCGTGCTAAAAATATCTTTTTCTAACTCTGAGAGAGTTACTTCAAGGTAATGCTGAGGTGTTGGGTATTTGCTGAACAGGACATGAGTAACAACGTTTACTCTCTGGTCCGTACACTGAGCTGATAAAACCGTCGCGATTAACAATTCAAAGGGATTAGAAAAATTAAGTCCTGAGCTAATTCCCTGATAAGCTTCCCGCAAGCGCTTTAGTACTTCTTCCATTCTTTTTGTCTGCATTTTATTATTAGGCATAGTTCAAAGTTCCTGCAGAAATTGACATAACTATGATGAATCTGGAGCTGGGTACTTTAAAAAACTACAAAATCACTTAGGGGCCTTCTGGATTAATTCCTCCGCCGTTAAAAAATTTAAAAGGTGTTCGACTTGTACTCCTCCTTTACGAATCATCGACAAGCCATAATCTATGTAGTCTAATTCGTCTATTCTATGAGCGTCCGGGCTCAGGCTATACATGACACCCTGCGAAAGACCGTAATCAAGATGACGCCAATCTAAATCGAGACGATGGGGGTTAGCATTAACTTCAATAGCCACATCATTGTTAACAGCTTCAGCGATTAGACGAGTTAGATCTACCGGATAACCGTCCCTAGCTAATAGCAGGCGACCTGTGGGATGCCCCAGAATAGTAGTGTATGGATTTTTTAGAGCCCTTATTATCCTGTTTGTCATATTTTCTTTGGACATATTAAACACGGAATGTACGGATGCCACTACAAGATCAAAACTGGATAAAACTTCATCAGGATAATCTAAACTACCGTCGGGTAGAATATCAGATTCAATTCCTTTGAGGATCCGGAAATCATCATATTCTGCATTAAGGGAATCAATTTCCTGATGTTGTTCTGCCACACGTTCAATACTAAGTCCATTAGCATACCCAGCGCTTCGACTATGATCGCAGATCGCAATATACTTGAATCCTCTAGCTCTTGCACCTTCTACCATTTCTCTAAGGGTATGTAAGCCATCACTATAAGAAGTGTGATTGTGAATTAAACCACGTATATCTTCTCTATTTGGCAAAACGGGTAGAGCATTCCTCAATGCACGATCGACTTCTCCCCGACCCTCTCTTAACTCAGCAGGAACAAATTGGAGGCCAATAAGATCATAAATCATTGATTCGTCAGGACATGGTACTATTGCACGGTTATGTATAACATGGCGGTCAGTTATAGTAATTCCCTTGCTATCTGCGATACGGGCAATATCAGTTCTGTGAACATCGTTCCCGGTCCAATGATATTGTATCACACCAAAATTTTCATCCAGAGCACAGTGAATATGCATAGGAATTCCAGACTGCCCTTCGATAGTAAAATCATCCCCATGGTCTTTAGATACCCTCCCCGATCGATGTAAACATGGCATGATCTTTTCAGGGTCATGGCAGCCTACTACCACATCTATTTCGCGAACTACTTCCATCCTTCGTCGAACATCACCTGCTATTTCCACTCGCCAAACATCAGGGTGGCGTACTAGGTCATCAACCAAGGGATTAATCTCGTTTAGAGCTTGACTAAGAAGAAAATAACCATCAGAACGTTTTATTAGATCAATTCCCAGAATCACTTTTTCTTGGGTCTTCAGGCCAAAACCTTCCAGGCTAAGAAGTCGGTTTTCTTGGCAAGCATATTCCAGTTCCCCTACAGTATCAACACCCAGCTTATCATAAATCAACCGGACTTTTTTCGCCCCAAGTCCCGAGATCTTTAGCATTTCCTGGAATCCCTGTGGTACCTCCTTTAGCAGTTCCTGGTAATAACCAGATTGCCCTTCCCTGACCATTTCAGTAATATGGGCAACCATAGACTTTCCTAGCCCAGAAACATTTTGTAATCGGTCTTCATTTACCAGCGATTCTATAGGCTCTTTTAGCATATCTACCCGCCGAGCCGCATTATTGTAGGCTCTGATCTTAAATTGATTTTCACCTTGTAAAGTTAATAACGAGGCAATCTGATTAAGAACACTACCGATCTCTTTATTAGTCATATTTTTACTTTCAGCCCTATTATAACTCCTAATTGTCAGTCTGGTATCACGGAAATGTTTTCTCCAACAAATCCTGGCAATTGTTTAACAAATTCCGACCTAGGTAGTGCCAAATTGCAACCAGCTTTTAGGGCATTATCAAACCCTTCTGGATTGGTATGGCGACCGTAAGCCACAATAGGAATACCATGGATTTTTATAATGCTGCGGAAATGAGAAATTAACGCTATAGGATTTCCCTTTGAAAGATTCAGGTCTACTATAATTGCATTTGGTGGATTCCTATCAATATCATCTGGTATTTCATTAATATCAGCTGCAAAAACAGGGTTTCCACCAAGTTGTCGTATTGTTTCTCCAATCTTTGCATGAAAAAAGAAATCATCTACTATTACTAAAAATTTATTTCCAGTCATCCACAACTCCTAAATTATTTATGTTATCATAAAAGAAGATTAACCTGCCAAGTTGAAATGGCTAACTTGTTTTTTTAAGATATTCCGATTGATAATTATCTGAACTGATTTATCCCAGAACTTACCATAATTCCCGTAATAAATTAAATAACCAAGCCATACTGAACACAAAAAACTAGTCTAAAACAAGACCATTGGGATAGAAAAATAGGATTTTATTGAAGATTTAATTAATGTAGGTAGTAGATGGGAGGCAATTAAATTTTAGTCTTAGTTCTTGACATTAATTAAGTTAACATTATTTTTAGCCTAGGTTAAAAATTTATCTTTTTAAATGAGAGTCTTAAATGCCAACACCCGCCACTGAAGATTATTTAAAAGCCATCTATAAATTGATTGAAAATTTCGAGGTAGCGTCAACAAATGCTGTTGCAGATCGAATGGGGGTATCGGCAGCTTCTGTTACAAATATGATGAAAAGACTTTCAGAGATGGGTTTGGTCGAATATCGGCCCTATCAGACAATTACCTTAACACCCCCCGGTAAGAAGATCGCTCTTGAAATTATCCGTCACCATAGGTTGTTGGAAGTTTATATGGCAGAAGCTCTGGGTTTCACGTGGGACAAAGTTGATGCAGAGGCAGAACGACTTGAACACGTAATTTCAGAAGAATTCGAAGATAAAATTGATGCACTATTAGGATACCCTACGACTGATCCTCACGGAGCACCTATTCCTGCCAAAGATGGTTCAATAGTGAATCCGCAACACGATCGATTGACAGAAATTGATCCCGGTAACACAGTAGTTATTCGTAGAGTAATCAACACAGATCCAGCCTTACTTAGATACCTAGCAACACTTGACCTCCGGCCGAACAAACAGGTGGCGGTCCTAAAAAAAGAGCCTTTTGAAGGTCCTTTATCTCTTGATATAAATGGGCAAAACCTCCATGTAGGATATCAGGTCGCTAATAAGGTCCTCGTAGAAAGCTTATAAGGAAAGTATATAGGGAAGATATGATTGGAATTATTGTACTTATAGTGGTTGGGGTAATTTTCGTTCCAAAATATGGACTATATTGGTGGTATTGGCGTCGGCAGTCTCCCTCATCTCTGGGAGTTGAGGAATCAATGTCCACAAATACACTAGAACAGAAGGGATTTCCGCTAACGACATTAAAAGATGGAGAAAGAGGTCGTGTTATCGGAATAGACACATCTTGCCAAGGGCTTGATCGGCAACGATTTCAAGATCTTGGAATTACGTCAAATGCTAATATTGAACGAGTCATGCAAGGTGCTTTTAACGGGCCTGCAGCGTATCGGGTTCGAAACACTCTTATTGCCCTCCGTCAGGGCCAAGCAAATATGATCAGAATTGAAAGAGTTAATAGGGAGGATAAAAAATGAGTACAGAGACCGCACCTCCGGGCCATCAATGTGGGTCATGCTCACTACATGAAAATCTTGTCCAAATGGGTATTTCACTGGATAAATGGGACTATGTTATTGCTCTAGCAGGAAATCCCAATGTGGGAAAAAGTACCGTTTTTAATGCTTTAACAGGGTTAAAACAACATACCGGGAACTGGCCAGGCAAGACGGTAAATCGAGCAGAAGGTGGCTTCGAATTCAACAGCAAAAAATATAAAATAATAGATCTACCTGGAACATATTCGTTTCTTTCAGCTTCAACTGATGAGGAAATTGCACGAGATTTTATCCTTTTTGGACGGCCAGATTGTACTTTAATAGTTGTCGATGCCACGATGTTAGAACGAAATCTTAACCTGGTTATGCAAGTTCTAGAAATAACACCAAAAGCTGTAGTCTGTCTGAACCTAATAGATGAAAGTAAACGTAGAGGAATCATAGTAGATCATCGAGCTCTCTCGCGTGAATTAGGAGTTCCGGTCGTTCCTGTATCAGCAAAAAAGAAGGAAGGTCTTGGGCTTCTGACACGTACCATTGCTGACGTGATAAGTGGAGCTATTGTGAACAAACCAAGACAAATATCTGGGAACCCTGAACTCGAGGAAAATATAAACAAACTGTCAGAAATGATTTCGAGTTCATTTCCAGGCCTGCCAAATACTCGCTGGATTGCCTTGCGATTACTTGACGGAGACGAACGTGTTCGCCAAGCTTTAGAACGTGGAGAGTTTCAGGCTGTTGAGACGAACCATATTAATACTTGAGTGGGGAATTAACCATGAGTGATAAAAATTACTCCAGCGAAGAAATCCTTAATACAGTTCAAGAAATGCAATCGAACGTAGAAGGGGCTTATCGTGACGAGATCGTAGAATCTATTTATAAGGATGCTGAAACCGTTACCCAAAAGGTCGTTCAAACAGAAAAAACAGCGCCATATTCGTGGGACCAAAAATTAGATAGTATTGTAACGTCTAAAATTTGGGGCCTTCCCTTTATGGCGATCCTTTTAGGGGCAGTTTTTTGGGTCACCATCTCAGGAGCTAACGTACCCTCTGCTTTGTTAGCTGAAGGGCTTTTCTGGGTTGGTTCTCAAGGTACATTGCTTTTTCAGGAGATGGGAATTCCTTGGTGGATCACTGGTTTCATATGGGACGGAGTTTACCTAGGCCTAGCTTGGGTAGTTTCAGTTATGCTTCCACCAATGGCAATATTCTTTCCGATATTTACCATACTAGAAGACCTTGGTTATCTTCCTCGGGTAGCTTTCAATATTGACTCCCTATTTAGGAAGGCCGGTGCTCATGGAAAACAAGCACTCACAATGAGTATGGGGTTAGGTTGTAACGCAGCTGGGATCGTAGCCTGTAGAATTATTGATTCACCACGAGAAAGATTAATAGCGATCCTGACTAACAATTTTGTACCCTGTAACGGTAGATGGCCAACTTTAATAATGCTTGCTACTATTTTTGTAGCTGCTGCTTTTCCACCAGCCTTCGCTGCTATTGCTGCTGCTGGTTCATTAGTTGTTATCGTTCTAATCGGAGTATTAACAACCTTACTAGTATCAGCAATTCTATCTAGAACCGTACTTCAGGGTGAAGCTAATAGTTTTACCCTAGAACTTCCACCGTACAGGCGCCCAAGTATATTACGGGTGTTGTATACCTCAATGATTGATAGGACAATTTTTGTGTTATGGCGTGCTGTAGTTATGGCTGTCCCTGCCGGTGGAATAATCTGGCTATTAAGTAATATTTATACTGGAGGAAAGAGCCTGACTGTATGGGTTTCAGAATGGTTAGACCCATTTGGGCAGGCTATAGGCCTAGATGGGGTAATTCTCCTTGCCTATATTATCGCAATACCAGCAAACGAAATTGTTGTTCCAACAATCATTATGGCCTATACCGGAGCAGGGATGATGATTGAATTAGAAACTATGGCTGAACTGAAGGAACTTCTGGTGGGCCAACAGGGATGGACTTTACTAACTGCCGTCTGCCTTATGTTATTTTCTTTACTGCATAATCCCTGTTCCACAACTATGTGGACTGTTTACAAGGAAACTAAAAGCATCAAGTGGACAGTGGTTAGTGGCATTATGCCATTAGCTATAGGTTTTGTTTTGCTATTTATCATTGCACAGACAGCTTATTGGATTATGGACATGCCCGGGTTGTAAATTAAAATTATAGATGGGATTAATTCAGTACCAGCCACTAAATCAGGTAGTAAATAAAGAGAGAAGGTACGTGGCAATTTTATTATTAATCAGACAGAAGATAACCCTTATCTTTCATTAACTTCAATATTCTGGCAGAAGCTGATTCGGGTGTTTCGGTTTCTGAAGTAACCTCGATAGAGGGATTCTTTGGTGTCTCATAAGCATAATTAACTCCAGCAAGATTACTTAATATTCCACGGTCCGACTGTTCGTAGCAGCCTGTAGAGTCGTTTTTTCGACACCATTCGATTGAGGCATTGATAAAAACTTCTATGTAGCGATCAATACCTATGACCTCCCTTACCTGGTCTCGAGCATCCACACTAGGAGAAACAAATGATGCAATTACAATTAGACCTGATTCGTTAAGAATCGCTGCACATTCTGCAGCTCGTCTTAGATTTTCTGCTTGCCCGGCTGCTGAAAAATCTAGATCTCGATTGAGACCATTTCTTACTACTGAACTATCTAATACTACAACAGTATATCCTTCGTCATAAAGTACTTTTTCCAAAGTATAGGTTACTGCCGATTTTCCAGACCCAACAAGACCTGTAATCCATATTGTACAGGGCTTCTGGTGGTATTTTCTAATCTGATCGTCTAATTTCAGCAAACTCATTTTTTGTGAAGAGCTTGTCACAACGATGCTCTCTTGGTCAGTTCGCCCTAGATCCTTTGGCACTCGATCACCTGGTAATCTGTCTATAATCATACCGGCGGCAACAGTATTATTTGTGATATAATCAACCAAAATAAAACCACCAGTTAAGCGATTAGATTGATATGCATCATAGAACAAAGGCTTATTAGAAGTAAGAGCAACACGTCCAATTTCATTAAGGGCAAGATATGGTACATGAATCTTGTGAAGAGTATCGACATCAATCCGATAATCAATATGATCGATGCTTGCCCGAGTGGTTTGGGTAGTCTGTTTAATCAAATACTGCCGCTCTGGATCCATCTTATTTTCATCCATCCAAACCATCATGCTCTCAAATCGGCGATTAATACGAGGAAGGTTTTTCGGATGAATTATCATATCGCCTCTACTAACATCCACTTCATCTTCCAGTTGTAACGCTACAGACATGGGTGGATAAGCTGCTCTTAGGTCACCATCAAAACTAGATACTAATTTGACGCGAGTTCGATTTTGCCCTGGTAAAATTAGTATTTCATCTCCTGGTCTAACTACGCCGGAAAGAACAGAGCCAGCAAAATATCTTTGATCCTGATTTGGTCGAATGACATATTGGACTGGAAAGCGCAGATCAACTAAGTTACGGTCTGTTAGAAATTGAACTTCCTCTAGAATATCCAAGATGGGTTGACCGTGATACCAGGGCATATTGTTACTTTTTCTTACTATATTATCGCCTAATAAAGCACTTACTGGAACAAGCCTAATATCACTGACATTTAATTTTGCGGCATAATCTAGGAAATCCTGACGGATTTTCTCAAACACTTTTTCACTATATTCAACCATATCCATTTTGTTTACTGCGACGACTATATGCTGTATGCCTAAAAGAGAAGTGATAAAGGCATGTCTTTTGGTCTGAGTAAGAATACCGTTACGGGCATCTACCAATACTATCGCTAAATTAGCACTGGATGCGCCCGTAGCCATATTTCTGGTATATTGTTCATGCCCCGGTGTATCAGCAATAATAAATTTTCGCCTCGGAGTGGAGAAGTACCGATAGGCTACATCGATAGTGATACCTTGTTCTCGTTCAGCCTTTAGACCATCTAACAACAAAGCCAAGTCAGGCGCTTCGTCATTTCTTGTTAATTGCTTAAGTGAGGAAAGTTGGTCTTCATAAATATTCTTAGAATCGGCTAAAAGTCGACCAATCAATGTTGACTTACCATCGTCTACACTGCCAGCGGTACTAAAACGTAAAAGTTCTTTTTCTTCATTCTCAGCTAAAAATTTCTTAATATCAGACATAACACCCTATTGAGAGGAAGTACAAATTGTCTAGAAATAACCTTCTCGTTTTTTTATTTCCATTGAACCTTCTTGGTCATGATCTATGATACGAGTGGAACGTTCAGATATTCGTTCAACCATCATTTCCTCTATTATTTCTTCCACAGAAGTTGCAGTTGATTGTACAGCACCTGTGCATGGCGAACATCCCAACGTACGAAAACGACATACTAGGGTCTGCGGAACTTCTCCAGGCAATAAGCGAGCCATCCCATCTACCGGAATTAATTGTTCTCCTCTTACAACAACAGATCTTTCTTGAGCAAAGTACAATGGAACAACCGGGATTTTTTCTCGGTGGATATACATCCATATATCCAACTCCGTCCAATTAGAAAGTGGGAATACTCGAATAGATTCTTTCTGACCTATACGGCAATTATAAAGATTCCAAAGTTCGGGACGTTGATTTTTAGGATCCCACTGACCAAATTGATCTCTAAACGAAAAAAAACGTTCTTTGGCTCGCGATTTTTCTTCTTCTCGACGAGCACCACCTAAGGCCGCATCAAATTTGCCAAACTTAAGACCATCTAGCAAAGCTTGGGTCTTCAACAAACCACAACATCGCTGTGTGCCTAAATCATAAGGATTTGAACCATCGTTAATAGCTTTTTCGTTACGATAAACTATTAAATCAGCCTTATTTTCTTCCACGATACGTTTTCTAAAATCATACATTTCCTTAAACTTATAACCAGTATCTATATGCATAAGCGGAAACGGTAAATTTTGAGGAAAGAAAGCTTTTCTGGCTAAATGTAACATTACAGAAGAATCCTTCCCCACTGAATATAACATTACAGGTTTTTCAAATTCTGCTATAACCTCACGCATGACGTGAATACTTTCGGCTTCGAGTTGCATCAAGTGGGATATAGAATACTGGAACCCCGTTTGATCCGAATCCGATCTGTTAAATTCAGTATATTGGGAATAATTTGTGGTTTCCATCTATCTAAACCCCCAGATTTAACTATACCTTTCCAAATTATTTATCATTTATAACACAGGAATCAATATACTGCATAGTGGTAGATACTGACTCAGTTACTGTTTGCTGGGAAGTATCAATCACTAATTCCGGATTTTCAGGTACTTCATAAGGTGCATCTACACCAGTTAGACCTGTTAGCTCTCCCCGCATTGATTTTGCGTACAGACCTTTAACATCACGTTGCTTACATACAGTCAGAGAGGTAGAAACATATACCTCAATGAAACGAGAGCAAAGGTCTCTAGCACGATGACGCGCCTCCCTGTATGGGGAAATTAGAGAAACTATCGTGCAAACTCCATTACGTTCGAGAATTGATGCCATATATCCTACACGAGTTATATGCGATATACGTCCTGCTTTATCAAAACCTGTATCAGGGAAAATTGATCGTATTTCGTCACCATCAAGCCTTTCCACTTTTATGTTTCGGAACTGTAGAGCTCTATGAACAAGAGCTGCAATGGTACTTTTCCCTGAACCTGACAGCCCAGTGAACCAAAGTACAAATGGTGATTGACATTCTAGGTTTTGCTTAGCCATATATTACTCTCTAGTCCCTTGTGAACGCCTCCACACATTAAGCAATCTCAATATATTACCAAACCATAATAGAATAGCAATAGTTAAATCTTTAGTATTATGATTATTTCACTAGTCAATGAATTTTGAGAGTTTGTGGCAAATTATAAAAATAAAGTCAAACTGTTGATATTTAGTTAATAATATTGTTAAAACAACTAGCCTGTAGGATGTCACATAGAAGGGAAAATACAAATTAATATAACCCTTATGGGAACATTAATTATCTTGACTGTATTTTATAGTTTAGTGAATATTGTAGTAGTAGTGATACCGTTACTAATTAGGAAGGCTATTTGTAATCATTGTGCTTGATTAGTACTAGATAAATTGTCCTTTCAAAACATATCCTATCTAAATTAGTTAACCCCCCAAACAAAAACGTCGAAAAGGTGACTTATGTTTTACAGAAAACACTTTTGGGGACCGATCTTGATAATTTTTGTTCTTATATTAACAAATCGCACAATTCCCGAATTAGCTTCTCAAGAATCACAAACAAAAAGATATGATCTAGCAACTTTTGCTGGTGGTTGCTTCTGGTGTATGGAACCTCCCTTTGACAAACTTGATGGTGTTATTTCAACTATAGTGGGATATACAGGGGGCCATCTGGTTGACCCTACTTACGAGGCAATTTCTAGGGGGAATACGGGCCACACGGAAGCTATAGTCATCCGTTATGATCCAGAGAAAATATCTTATAGCAAGTTACTAGATGTCTTCTGGGTAAATATTGATCCTACAACTCTTGATCGTCAATTTTGTGACAAAGGGAATCAATACCGAACAGCTATTTTCTACCATGATACAAAACAGAAAATACTAGCTGAAACCTCTAAAACAAAAATATTAGAATCTGGCCATTTCGAACGTGTCACAACAGAAATCACGCCGGCTTCAGTATTTTTTAGGGCGGAGGATTACCACCAGGACTACTATATTAATCATCCAATTCGATATAAAATATATCGATATAACTGTCAACGTGATAAACGCTTAGAGGAATTGTGGGGGGACTACAACTAATGGCATTATTTGACACAGATTAGCTGCTCCCTTTTTAACACTTCTTGAAAAAGTACATCCTTAAAGACAAGTGAGGTTTGTTATGGCTAATCTAGAAAGTTTAGCAAAAACTATCCTAGAGGAGCTTAGAGAAGTCACTAGGGAAAAATCAGTAGTTGGGAATCCTGTTGAACTAGAAAAAGCTAAAGTAATACCGCTAGTAAAACTTGGTTATGGTTTTGGTGGAGTCGATTTGGAAACAAAAGGTCATGGACAAAGTGGTGGCGGCGGTGTCAGTATGGAACCTGTTGGTATGCTAGTTGCTCAAGACGGAAATATTCGATTAGAAAATTTATCGAGTAATTCTAATCAACAACCTACTGCCAGTACAATAGTGAACATAATGGAGTCAGCAGTAAACTGGTGGCTAAAAACCAGAAATGATGATGAAAGATAAACCGTGCTCTTAACTTTACAGCTAGTACTGATCATTTTGGTTGTTATTATCTTTTTTCTAGCGATTCCTATTACAATTTCTTTTTCAATTATTCAAAAAGATACTTGTACGGGCAGGGTATCTATAGCATGGTTGTTTGGGTTGTTACGATTTACCCGTTCAATTCTAACTAGTGATTTTGAGAAAGCTTATAAACGGGATGAGACAATCATAACTGTTAAAGAAACCTCATCTAAAAATGAAGGGGTTTCCTTAGATCACTTCATAAAAATGCTGAAGAATAAAAAGGTTTTAAAAGATGTTCTAAAACTTCTCAGTAATATCCTGAGGATAGTGCGTTTTGTGTCGCTTCGTGTTGTTGGACGCTTCGGTCTAGAAAACCCTTATGATACTGGACGTTTGTGGGGAAACATCTGTCTTTTTACCCCTTTTATTTATAGTATGAAGCGATTTCAATTCTGCGTTGAGCCTGTATTTAACGAAGTCATATTCGAAATAGATAGTCGAGGTATAGTCCGTATTATTCCCATCACTTTACTTTTACCAACAGCAAAATTTGTTTTTTCTTCTTCAATACTGCGTGCTGCCTGGTCAATAATCCGACCATCCGAATAAACATTAGCCCTTAAAATTGCAGGGAAAATCATGAAATCATCTCTTCGTAGTGCCAACTGGTTTGGTCCCAAAGACAAAGTAGGTTTTATACATAGAAGTTGGATGAAAAACCAGGGCCATCCAGATAATCTTTTTGATGGCCGCCCAGTTATCGGAATTTGTAACACTTGGTCTGAACTTACACCCTGTAATGCTCATTTCCGAACGATAGCTGAACACGTCCGTCGGGGTGTATATGAAGCAGGGGGCTTCCCCGTTGAATTTCCTGTCATGTCCCTTGGAGAACCCTTAATGCGGCCAACCACTATGCTATTTCGCAATCTAGTAAGTATGGATGTGGAAGAAACAATTAGGGCCAATCCACTTGATGGGGTAGTTCTGCTTGTAGGATGTGACAAAACAACCCCCGCTCTCCTTATGGGTGCTGCAAGCTGTGATTTACCTACCCTAGCAATATCAGGTGGACCAATGCTTAATGGAAAATTCAGAGGAGAGAATATTGGATCCGGTACAGATGTCTTCAAGTTTAGCGAAGAAGTTCGTGCGGGCACTATGAGTGTTGAGGAATTTCTCGAAGCGGAATCTTGTATGAATCGGTCAGCAGGCCATTGTATGACCATGGGAACTGCTTCAACTATGGCTAGTATTGTGGAAGTTTTAGGCCTCGGCATGCCAGGAAATGCAGCGATCCCTGCAGTAGATTCACGGAGACTAAAACTAGCTCATGAGGCTGGTAGACAAGCTGTTCAGATAGTTAATAACGATCTACGCATGTCAAAAATTGTGACTTTAAAAGCCTTGGAAAATGCTATCCGTATTGTCGGGGCTATTGGTGGTTCCACCAATGCTGTGGTCCATTTGTTAGCTCTAGCAGGTCGGCTTGGTACTGACCTTTCTTTAAAGGATTGGGACCGTCTTGGGTGTAATATCCCATGTCTTGTAAACTTGATGCCATCAGGGGATTATTTGATGGAAGATTTTTTCTATGCTGGAGGACTTCCGGCAGTCATTCAAGAGTTAGGCGACCTAATCCATCAAGATGCTATAACTGTAAATGGTAGAACAATAGGACAAAATACTGAAAACGCTCCCTGTTATAACAGAGATGTCATCCGATCTCTCGATAATCCTTTAAATAGGTCAGGAGGGCTAGCTGTTCTTGAAGGGAATTTGTGTCCTCAAGGAGCTATAATTAAACCCTCAGCTGCTTCACCTGAGTTAATGAACCACAGTGGCCCAGCACTGGTTTTCAAAAATATTGAAGATCTACAAAACCGCATCAATGATCCTGATTTAGACGTCACACCAGAATCTATTATGGTGCTGCAAAACTGTGGGCCTCGAGGGTATCCTGGGATGGCCGAGGTAGGTAACATGCCATTGCCTCCTAAATTGCTCAAACAAGGGGTAAAAGATATGGTTCGTATATCAGATGCTCGTATGAGTGGAACAGCGTATGGTACCGTCATTCTCCATGTTGCACCTGAGGCAGCTATTGGGGGAACGCTAGCACTAGTAGAAAATGGAGATATAATTGAGTTAAGTGTAGAAACAAGAAGCCTAAACCTAAATGTATCTCAAAATGAAATTACTCGTCGAAAAAACTCCTGGAATCCTCCTAAACTTCCGATCGACAGGGGATATGGAAGATTATACCTAGACCACGTACTGCAGGCTGACAAGGGGGTAGATTTTGATTTTTTGGTTGGAGGCAGTGGAGCTCCAGTAGCTAGAGATTCTCATTAATTTTGGAGAAGATTAAATGTTAACCAAGTCGCCCAAAATCCTGTCATCATTTAGAACCAACGGTTATTTTTTAGCTCAGTCTGTATTCCCCATTAAAGAAATGGCCGCATGCAAATTAGAGGCAAAGTTACTTATTGAGAAGCAAACAGGACCATCTGGTGTCTTCGTATGGATGTATGATAACATTCCACCCTTATTCGAATCTATTTCTTGCGATCCTCGTTTACTATCAATTCTTAAAACCTTAATCGGGTCTAAAATTGAGTTTCTTAGTGCTAAGCCCGTCTTCAAATCATCCGAAGTTTACTTTGCTTCCCCCTGGCATCAAGACCAAGCATATTGGGGTGGTGCAACTAAGTATTCCTGTTGGATTGCTTTGGAAGATACTACCCCACAAAATGGCTGCCTTAGAGTCATCCCGGGGTCTCACCAGAAATACCGAAACCATTCAGCAGTAGAAGACGTAAATGGATTTACAAACCGGATTACTAACAATGACTTAAAAACAGAAACAATATTGGACATTCCTATGAAATGCGGCGATGTATTAGTATTTCATGACCAACTTCTCCATAGCTCTTATGCAAACAGTTCAGGCAAGGATCGGTGGTCCTTTATCCCCACCTATAGGAATGCTGATATACCCGATACCTCCACAGTATGGTCTATGTCAAAACTTATCAACTTTAACAGGGAGAAACCAGAATGAAAATTGCACTTCAAGAAGGGCTCATACCCGGGGATAATTTAAGAGCCAAATTAGACCTTGCTGAAGCATGGGGCATACAAGGGTTGGAAATATCAGGCAATGGTCCAGCAAAACGTATCAAAGAGCTGGAAACAACTCTTCAAAACCGCAACATACGCCTAGTATCTCTATGTGGCCAATCAACATTCGACTTCTTGGATCCAGATAAAACGAAGAGAGATCACAGCATTAATGAAGCAAAAGAAAATCTTGAGGTCTGCGGCCATTTTGGGGCAGTTGGTTTAATATTACCCCCGATATTTGGCCCACCGAGAATTCCTGACCTTTCGCCTTTAGCAGATGCTGTTACTTTAGAAATGCAATTACTAACTGAGATAGTCCGTGAACTTGCTGAATATGCATCTAAGAAGAATACCAAAGTCTTACTTGAGCCCTTAAATCGTTATGAGGAACATCTGCTTAGACAACAACATCGAGGAGTAGAAGTTATAAAGAATGCTGGCGATCCACTTTCAGCAAGCCTTCTGTGTGATTTTTTCCATATGCACATTGAGGAAACAGATACTCCGAAAACCCTTCGGGAGTTGGGACACCGTTATGTTGGTCATATCCATATGGCTGACAATACCCGGTATGAACCCGGGACGGGTGATATAGATTGGGAATCTGGATTATTGGCCCTTCAGGATATTGGTTTTGATGGATATCTAGCTTACGAATGCAGTATCACCGGGAACACCAAAACCGAAAGGCATAAAGCTCTAGAAAAATCTGTTAAATACATACAAGAGATTATAGCACAGAAATCCTGACTAGAGGACAAGGACACCTATTAGTAGTTTTAACAAAAAATTGAAGAAGAAAACCCGCTACGGTAGTATTTGATCTTTATTCTCATACTGTAGTTTCATCAGGAAAGAGGGACCTAAGACTTCTCGTATTCGCTTTACTGCCGTTCGGGCATTGAGATCAAGCGGATCTAAGGAAATAATCGTCATATACGCTTCATGAGCTTTTTCTAATTCACCCATTTTTTCTAAGGTAAGGCCTAGATCAAAGTAAGTCTGAACAGCCCAAAACTTTTCTTTATCCCGCGTAATAGCTTCCTGGAACTCATTCGCAGCTGCTTTGTATTGACCAGAGATATAGTAGAGATGACCTGCCATATTCCAACAGGGAATATAGTTTATATCTTGTATCCTAGCTAGGTGAACATAACGAATAGCTTCTTTTACATTACCCTTTTCTAAAAACAAACGACTCATTCCTACGTAAGCTGGTGCATAACTATTATCTAACTCAATAGCTCTACGTAATGCTCCCTCAACCTTATCAAATTTTTTCAATTCGAAAAAACTTAGGGCTCTGGCATACTCCGTCTCTGGGGTGTCAAGTGAACCCTGGTATTGAAGAGTGGTTCCACTACATCTCACCAAAATTAGTGCTGAGACTAACAAACATAAGCAAGTCGTTGACCTGTCCACAAAGCCCTCTTTTTATACTATTTGTCACGAATATTTGTTAAATATAGCTTATCCAGGCGGGAAACGGGGCTCGAACCCGCGACCCTCAGCTTGGGAAGCTGATGCTCTACCAACTGAGCTATTCCCGCGTAGTTAATAAGGTTTCTACTATGGCTAATTTTAAGTCAAATTCTCCAACGTTGTCAAGCAGATTCAATGCTCTGTTGTCCATATTGCATATCTCATTAACTCCCTTATTGAACCAACTACCTGTTAATTAACTGATCTTCTTCAAATCGTTTTAATGCTAGCTGAAGCAATTTGTCAATCAAATCACCATAGGCAACCCCAGCCGCCTGCCATAACTTGGGGAACATACTGATCTGGGTGAACCCTGGTATAGTATTTAGTTCATTAACCAGAAAATCACCATTCTCTCGCAAGAAGAAATCTACCCGTGACATCATTTCGCATTCTAGGATCTCATGAACTTTAACTGCGGTTGCACGGATATCATTAGTAATTTTTGGCGGTAAAGAAGCAGGAATTTCTAGACTAACCTCACTATCTTTTATGTACTTAGCCTCATAGGAATAAAAATCTTCAGTTAACCGAATTTCACCTAACCCTGAAGCCTCTGGTGGAGTAGTTCCAAGTACAGCACATTCAATTTCACGGCCTCTGATATATTCCTCTATCAAAATTTTTCGATCATACTGGAACGCCTTGTCAACCCCTGCTTCGAAATCATTAACATTATAAGCTTTCGTAATCCCTACCGAAGAACCTAAGTTTGCTGGTTTTATAAAACAAGGCATATGCAAGCGATCACTAATAGTGTTATAGTTGATCTGATACCTATTAGAGGTTGTAAAGGTCATAAAATCAGGAATAGCAACACCAGCCTCTCGTAATAAACGTTTCATTACATCTTTATCCATCGAGATTGCCGAACCTAGAACCCCTGACCCTACAAATGGCAGATTAATAAGTTTTAGCAGGCCTTGTACTGTACCATCTTCCCCATATGGCCCATGAAGAACAGGAAAAATAACATCAATCTTTTCAGTTAACTGGCTTGTTTCACTTTGCATCCATTGCTTACTAGAAGACCCGGGACTAAAAAGAATAGGGTCATTTAAATAATTCAGTGAAATTTCCTTTGGATTATCAGCATTGAGTAGAAAATCCTTCGGATCTGCTAAATGCCACTGCCCCACCCGATCAATACCGATAAGAACGACATCGTAACGAGATTTATTTATAGCATCGAGTATATTTTTAACTGACTGTAGGGATACCTGATGTTCTTCTGATCGACCTCCGCAGAGGATTCCTACTCTAATTTTATCCATAGCTCCATTTTCTTGAATATTGATAAAGGAATATTCTACATAAGGTGCTCACATACGCTATCTGCTAAAGCCAACCCCTTCCGAGTTAAGCATAACTGAGTTTCTTCCTCTATCAATAGCCCGTTCTCAATTAAAAATCGGATTGCTGGTTTTCGTTTTTCCAAAGCTCCTATTCCATAACGTTCTTGAAAAACTGCGGGGTTTAAACCTCTAATAACTCTCAGGTTTAATAATATATACTCGTGAATAAGTTCATCAATAGATAGCTTTTCTTCTAGTTCAATTGCATCTCTCCTACACTTAATCATGGATAAATAATCAGAAAGGTTTCGAGTATTAGCCATCCTTCGGCCATTTATATGCGAATGGGCTGACGGGCCAAGTCCTAAATAATTACCACCATTCCAAATCGACATATTATGAACACATTCAAAACCTAATTTTGAAAAATTTGAAACCTCATAATGTTGATAACCCCGCTTCCCTAAATGGTCTATAGCTTGGTAGTAGCTTGCTATGTGAAGTTCTTCATTCGGCAATTCAAGACGCCCTTCGTTGTTCATTAGCGAAAAAGTGGTGCCTGGTTCTATAGTCAGGCCATAAATTGATATATGTTTTGGTTCAAGGGAAGTTGCCAAACCTAGAGTTTTCGTCCAATTTAACTCCGATTGTTTGGGAACTCCAAACATAAGATCTAAGTTAATATTTTCAAAACCAACTTCTTGGGCAATGTTGATTGCGCGGACTGCCTGATTGGCAGTATGATGTCGGCCAAGATGTTGAAGTATTTCATCAGAAAATGATTGAACACCAAGACTAAGTCTATTCACACCTAGTTGTTTAAGGTGCTGTAACTTTGAGGCTGTAACTGTTTCTGGGTTAGCCTCTATAGTAATTTCAGCATTTGGGTCGATCTTAAAATGTTTATAAATAAATGAAAAAACGCCATTAAATTGGTTGACTGTCAGACAGGTCGGAGTACCTCCTCCCAGGAAGATTGTATTAAAAATATTATTAGACCACAATACATCTTTACCTCGATATTCAGCTTCATTTTCCAAAGCTTTTAGAAAAGTTTCCACCTGTCCATTTCTTAGAAGTTCGAAAGAAAAGTCACAGTATGGGCAGGCATGGCTACAAAAAGGAATATGAATATAGAGACCGGACAAGGTATTTACATCCTGATTCACGTCCGACAAAAGGAGATAAATAGTTTAACTACTTCGACTGGATATCACTAGTAGTACTAGGTATAAATTAAAATGTAAGTTCTCAATTTACATAACAATTTTTCCGAGACGATTCCAACGTACACGCCATGGTATATGTACTATATTATAACCTAAAACATAGGCAAGAGACGTAATACTTTCCAAAGGGCTGGATGTATCCCAAGTTAGTGAAGGATCGTCATGATGACGTTCCCAGGACCAATAGATGATAAAAGCATTCCCCACCACCGTATTTGTGTCCACAAAACCCCAGTATCTGCTATCGGAGCTATAATCTCGGTTATCACCCATCACGAACAAAGCTCCAGCTGGAACAATTTTAGGTCCCCAATTATCACGCCTACTACGGACTCCTGATCTAATCTCAGGATCCTCAAACTTAACGTATGAAGGGGTTTCTAACAATTTGTCATCTACGTATACTCTCTTATCTCGAATCTCTACTTTCTGGCCAGCAATAGCAACACAACGCTTTATAAACATTTGAGCTGGGTTTCTAGGGTAAGGAAACACCAAAATATCTCCAGCTTCAGGCGAGCGAAAAGCTGGGAGGTGTATCTCAGTAAAGGGAATACCCGGCCCGTATATTAGCTTGTTCACAAGTAAAAAATCGCCGACCTGAAGTGTTGGCTCCATCGATTCCGATGGAATACGAAAAGCTTGAACAACTTCTGCTCTAATAAAGAGAAATATTATAACAGTAAATAGCACGATTTCTGTATATTCTCTAAGGATAGATTTTTGTTTTGCCAAAATTCTGTTCCTTCTTATGGTGTTGCAGGATAATACACTGTAGTGCTTAACAGTGCTTAATTAAGAGAAGCTCCCTCACTACGGATATCCAATACTGCCAGGAAAGCCTCCTGAGGAAGTTCGACATTACCAACCTGTTTCATGCGCCGCTTCCCTTCCTTTTGTTTCTCTAGCAACTTACGTTTTCGTGTAATATCACCGCCATAGCATTTGGCGGTAACATTTTTTCGCATCGCACGAATAGTTTCTCTGGCGATGACCCGACCGCCAATTGCAGCTTGAATAGCTACTTCGAACATTTGTCGAGGGATTATCTTACGTAACCTCTGGCAAAGCGCTCTACCCCATTCATAGGCCTTATCTTTATGGATAATGATTGATAATGCATCGACAAGATCCCCGTTAAGAAGTAGGTTTAATCTCACCAAAGGCGAAACTCGATACTCTAAAAACTCGTAATCAAAGGATGCATACCCTCTACTGATGGATTTCAACCGATCATAGAAATCAAAAACAATCTCTGATAAAGGCAATTCATACTGGAGAGAAACTCGGGTCGAGTCAAGATATTCCATTGCTTTATATACTCCCCGGCGATCCCGAGTTAGTTTCATTATATTTCCAATATAATCATTTGGAACAACAATCTGTGCTTGTATAAACGGCTCTTCCACAATGGAGACGAGAGAAGTATCTGGCATATCCGATGGATTATCTACCATTACGATTTCACCTCCTGTGGTCGTTATCTTATATTCCACACTAGGCATCGTTGCCAAGATTGTAAGACCATATTCCCTCTCTAGCCGTTCCTGAACAACCTCCATATGAAGGAGTCCAAGAAAACCACACCTAAAACCAAATCCTAAAGCTACCGATGTCTCCGGCTCATATACCAAAGCAGCATCGTTCAATTGATATTTCTCTAACGCTTCCTTTAATGGTTCATAATCTTCTGAAGAAGCTGGGTAAAGCCCACTGAAGACCATCGATTTAGCTTCACGGTATCCTGGCAGGGGCTCATCACATGGACGAGATGCATCTGTTATTGTATCACCCACACTAGCATCTGCAACATTTCGAATATTACCAATAATATAACCAACCTCACCAGCTGTGAGTACATCTACAGGAGCTTTATCAAAACGAAGTACTCCAGTTTCTGCTACTTCAAATTGCTTACCATTCGAACACATCATTATGGTCATTCCAGGTCGTATCTCCCCGCTCATAACACGAATGTATGGGACTGCTCCACGATATTGATCAAAAATAGAATCAAAAATTAGAGCTCGGAGTGGGCTGTTATCAGGTTCTGGGGGTGGAATTTCTGTGAGAATGGATTGAAGTACCTTATCAACTCCAATCCCATCTCGAGCACTTGTGAGAATAATATCTTCTGGTTCGACACCTAGAAGGTCTAATATTTGGCCCGTGACGACATCAACCTGCGCATTGGGCAAATCAATTTTGTTAATTATCGGGATAATAGTAAGATCATTTTCGAGTGCTAGATAAAGATTACTAATGGTCTGAGCTTCGATACCTTGAACTGCATCAACGATCAATAAGGCGCCTTCGCAGGCAGCCAAACTACGAGACACCTCATACGAAAAATCAACATGACCGGGTGTATCAATGAGATTGAGAGAATACGATTCGCCATCCGGGGATTCATAGAACATCCGGATGGCATGGGCTTTGATCGTGATTCCCCGCTCTCGTTCTAAGTCAAGGCTATCAAGCATCTGCGCCCGCATCTTTAAGGGAGATATCGTCCTGGTTAATTCTAATAACCGATCTGCCAGCGTTGATTTCCCATGGTCGATATGTGCTATTATAGAAAAGTTTCGTATATGTTCTGTGGACATTGATTTCTCGTTCAGTTTTCTGAGATTTTCTGAAATTTAATTCTTAACAAATAAAAGAAACTGCCTGAAATAAAATGAGAACTAACGATAATGTCAACAGGTATGCGGGGAGTTAAGAACCCTTAATACCTGGTATACTCACAATTTGGTAGTATTACTATTTTAAATCAATCGGTATAGTCACGTAGTAACTTTTTTATAACATTGATGTAAAAACAGTTGTTTTGGTTAAATGAATTAACAAGCTGTCAGCTTTACTGATTTTTCGATATATAATATAAAAAATTAATTAATCAGATCATAACGTTTCTTGTTTTTCATAAAATTTGGTGTGAATGAACTTGACATTTTGTTAACTAATAACTAGCCTACTCCGCGGTTAAACACACTAGAGGATAGTTAACTTGTTGTTTCCTAATAGAATGATAAAGGTATGAAAAGAAAGATTAACCTTCTTCTGGCATGTAGTATTCAGTGGATAAGTGGCATACTGGCTATAATTATTATCTATCCGATATATGTTTTAATCTATCCGTTCTGGCTCTGGATAAAAGCAAAACGGGGCCGAAACAATAATGAATCATAATTGATTCCATTTTTTCTACTGTTTTATTTCTATGAAAACGTTACCATGAAATTAATAATTACAAATGATGATGGTATTAAGGCACAAGGCCTTACAGTTCTTGCTGATTTGGCATCTAGATGGGGAGATCCTGTTATTGTTGCTCCGGCGGAACCACAGTCTGGCGTCGGACATCAGTTGACTACAGATTGTCCAATTCGTGTAGATAATTACTCTGACAAACAATACAGAGTTTGGGGTACCCCAGGGGATTGTACTCGCCTCGGGATCGAATGTTTGACATCTGATGCTGACTGGGTACTCTCGGGAATTAACCATGGAGCCAATCTGGGAGTAGACATCTATGAATCAGGAACCGTAGCAGCCGCTAGAGAGGCTGCGATTCATGGATACAAGGCTATAGCAGTTTCCCACTACACAGTTAAAGGGAAGCCAATAGATTGGGTACTCGCTGCCAAAAGACTAGGTCCAGTTTTGGAATGCCTATTAAATACACCCCTAGAAGATGGATATTTCCTTAATGTAAATCTTCCTCATCCAGATCATTCATCAATTACACTCGGTACAAAGTTGGTTCCGGTTGACATAAGTTCATACAAAAACATGTTTTCAAAAACTAAAAATGGCTTTCAATATACTGTTAACTATAGCGAACGACCACATGAGCAAGGCACCGACATTGACAAATGCTTCAAGGGCTATATTTCGATATCGAAGATCAAAATTTGAAGTATACTTAAACCAACAATTGATTTTACATAAATGAGACCATTTTACTACTTTAGAACTAGTCACAGTGAAGGAGTCTAATGCCAATAATTACCATAATAGGTAGAGGCCACTCTGGGACCCGAGCCATGTCGCACACACTATATTCTAGTGGAGTATACATGGGACAAACGATCAACCCTTCAGGTGATAAAGTTCCGCCACAGAACCTGTATAATGCCTGTCGAATATTCGCAAAATATGTTTCGTGGACGGGTGGATTATCCTGGGATTTTTCACAGGTGTTGGAAATGGATCTAGATCCAGAATTTGTGGATGAAATGGAAACCTATTTAGCTGATGTTTTAGCCCATCAAGCGTCATTTCGGGGCTGGAAACTACCAGAAACGACCCTTATCTACCCGTGGATCGTTCGGATGTATCCTGATATCCGATATATTCATTGGATTAGAGACCCACGGGATGGAATACTTGGTTCCCACAAAACGGATGATCTTAGAAAATTTGGTATTAGTTATCCAGCTACTGACGATATACGGAAACAACGGGCAATTTCCTGGCTGTACCAGTATAAATTAATGAAGGCTACCCCCAAACCCAAGCATTTGCTTACTGTAAAATTTGAAGACTTCGTATTAAACCAGGTGGAAACACTTAGTTCTCTAGAATCTTACCTTGGGGTTTCCTTGAGCCAGATTACGGTTAGGAAAGACTCGGTAGGTCGTTGGAAAACTGATAGTGGAAACCTTCATATGGACATACTTCGGGAAGCTATAGAAGAGATAGGATATGAAGTTTAAAACTTTAATTTTGATTAGCTCTCTTGCTCTTCGACATTTCCTATAACCTAATATAAAACCCGCCCTGATACTTTATTGCTCCCGTTTTACCATCTCCCTCAAGAATGCAACAAGCCGATCAATCTGTCCGGTCGTGTTGTAATAATGAGTCGAAATACGGAGTCCCCGATGTCCATCTCTATCATGATCGTCAATATAAAGTTTTGCTTCCTCTTGTATCACACTTAACCATGGTACCGCATTTATCCCTTCAAATTCGAAGATGGTAGATCCTGGAGATGAGATATTATACGAAAAGTCTGTCAGTAATTTTAATTGAGGAACATCTACAAGAGATGCCCTTAAATAATCAGAAAGTGTTCGCAGCCGTTTTTCGATATTAGCTATTCCTATTCTGTTCAGGAAATCTAATGACGCTCCCAGTGCTGCTCGGACAGGCAAGTCATACGTCCCTTGGATCTCGTAAATGAAAGCTTCTCCTGATTCATTTTTCGGGGCATATAATGTTTTGAATGAAGATTGCATTGCTCGGTTTACATACAGGAAACCAGTACCAGCAGGTCCGAGAAACCACTTGTGAAGACTGTTCGTATATAGATCACAGTTAATTTCCGAAATATTAACATCAAGCATACCTACGGCCTGGGCACCATCAATAGCTGAAATCAATCCCCGATCTTTAGCAAGCTTACAAAGGCGTTTTACAGGATAAAGATAACCGCCCCGAGTAACATGGCAAAAAAACAGCACTTTCGTCCGTTCTTCGATCGCTCCAGAGATTCGGTCAATAATATCATCTTCACTCAATAATGGACTAGGAATATAGATTTCTTTAATCTCTATTCCATCCCTTTCTGCACGGACCTTCCAAGGACGCATTGCACTAGGATGTTCCTGAGAGGTCACAAGAACCTGGTCACCAGGGCTTAGGTTCAACCCATTAACAATGTGATAGAGCCCCTCAGTTGCATTCCGGGCCAGAGCTATTTCTTCAGCATTTACGCCTAGAAAACTTGCAAGGGCTGGTTTCAGAGTTTTTTCAATATAAGGGGGGAAAACTTTTTTTGCTTTAGATGGGTTTTCAGACATTAAGGAAAAACCCCTAGCAATAGCATCTCGGACAGGCTTAGGAGGTAACCCTAAGGCAGCATTATTAAAATATGCATGACCTTCCTCCAGCATAAAATGGGACCGGACTTGTGACCAATATGCACTATCATTAGAATCAATCGACTGTAACTGTGGTTTAGATATTGAAGTGAGCATAGGATAAATATTTCCTGTGTGGTAGGTAAGAGTCTAAATTTCTTCTATTTCTTTCTTCATAATCCATCCGTTTTTACGATCTGGAAGCTGGATCTTAGTCCAGGCGTCTCGGTTTTCAACCAGACGAACTTTGGCACCTTCATGTAATGTAAAAGCAGCTTCCGAGTCGTTGTTAGGACTTGTTCTAATGACTGCAGTTTTCCTAAGAATAATTCCTTCGTTATAGATTAAATGATCATAAAGTTTAATAAGAGTAAACCCAACCGCTATAAAAAAAATGATACCGGTGATTAGCAGAAGATAACGAGTTCGTATCGCTATTGACCTATTTGGGGTCAGAATGTAAAAAACTAAACTGAGGGAGGCCATGAATCCGGTAATAGTCATGATTAACAAAGTTTCGTTCATAGTCACAATATCTAAAATGATACCCTCGAACCAAGATAATTCAAAAGTAATTTGATCAATAGATCTTTTATTAGCTATTTTTAGATTGTTTCTTACATCCTCATCTCTAGGCAAGAGACGCAAAGCCTTTTCGTAAGCCAAAATTGCTGCGCCAATCTGATCCTGTTTATAATGTGAATTACCCAAATTATAATAAACATTACCATTTCTAATCCCATTTTCTATAATGCGGTTATATACCCGACCTGCCTCAGCATACTTCCCTTTTTCGTACAGCAAATTTCCCTGACGATACAACTCACGCGTTTTATGATCATATTCATTGCAACCCAAGGTCAAGGCTCCTAATAACACGATGAGAATAGGCCATAAGCTAATCATTCGTTGAGAATATTTAGCTGTGCATCCGACCCTTAATACACTCTTCCAAAAACAACAACCTTCTTGTTGATTCTGAATTGAAGAGGAAAAACTTCTTAACCTTCTTTCATAATCTGACATTCTATAGATTCGATACCCTTCCTTGTTTTTGCTAACATTTTTTGTGTGTGTTCCAACGTGAGAGCTGTTGGCGCAAATCTTGCCATGTCCCAAGCTTCGAGACATTCTCTAACAACAACTAGTGTACCTTCTTCAACCCCTCTATCCTTTAGAAGTCTAATGATTTGAGAGGATGTCAAACCTACCAATGGAAGATTACATTTTTCCCCTATATAAGTATTCAGCGTATTAGAAATATCTGTAAAAGCTTTTTCAAGAGTGGTTTCTTCAAGTTTAGCTTCAATTTCTTGGAGACTGCTAACTGCTTTAGCTTTTGCTGCACGCCAACTAATATAAACTGATTTAGTTTGCAGGCGGTTAATATATGATCGATAAAAAACCGTAGCTAGAATAGCCATTATAGGTAAGGCATGCAATAGAACATACCATGCTGAATTAAAGAGGAGTTTTCCTTGATCTCCAAGATCAACAGCCTCAGACTTGATATATTGTATATCACTATTTAGTTGGGTAACCCGAGCTTTCTGAGGGGGGACAATAGTCTTAGGAAGTTGATTTTGTGAAGGACGAACAGTTATATGGATCTGCTTGGTTGATGTTGTCTTGTAAGTATCAAGTTCCGGGTTGAAATAGGAAAAACTTAATGAATTGATAGTATGCGTCCCAGCTGAAGTAGGTATAAGTACATAATCCCAAGTTCTTATTCCTGATACCCGCTGTTGTTCGGAATGATAGACCGCGTCATTACCCGACTGATATTCTTTGAAATTATCGAGCGGCGGAAGTCCTGGAGTTTCCACGATCTTTAGGTTTCCCTCACCAGATAGTTGGATTGTTAAGGTTATAGGTTCGTTAACTTCAGTAGTTTTCTGATCAACTTTTGCTCTGAGGGAGAAAGTCCCTACCGCATTATTAAAATCTACTGGGCGCCCATCCTTCGGAAGAGGTAAAACATTTATGGTCTGCGCTGTCGATAACACCTTGATCTGACGAGAATTTGAAAAAAAAGAATCAAACGGATCATTAAAAAAGTTGTCAAAGAAGCGACTGCGTGATCGTTCCGTCTGCACATCGCAGATCATCGACAAAGGACTAATTTCTAACTCCCCCGTAATAGAGGGGAATAAAATAACTTCTCGTAATTTCCACACTGCATAGCGCTTTCCCGAGATTATTTCTTCCGTAAAATTCATACGGTTATCAGCTGAAAGTTCTTCTACCCAAAATCCTGTATATGAGGGAATTTCTTCATACCTAGCGTTAGTCAATCTCAATCGGGTATAGAGTGTATAACTAACGGTTACTTGTTCTCCCAAATAAACTTGTTTTTTATTGATAGAAGTGTGAATATAAAGAGCCTCATCTAGTATTTTTGAACCAGGAGAAGTTGGTCCTGGTTTCTGTTGAGTAGCTTGAGGGACAGTACTATTAATACTTGTCAAAACTTCAATTGGTATAGAGGTTGTCTGGTAATTAGATTGATTGTAGTTTAAACTTACCGACTTTATAACCAGAGTGCCTGTATCAAGTGGTTTCAACTGATATATAAACCGGATTGATTTAGAGAAAGATGTTTTTCCATTAATTAAGTTGATCTGGGAAGATGATGAGGAGGTACTTCGGATAACAGTAAATTCTGCCATGTCAGGCAATACCGGAGTTGGTAGGTTTTCAAGCTCAGACCCCGAAACTAAAATTGTAAATATCAAGGAATCATCGATAGTTAAACGAGTACGATTAACATCAGCCGTAACTGTTATTTCTTGGCCTAATGCTGATCCTACCCAGACTAACAAAATGATGCAAAGTATTCTTTGAATTATCAACCTCACCTCTTAAACTAATTATCTCACTTACCAATTTTTCTCAGTGTTGAGCTGTTTATCCAGTTGCCTTCGGAGACGTTTCTGAATATCCTGCTCATCCCGGTTCAGTGCGTTAAGAAGTCTTTCAGCGTCAGTCCTACTTAACTCTCCATCTTTAGGAACTTCCTGCTCTCCAGATTGTTTTTCATCTTCCTGATCCTGAGATTCCTGCTCCTGAGATTCCTGATCCTGAGATTCCTGATCCTGAAGCTGCTGCCTCACAAATTCCAGATTGTATTTCAGGTCGACATCATCTGAGGTTAAACGTAGACCTTCCTTATAGGCTTCTATTGATTCTTCCAAACGACCAAGCCGATACAGACTATTTCCCATATTATAATAAGCCCGTGCTTTTAGTGCTAGATCGCCGCGAAGGGCGTTCATAAAGGATTGCACAGCCATTGGATATTCCTGTTGACGGTAAAATACATTACCACGATTATAATGAAGGCTAGGATTTTTATCGTCATTTTTTAGCGCCTCATCATAAGCAGCAAGAGCTTCATCATATTTCCCTTGATCATAAAACTCATTACCTTGTGTAGAGATAGAATTTGGGAACCAAGCCCAAAAAGTTATTATAGTTAAAATCAAAACCATTATTTCTAATTTACTTTCTCTACGGTGAACGTAAAATCTTTCGGTCCCGGATGATATTGTCTACAATCAATAAAAGCAATCCCAAAAATAAGATATATTGATACCGTTCTATGTAATCTTCAAATTCTCTGCTTTCTAATTCGGATTTTTCTAGAGACACTATGGCGTCATATACTAAGTCTATCTCATTTCCACCAGGTGAGGTTATTTGGTATAATCCCTCGGAAGTTTCTGCGACTTTACGCAGAATTGATTCATCAAGCTTACTAATAACCACATTTCCACTCTGATCTCTCATATGCCCAATGACCATTCCATTGGTGTTTCGAAGCGGTATCGGAGCTCCAGTCAAGGTACCTATACCAATTACATAAATCTGTATATCTTGAGTCGCAAGGGTCGAAGCAACCACGGCTGGATCTTTATAATGATTTTCCCCATCAGTTATCAGTAAAATAGCCTTGGATCCTTTCTGATTTTCCCGAAAAGAATTTCCCGCAATTAGCAAGGCTTCGGAGATAGCTGTTCCTTGTGTTCCCACCGTCTGGGTATCTATCCCGTCTAGAAACAGTTCTATCATACTGTAATCTGAAGTCAGTGGACATTGAAGAAAGGCAGATCCAGCAAAAACTACTAGGCCAATCTGATCATTGCTAAGTTTTTTTAGAAGGGTTCTTATTGCATACTTAGCCTGACTCAGTCTATTAGGTTTGACATCTTCAGCAAGCATACTATTAGAAACATCTAGAACTACCATTACAGAAAAACCCTCTTGCTTCACCGTTTCTGCTTCAATACCAAACTGGGGCCGCGCAAGTGCCAGAGTGAAAGAGACAAGTATAGCGAGCACCAAGCTCGCCTTAATGGACTGCCTTCCTTCAACCGTCGATCGTGCTAATCGATTTATTAGTTCAATTTGTCCTAATTGTTTAAGAGCTTCCCGCCTACGACGAAATTGGATAGCATAAAATAGTACCAGTAAAGGCACGATTGTTAGCAAATAAAAAAATTCAGGTTGGGCGAAACGCATATTCAATCCAATATACTAAAAATGGCTATTACGGCAGTTTCCTCAATCGTGTATTAACCAAAAGGACATCCCCAATTAATAAAAACATAGCAGGCAAAAGAAAATATCCAAATAATTCTGTATACCTTGAATATTTAATGACATCCATTTCTGTGCGTTCCAGAGCGTCAATACGTTGATAAATATGGGCTAACATTTCTCCATCTGTCGCTTTGAAAAAGAATCCTCCCGTAATACGAGCTACCTGTTTTAGTGTTTGCTCATCAATCTCAGTCAGAACGAGAGTGCCATCAGAGTTTCGAGCGTAGGTCCTCCCAAGTACCGGGTCATTAACTGGGATAGGTGCGCCCCCTTCTTTCCCAATACCAATGGAATAAATTTTGACCCCCAAAGTTTTGGCTGCTTTGGCTGCTATGATTGGATCAATAGATCCAGTGTTGTTTACTCCATCAGTTAATAAAATAACAACTTTGCTTTCAGCACTACTCCCTCGAAGCCTATTAACTGAATTAGCAATGCCCATTCCAATAGCTGTGCCATCTTCAGTTAAACCAATCTCCACTTGATTGAGCAAACTTAGCAAAACCTTGTAATCCAATGTTAAAGGGCATTGTGTAAAGCTTCTTCCTGCAAAAACTACCATACCTATACGATCATTTCTACGTTCCTGAATAAATTCAGATATTACTCTTTTAGCTACATAAAGTCGATTTCTAGGTTTATAGTCTTCTGCTCCCATACTTCCTGAAATATCGAGTGCAAGTATTATATCAATTCCTTCAGTCGTTACTTCGGCACCTTCTGTCCCTAACTGAGGACGAGCCAGAGCAATTATAACTAAGCTGATAGCAATAATTCGGATATACCAAGGAACGTGTTGATATTTCAAAACCCGTGGAGATTCTAATCTTGTAACGAAAGAAATATCAGAAAACTGAAGACCTCCTTCATCTTTCTTAGATCGATAATAATACCACCAAAAAAGAAGGGGTATTATTAGAAGTAAAAGTAGAAAAAGGGGAGTCGAGAAAAACATTAGGGAGTTATGCCTTTGCTAAACAAATTAGATTTATTGTTGAAGATCTTCGTTTACAGAAGCCTGCCCCACCTTCTTTTCAATTATTGCCCTACCTTCCTTAACTGAAAGATATTGCCGATGAGAGTCAGGGTTAAATTTTGCAAATTTAACCATATCACATTCCTCAAATAATAATTGAATTGCCATAATTTGTTTAGTCTCCAGGTTTATCTTTTTTAGAGCTCTGATCAATTCATTAGTGGTAAATTCCATAGCCGTAATCTGATAACGAGCACATAAATATCGACGTAAGATTTCGGATAAAATAGTATAATGAACTTTTAGACGACCCTTTACCAACCAATCGTTATAAACTAATTTATCAAGTTCGCTTAAAGCAATTTCTTCTGGAGTCAATATTTGTTGCGATTCGACAACCGACGCATCTCGACGTTTTCTTCTGTAACTCACGTAAATGAGGACTACTGTTCCAATCACAAGAACAAAAATTAGAGTAATCACCCACCAATACCACTGAATTTGATCTGGAATTTCGACGACACTTTTTAGGTCTCGGATATCATTGGCATCAGCATCCAAGACGGTAACAACATTGATTGGGATTGACACAGAGCTAGCACTAAGGATTGTTCCTTCTGGAAGAATGCAAGAAAGCGAAGCTGGGGGAAGGGAGTACTCACCTGTTTCAAATAGGGTAAGTTCGTAGTAGAGCGAATCAACATTTGAGCCATCCGATGCCAATATCGGCCCTATGTGGTCGAACGATAACAAAGAAAATCCTCTAACAAATATATCCGGTTCTGGCCATTCTATTGCCCCATTCATGGGACTCTTAACTATCAACCGGAAGCGGAAAGGATCACCAACGGTAATATGTTCTCGATCCACCGAAGCATCAATGGAAAACCGTTTATCTTCCTTTTCCTTAGAAGAAATTTCTTGGCCACCGACCAAAGTATTAAATATATTAACCGTCAGGATGAAAAATAGAAGACATCCCCTCACCGCGCACCACCTCATGTCACGATTTTGGTGTTTGGGCGATCATGTTCTGCAGCCGGGCTACAAATCCGGCTTTTGCTAGTGACACTACTGGACTGTTCCGCTGCTTAACGTAAACCAAACGTCTATCACTTGAAAATGGCTTCCCTATCAGGAGAGAAATACGTTCTTCAGGAACATCATCCCGACCACCAACCTGTAAAGTCAATTCCATATATGGTCTATCTAATCCGTAGGGAGATAGATCTGCCTCAGGTTCGGCAGTAATAAAGCCTTCAGAATAAAGTGAATCTAATTCGCTAAATGCTCTACCAACAGATATTGCATCTGCATCACCTGTTATAGGTTCTTCCATCTTCCAAACTACCCGTTCTTTCTGGTCACGTCGGACTCTTAATCGTTCTTCTGGTGTGACGATCTCAAACATGTGCACCTGGTAGCCCTTGAAGCGGAGAATTTTATTATCCTTAAATTCCATTGCAGAACTTGGTAATTCTTGAATTACTGATTTTCTGACTGCATAAATCCACTCTTCTCCCGGATCTGAGATATAGGTATATTTCCCATCTTCAGAATTATCTCCTATAAGAATCTGTTGAATATTAATCTGATCTTCTATAGTTAAGGAGAGTGTGGCAATAGGACTATCCAATCCGAATTGAACTTTGTTAGCTTCAGTTAGAGGAATATATCTTTGGATGCGCATGATTTCTAGACTATCTAACAAAGCTGTTATAAGCCGATCATTCGCCCTTAACTTGAATGGTTCCATCATACGCCAATCCTCAAAAGCTTTTTTGACTAGAGTTACTGAGTCTTCTCCCATTTTGACTTTAAGTGTAGGTACCCTGTAAGATTGAAAACCGAATGCCGTGTTCCGCCTATAAGAGTCTGCTCCACGATCTAATTGTTCTAGCACAGATAACGAAATAGCGTACACATTCTTTCTTTTGTTAGTTGTGGCAAAAACCCGACCATTTTCAACATTTCCAAGAGAGAGGGTATGATTGATACTACCATCCATAGATTTCAGTGTTGCGGTCAGCTTGGGATTCGTTAGTCCATATCTGCGCAGTGTTTTGGGTTCCTCCTCCACGAAAGTAACTACTGAAGCTCCACCAATCGTGTTTAACGCATTGAGAACCTCATCACGTTCAGCAGGTAATCGGTAGGGTTCTTCAACCCGCCAGGTACCAAATGAATCCATTCTTATAACAATCTGGTAGTCATTTTTTGTTAGAATAATCTCGTTGACTTTATCACGATCTAATTCGAATAAAGTCCGGTTTCGCAACATATCTGAGGTTTTACGAAGATTATCGTTTATCTGTGAAGGGATTAGGAAGACTCGCCGTGTAGCTCCATCCACTGCATAATAGGCTGTTCGACTAGGATTAGGGTCTCCAAGCATGAGAGTAAGGGGCTTACCTAGACCCTGGTTAACTGTGATAGAGGCTGATGGATTCTCTAAACCGTATTCTGATAAGTTCTCTACTGTATCAGCTATTGTTCGAACAGGTGATAATGTAGAAAGCTCACGGAGTATTGTGCCCACAACATTGGGATCAGCTGAATACCTCATCGGTGAGGTAATTTCCCACCCCGTCAGCGGCACCTTTTCTATGGTTGTTGAAGTGTCATAGGCATTTACTTCAAGAGCTACTACCCCTGCTATATCAATATCAAATACACGCTCAACTTCCACTTTTTGCTCTTCTTCTACTACAAAAAGAAAGAAAATTGATGCTAGTAAGCCAAGGATAGCAGAGAGAATTATTGTATAACGGCCACCGCTCAAGTGCATCACCTCCTATTTCCGTCTCCACCATACCATAATACCTGCTATCAAAATACCGATAGGGGATAGGATACAGGTAATGATAAAAATATCTTGCATTTGGCTAAGTGAAATTTGAACTAGTCTCGTATCGCTAGATTTTGGCCTGATTGCAAGTAAATCTTCTTCTTCGGCAAGCCAATTAAAGGTATTAAGTGCTAGATCTCCATTGCCCGGTAGTAACACATAGGCATTAGATGCAAAGGAAGAATTTCCAAAAACAACAATACGAGTTTTCAACTCGTGCTCTTCAGGGCGCATCGCTATTTCCTGTGGTGTTAATGTAGTCATATCTTTACGAGGTAATGCTCGGGGGATAGCAGTAATAGCCACAGCTATTGATACTGGACCCAACCCATCACTATCTGGATCTAACTCAGGAATATAATCTGCAGCTTCTTCAGGTGTTCCAGGCAGCTCAGTTTCGGCCCAACTACGATTGCTAGTCATCGCTATAGTTTGGATTTCTACTGTATCATCTGGGGCCGATACCGGATCAACAGATCTAACCAAGGGAAAATAACTTACTGTATTTTGAAGAGATCGGGTGATCGGGTGAGCTGGATACTGCATAACCGCAGGCATATACTCGTTCATCCCGGGTAAACGTCCTACAGCACTTGGGTCTATTACAACATTTTCACCAAGCCTTACATTCCAATCAATTAGTAAAGAAGACAAATCCGCATTTTGGTCAGGATAATTGGGATTTATCAGAAACAGAGCTCGGCCACCACGGTTTAGATAATCGCGAATAGCCTCCTGTTCGTTGCCAACAAGGTTGGTTGTAGGGCCAGCTATAACCAAAACATTACAATCTGAAGGCACTTCAATTTCACTCAACAAAGATAAGCTTTTAACCACATAGCTCTGGTTCTCGAGCATCTGCTGAATTTTGTTATAGCCCGGACCATCAGTCAAGTTAATATTATGCTCGCCATGACCCTCCAAAAAATATATTTTTTTCTGACCTTCACGAGTCACCTTTACCAGAGCATTAGTAACACTTTCCTCCAGATAACGATTTATATGTTCTGTCTTACCTTCACTCTCAAAAACAACAGTACCATAAGCACTAATATTGTATTGTCTGGCGATATTAGGTTCTTTATCTGGATCAACAAATTCATAGGTGATATGGCTTGAATGGTACTTGTACTGATTTAACATATCGTTGAGTTCATATCGTATTGTGGCTTCGGATCCACCGGATCTCAAAAAGCCTATGATATGCACATCTTGTTTAAGTTCACTAAGGACACTAACAGTTAGATCTGCAAGGCTGAAACGCTTGTTAGCTGTGGTATCGATACGCTGAGTATAACGGGAACCTATTAAATTAACGAAAGAGAGAATTCCCAAAAGTAACAGGACCATAGCCAGCGTATTGGCACCGTATCTAGTTGTTCTTCGGCCTATTATATTTCTCACCAAATCCCACTCGAAAAACAACCAACTAAATACCAAGCCAAGTCCAACTAAAAGTACAATTAAAACAGTACGTTGAGTAGCCGTATCCGATACGTAAAGATAACCGCTGATTAAAATCAGGATACAACCAAGATACCCAGCGGAAGAAACAAAATTTTTCATGTACCAAACCTCTTCCTCACCTATATTATCACTCTATATTCGTAGTTCAGATAAATTTTATTAACCCCGCCACCGAGTCGACTCTATTGACCGAACTGTAATAAATAAGCCCATGTAAATAAAGCTTAAGAAAAAAAGACAATCAGTGGAATCTATGACACCTTTCTCGAAATTATTATAGTGCCTCAATACCGATAGGTATCCAACAATTTCTCCAAAGGTTCCAGGAATTGATTCTGATGCATAGTCTAACATCCAGAGAATTAGGGCTAGCCCAAAACAGATAACGGCCGCAACAATTTGATTTTCCGTTAGTGATGAGGCAAATAAACCAATTGTGATAATACCACCACCAAGAAGCAAAAGCCCCAGATAACCAGTCCAAATTGGACCCCAATCTGGATCGCCATAAACCTGAAGTACCAGCGGATAAATCATCGTCAATCCAATCATCGCTGAGTATAGTGTAAATGCAGCAAAAAACTTCCCGAGGATTATGTGCCAATCCCGAATAGGAGATGTTAAGAGCAATTCGATTGTACCAGATTTTTTTTCCTCTGAAAAAATTCTCATTGTTAGCATAGGCATCAGCGTTAAAACTGCAACAAAACTGATTGTATTAAAGAGAGGACGCATAATCATTTCATTAATATTAATTCGCTCCATCATTGGAGGATATTGAGCTGCCTGCATAAAATACTGGGTATAATACTGCAAACTCTGAGAAAACATGAAACTTACGATAAATATGAATACTGTTGATAGAACATAAAAAATTGGAGAAATGAAATAGGCCCTGAGTTCCCTACTCCATATCGCTATTAATGGCTGCATTATTAGGCAACCTCCTCTTCCTGCGTTGTTAATTCCAGGAATATCTCTTCCAAGCTCATACCTAGAGTTGTAAGCTCCACAAGATCCCAACCATTCCCCACGACTGAAGAGGCTATGGAGGGGCGCAAGTCTTGGCCAGGATTAACATCAATTTCGTATTCCCAAAGCCCATCAGCTATTGAAGAACGGGTTTTAACTTCGACGACCCCATCTATTTTTTTAAGCATACCCATAATTTCTTTCACAGGACCACCAACCTGTACTACTATCGAATGAGATCCTCTTAAGCGAGCATCTAAATTAGAAGGTGTATCTCCCGCTACGATACGACCCTGATTTATAATCAATACACGCTCACAGGTCTTGCTTACTTCGGGAAGGATATGACTACTTAGTATTATTGTATGATCTCCAGCCAAACCTTTGATGACCTCTCGAACTTCGTTAATCTGTTTGGGATCTAACCCATTTGTTGGTTCATCTAGTATTAAGACTTCGGGATCATGTATCAAAGCTTGGGCTATTCCAACTCTTTGCCGAAACCCCTTAGAACAATGTCCTATTATCCGATTTTCTACTTCTCCCAAAGCTGTTAGATCAATAGCTCGATTGACCGCTTTTCGTCTTTCACTGGAGGGAATGTCTTTAATCCGAGCAATAAAGTCTAGATAAGATCGGACACGCATATCTAAATAAAGAGGAACATTTTCCGGAAGATAACCCACCCTACGACGTACTTCCAAAGATTGGCTGAATGTATCAAATCCGGCAACACGGACCGTCCCTATCGTAGCAGGCATGAAACATGTCAACACTCGCATAGTCGTGGTCTTGCCAGCAGCGTTAGGCCCAAGGAATCCGAGAATTTCGCCTTTCTCCACTTCAAAATTCACATTTTGGACAGCTGTAAAATTACCATATTTTTTTGTTAGATCTTTAACTTCTATCACAATAACTCCCTACCAATTTATCTAGGTCCTATATAAAACTAATAAGGTGATTGTTCAGAGCATTGCAATCTATCTAAAATCCTCTTAAAAAGCAAGGCTTTGTTAACAGTGTGTGGTCTTTTAAACAAAGCAAATACTGTATTATATTTAACGGATCAATTTCCGTTCCCTCTTCCTAAAAAACCGTAATAATGGATCCATATAAGATTGTTCCGTTTGAATATGAATTGCATCAACACCAATTGATCTAAATTGTTGGTCACGTTGATTTCGACTCAGAATGTTATATTCTCTATAATGACTGCGCCATTTCTCAGCACTAGTATCAATTACAATTTCTTCGCCTGATTCAGCATCTTCCAGTTGGATTAAGCCGACCTTAGGTAATTCAATTTCTCTAGGATCCGTAATGGTAATGGCTATAACATCGTGCCTTTTACTTGCAACCCGTAACTGTTTTAAATATTCTGTATCTAAGAAATCTGAGATAATAAAAACGATACTCCTGCGGGTAAGAAGACGATTTAGATAATCCAAAGCCTGAGCTATATCAGTACCTTTATGTTCTGGCTGGCTATAGAGTACTTCTCGTATCACTCGAAGAATATGGGTGCGACCTTTTTTAGGTGGAATAAACTTCTCGACTTGATCCGTAAACATAAGGAGCCCTACTCTATCGTTATTTTTGATCGCGGCAGAGGCAAGAATTGCGCATATTTCTGCCGCAATTTCTCCTTTTAATTGGTTTACCGTTCCAAAATTTTTCGACCCGCTTATGTCTGCCATAAGTATAACATTAAGTTCACGTTCCTCTATAAAGTGTTTAATATAAGGACGACCTAACCGGGATGTAACATTCCAATCAATAGATCGGATTTCATCTCCCGGCTGATATTCCCGCACTTCAGAAAATTCCATGCCGCGTCCTTTGAAAACGCTCTGGTATTCCCCACTAAATACTTCATTGACTAGATGTTTAGTTCGAATTTCAATCTGCCGAATCTTTTGGAGAATATGCTTGGGGATCATGGGATTTCTACACAGTCGAAGATCCGTTGGAGGATTTGCTCCGAGCTGATATCTTCTGCCTCTGCCTCATAAGTAATAATAACGCGATGCCGTAATACATCCATCCCTATCGATTTTATATCTTCAGGAGTAACATATCCCCTACGACGTAGGAAAGCATGGGCTCGAGCAGCTGTCGCAAGGTAGATAGTTGCCCTAGGAGAAGCACCATATTCAATTAAACCACGAATATCACTAAGTTCTTCATATTCCTTTGGATTCCGGGTAGCAAAGACAAGATTTATAATATACTGCTTGATTTTTTCATCCATGTAAACCTGGTTGATAGTTGCTTTTGCTTTAGCGATATCTTCCAAAGCTACCACTTGTTTTACTTCCAGGGGCTGGTTAGTTGTCATACGATTAAGGATTTCGAGCTCTTCTTTTTTTCCTGGATAGGTAGTTGTTAGCTTGAGCATAAATCGATCAATCTGGGCTTCAGGAAGAGGGTAGGTTCCCTCCTGTTCTATAGGGTTTTGTGTTGCTAGAACAAGAAAGGGATCTTCAAGCAAAAAAGTCTCATCTCCGATGGTTACTTGGTGCTCCTGCATCGCTTCTAAAAGAGCACTTTGAACTTTTGCTGGAGCTCTATTTATTTCGTCAGCAAGTATTAGATGAGAAAAAATTGGACCTTTTTTTGCCGTAAATTCTCCACTCCCTGCTTGATAAATCATGGTACCAGTCAAATCTGCGGGTAGCAAATCGGGGGTAAACTGAATACGCTGAAAACTTGCTGCTACTGTTGATGCTAAGGTTCGAACTGCTAGTGTTTTGGCAAGTCCCGGAACTCCTTCAAGTAGTATATGCCCGTTTGTCAAAAGTCCAATTAAAAGACGTTCAACCATATACTCTTGACCTACAATCACCTTGCCAATTTCTTCTATCAACCGATCAACAAAAATACTCTGCTGATAAATACGATCATGAATAGCTTTTATATCAACTGGAGTTTGGGGGGGTTCTGAAGTCATATTGACTCTTCATTCGGAAGTTTTGGAACCAGAAGAGGAATCAACCTTTGAGGAACCTTCTGATTTCGATTTTCCACTAGTTTAGGAAGACCCTGATGAACTATCACTGTCTGATTTGGACCCTTCAGTTTTGGAAGTTCCGGACTCTTTATCAGCTTTTTCCGCTTTCTTATAACTTTCACTTCGGTAATCCGTAATATAAAATCCATCTCCTTTAAACAGAAAGCCTGCCCCACCACTAATAAGACGTTCGACATTTCCGTCGCACTCCGGGCAAACTGAAAGAGGATCTGCTGTTATAGATTGGAACTCATTAAACTCATATCTGCAATCATTACAACGATACTGGTAGGTAGGCATTTACACCTCTCTAACAAAACCGGCGTCGACTACTCAGTCGACGCCGATTTTCAAACGGTTCAATCATCCGGCATAGGTATATTACATCATACCACCCATACCACCCATAACACCCATACCACCCCCACCGTAACCACCTGG
>CAZQGS010000026.1:0-159287 GCA_964593235.1 uncultured Gemmatimonadota bacterium | reverse complement strand
CTTCTGCTGTAGGTAGTATCTCAGTCGAAATTCAAGATATGGATGGTCATTCTTTGGATGGTTTCAATTTGGGGGATATGGCACCCATGTTTGGCGATGAACTTGATGCACCTGTACTTTGGAAAAGTTCAACTAATCTTTCTCAACTTAATGGTAAGCCGATTCGAATCAAATTTCAGCTGAAGGATGCTGATCTTTATTCGTTACGATTCGGAGATTCCTAGATTGACAGATGGCATGTAGTATTTCTGCTTTATAACCAAAAGTTGGGAGTTAGATTTTTAATAACTATTCATTTTTCCGTCTAAGCTTCGCAAAAATAAGGGGAATTGTAGAGATTACTATTAAGAGTGTCAGAGCAATTCCTAGATTGATTAGTGCAGAAGAACGCATAGAGATACGAGAGAGTTCATCCATATCCGATCCAGCGATATAAACCTGCATAAATGATGATGCTGTGTAAACATATATGAAGCTAGCGGGAATAACACCTATCATGGTTCCAAAAACATAATGTATTTTGCGAATACCGGAAAGTCCCGCTGCCAAATTTAGAAGATTAAAGGGTATCACTGGAAGCAAACGGAGTTGTAAGACTCTGAGAAAACCTTGATCTCTAAGTTGCCGGTCGATTTTTCCTATCGGCCCCTTGATGTATCTAGCAATAAAATCACGTCCAAGAAATCGCGCCAAATTGAACGCCAGGTTGGCTCCTAAATTTGCCCCTATTAAGACATAAAGGGTGCCTTTAGCCGTTCCAAAGGTAAACCCTGCAAAGATGGTCAGAACCACCATCGGAACACCTACAACCGTAAAAAAAGCATAAGAAAAAATGAAAATTAGTGGAGCCCACCAAGTATCTTTGATTGACCCAAAAACAACCTCCAGCTTTGCTGGTTGGGTATAGTTGCTAAGAGGTGTTATGGTGTATACCATAAAGCCGGAAAAGGCGATAATAATCAATATAGCTAATTTAACTACAGATTTCCTTCGGCTCTTTCCTTTTTCTAGATCTAGTATTTGCACTGTTCTTTCTTTATTGAGTTAGTAATTTTTTTGCTCATTAATTCCCCAATTATAGTCTAGGTACTCCACTGTAACGTCAGAATCTTGTAACAGGTTACGAGCGATATTATCAGGAATGTATGGAATAATAAAATTGAGACGTTCTCGCTGATCGTTTCCAAAATCATCCTTGTACCAGTCTAGAATTGGCGACAATTTAATTATGTTATTTTCAGAATCGGCATCAAATTTTGTAGGGTCTAAAAAGAAAACACGTGCATTATCAGCTAATTGCTCCTCTAAATTGTCAGCCCTAAAAGCTTCTTTTAATAGAGGTGGACATCCTATTGACGCGCACACTAGAGCAAAATGTATAAGGGGCTCATCCATATTACGCAAAATTTTGTGTTCTATATCATCTAAGGAGTAATCGTTGCCATTAATATTTATCTTATAATCTTTCCAGATACTGTACCCAACAACGCTTACATGATTCTTAATACTATTAGTTGGATAGAAGTGTAATATCCCCCGGATAGTAAGAGCGTTATAAGTATTGATCCAAAAAGCTAGCAGTTCGTTCTTTACTTCTAACTTACTAGTATCTGCTCCTTTAATCATATCCAAGTATGTATCCAACGTATTTACATCCTGATTTTTCCATGCACGGTAGTTAACTAGGCCCTTATTATTAACATATTTATTCAACAATTTATTGTATAACGAATGGTCAACCATGCTACCTCCTTGGAGATCGGTTGTCCCTAAAAGGCTAAAACTTATTAAGCCTGATACTATAATTATTTTCGATTGAATATTCCACATTTTGTTTAACCTCTAATCTTCTTGCTAATGCTACTTAATCATGCTATCTTCCCGTCAGTTATTCGGTTATGAATAAAAGTAGAATATTTCGGTCATCCGAAGGTACAAGCTATAGATGGAATCCAAATTACGCCTAAAAATAACCTACAGCCTCGTCCTACTGTTTATTTCAACAGGATTGATTCTTATTTTGATGGATGAATCAGACACCTCCGTATTGGGTAAATCTTCAAAAATTGATCTGGAATTCGTACTACATGACCTTGATAAGAATGAGATCTCAATTAACGATTTTGACGAAAACGTCAGGGTAGTAAATTTCTGGGCGACTTGGTGCCCTCCATGCCGTGATGAGATACCAGAATTTCAATTGTTTCATGAAAAATACCAAAAAAATGGCGTTAAAGTGATCGGTATCGCCCTTGACGAACAGGGAGCTACAGTTGTTCAGCCATTCGTCAAAAAAATTAACATGACCTATCTCTCTCTAATTGATACAAATAATCTGGCGACAGCAAAATTCGGTGGCATCAATGCCATTCCTACTACCTTTATAATTGATCGAGAGGGGACGGTTCGTAAAAAACATATTGGTTTTATGTCCTTTGAAAACTTGGAAGCTGCAGTTTTACCTCTATTAGAACACTAGATCTTCCCCCACTCTAGCCGTTAGAAAATTTCTAGCAACTTAATTTAATCTGTTTCTCAAAGAAGACGTTTCAAAAATTACAATGGTTGCTAGTTTTAAATTACTCATATAAATTTATTGCGTAATAACAATTATCAATGAAAGCTTGTATTTTACTCCTAGAAAGTCAAGTATTGATTCTTTTCCTAATTGATCTTCTCTAGATATTATATTTATACTTATTTCGCTCATTTTTTAATTTGTTCTAAGTCCAAATGTCAATCTGGAACTCGTATTCTTAGGCAGTCATCGAACCCTTAATGTAGGGACATTCCACTGTTCTTCCCATTATAGAAATTGCTTGACGCTTACGGCCGAAACAACTATGGTTTAGACATACTAATATCCTGGGTCATACAATAGGTTTCGACGGTTCAAAGTAATGAATTTCCCCTCCCTAATTTCTGATGAATAAAATATATCAACCAAGCCAATTAATTTAACCTGCCCAATCGTCACTTACTCATGAACCCAAAAAAAAAGAATCTTACTCCAGCAATGGCCCAATATTCCAGAATGAAAGATCAGCATAAAGATGCGATTCTTTTTTTTCGTATGGGGGATTTCTATGAAACATTTGATGACGACGCTAGGCTCATCTCTAAGATACTAGGCATTACCCTTACCTCACGAAATTCTGGTTCAGGGGCTGCTGAAAAAACTCCGTTGGCTGGTGTCCCATATCATGCCGTAGAAAAATATATTGCAGAACTCGTTCGCGCTGGACACAAAGTCGCTATTTGTGAACAGATTGAAGATCCTAAGAAAGCTCGAGGGGTCGTGAAACGAGATGTAGTAGAGGTGGTAACACCGGGGACGACAATGTTAGCACAAACCCTCGATCCAAGTGAAAATAATTATATGGTAGCATTGGCATACCATCAGAATTTATATGGGTTGGCATTTCTTGATCTTTCTACGGCTGAATTTCGAGTTGCAGAGCTTAACCACGACGAACTAGTCAGTGAACTTAATCGCCTTGACCCGGCAGAGATTATAGTCTCCTACGAACAGGCCGATCAGTTAGAAGGTTTTCTCACACCCTATTCGCCCAATATTGCTATAAGTTGTATAGAAGATTGGGCTTTTTCTTATGATCATGCCTATCAGGATTTGCTCGATCATTTTGAGGTATTAACACTTAAAGGATTTGGTTGTGACACCATGGTTGTCGGGGTAGCCGCGGCTGGGGGTATACTGGCCTACCTTCGACAAACACAAAAAAACCGCCTTGCTCACTTGAAAACAATGGCACGATACGATACTACAGATTCAATGGTAATGGATACGGCAACTCAACGTAACCTAGAGCTAATATCCTCCTTAAACGATGGTGGTCGTGGAGGGACACTACTCTCCATAATGGATAGGACCTTTACCCCAATGGGTGCTCGTTTTATGCGCCAGGCAATTACTCGACCACTGGTTTCTGTTGAAAGTGTACTAACCAGGCAAAAAGCTGTATCTGAAATTTTTACAGAACACGAAACCCGCCAAAAATTTTCAGACTTGTTAAAATCAGTGGGAGATATGGAGCGCCTTGCTGGTCGTGCTGGATCAGAACGTGCTAATGCTCGAGATTTAATCGCCTTAAAACATGCCTTACACACGATACCCCAAATTAAAGAATTACTAACAGATTTAAGTACTCAACTATTTACAGACCTTCAAAATGGCCTTAAAGAACTAAAAGAACTCGTGGGTCAGCTAGAAACTTCTCTTGTGGATGATCCACCTCTTTCATTGACGGAAGGTGGACTCATCCGGGCTGGATATAATAACAACTTGGATAACTTACGAACTGTCAGTTCAGGTGGTAAACAGTGGATAGCGGAACTCCAACGGAAAGAAAGGGATCGTACCGGGATACAATCCCTAAAAGTTAATTATAACCGGGTCTTTGGATACTACATAGAAGTTACTAAACCAAACCTTCACCGACTTGATGGAGAATATATCCGTAAGCAGACCTTAACGAATGCCGAACGGTTTATAACACCAGAGTTAAAAGAGTACGAAGAAAAAATTCTTGGTGCGGAGGAAAAAATTGGTGAATTAGAATACACTCTCTTTTTAGAATTACGAGAAATAGTAGTCATGAATCTTGGTGAAATTCAGAATAATGCTCGAATTATAGCCCAACTTGATTTTCTAAATGCACTGGGTGAACTAGCCTTCCAAAATAATTATGTTGCCCCAGATATAAATGACAGTTCAAATCTCGAAATTAATGATGGACGCCATCCCGTTGTGGAAAAACTATTAGAGAATGAGCTCTTTATCCCTAACGATACACAACTAGATACCACAGATAAACAGATTGCCTTAATAACCGGCCCCAATATGGCTGGGAAAAGTACTTATCTTCGACAAGTAGGACTGATCGTTCTTATGGCTCAAATTGGTTCCTTTGTTCCCGCAAGGTCTGCAAAAATTGGTATAGTAGACCGAATATTTACTCGCGTTGGAGCCTCCGACAACCTAGCCAGAGGCGAGAGTACCTTTCTAGTGGAAATGAATGAAACAGCCAATATACTTAATAATACAACTTCAAATAGTTTAATTCTTCTTGATGAAATTGGTCGTGGGACCAGTACCTTTGATGGACTTAGTATCGCATGGGCCGTAACAGAGTATCTACATAATACGAAGGGAAAAACAGCAAAAACTCTCTTTGCTACCCATTACCATGAATTGATTGAATTAGCATCAACTCTCGATCGGATTGCTAACTACAACGTAGCAATTAGAGAGCAAGATGACGAACTCATTTTCCTCCGTAAACTTAAACCCGGTGGAAGTGACCGAAGTTATGGAATTCAAGTAGCCCGTATGGCAGGATTACCAAAGCCGGTAATTGACAGAGCTCGGGTTATCTTAGCTAACCTTGAGGATGATGAATTAGCCCCGACAGGTGGCCCTAACCATAGAAATCCTAAACCTGATTTTGGAGATTATCAACTTAGATTATTCATGCCTGAGGATCATCCTGTAATAGAAGATATAAAGGAACTTGATTTAGATCTTATGACCCCTGTTGAAGCTATGAACGCCCTTTATCGACTTCAACAAAAAGCTTCCAAATCAGATAAGGACCAAACGTGATTACTATCTCTACTGCGATTTTGGTCAATCCCAATAGGGAAATCCTTGTTAATCTTCGTGACAATGATCCAGAAATTATTTTCCCGAATCAATGGAGTCTTATAGGAGGACATGTCGAACCAGGAGAAAAACCAGAAGATGGGCTTATTCGAGAAGTAAAAGAGGAAATTGGATTCGTTTTAACAAAATACTGTTTGTTAGCTACATTTTTTGACGGACCTGATATTAGATATCTCTATCTTGTCCCAATTGTATTACCTATAACACAATTAACACTTGGAGAGGGCCAGGCAATTCGTTTTATCAATCCTCACCAAGCACTTTCTGATCTTGACCTTTGTATCACTGCGAGACGGTGTATAGAAGTCTACCTTCGTCACCTAGAGTTACAAGGATATCTTAAGGCAAGAGAGGATAAAAGGAATTTGTAATGTTGATAATTACTCCTCCTTTGGATAGGGTGGACCAATTTAGTAAGGAGCTAGTATTTTTTGTAGGGCTATCATTTCACTTAGTTTTTAGTCATAAAATATCGGGCAGCTCCAATAATTCCGGCATCATCACCCAGTTTTGCTGGGACTATTTTCACTAAATTAGCAGACCATTTGTAGGCTCGACGTGCGACTTCAACATGAATCGGATCGAAAATTAAATTGCCTGCTTTTATAACCCCACCACCAATGACGACAAGTTGAGGATTAAGAAGGTTAATAAGACTGGAAACCGCGATTCCTAAATAAGTCGCTGAACGTTTCATTGTTTTTTGAGATAAACTATCTCCTTGGCTGGCTGCCGCTGCTATCATAGCTGTATCTATCTGTTCCAAATCACTCCCAACTAAATCAGTTAAAATACTTTCTCGACCACTTCTTAACTGATCGCGGACCTGGTTTGCAATAGCTGAACCAGATGCGTAGGCTTCTAGGCACCCTGGTGCTCCGCAACCACATTTCCTCCCATTTTGAACTACTGTCATGTGGCCAATCTCTCCACCTGCACCATTAGAACCTCTCCAAACGTTATTGTTCTGAATAATAGCGCCTCCAACTCCTGTCCCTAAAGTTAAACAGATAATATTAGAGTATCCAACGGCTCCACCAACCCAATGCTCACCAATTGCGGCTGCATTTGTGTCATTCTCTATGGCTACTGGAAGATTCATTCGCTTTTGAAGTATTGATTGCAGTGGAAGATCCTCCCATCCCGGGACATTAGGGGCGTAAATGACTGTCCCGGTTTCCTCGTTGATAAGCCCAGGGGTTCCCACACCTATACCAATTATTCTATCTCTTCCAAAGGAATCTATTGTTTTTCTAATACAAGCCACCAATCGGTTGATTACCTCTTGGTTGGAATTACTTCCTGATATCGGTAATTTCGCTTGGTGGGAAATAAATCCCTGATTATCTACAATGCCACTACTAACGTTAGTCCCTCCTAAATCTACTCCGATAACCATATCACTGTTCATTTTTCTTATCCATTTATAGTAAAGTCATGCCAGACATTAAATTTGAATCAGATATATTAAGTAGACTTAGGACAGTCGGAGCAACATCCGCCAATCGACCGTTTTTACGCAATCGAATATTTTTATGAGCTTCATTAATTAGGACAAATGGCACTTGATTTGTTGTATGAGCTGTGTGAGGTTCCATTGTCACTGGATCAATCATCATTTCTGCATTGCCATGGTCCGCTGTGACAATTGCAGAACCACCGACGAAACCTATAGATTCAACTAGCTCACCAAGACACCGGTCAACTGTTTCTACCGCTCTTATTGTTGCTGAAAGGGATCCAGTATGACCCACCATATCTGGATTCGCAAAATTTACAAGCACGAAGTCATATGAATTTTGATGTAAAGCATCAACAACTGATCTAGAAACCTTGCTTGCACTCATTTCAGGTTTTTCGTCGTAAGTTGAGACATCTCTTGGGGAAGGAACTAGTATTCGGTCCTCCCCTGGAAAAGGGTTTTCAGAACCACCATTAAAAAAGTATGTAACGTGAGCATACTTTTCTGTCTCGGCAACCCGCAACTGACTAAGACCTGCTTGACTAATTATATTCCCTAATAGAGATTCCATCGGTTCTGTTGGTGGAAACGCACACGGCAGATTAAATTTTTTATCGTATATCGTCATAGTAGCAATACTGATATCTAACACTTTTTCCCGATTAATTTCACGGAAATCAGTATCCGTAAAAACTTTTATCAACTGACGGCTGCGGTCCGCCCTATAATTAAATAGAATTATAGCATCTCCGTCGGATATGATATTAGTGGAAATATCTTCTGATGATGTTATCACGGTAGGCGAGATAAATTCATCTGTTTCTCCTCGGTCATAAGCTGCTTGGATAGCCTGATCCACCGTGATTGACCGATATCCTTGAGCCGCCGTATATAGTTCGTATGCTCTTGATATCCTATCCCAATGATTGTCTCTGTCCATAGCATAGTAGCGACCAATTACGCTTGCTATTGAACCTAGATCCCATCTTTTTAATTCTTTCTCGATCTTCTTCAGGTATCCGAAGGCGCTTTGACGTGGTGTATCACGCCCATCAACTATCGCATGAAACTGGACTTGATCTCCTCTAAATCCGTGTCGATTAGCAAGTTCAAGTAATGCAAGATAATGCTTTTCTGAGCTATGAACTAACCCGTTCGAAGCTAATCCCACTAAATGTATCCTGCCACCTGTAGAGCGAACTTTACTCATTAATTGGTTAAATGCAATATTATTAAAGTATTCTCCGGTCTCGATAGCTCTATCAATTTGTGTTACTTTCTGTTGGACAACTCTTCCGGCACCGAGGTTAAGATGGCCTACTTCAGAGTTCCCCATAATTTCAGATGGCAGTCCAACATCTTCACCCGAAGCATTGAGCTGAGTGTGAGGGTAATGATTCCATATATAATCAAAATGGGGGGTTTTAGCCAAATGGACCGCGTTGTTTTTATTATTGGGATTAATACCCCAACCGTCTAGAATCACTAATAAAACGGGAGATTTCATTTTGGTGGGAGTCACTTTTGTGCAGATATAGCCTTCGATACATTTTAAAATACTGTTATGAAGAAAACCTCTTTTATAACATTCGGTTTTCTTCATAACAAATTGAATTTTCTCTCAAATTTTTAAATATTCCATCCCATTTTCCGCGTTATCCCTTAGGTATACGTAGCCCTACCAGAAATTGGGAATTGCCTCTTTGTATTCGAAACCGTACAGCTTGCCCAGTTTCAAACTGGCGAACAATAGAAACAAACTCTCCAACGTTAGAAATCCGTTTGCCATTAACCGCTCGAATCAGATCGCCCCTCCGAAGCCCTTTTTCCTGTGCTACGCTGTTTGAGACAACTCGGGTAATTACTACTCCTGACCCAGCTTCATAATAACGCGTCCATTCTCGCGAAACATCCATAACGTCAATACCTATTTGGCTGGCGGGACTAATACGAGACTCATTATTAGAGGCCGTACTTGTCGGATCTCCATCTGGTAATTCTGCTAGTTCAATCGAAATAGTTTTCTGTTCACCATCCCGAACGATTTTAAGTTTTACCTCTGTACCAGGGGCAATGTCTGCTATCCTGGTGCGTAAATCGTCGACATCTTCAACCTCTGTATTATTCAGTGCAATAACTACGTCTTCAACTTGGAGATCCGAATTACTGGCTGGGCCATCTTCCATGACCTCATTGATGAGCACTCCAGCTGAGTTATCAAGACCCATTGCTGCTGCTAAGTCCTCATCAAGATTGCTAATCTGGACACCCAAATAACCTCTAGTAATACGTCCGTCTTTTACTAGCCGTGTCATAATACTTCTAGCCATGTTAGCTGGTACCGCAAAACCGATACCTTGATATCCACCAGTCCGAGAATAGATAGCGGTATTAATTCCCATTAGGCTACCTTCTAAATCGACCAGAGCTCCCCCACTATTCCCTGGATTAATAGCTGCGTCTGTCTGGATGAAATTCTCATAAGAGTTTCGATCTAGAACATTACCTCGCCCCTTGGCGCTAACAATCCCTGCAGTTACGGTATGATCCAATCCAAATGGATTCCCAACTGCCATAACCCACTCCCCCACTCGAAGTTTATCTGAATTTCCAAACGATAATACTGGTAGATTTTCGAAATCAACCTTAATAACTGCGAGATCAGTACGAGGATCTAAGCCAACAATTTCCGCCTTGGCCTTCCGTTTATCTGAAAGATGTACTGTTAATTCATCGGCATTTTCAACCACATGATTATTTGTTAAGATATATCCATCTTCCGACACGATAACACCTGAACCCAGACCACGGTCTGGCCGCGGCTCATTATTCCTAGGCGACCTTCCTCCAAAAAATTCTTCGAAAGGATTCAAAAACCGTTGCTGATTTCTTCTAGCGACTCGCTTACTTCGTATAAGTACTACTGAAGGCTTTACCTTCTCGGCAATACTAGCGAAGGTACTGCTAAAATCTCCCAACGATCTTTGGTCAGCCGCCACAACAGGTGTTATCGACCTATAATCTGCTTGGTCAAAGTTATCCTGAATGACGAAAGCATCCCAGTTTGATATGAATAAACCTCCAAGCAACATTCCGATTACAAGCATTATTTTACCATCCCAACGGTTGCTATTTTTCTTTTCCTTCATAGTCTTTCTCCCTTTTCGTCTTTGGAACATAGATGATTCTTATGCAATAATACCGTGTGTAAGCTAAGACGTCAATTCTTTACGAATTAAAATATCTTATTCATTGCATTGGTATCTAGGAAGCTAACTCAGTTAAAATTAGTGCTCTTGGTTGAGACAGAAACCCCTTCTTCAAGATGCGACACCCAGGTTCCATTACCTTCTAATTTTCCCTCTGGTTTTTCCATAAGTGCGAACTCTAGAACCTGTTCTACGTGATCAACAAGGCAAAAGCTGAGTTTGTCTTTTATAGAAGCTGGGATATCATCTAGATCTTTTTCGTTACGACGGGGAATAATGATTGTAGTTATACCAGCTCGCATAGCACCTAAGACTTTCTCTTTAATTCCACCAACAGGCATTACCTTCCCTCGAAGAGTAACTTCACCTGTCATCGCTAAATCGTTTCTTACTGGACGCCCGGTGAAAAGCGACAAAAGTACGGTTACAAGAGCTACACCTGCAGATGGTCCATCTTTAGGAATTGCTCCGACCGGTAAATGAATATGAATATCATTTTTACGGAATATAGTTGGATCGATATTCCAATCCTGAGTTTGGGATCGAACATAAGTTAATGCTGTCTTGGCAGATTCCTTCATCACCTCTCCCAATTGCCCGGTCAGAGTCAGTTCTTTCCCTCCGATCATTTTACTAGCTTCAATAAACATTATTTCTCCCCCGGCTGGAGTCCATGCTAAGCCAGTTGCGATACCAGGTTCATCAATACGCTCAGCGGTTTCATATAAAAATTCAGCAGAACCAAGGTATTGTTGAATATTTTCTTCTTTAATATGGAAAGGATCCAGCTCACCCTCTGTCACTTGCCGTGCTATCTTACGGGTGACAGAACGAATTTTTCGTTGTAGGTTTCGAAGACCAGCCTCCCTAGTGTAGTCAGTGATGACCTGAACTATTGCTTTGTCATCCCAAACAATTTTTTCCACCTGAAGGCCATGATCATTGAGTTCTTTAGGAATAAGGTAACGTTTAGCTATTTCTAATTTTTCCTCTTCCATATACCCTGACAACTCTATAATTTCCATACGATCCCTAAGTGGTTCGGGAATAGCAGAAAGCATATTAGCTGTAGTGACAAACATGATATTTGAAAGATCAAACGGTAGATTAATATAGTTATCGGTAAAGGTATTGTTCTGCTCTGGGTCTAATACTTCGAGGAGTGCTGCTGATGGATCCCCTCGAAAATCGCGTCCCAATTTATCTATCTCATCTAGTAAGATTACAGGATTATTAGATTCTGCTTTCCGGATACTTTGAAGTATCCGTCCCGGTAACGCACCGATATAGGTCCGCCGATGTCCTCGAATTTCTGCTTCATCGTGGATACCTCCTAAGGCAATACGTACAAAATTACGACCTAGTGCACGCGCGATTGATTTTCCTAGAGAGGTTTTGCCTACTCCTGGTGGCCCCGAAAAACATAGTATAGAACCATTCATTTCAGGTTTTAAGGTCCGAACTGCCAAGTGTTCCAAAATTCTGTCTTTTATTTTCTCAAGACCAAGGTGATCTTCATCGAGTATTTTCTTAGCTTTTTCAATATCAAGCTGATCTTTGGTTGATATTGACCAAGGAAGCTCCGAAAGTAATTCAAGGTAACTCCGAGTACTTGGGTACTCGGGAGACATTACTGGCATACGTTCTAAACGCTTGATCTCCCTCTCAGCTTCTAAGCGACCTTCTTCTGTCATGCCCGCCTCTTCAATTTTTTTACGCAAATCAGTTAAGTCATCGCTATGACTACCATTACCTTCTCCAAGTTCTTGCTGTATAGCCTCCATCTGTTCTCTGAGATAGTAGTCGCGTTGAGCTTTGCCCATCTTGTCTTCTACCTTGGACTGAATACGGCTTCCAGTTTCCGCAACTTCGATTTCCCTAGTAATAAGAAAGGTTAAAGCTTTTAATCTTTCTTTGACATCACTTAACTCTAGAAGAGCTTGTTGGTTTTCGATTGTTATTTTAAGGTTAAATGCTATAAAATCAGTCAGTTTTGATGGTTGATTCTCGAGATTAATTAGTGGTATGCATAATTCCTCAGACATTTTAGGGACAAGTTTGATTAGACGCTGAAATTGCTCCACGAGATTATGCACTAAAGCTTTACTCTCAATATTATCATCAATTTTTTCTGATTGAAGTTCAATCCGGGCCCGGATAGCCTCCCCTTCCTCTAAAAACCCAAGAACGCGTCCACGGGATACACCCTGAACAACCGCATGCAGATTTTCTTCGGGTAATTTCATCAACTTTTCGATCCGAACCAAAATACCATATTTGTGTAGATCCTCAGCTGACGGAGATTCAGTCTCAGAATCCCGTTGTAACAGAATCATAACCATCTCGTCATGCTGTAGCGCTTCTTCTAATGCTTTTACAAAATGAGATTTATCAATAACAATAGCCGCAGCCATATGAGGATATACCACCAGATTAGATACTGGCAAAACTGTTATTGAATCAATAATTTGATTATGTGGCAGATTTAGCGGTTGTTCCGCGATTCCTTTTTCATCTTTCATGTTATACCTCTTTTCTCTATTTTGAACTTCGTCGCCTAAGTTCAATCAAAATGAAATTTCTCAATTCAACTACCCTTTATACGCCGCAATTAACGAAAAGTCGCATTCTAGAGACTAAAAATTGCAAATATCATGCCAAAACCATTTTTGTGTGCGGCAAATCATTATTTTCTCAACAATGGTGCCTTTTTGGCATAACAAGAAGAAAGGCTGCCTTTTTGGCATATATCAAAGAATGGAATTAGAAAGTTGATTAGAAGTTTTTCTATGTGCTAGTCATTAATTGCAGTCACCGCACCAATTAGTATTTAATATCTTAGCAAAACAGGTTGACAATTAAGTATTTAGTAGGTTACCATGACGTGGCATGGCAATTCTAAACGTCGGAGAACTTCAACCATTTAGAGTTGCTGCAGAGGATACCGCACATTGGTCAATCTGGCTTAAAATTTTGCTGAACAATAGCAACATCCTATGAGGAGCACCTATAAAAATGAAAAGGCCCTATTACCAAATAATAGTAGCAACATTTGTGTTATTTTTTATTACCGCAATAGTTGATGTGGGTTGCGGAAACAACGAAGTGGAACACGTGGAAGAACTGCCCAAAACTGAAAAACCTGATTCAAATAAGGACTCCCGACAAGAACACATGAGGGAACTAGCTAAACTCTATGAAGTAATTGCTGGAGCAGTTGACAATGGTTCCCTGAAAACCATTAGGGGTGATGCACGATCCCTTAAAGAAATCATGAAAGAAGTAGCTACGATCCCACCAAAGTATGATGCAACGAGATACGGTTTCTACGCTTCAGATTTCCAAGTCCGAGTAGAAGATTTAGCTACAGCAGCTGAACAAGGCTCCGTAGTCGCAACAAAGTCTGCACTGGAGAATCTGACTATTACCTGCGGGGTTTGCCATTATAATTGCCAGTTACCTAACAAAATTTAGTCGTGACCATAATTATCTAAAGGAAAAGAAGCCCAACAAATTTTTTATGCAACCTCATACTAGAAATTGGTGTGGACTTATCGTAAAACCAGAAAATAGATCTTCTTCTTAATTACCCAACCCCTTTAGTATTGCCTGTCGTATGGATGCTTAGCAACAGCATCTCAACTAAAACCTCCACCATCAAACATTCAACTAAGAGCCGTTAAAAGACATGTCACATATTAGATCATATAACGCGGCCCGAGACTGTGAAGCTGTTGTCCAAATCTGGCGTGAAGTTCATTGGGTAAAGAACGAAGAACAGGCTAAATGGGCCCCTCTTTTCTTCGAGTCATCCCGAACCAACGTGGCAGAAATAAATGGCCAGGTAGAATGCCAAGCATCATCTATTGATGGCACATTCCGGTACCTAAAACAAGATATTCCTATGTGTGCGATTATCGGAGTAACTACAAGTAGGATCGCTCGAAAATTGCGTCTCGCACAACAAACTACCGCCCAGCTAATTGCCGAAGAAACTGCTAGCGGTGCAGATTTATGCATACTAACCATGTTTGAACAGGGGTTTTATGATAGAATGGGGTTTGGCACTGGATCCTATGGCCATACTGTCCGGTTTGACCCTGCAGACCTAATGATTAACATTCCATTCAGAATACCAAAACGGCTTACCGCCGAAGACTGGTCTATGATCCACTCTTCTATGATGAACCGTAAACTTATCCATGGAGCTTGCCGATTGAACTCTGCCCCACTAATGCGAGCAGAGTTGTATAATCGAGATAAATCATTTGCTCTGGGTTATTGTGATGAAGCCCAGGGGGAATTAACTCACTTCTTTTGGGCAACTGACAATAGAGGGGAACATGGCCCTTGCGATATTTCTTTTATTGCATACCAAAATCACCGCCAATTCCTTGAACTACTTGCGCTTATTAAATCTCTTGGTGACCAGGTCCGCTTGTTCACCCTAGAGGAACCCCAAGATATCCAATTGCAAGACCTCATTAAACAACCATTCCGTGGTAGAATGATCTCTGAAAAGGGTGATTTTAATCAGATGATTCAGGGATCTGGATACTGGCAAGCCAGGATCTGCAACATTGAAGCTTGCATAGCCAAAACTTGTTTGGATGGACCAACCATTCAGTTCAACCTTGTCTTAGAAGATCCAATTGAAAAATATCTAACCCCAAGTATGCCATGGCGGGGTATTAGTGGAGAGTATATTATTACCTTGGGGAATAAATCTAAGGCAAGCGTGGGTTCGGCATCTAATTTACAGACCCTGAAAGCATCTGTAGGAGCCTTTACTCGTCTATGGCTCGGTGTTCGACCAGCTTCTGGCCTGGCTACAACTGATGATTTACAAGCCCCCCCCGAACTACTTGAAAAGTTAGACAGCCACCTTAGGTTACCCACACCCGGTTTGGGTGGTTGGCAATTTTAAATTAGCAACCATTACGATACACATTATCCTGAGAACTTCTAAGCTTCGCCAATAGGGCTCTATTTCAAAACCTGCTATATAAAATTGATTTAGAACGGGAGAATTTTATCTAATAGAAATTATATAGATATTTAATTACCCCCGTTGATCTTTTGAGCCCTATGCGTCCGACCATCTTGAAGAAAGAGAAAATAATCTACCTCTCCTATTTCATTCTTAACAAAAGTGATCTGAGCATCTTCCTCTTTAAGATAAAAATCTCCTGAAGGCATTGGGATCAGTTCACTTTTTGGCTGCCCAGGAGGCTGACCATAAAGTTTGCCATCAACAAAGCTAATATCTATAATGAACTCTGGCATGAACTTATAGGTTCCGACTAAAACCTTGTAAGCAGCTGGACTCATTGGGGCAACATTTTTTGACGGTGGGTTTATAGGATTTCGAGAACTTAAGAGATGAAACCCAATGTCCTCGATACTAACCGAACTATTAGCCAACACAACAACACCTTTTTTCCATTCCTTAACAAAACCTGCGAAAGCAAAAAAACCGTTAGTTTGACCAGTAAGCCAGTGGATATTACGACCTCGATAATCTTTTTTTACCTTCCACCCCATGGCCATCTCAACATCAGATATATTAGTTCTTTTCCTGGGGATAATAAGATCATCAAACGACATGTGATAACGATTTGAAAGCAAAATAAGTTCTTCAATGGGAATATCATAACGAGTTGAATCTTCCTCGTTAAATTCTTCTGGCAGTGAATATATTATGCCCATATTAGCTGATACAAGTGCCATCATATCAAGAAGATTTGATCGTAGCCCTGTCCCTCCCAATAGAACCTTATCGGACCATGGCTCAATCGGCCGCCCTCCATCGTCATGGCCAGTTGCTGTATACGTCCGCATAGAAGCCGTCGGTACACTAGCCGTGTTAGCTAATTTAATAGGAGAATGTATAAGTTCTCGCATTAGGTTATCATAAGATTTACCAGCCACCAGTTCCAAAATATGGCCTAATAGGCCCATACCAAGTGCAGAATACAAATAATCGCCCTCAACTGTTAAGGAATCTTCCTCTACTTGCTCGCCTTGTTCTGGAATGGCATCTTCCCACGATGGCTGCAGATCTGCATAACTTGTAAGAAAATCATACATCAAATCCACTGTATAATCTTTCAAAGGATTTTTCTGGTCAGTAGAAACAAGATTTCCCGGCAGATCCGGTAAGCCCGAGGTATGAGTAGCTAAGTGTTCTAATAGGATAGGTTTCCCCATGGTAGCAGATGGCATCTTTACGGTTTCAGGGAGATATGTCTCGACTTTATCATTTAAGTTTAGGTCTCCCTGTTGAATCATAATAGACAACATAGCTGTGGTGTAGAGACTACTTAGCTGCCCTATTTCAAACACCGTCATAGGGCTCACTCGCCTTATTGTGCCCTGATGTAATGTTCCATAATTATACCCGTATCTGTTTATACCTCGTATTATTCCAGCAACAATACCCACAGCATGTCCATGTTCATCAACCCTTTCCCGCAATATCCTAAGTACTGGATCCTCATTGGAGATTTTCTTATCGGCAGATATTAAATCATTATGCAGTTGAGAATCCCCAGTTAGATTTTGCCCCCAGGCCGAGGTGATCATTAAGCTTGTTATGATGCAACAAAACAAATACAGCCGTATCTCCAAAAAAGAAACAAAAGATAGCATAGAGTTCCTTTTCAAAAAGTTACCCATAAAGTGGAATTAATATTTCGTTCATGCTGTCAAACCGGACCGATTCTGAATAATGATTTACAAGTATTCCAGGGGCTACAGGTGTTGGAACACGAACAATAAACTCGACCCATTCTAAGGTATTAAATGCAGCAAAAGCTAGCTGAATGCCTTCTAACATTCCTTTTGGATCTTGGGCCAAATCAGGTAGAAGTACCGGGCCTGTATCTGGTTGGTATATCCAGTCTTTCTCGTTAGCATTAATAGTTTTAATCGGATATTCAAGAATCGCTGTATATCTTTCATTTTCGATTGTAGTACGGGCATTGAGGGGCTGATTACTAAGAACAGCCTCGACCACCTCCTTAGGTGTCTCCAGATACTGTCCTTCGATACGGGGGAGATCGATACGAACGTCATCAAATGTTTCTTCTATAGGAACAATTTGTCGCTCCGGCTGTTCACCAAGGGAGGGAGGGTAAAGCACAGCACCTCGGTTAGCGACTTCGTACGTTTTTATGGACATAAAAGTATCCGAGGAAAAGATAGGGATGAAATCTGCGTTAGGGATATGCCAAATATCTTGATCCACACCGACCTGTTCAGTTTTACAACTAGTGCCCACAACATAATTTTCTTTAAAATTTCCTGCTTTTTCTTTAATAGATAGGCTTGCATCAATCGGTATTCGGGCATTATTGAGCGAATATGGTACTTTCTGGGTTACTGTCTTAGGGGGTTTTTTTTCTGAATCTACTCGAAAGGTAAAATAAGAATTTCTAAACGCGATCGTTTCCATAAGCACTCCTTATAAAAATCTACTTGAATGAATTATATTCCTAATTTTTATCGCATCATACTTCTTAGATAATATATCGTACCTTTAATATTCCGGTATAAATTATCTTGGCTTCCGTAACCGGAAATTCTATTTTTGCTAAATATAACTGCTGGTGTTGTCGTTGCATTGTAGCTAAATAATCAACGTACCATCACTTTTGATATGAAATATAATAAACCATGGAGAATAAATATCAATGCGCGACCCACGATATGATGAACTTTCGAAGGTACTCACAGAACATTCTACAAAAATAATACCGAAGGACCGCGTACTAATTGAGGCATTTGATGTTCCTGATGAGATGGTTATCTCTCTAATCCGGGCAATCCGTGAAAGGGGTGGTGTCCCCATAGTCTCCATTAAGCATCAACCTATTATGCGGGAACTGATTCATACTGGGGACCCTGATACTATTGAGGCCGCTGGCAATTATGAGTCTTTTCGAATGAAACAGATTCAAGCCTATATCGGCCTACGGGGGAACCCTAATGTGATGGAAATGTCAGATGTACCAAGTCAGGCCATTCAAATCTTCGAACAAAACTGGTTAAAGCCAGTCCACTTTGACATTCGGGTTCCTAAAACCCGTTGGGTTGTCCTTCGTTGGCCAACTCCTTCTATGGCTCAACAAGCTGGCATGAGTACAGAATCCTTCGAAAACTTCTTTTTTAATGTTTGCAATCTGGATTACAGCAAGATGAAAAACGCGCTCATCCCACTGAAAGAACGAATGGACGCCACCAATGAAGTTCGCCTAACAGGCCCTGGAACAGATTTAAGATTTAGTATAAAAAATATTCCGACTGTGGGATGTTCGGGCGACCGGAATATTCCAGATGGTGAATGTTTCACAGCGCCCGTCCGAGATTCCGTTAATGGTATTATTCGGTTTAACACACCAACACTGTACCATGGCACGATGTTTACAGATGTATGTTTAACATTCGAAAATGGAAAAATTATCGACGCAACTGGAAATAATCCTGAAAAACTACTCGAAATCCTAGAGACGGATAAGGGAGCTCGGTTTGTCGGAGAATTCGCCATCAGTTTCAATCCCTATATTACCACACCTATACTCGACATCCTTTTCGATGAAAAAATTACTGGGGCATTTCATTTAACACCAGGCCAAGCTTACAAAGAGGCTGATAATGGAAATAGGTCAGCAGTACACTGGGATATGGTTATGATTCAGACACCCGAATACGGTGGGGGGACAATTGAATTTGATGGCCAAGTAATTAGAGAAAATGGAAGATTCATCTTGCCCGAACTTGATGGGCTAAATCCCGAACGCTTGAAGTAAGTGTAAGCTATTAATCTAACAAATTACTTGTTCACTATATACTTATTCTACTAAATTTTTCAATTTTTATTTGCCCGTTGAGAATTACTCGAAGGTAAAGAAATTTGTACTGGCATACATATTTCTTTCCCCATCGATAGTAGCGTCTCCCACCAATCTATAGTCCCCGGCAATAGTTGCCGTGTACGGACATACTTGAAAGGTTTTCACAGTATCTTCGATATCAACCCATGGGCTGCTTTCATCGGTTCTCCTCTGCCACTTAGAAACATGCACTGTGATACTTGTGCCAGAAAACTCAAAATCTTGTAAAGGAAGGCAAATAGACAACTCAACCGGTTCTGGTAAAGCTTCGGTAGCAAAAATTATCCTCCCTTGCGTTACTGTTAAGCCCACCCACGGAAGATAGTTTATTTCACAGGTAATAATCCCTTGACGATCGATGATTTCACTTAACCAAATTTGAAAACTAGATAAAGCAGGCACACAAACTTGGGTATTATCTAATCTTAGAGAAGCCAATGACAGGTTGAGAAATGAATCTGGAAGAGGATCCAGGAGATTAGGATTATTCTGCAAATGAAAATCTTCGAGGTCAGAAAGTGCACTCAATACGGAAGGAATTGACCCAGATATTTCATTTTCAGAAAGGTCTATCACAAGAAGTTTTTCTAATTGTGCAAGTTCTAAAGGAAGTTCCCCTTTAAGGTTATTATTTCCCAAATCTAACCGGGTGACTCGTCCCCTTTCGTCTGTTGTTATGCCTTCCCAAACCCGAATTGATTCATCACTCATCCAGCTTGCTTGACTGTTCCAATTTGGTCCATCTAACGTTTGGTATATAGCTATTACGGCACTCCTGTCGATGCTTGGTCCTTCGACAGCTATCGAAATCTCCTGAGTTGCTCCTCCAGACTGAGCTATAATTTCTGCAATGCCATTTCCGATTGCAGTAACTAAACCTTCATCATCTACCGCAACTACCGTTTCATCACTACTCATCCATGTAACTACGGGATCTTCAATAATTGCATCATTAGCATCCCTAAGTTCCACTTCTATTTGAACCGTTTCCCAAAAATCAGTTAGCAACTGGTTATTTGAAGTTAGAGTAACAAACGCTGGAACTTGGGAAACTGTTATTGATATGCTACCAGTCGGACCCGATCCAATATGTGCCGATATGTCGGCTAAGCCATTACTAAGGGCTGTTACTAGGGCTATTTTATTCTGGTGAATACCTTCCTGGACACTGGCAATATTTTCATTGCTACTTGACCAGGCTACGAGTGCTTCTGGCATTTCGTTTCCACGTTGATCTTTGACTAATGCAGTTAATTGTATCTGCTCGCCGAGTGCTCCCAAAGTAGCCGAAGATGGTGTGATAGTGATCCTCGTTGGGACTGGCTCTGAAACATTGATAGTTGCGGTACCAATAATACTGTCTAACTTGGCTGTAACAACCGCGGTACCCTCATTAACAGCTGTAACAATACCTTCGTTATTTACTATTACTATCGTCTCATTATTACTTAGCCAAGTTACTGTTGATCCAACCATGACTTTGTTACGCTGATCACGAACACTGGCAGAGAGCTGTATACTCTGGCCTATCACTTCTAGTAATGTCGAAGAGGGTGTTATTGATATTCTTGTTGGAATAGGCTCAGAAACGGTAATACTTGCACTGCCTGAGGCTGCACCAATACGAGCCGAAATCAGACCACTCCCATTCCCTACTGCTGTTACTAAGCCAGATGAACTTACTGTCGAAACCGCCGTATTACTGCTTGTCCAAGTTAATACTTGCCCTGTCATAAGATTATTCCGTTGATCCATAACTCGGGCAGTAAGCTGCATGGTCCCTCCAATTGTCTCCAAGGTAGTCGTAGATGGATCAATCGTTATTCTTGTTGGGATAGGAGGAGCAGGGGGGCTAGAAGGTGGGGGCGAGGAAGGTTGAGATGACTTTGTCGGACTAGTATTGCCTCCACAACTTAGTATTAATATCGTTATGATTAAATAAGCTGCTATTCCCGTTCCAACAGACCTGTTCTTGTTATTCACTCCGGATCTCCTTGAAAGGAAGGGGAAAATTACTTTAATCACCTTAACCTACTATAGTCTATTAATTTTTATTGAACATTAATTCGCTATATCTTTTAAGCTCTCACTGGCGGCTATAAGAGTCGACTCAATGTGTTCTTCAGTATGAGCTAGAGATACAAATCCAGTTTCTAGGCGTGATGGAGCTAAGTAATTTCCTCTATTTAGCATATTCCAAAAATAACGTCCATACTGATCTGCATTCGATGTAGTCGCTGAATTAAAATCCTTAACCGGTTGGTCAGTAAAGAAAATACTTAACATGGAGCCTAGACGGTTCAAATGAATTGGCACATCTGCTTCTTCCGCAGCTGCACGCAACCCATCACCCAGGCGCCCAGCTATTGTTTCAAGTCGTTCGTATACACCAGGGGCCTGAAGTTGCTTTAATGTTTCATAACCCGCAGTCATGGCTAATGGATTTCCTGAAAGTGTCCCAGCCTGGTAAATAGATCCAACAGGTGCTACAGATTCCATAATATCTTGGCGACCTCCATAAGCACCAACAGGAAGTCCTCCACCAATTATTTTCCCCAGACAGGTCATATCAGCAACGACCCCAAATCTTTCTTGGGCACCACCAAAAGCTATCCTGAACCCCGTAATGATCTCATCAAATATTAGAACTATTCCATTTTTCTCGGTTTCTTCTCTGATAGTTTCCAAAAAACCAGGGATTGGTGGGATCATACCCATATTACCAGCAACCGGTTCTACTATTACGCAAGCGATCTTCTTCCCTTGCTCTGAAAGGGTACGGCGAAAAGCCTCAATATTGTTGTAAGGAAGACTTATGGTCATCTTAGCCAGATTCGCCGGCACACCGGGGCTATCAGGTATACCAAAAGTGGCGACACCTGAACCAGCCTCAACTAAAAAACTATCTCCATGGCCATGGTATCCTGCTTCAAATTTTACCACCAAATCACGGCCCGTATAACCACGAGCGACACGTAACGCGCTCATGGTTGCCTCTGTCCCTGAATTAACCATTCGGACTAGCTCGATGGATGGGAAAGCCTTTTGGACTTGTTCAGCTAGCCGAAGTTCAGCTTCTGTAGAAGTACCAAAACTTATACCCTGTCCACAAACAACCTTAAGAGCTTCTACAACTTCTGGATTACTATGACCAAGTATGAGAGGTCCCCATGAGCCCAGATAATCAATATATTCGTTACCATCTACATCGTAAACCTTCGCCCCCTCGCCCTTTTCCATAAAAATGGGATTCCCGCCAACTCTTCCAAAATTTCGTACGGGACTATTTACCCCACCTGGCATAAGTTGTTGCGCTTTTCCAAAGAGATTAATAGAACGAGAACGATTCATTGAAGTGACTCCATGTATTCTATGCCCATTAAAAATGGTTAGCCGATAGGCAGCCGAATATTGTTATAGGGCAATAATTTAGTAATTGGATACCTGTTATTATTTTCAGAGGTTACGAGCTATATCACGAGCAAAGTAGGTTAAAATCAAATCTGCCCCAGCCCTTTTGATAGCTGTTAATGATTCAAAAACGATACTTTCCTCATCTATCCAACCCATTTTCCCAGCTGCTTTAATCATAGCATATTCCCCACTCACATTATAAGCAGCTAATGGTACTTGGAAGGTGGTCTTCACCCGGTAAATTACATCAAGATATGCTAGCGCAGGCTTTATCATTATTATATCCGATCCTTCTTCAAGGTCTAGTTCTACCTCTCTAAGTGCTTCATTAGTATTTCCCGGATCCATCTGATAGGAACGCCGATCACCAAACTTAGGGCTGGACTCTGCAGCATCACGAAATGGTCCGTAATATGCTGAAGAATACTTAGCTGAATAAGCCATAATTGGGATTTGCATGAAATCCTCTTTATCAAGAACATTTCGTATAGCACCTACTCGCCCATCCATCATGTCCGAGGGAGCCACGATATCAACTCCCGCTTTTACTTGAGAAAGAGCTATTCTAGCTAAAAGATCTAATGTAGAATCGTTCTCCACTTTTTCTTCACTAATTATGCCGCAATGTCCATGATCGGTATACCCACAAAGACATACGTCCCCAATGACTATCAGTTCTGGAGTGGCTTCCTTAATCGCCCGAATAGCTTTCTGAACTACTCCATTTTCAGCATACGCTTCAGAACCGTAGTTATCCTTATATTCTGGAACACCAAAAAGCATAACTGCCGGGATACCCAGATCTACTACTTCCCGGCACACTTCAACACTTTGGTCTACCGATAATCGACAGACCCCTGGCATAGAATCTATAGGATAATTAACATTTTCCCCTGGGCAAATAAATATTGGATATATTAGGCTGTCTACGGTGAGGTGAGTTTCTCTGACCATCCGACGAAGGCTCTCACTGCGACGTAAACGACGTAAACGATGAAGTGGAAATGGCATCCATTATCTCCTATCTGCTGTCGATCAATTAAGGTCCATCGCAATTAGTGCAACTTTCGTATTCAAATTTACTCAAAGCGCTGCAACGTTCGCACTGGAACAATACCTGCTCCTCGTTGACAGAGTGGGTTTTGATACATAGCTGGGCTTTAGTCCTGTCTTTCGACGGAATTATTACTTTAACTAGTTCTGGAAATTCTTTTCCCAAAAACAAACCGTCATCCTTACCTCTCGATAATATTCGGCATTCGAGCCCGTGCTTGACAAAAAACCCGTGAAGGGACCATGCTTCTCTATCCTCAGCCTTTTGGAGAAATTCATCCTTGAGTGGTAGCTCTTCAAGTAATCCGTGTTTTTTGCAGAAATACTGCCCTAAGCGACGAATACCACACTCTAAACATAGGTACTTTCCACAAACCACACAACTACCGTGAGCTGGATCATCTGGATGGCTAAAACACCTCAAACTTTCTATAAATATAGTGCCACAAACTTGGCAAAACATGGCATCCTTTGGAACTTCTTCTTTGCACTCGTCGCAAAGCCAACTTGATTCATCTTTTAGACGATCTACTAAAGAACTAGCACAGATAGGACACTGTTCAAGCCGTTTTGGATATTCGTATTCACATTCGGGACAGTAAGGCATATGTATTTTTTGTTAAAAGGGACACTAAATATATTTATACAATCTATTTTCTTATTTTTAATCAAGCCCACCGAATATATGCAAGAGCCTCTTTACAAAGCAATTATTATTCTGAATCTTATGTTGCCAGTTTGTAATTTACTATCGCTTCTACCAGCCCAGGGATAGATGCTTGACCGGAGATAATATCTACAGATAGACCCGCTCTGGTAGCTGCTTCAGCGGTAACTGGACCAATACAAGCAATCCGGACATCTCTCGTATATTGTGATATATTTCTTCCTAATGCTTTTGTAAAACCGGACACTGCCGAGGGACTTGCAAATGTCACTATGTGAATTTCTTTGTTTATAAACATAGATTCTACTTCATCAGACAAGCGGCTCTCCAGCTTCGTCTTGTAAAATGGAATCGCTGTCACAAATGCACCAGCGCCAGTTAGCCCCTCCAATAAGTTAGTTCCAGCAATATCTGATGATGGGAAAAATATGCGAGCACCTTGTAAATCACAAGTGCTCCTCAGGGCGTCAACTAGCTTATCAGCCCGGGACTCTTCTGGACAAAGATCAGCCTCTATACCCCAGTTACGGAGAGCCTCTGAGGTAACCTCTCCCACTGCGGCGACAAAAAGACCACCTAATGATCTAATGTCTAAACCAATTTTGTAGAGTCGATCCATAAATGCATCGACAGTATTCACACTTGTAAATACCAAATAATTAAAACTAGAAAGATTAGAGAGGAATGAATCAATTTTCGACCAGTCATCTAGTTTTTCTATTCGAACCAGTGGCATTTCCACTGGTTCAGCGCCTACCCGCAAAAGAGATTCAGAGAGTTCACCAGCCTGGCCACGAGCTCGAGTTATCAAGACCCGTTTTCCAAATAGAGGTTTTAATTCGAACCAACTTAAATTTTCTCTTAAAGCAACTACTTCCCCAACTACTATGAGAACAGGCGGAGTAAAAGAAGATTTTTGGGATTTTGACACTATGTCAGTTAGGGTACCAACAAGTGTTCTTTGTTTATATGTTGTTCCCCACTGTATTAGAGCAACAGGAGTTTCCTGTGCACGCCCATGTTTAATTAATTTTTCTACTATAACAGCTAGGTTTCGAGCTCCCATATAAAAAACAAGAGTACCAATCCGTTTGGCTATAGCCTCCCAGTCGAGGTCAGTCCGATCTTTTCCTGGCGATTCGTGCCCTGTAATAACAGTCATTGTTGAAGTAATTTCACGATGGGTAACTGGGATCCCAGCGTATGCTGGGACGGCAACCGCTGCCGTTATTCCTGGGACAACCTCGAATGGAATACTATGATCTCGAAGATGCAGACCTTCTTCTCCACCGCGGCCAAAGACAAAAGGATCCCCACCTTTTAATCTAACCACCATCTTTCCTGCTCTACTATAATATACCAATAGCTCATTGATCTTTTCTTGCCGGCCTTGAGACCATGGGACATGGATACATTCAGCGTCCTCAGGGGCCTCACCTAATAAGTTTTTATCAACCAAATAATCTGCTATTATAACATCAGCCTCACGGATACAATTTAAGCCCTTCACAGTAATCAATCCAGGATCGCCTGGGCCAGCACCTACTAAGTAAACCTTACCATTAGATTTAGAAGTTTTTTTTCGCATATGATGTTGCTTTACATTCAATTTAATTTCGTCCCTGTACTAAGATAAGCTTAGCTAATTGTATTGCTAGGTTTTGTGCGTCTTCAGGTTTACCGTCGGTAGAATGACGAATAATCTCACTACCATCATTCGTCCCTACAACAGCATCTAATTTAAATAAACCTTTTTCAACTCTCCCCCAGGCTCCAACAGGAGAATGGCAACCACCACCAATCCCATGAAGAAAAGATCGCTCAGCAGTCACGGCTAGTCGTGATGGATGATGTTCAATACGCTGAGCCGCTTCTAATGGTAACAGGTCATCCAGTCGGGTTTCAATCGCTAGTGCTGCCTGGCCAACCGCTGGCATGCAAAGATCTGGAGAGAGAATTTGGGTTACTTTATCTAACCAGCCCAACCGATGCAAACCAGCAACCGCTAAGATGATTGCATCAGGACCATTTTCTTCTTTCAACCTCTTTAAACGAGTATCAATATTTCCCCGAATACCGGTAAATGTTAGATCGGGGCGACTGTATTGTAACTGAGTTCGACGCCTTATGCTTCCTGTAGCCACAACAGCTCCTTCAGGTAATTGTTCAAATTTATATCCATTTTTACTAACAAGAGCATCACGGGCATCTATACGTTCCGGAACAGAAGCAATGACCAAACCATCAGGAAGAGTTGTTGGGAGGTCCTTAAGACTATGGACTGCTAAATCTATCTCCTCCTCCAATAACGCTCTTTCCAATTCCTTAACAAAAACACCCTCGCCGCCAAAAGTCTCGAGAGAGACATCATGAACAGTATCACCCTTAGTTTTAACTATACGTACCTCTACAGAAATACCATCGTTTGCTACTTCAATCGCTCGAGCTACAGATTGAGCTTGAACAAGTGCTAGAGGGCTTCCCCGGGTACCTATAGAGAGAGTCTTATTCATGAGTTTAAAAAATTAATAGCAGTAAAATGAAATACTAGTCGCCACCTAAACTGGTTTTTTCGTTTTCTTTTTCATCCAGGCCAAATAGGTGGCGGAGGCTTAAGAGGTGATAGTCTTTATATTCTGACTCAGAAGTTTTTCTAAGCTGAACAGTAGGTTCATGCAATAACTTATTAATGATCGCCCGGCTCATATCTTCTACGGTATTTCGATCTTTGTCAGTTAAATGGTCTAATTGAGCCATAGCCCGGTTTAATTCCTTGTTTCTGACTTCATCCGCAAAAAATCTTAGTTGTGCTATCGTTGGCGCAACGGCAAGATTTTTATACCACTCTAGAAATTTTTCCACTTCCAAATTCACGATCGATTCTACTTTCTGCGCTTCGATTTTACGGGCCTTAGAATTTTCGGCCACCACTGACTGCAAATCATCAATATCATATAGGATAACATTGTACAATTCTCGCACTCGGGGATCAACATCACGGGGCACTGCTATATCAATCAAAAAAATCGGTTGATTGCGCCTTTCACGCATGATATCAACCATTTGTTCCTTACGCAATATTGGTTCTTTTGCCCCTGTAGAACTGATAACGATATCTACATCTGGGATCATCAATAGGCCATCGTCCAATGACACAGCGATACCGTCATAACGCTGTGCAAGGTCAGCTGCTCGCTGATATGTTCGATTTGCAACAATAAGCCTTTTTATGTTCTGTGAAACCAGGTATTCTGCAGTTAATTCGGCCATTTCTCCGGCACCAATCAACATAGCTGTGTGTTGCTTCAGGTCTTTAAATATCTTTTTAGCAAGTTCCACTGAGACAGAACTTACCGACACCGATCCTTCACCAATTTCTGTTGTTTCTCGTACAGATTTCCCAACAGCCAATGCTTTCTCGAACATCCGATTAAGGACGGTGCCTGTAGTTTTCGTATTTAATGCCTGCACATAAGCATCTCTGACCTGGCCAAGAATTTGTTGCTCTCCTATCACAAGAGAATCCAAACTTGAGACAACCCTAAAAAGGTGCCTGATAACCTCTTCTTCTTTCCGATTATATAGATAGGGAGATAAAACTCCTTGGTTTACACCGTGTATTTCATGAAACCACACTTCAATAGACTTGGAATCAATCTGTTCTTCAACCGATGTCGTATAGATCTCACTACGGTTACAGGTTGATAGTAAAACAGCTTCTAAAATATCACTAGAGGAGTCGATAAAAGAGAGAACTTTCTCCTGAAGCTTATCTGGCAGTGCTGTTTGATCACGCACATTGATCGGTGCGGTATGGTGACTTAATCCGACAAGTGTAAGATGCATGACTCAACCCTATCGCGTGCTTTATCTAAATGACCAGCGCGTATAAGATCAAGGATATCTGAATCTACTAGTGATGTCCACAATCTCGCGCGAATATTTATATCATCTGGATATTTTCTCTGCATAAGAGGTCGGTATTCCCCCAATAAATCTACCAGATCAGCATATTCATCCCCGAATTTTGTTTCCAGTTCAACTCTAATCTTTTTAGCTAATGCTGGGCTTTTCCCTCCGGTGGAAATTGCTATACACAAATCACGTTGGCGTACTATGGAAGGAACTATGAAACGACAAAGGGGTGGTATATCAACGACATTCACCATTATACCCCTGATTTCAGCATCCCGATATACCTGTTCATTAACTTTTTGTGAATCTGTTGCGGAAATAACTATCCTATACCCCTGGACGGCACCAGTTATGTACTTCCTTGACTCCCATAAAATATCACCATTTTCAACTTTTTTGCTCAACTCATTTGTTAATTCAGGACTAATGATAGAAACCTTCCCTTTGCATTCAAGTAGGGCTTCTATTTTTTCTTCAGCAACGGAACCTCCTCCCACAACTAGACAAGGCTGGTTCTCTATATCTATAAACGCTGGATAGTACTTCTTCATAATTAACTGTTTCGTTAAATTTATTCAAAAACGTGGTAACTGGTTAAAATTCCTGCACCGAGATAGGCTAAAAGCACTGAAGCAAAGCCAGCTATTGAGAGGAAAGCTGCTCTCTTACCCTGCCAACCTATCATATAACGAGTAATCAACTGAGAAGTGTAAATAAACCAACTTAACAATACACAGAGAATTTTAGGATCCAAAAACCAAGATGAGACCGAATCCCAAACAGTAGTCGCCCACCAGATACCTGTACCTATACTAATAGATAGAAACAGCCACCCTACCAACGTAGCTTTTAAATTCATCTCGTCCAGCATCCCCAATGCAGGTAATCGTGAGAACACTAAACCGACCCGACGATGGTGGATATAGTACATCTGTGTCAGATAAAGCAATCCAGTAATGAAAGAGAAAGAAAAAGCTGCATATGCGAAAAAACTAGCTGTGACATGAAAATTAAACCATGGGCTAAGCAACAAGGCTGGCAGAGGATCTACAGGGCTAATAAACAGCACAGACACTATATTTGCTGCTAGAACTAAGGGTAAGACTAATATGCCGAGCGACCTATCATTAAAATAACGTTCAAGAAATATATAAACGAAAGCGACCAGCCATGCGAAAAAACTGGTCGATTCGTGCAATCCCACAAAAGGTGCGTGGCTCGAGGCGATTGCCCGAGAGAGAAGGAAAATACTTTGTAACACTAGCGCAAGTATCAGGCAAAAACTAGCACACAACCCCACCTTAGAGCTTTTATTAAAAAAATGGCGAAAGTAGAATACTGCAGAAATTGAATAGGCGATCAGAATCATTCCAAGAAGAATGTAGATGCCCATAGTATTAACCCCTTTAGGAAAATAAGTACTCCCTATTACTTACTAATCAAGATATGATAAAATATTGTTCTTTCATGTATTTATCAAGTCCAAAGACGTTGCAAAACTGGGGGGAATGAATACGATTAAGTTTTTGAAGAAGGCAATACCTATCTTACTGACATAAAAACCTAACGGACTCATATACTTTCATTACTAAGATTTAGGCACACAACTCCTTAAAATTCTATATCTTATAAGCAAATGTTTATATTTATTTACAACAACGGCATTAAATAAGGGTAATATATAGGATTACCGGTATATCAAGTTTTTGCCAGAGGGTTATGAAGGGGAATTCCGCTCTTTGGAATTATCGCTGATTATCTATATTACTATGAGAAAAGGATAGTTTCGAATGGAAAATGCTAATCATATGCTAGGTGCTACAAAAGTCGAATCAAATCGGGCCGGATTTGTAGCCCTTGTTGGAAAGCCAAATGTGGGGAAATCAACCCTGATGAACGCCCTACTCGAACAACGTCTTTCTATTGTTACCTCCAAACCTCAGACTACGCGTCAAAGAGTTTTGGGGATCCTTACAAAGAATAAAACCCAAGTTTTGTTTTTGGATACTCCTGGACTACTCGAACCCCAATATCGACTCCAAGAATATATGCTACAATCTGCGCTCCAAACTATGAACGATACTGATATGGCTGTAGCGATCATAGATGCCCCGAGATTTACTCATTGTTTAGACGAACAATTTATTAACTTTCTTAAGCACTGTCGGGGACCGATTATTCTAGCTATAAATAAGATAGACAAAATCTCCAAAGACTCCCTGCTGCCCATGATAAAACAAGCTAAAGAGTCTTTCCCTTTTACCGATATCGTGCCTATTTCAGCTCTTAAACAAGATGGATTAGCTCCTTTACTAGATGCTATTATTCGTCTTCTTCCAATTGGCCCCGCATTGTATCCAGAAGATATGCTAACTGATCAACCTGAAAGATTTTTTGTAAGTGAAATAATCCGCGAACATTTATTCTTTGCCTTACATGATGAGCTTCCCTATGCTTTAGCTGTATTTGTTGAGAGCTTTACTGACCGACCCAACGGCACTGCTTTTATCCAGGCGAACATCATTATTGAGAGAAGCTCACAAAAAAGTATAGTTATAGGCAAAAGCGGAAACATGTTGAAACATATAGGCACATCCGCAAGAAAAGCCATCGAAGATTTTCTTGATCGTTCGATCTACCTTGACCTGCAAGTAAAGGTCCGACCTTCATGGCGAAAAAAAGAGCATGAGCTTAAAAAGCTTGGATACACATAACAGACGAAAAAAGCTGATCCCTACTATTGCAAAACAAAATGATAAAATTTGCTGGGGATAATTTGTTAATTTTCTAAAAAGAGTATATCTATGATCAATAAATCTGGCAACCAATCAAATATACTGCTTAAAGGTGGCACTGTAGTTGATCCATCACAAAACATAAACCGTTCCTGCGATGTCGCTATTCGAAATGGTTCAATTTCAAAAATCGGAGATAACCTTCCGGTTGAAGATCATATTGTAATAGACGTATCTAGCCTATATGTATTTCCTGGACTAATCGATCTCCACGCCCATATATGTTGGGAATTTACAGATATTGGATTAGTCCCGGACGATTTTTGCCCATCAACCGGAGTAACAACAATTGTTGATGCTGGTAGCTCCAGTTGGCCTAGTGTTGATGCTTTTCGAAGTAGCGTCGTAAACAAATCACGAACTCGAGTTTTAGGATTTTCAAATATTTCTAGGGTAGGTATTCCGACAGCAGACACACCTGAATTGGCAAGCCTTCGTTTTGTCGATGTAGATCGTTCTACAACCACAGTAACTGATAACCATGACATAATTACTGGGATTAAAGTACGACAAGGCCAGCACCTTATCGGCAATAATGGGATTGAACCCACAAAACTTGCTATAAACGCAGCTCAACAGGTGGGAGTCCCGGTCATGGTTCATATTGGCAATACACCCTGCTCGATAGGGGAAATAATGGACCTTTTAAGACCTGGTGATATAATTACTCATATCTACCATGGACATTCTCATGGAATATTGGATGATCATCATTCAATCTGGGAAGACGTTATAGAAGGCCGGACCCGGGGAATAATTATGGATGTCGGGCATGGAGCAGGAAGTTTCAAGTTTGATGTCGCTAAATCAGCTTTTGAGCATGGATTTTTTCCTGATACCATAAGCACAGATTTGTATACCATGAACGTTAACGGACCAGTTTACGATTTACCAACTACTATGTCAAAATTGTTGAACCTTGGTATGCCAATTGAAGATATTATCTGCTCTACTTCTTCGATACCAGCCAAAGTTATTGGTAGACCAGAACTAGGGTCTCTGTCTCCAGGTTCAACTGCTGATGTGTCGATATTTGAACTCGAAGAGAAAAATTTTGAGTTTACTGATTCCCATGGAGATACTCGTTTATGGCCGTTCCGTCTTACCTGTCAAATGACTCTCCTGGGTGGTGACATCATATTTAATAAAAACACTGTGGATAATATGTTATGAAAACACCCCTTGGGATAGGTGGATGCCTTCTCATAATCGTTTTGCTTACCTCTATTGCTTTTGGAATTTATTACTTTATAAATAAAACGAGTCTGGATCTCGTCAACCGTTACGCTAGCTCGAAGCCCCATGCATTTTCTCGTAATGTGTCAACTCGGGCCGAAGCCCAGCTATCTTTAGACCTGTTTGAAACTTGTATTGATTCCTTAATTTCAGGATCAGAAATTAAAGAGCTTTCTCTTTCGGACAATGATCTCAATGCTTTACTGGAATATTCCAAGAGTTTTTCCAAACTACGAGGGATGGGACGAGTAATGATTCACAATAACCATCTTACAGCAGAAATCAGGGTTCCCCTAGGGATTTTTAATAATCGTTATCAAGACAAATTCCTTAATGGTATTGCGGACCTTAAAGCGGTTATTATTGATTCCAAACTTCAAATCACTATCGACAGACTGGTCGTCTCTGGAAAACCTCTTCCTGAAGAGTTTATGAATGATATTCGTAAAAATAATTTAATAAAACAACTATACGAAGATCCAATTTTAAAAAACTTTTTAAATCGTGTTAAAACTGTGAGAATAGAAAAAAACTGTCTTGTTTTCCAGTTTAAATCTAAACCAATATCCCTTAGCTCGGATATATTTCATGCCTGTCTTAATGACTATCGCACTTCATGCTGAAGCTCAGCCTGTAATTGCTCGTTTCAAATTGAAGCAGGACAGTTCTTTTGCCCTGCCTATTTTTCGACGAAATGATTTCTGGTTAGCTATAACAGGAGTTGGACGTATAAAGTCTGCCATAGCAACCTCGTATTTAATAGCAAATGTCCAGAACTGGAACAAGGCCGTGATCTTTAATATAGGGATAGCGGGCCACACAAAAAAATCGGGAGAAGGAACCGTTAAGATTGGAGATAGTTTTCTCATCCATAAAATTATGGAACAAACGACCGGAAAATCTTTTCTCCCTGATATTTTTATAAAAACTCCCCTTGCCGAAAACAGCCTCACTACTGTAGACCATCCTCTAAAGAATAGAGATACTGAGATTCTGGCTACTGGACTGGTAGACATGGAAGCTGCTGGGTTCTTTCAGGCAGCTTCTAGTTTCCTCCCACCACATCGTATATGTTGTATCAAAGTCGTGTCTGATCACCTTGATATACAACGAATTGAAAAAAACTTTGTTAATACATTAATAAAACAGGCCTTAGAAGATATAGATTTAACCATAGCGGCCTATCAAAATTTCTCTGATAAAAAACCCGATGTTTTAACTAATTTTGACCTCCAGATAATAGAAGAAATCAGTTGTCAACTGCGTTTAACAGCCAACCGCAAGAAATTATTAGTTGACCAGGTTAGAACGTACAAGCTAAAAACAGGGGGCGATCTCCCTGTTCTATCAAGTTTTGTAGAAACCACAGTTTCAACCAAGCGAGAAAGTGAATTTTACTTTGAAAAACTTCTTAGAAAACTCTCGATTAAATAATTTTTCCCATATTTATATCGAACGAGCTGCATACGAATTCCCTTTAACCCAAATGGTTCGGGATCGATTTCCCAAAGCAATTATAGTAGATGTTGACGACTATAAAACAATCTTTGCCCGACCAAGACAACACTTCCAAAACCAAAAAGCTAGCATGAAACTGATTTTGGCTGTCAAGAAAGATAATTTCCTGTATAAAGGTTCGAATAATAGCCAGAATTTCAATCTTGAGAATTTCTATTATAACACGCCTATGTTAAATTGTGTGTATAATTGTGACTATTGTTACCTGCAAGGCATGTATCCATCAGCAAACATAGTAGCTTTTGTTAATTTAGAAGATTATTTTTCAGCTACACAGAAGGGGATAAAGAATAGAACTATACCGAGTCAGCCCTTGTATTTATGTATCTCTTATGATACAGACCTACTTGCATTTGAATCCATTATCCCCTACTGCCAAGAATGGATAAACTTTGTGCAACAACAACCAGAACTACTAGTTGAAATACGAACTAAGAGTGCTGCCTACCATGCTATCCGGACGCTCCAATCTTCTGAGCGAGTTATATTAGCTTGGACAATTTCTCCCGACCAGATATCCCGCCATTATGAGTTAGGAGCACCTCCATTCCAACAGCGCTTAGATGCTATAAAATTAGCTATAGAAGATGGTTGGCCAATTCGTCTTTGTTTCGATCCAGTTCTGGCTGTACCATCTTGGCGATCGATATATGGAAAAATGTTTGAAGAAACTTTTAAACAAATTGATCCAGCAACTGTGCGTGACGTTACTATTGGGGTTTTTCGTATGACAAAGAGTTATTTCCAACGCCTAAAAAAACAGCGTCAGGATACTCCCATTTTGTTTGATAATTATATTCAAGAAGGGTCTACTATGACTTATCCAGTGGAAATACGCTCTAAGATAACCGAATTCATCCGTCAGTGCTTGAAGAACTATTTTAGAGAGGAGCAAATAGGTATATGGAAGTAGCACTGGTTACCGGAACCTCTTCAGGAATTGGCTTGGCTATAGCACAACGTCTGGTAGAATCGGGATTTAACGTTTACGGTTATACTAGAGATAAATCTAAGATATCTTATAACCACAACCGATTCCATCCTATTGAATGCGATATCACAGATACACAGCTACTGCTTGAAACTACAAAGACCCTGATCCAAAAAACTGGCTCCTTAAAAGTGCTCGTAAACAATGCTGGCATAGGGATTTTTGGGCCCCATGCTACGATGGCTCCTAAACGAATAGAACAAATGGTAAAAACAAACTTGATAGCACCTATGATATTAACCCGGGCGACCTTAAAATACTTGGAGGAATCGCAGGGATATGTCATCAATATAGCATCAACCGCAGCCTTAAACCCGGGACCTTTTGGATCCGCTTACAGCGCTACTAAAGCAGGTCTACATCAATTTGGGCAATCACTTTTCAGTGAAGTTAGAAAAAGGGGGCTCCGTGTTGTAACGCTGTACCCAGATATGACACAAACACCATTTTACGATAGTGCAGACTTTAAACCTGGGGAAGAACCTGATGAATATATTACTCCGGAATGTATTGCTGACGCTGTGGCTCAAGCCTTAGATCAACGTCCTGGAACAGTAATAACACAGATTGCTATTAAACCGCAAAGAACCAGAGTTATATATAAAGGCACCACTCGAGGATTAGGAAACAAGAGAGATTAATCGCTATATTCTTCCTGGAAAGGAACTTCAATGCCCTACATTTCCTCACTACATATCTATCCCATTAAGTCCTGTGCAGGACAAGAATTGCAAAAAGCAAGCTTAGACTCCCGAGGGATATATCTAGATCGATCGTGGGTTATCATCAATAAAATGGGGAAAATAATAACACAGAGAGAAGTTCCAGCTTTATCAACCGTACAGCCGATCTTAAACGATTCCGATCTCTCAATATCAGCCCCCAATATGGAAGCCTTGTCAGTTTCATGCCAAATAACAGGAACTACTCACGAAGTGGATATTTGGGGCGATATATGCCAAGGGATTGATCAGGGAAATGAGGCAGCAGATTGGTTTAGCACATTTTTGGGAAATTCCAGTCGTCTCCTATTTTTTAATCCAAATTTTGTTAGATCTGTAGATCCCTGTTATGCTTCTGGCTCCGAAGATCAGGTCGGATTTGCTGATTCCTTTCCTATTCTTATAATTTCTGAAGGCTCACTAGCTGACTTGAACGCTAGGTTAGCAAAATCGGTTCAAATGAACCGATTTAGACCCAATATTGTTGTTGCCGACTGCCCACCTTATGCCGAAGACAAGTGGAAAAAAATACAAATTGGAGATGTAGATCTGGATATAGTAAAACCCTGTGGGCGTTGCAGCACAATCCTCGTTGAACAGGAGACAGGACTTTCTGACAAAGAACCATTGAGGACCTTAGCAAAATACCGAATATTTGAAGGACCAAGTCCTACTTTTGGCCAAAATGCTTTACACCATGACCCAGGTTGTTTGCAAAGAGGCATGGCCGTAAAAATCCTGGATATTCATGAGTAACCTTGACAATAACTCTTCTAGTATCTAATTTCGGCGGAGCCTTTGCTGCTAAACTAGTAATTCTTCAGCAACTACTTTTTCCGAAAAACATAAAGGTTAAAATAATGAGTCAACGTACTATCACGATGCCGATGGCTCGGTGCAACTTTGGTTTAGAGAGGGTTGATATCACTCCCCCCACTGGAATAAATCACCGAAGCTGGGGTGCCGCAAAACACGATGCATCTACTGGTTTACATAAACCACTCCTTGGTTCAGTTTTAGCTTTTCAAGGGCTTAAAGGAACTGAGGTCAATCTCCTAATTAGTCTTGACCTCGGGTGGTTACAACCCGGTGATTTAAAACAACTTACAAATAATCTTTCTTCGAATACCGGATTACCATCAGAATGTATCGTTATTACATTCTCCCACACCCATGCAGCTGGTAATTTTGACCCAGACCGAATAAACAAAGAGGGAGGGTCATTAATTCCTGGATACTTGAAAGGACTTGCATCAGATCTTGCTGTAACAATTAAAAAAGCTCTTTCTAGAATCAAACCAGTGGAAATTTCTTTCGGATATGGAAGTTGCGACCTTGCTTATAATCGAGATTATTGGGATAATGACAACCAATTTTATGTCTGTGGCACTAATCCTGATCGTCCCGGCGACAATACAATCTTAGTAACCAAGATTAAGGATCAAGAGAGCGGTAACCTTGTTGCCACTATAATTAATTACGGTTGCCATCCAACAACTTTGGCTTGGGATAATACTTTAATTAGCCCCGATTATCCGGGGGCAATGCGAGAAATAATCGAAAAGGAAACAGGTTCTCCGTGTGTATTTTTGCTTGGTGCCTGTGGAGACATCGGGCCTCGCTTCGGTTTTGTAGGGGAAACCGAGGTGGCTGATCAGAACGGGCGACAGTTAGGGTATGCTGCTCTTTCTGCTCTGGAAGGACTCCTCCCTGGTGGGCACGAAATGCATTATGATGGTCCAGTGATATCTGGTGCTACTATTGGTGTCTGGCGGCACGTTGCGGTGGATGCCAATCGCAAATACCAACAGGAGCATTTCAGTTCTACCGTTATAACTTTGAATGTGCCCTTATTAGATTTGCCAACCCAGAAAGAACTTGATGACGAGTTTGCGGAGTGGCGCCAAAAAGAGGAAATAGCAATATCTAATCGACAGAATAAGGAGGCCGGTGATTGTCGTGCAAAGATTGAACGTATCACTAGGGCAATGAAACGTATTAAAAATCTTCCTCCAGGTTCAAAAATTTTGCCTTATGGTATTACTTTGTGGCGCATGGGGGAAGCGGTACTAGTGATGGTCAACGGAGAACCTTATAATTTACTACAACGTGAATTACGAACTCATTTCCCCAAAACAGCTATAATTGTTGTTGTTATGTGTAATACTAATGGTACAGGTGGATACCTCTTACCAGAGGGAGATTACGGAAAAGGACTATACCAAGAACAGGCGACTGTAATTGGTGCTGGAGGGCTTGAAAAAGTTATTCAAATTATTTCCCAACAGCTTAAATTGTGGGATCTCAATTGAATTAATACCCACTCAAAAGGAATTATAGTATGTCTATCAAAAAAATCCGTATTGGCCTAATTGGACTTGGGGCGGTATGTGAAATGGTACATTACCCCGGATTCTCTCGTATTCCTGGAGTAGAAATAGTTGGCCTTTGCGAAGTCAATAAACCCTTATTATCTGAGAAACAAAAACAGTGGAATATCACTGAGGGTTATACTGATATAGACAGCTTCCTAAAACATGTAAAACCAGAAGCTGTGGCTATATCTGTCCCCAACGTATACCACCATGACCTTGTTCTTAAAGCTATTGGTGCAGGCTGTCACGTACTCTGCGAAAAGCCAATAGGAATGACTATTAAAGAAGCCTCTAATATGTATAAAGCAGCACGCAACCGGGGTGTTAGGCATATGACCGCCTTTACTTACCGATTCGTCCCCGGCATGCGATACCTAAAACAAATAGTGGATGAAGGAAAGCTTGGCGATATCCGGCATGCTCGTTTCCAACGGCTCCAAGATTGGGGTGATGATTACGTAGGCTGGCGTCAATATCGACGTATGGCTGCCATGGGAGAGCTTGGAGACATGGGAATCCATCGTATTGATTTTGCAGAAAATCTTCTCGGTCCAATTAAGACAGTATGTGCTTCATTAAAACAGGTAGTCTCCAGAACCCAGACGATAGAAGGGAAATCTTGTGAACCACAGGATGTGGAAGATTGGGTTGCCTGGATCGCCGAATTTAAATCAGGGGTCACTGGTGTATTTGAAATGGGTAAATTAACTAAGGGATGGGGACCTGAAGGTGATCATGACATCTGTGAGTTGAATGGTAGTCAAGCCTCTGCAACATACCAACTACATAAGCCTCATAACATAATGATAGCATCCCGAGGTGAGAAATATCAGAGTCTAGATGTCCCTAAAAAGTTTCTCAAATTGCCTGGGTCACCTCGTGATCCTCAAAAAGGCAACACTTTTCAGACTTTTCGTTTTGACCAAGCTTGGGAATTTATAACCGCCATTCGTGACGGAAGAGAATGTGTTCCGTCGTTTTATCATGGGATGCGTTCCCAAATAGTAGCAGAAACTATATTGGAAGCATCGGAAACTAGACGTTGGATTGATGTGCCAGGTTAAATAGACTAGAAATGATACTAATAAATTCCTTCCTCCTTATTATTTAAGCAGAGGGATAAGCGCTCAGAGAGATATCTGTTAAGTCCCTGTACTAAAGATTTAAAGATAAGAACCCTATATTTTTTTTCAACATAAAATAGGGATAAAGGAGAATTTCCGTGAACGGAATACGTTACTTTATTATAGGGTTCCTATTAGTAGCTCTTGTAAATGAAACAGAAGCAGGGATCGGCCAAACTAGTGGACTATTCCTTCAGATAGCACCCGACGCCCGTTCAACGGCAATGGGAGAAACTGGTGTTGCCCACGCTCAAGGAGCAACGATTCCAGCTTGGAACCCAGGCAATCTCGGTTTCCTGGTGAGAAGTAGTTTTTCTGCAAGTTACTTTAAATGGCTTCCATACCTTGCGGACGACCTTTATTTCCTAAATTTGTCCTATGTTCTTCCTGTAGACGGTTTGGGAACCTTTGGTCTCAGTCTACCCTATCTTTCTCTGGGGGAACAGAAAAATGTTAATGCTGCTGGAGAAATCCTAGGTTCTTTTAAAAGTTCGGACATAGCGATCTATCTATCCTATGGAACCTTACTTGACGAAAAAATAGGAATTGGTGCTAATATTAAACTTATTCGAACAACATTATCGAACGTAGATAAACAGGCAGGGACTAGCTTTGCTATAGATATTGGCATCAAGGGAAAAATTTCATCTCGTTTTTCAATAGCCGGGGCAATTCAAAATCTGGGTCCGAAAATTAGCTTTACTAATTCGGATAGTGCCGACCATTTGTCAAGAAATCTTAAAATAGGGGCGGAATTTTACGCCATTAAGTTAGAGTCTAGTCAATTCTTATTAGCGGTTGATCTTAATCGACTATTGCTCCATAATAATGGGAATATCCTAAATGTTGGAATGGAGTATTGGTATAAAGGTTTTATAGCTCTAAGAACTGGCTATATCTATGACCCAGAAGGGGATATAAAAACACCCACTTTCGGCGGTGGTCTTACATGGCAAAAATATTGTCTCGATTTCAGTTATACGACAGCGTCGACACTCCAAAACATAACCAAGTTTACTCTCGCTATTAACTTTTAAAATTCCCTTTTGACCCGGCGGATCTGGTAGAGTTTGGGCCACAATTTACCCGTAACAAATAAATGCCTTCTTGCATTATCATAAGCAATTCCATTAAGTACATCCGAACCGGGAGAGCTATTTTTCGGTTGAAGTAGCCCTTCTAGCCCAATCCATCCATTGACCCAACCACTAGAAGGGTTAATACAAGCAATTCGGTCTTCTTGCCAAATGTTTGCATATATTTCTCCATCAACATATTCTAATTCATTAAGTTGGGAAACTTTTCCTTTATCATCTCTTACCGTAATTCGTTTAGTTTCTTCGAAGGTGACCTTGTCACGAAAATATAAAGTAGATGTACCATCACTCATAATAAACTGATGTCCATCGTATGTTATCCCCCAACCTTCCCCTGGATAAGAAACACTTCTCAAAAGATTAAAGGTCTTCTGATCATATATGAAACCTATTCCAGATTTCCATGTTAACTGGATAATCTTTTCATCGAAGAGAGCTATCCCTTCGCCAAAGAGTGTTGGCGAAATATTGCGAGCTTGTTTAATTTCTCCCGTCTCCAAAAGGACTCTACGTAGTGAAGACTGACCATAATTCCCCGTACCTTCATAGAGATTGTTCCCGATTATCGTTAATCCTTGAGTGAAAGCGTTAGGATCATGTGGATAAGATTTAACTACTTCATAGGTATATTCTGTAGTTAATGGTCCATTAGGTAATTTCTCTAGATTTGGAGGTTCGGAACATACGGCGGAAATGAAAAGCCCTACCAACAATAGGGTTCTCTTAAAAAATGGGGGAGCCATAGGGTTCCTTCTTTAGTATTTGGGTAGTACAAGGATTTAAGTGTTGACGTCTTTCACCAGCGATATATTTCAAAATAAACCTACTATCTACAATGCCTGATTCGATAATTAAAGAATACTCATAATTCGGAGGGTTTTGACCAAGTACTCTTCCCCTACGACCCTGTCGACGATTAATATCTCACAGCGACTTTTAGAACTTCGTGAGGGGCATGTTGTATCTTGCCATAGACCTCAGGTAATTCATCTGGTGTAACAACAGGGTCGGGTAACCCAAATGGTTTTAATGTACCTTCTCTGAATAAATGTATAATGGTGTCAAGCATCCTATCCTCTTCCCAAAAAAGCCCCCGCTGAGGATGGCTACATGCCCTGGCAGAAATGATATCAATTTGATTGAAGTGGAATTCTTCCCCTAGGTATAAACCTTTAGCTTCTCCTAGGTAAAACGCTAAAGGTACCACTTTCCCAGCATATCGAGTAGCTCTGATGGCTTGATTAAGAGCATTGTAACTTCCACTAGCCTCTATAGTAACATCAGCTCCATCCTTGAGCCATTTCCGTGATGCCATACCAAAATCTCCGACCTTGTTTGGATTAACTGCTAATGTGGCTCCGTGCCTTAAAGCAAGTTCACGTCTGTGTTCGATCATATCTACGGCAATCACTTCAATCGCTCCTGATAATCTAGCTAATTGGACGGATAAAAGACCTATCGCACCCATTCCAAATATTATAACTCGCTCACCAATCCGAATCTGTCCATCTCTTACAGCAGCTAAGGCGAAGTTAGCTGGGTCTAAACAACAGGCTGCCTCTTCGGTTAACCCAGGTTGTAATAGTTTAAAATTGGAACCTTGATGCACTGTTTTAAAGCCTCCATAGCCGTAGACCCGATCACCTTCTTTAAGAGTTTTCTCTTCTTTCCCAACCGCTATTACGGTGCCTACGGTTGTATTACCAACCTGTTTCCAATTTGTTGGGTCATAAGAAGCAGTACGAGTACGGTCAAAAACTTTATGTTCTTGGTCCATAGGCACATTGCAATAAACAGATTCCCCAGTTATTTCTCCTTTTTCTGTTCCATGCTTAGCTGCCGTAAATTCGCTTCGGACCCGAACTTCATCTGGGCCAAGGTCCGACAAAACATAATTTTCCCAACGTGGAACAAATGTATTGTTACATACTAATTGCTTTAATTCTATATTGCCTGAGGTTCCCATCGGAGACTCCCATTTTTTCGAATATTAAATCCATATAGATTTCATTTTGTACGACTTAAATGAAACTAATTGGCTATCAACCCCTTGGGACCGAAATGATATACCGGTACTATCTGGGCGGTCTGGATATACCCTTAGCGCGATACACTGACGATCATTGGCAAAAACTTCCATTACGCTCTTATCCACAAACACCCGTAACTTAAGGTTTTCATTATCATCTAAGGCTAGAGGTGCTGTTTCTGGAGCACGAGATATCACATCACCAGCCGTCGAAGAGTAGGAAGAATCTACTGAAAGCAAACTTTTTCCCTTAAAACCCCGTCCTCTATAGAAAGCTATTCTAGTGAATTCTTCTCGATTGGGAGACTGCAATACATTCATCTCCACCATTGGTGAATTTCCCGAATCGATCTCTACTTCGAATTCCATGGTATTGCCCCCTCCAATAGAGGGGAGTATGACATCCTTATTGGCTGGTAGGGCAATAGGTCCAAAATCATACGGTTTACCGCGGAGAGATTTCAATGCGTCAATTGGTTCCATATAAAGATCATCTCCTTGGACCGTTAGACGCCGCGGTAAAGACATGATCTGGTCCCAATTATTTGTTGGTTTTCCATGATTCATATTAAAAATAACAACGAGCCCCCCTTCCCCATCTGGTGTAGCTGATGGGGCATGGAGCCCTGACGGCTTGAACGCTCCGAAGTTGAATTTGCCACCATTAGAGACAACAAATTTGTTTCTTTCTGTATCATAGTCTCCTATCAGGTACTGAGGACCACTCATATGACTGAAAAAAAGAAGTATGTAACGATCACCGATAGGCCAAAAATACGGGCAGGCACCATCATCACCTACCAAGGAATAGTGGTCATCCTCTACAAACGGATGAAGAAAGGTCCAATCAATTAAGTTTTCGGAGGAAAATAAAAAGTTAGCACGGATCGGTTTTCCCCCTGGTCCTTCTGGTTTGGTTCCTGCAGAAAGTGAATAGTATTTCCCATCTTTCATCCATATACATGGATCAAATACGTTGTAAGCGGGGCGCAATCCATTCTTCTGCAATCCTGAAAAGTAGTTGATCGGAGTTTTTGGCAATGGTATTACCGGGCCACCCGAAACTTTTTTCCAGTTTAACAGCAAGGGATCACTTGAAACTGCAACCATGTTACCAGCTTCCGTTCCATGGTACATCGCTATTACACGATCTTTCTCTACCAGAGTACTTCCTGAGTAGCAACACCGCTCTGGATTTGGATAGATGCAGTAGGGTAAGTCACGCCAGTGGACGAGATCATCCGATATGGCATGCCCCCAATGCTGTCTAGTATCTTCAGGTGGATAAGCCTGGTAAAACAGGTGCCAGTGACCTTTCCAGAAACATAAACCATTAGGATCATTAAGCCTGGCTTCGGGATTCACATAGTGGTAATGCGGTCGGTGGGAATCCTCCTCATAACTCTTTCGCGAAGCTATTAGACGTTTCATAAGCGGGTTACTCTGAAGAGCTATCTCCTGATCTTCAAGCGAGTTATCCGGGAAGGTATAGTACGGAACACGGGAGGTATAGTCATCCATAGTATTTTTCTTTCCTCAGTAGGTTCTATGTGATATGTCGATGTGCTTTATACTTTCTAGTTATAGTTTCTTATTATTTTATTAATTCTGACACCCATAAATCGATAAGGAATCGAGCAATAGAATCTTTGCGAGGAAGAGCCCGAGGAACAGATTTGTCGCCCCATTCACCGAAGTCTCGGATTTCCTCAACGGTAAACCATTTAGCATCTTTAATTTCTTCTCTGTCGATTTTTATTTCTGTCATTTCTGCTCGGGCGCTGTATCCCAACATAATGGAAGACGGGAACGGCCAAGGCTGTGATGCTTGGTAACCGATTGAGTTCACCCGAAGCCCCACTTCTTCATATACTTCTCTAGCTACGGTGTCTTCCAAACTTTCTCCTGGTTCCACAAAACCAGCCAAAGTGGAATATATATTTCCAGGAAAACGGTAATGATTCGCTAGGAGACACATGGGAGATTGTCCATCATTCGGGCGATATTCAACTAACATAATTACTGCTGGATCCATACGAGGAAAGTTTATGGTACTGCATTTTGAATCCATACATTTTCTTCGATGCCCCCCCTGTTGACTTTCTGTTACGTGCCCACATCGGCTGCAGAAACCATTGTTTCGGTGCCAATAAACCATCGCTCTGGCATATGACATTAAGGCCGCTTCTTTTGCATTAATAGTTGGCCCTACATACCGAAGATCCAAAAACGAACCTGCCCCAACTAATGCAACTGCGGCTGATTCTTCAAAGCTTGAGATATCAACCCCAAAAATTGCGGTTTCATCCTGTATGCCCAGAAAAACAATTTCATCCCCCTCACGTAATAACCGAGAGGCGACATCCCCAATGTAAACTGACGGGTTGGGCTCTGAGCTATTAATGAGATTACGATCCCGCCAAATAGGAACGACGCCACTATCACCACTAGCTTTGCGTTCATTCAGCCATTTGATATCTCTCCGTTTATCTTCAGCTCGGCTGACAGGGACTCCGCTATAGCTTAGTTTAGGGGGAATTATTACATTAGGATCTATCTTATCGCACTCCATCCTGCTATTTACCCTTTTTGATTAACCTTTTTCTTTACCGTTTCCTTAATGGAGTCCCATAACATCTCTAGCATATAATCAATCTCTTTACGGGAAATTATCAGTGGTGGTGCTAAAGCTATCCAATTGGGATCATATCTTATTAATAGGCCTTTTTCTAAAGCAATACGACCAACTTCTACACCAAAGTTAAGCGATGGACCGAATTGAATCTTTTTTTCTGGATCTTCCATAAATTCTATCCCAGCTAACAAACCACATCCCCTTATATCACCTACGATACCCAGTTCTCGAAAGTCCTCTAATCTATCGAAAAGGTATTCACCCATTTCCTGAGTCCGAGTGCAGAGGCCTTGATCCTGAATCTCATTAAGATTTGCGAGACCAGCTGCAGCTGCTAGTGGGTTTCCACCATAAGTATGTCCATGAGAAAATTCTAATTCGTCTTCTTCTCTTCCAAGAAAAGCTGCCCCTATAGAATCCCTGAATGCTATTCCAGCCAGAGGAATATAACCGCTGGACATACCCTTACCCATACAGAGGATATCTGGTGTAGTTTCAAAGGTTTGTGAAGCAAACATATTTCCAGTTCGTCCAAATCCGGTAATAATTTCATCGAAAATTAGCAATATATTGTTTTCGGAACAAATTTCTCTAAGTTCAGAAAGATACCCCGGTGGGGGAACAATAACACCCCCTGTATTCCCGATGGGCTCCAAAATCATGGCGGCTATCGTTTCCGGGCCTTCAAGTTCAATAAGATTTTTTACTGTCCGGGCACAGAAAACTTCACAGTCTGATAAAGTTTTCTCAAAAGGGCATCGAAAACAGGTAGGGGGATGAACATGCAAAAATCCGTTAAGGGTAGGTTCGAACATTGTCTTCCGGCGCCTTGTTCCTGTTGCCGACAAGGCTCCCATAGTTGCACCGTGATAACCGAGATATCTTGAGATGACTTTGTATTTACCAGGACTTCCTGTTTGTTTATGATACTGTCGGGCCAATTTCATGGCTGATTCAGTCGCCTCAGATCCTCCAGATAATAATTTAATAGTGTTTAAATCACCGGGAGTGACTTCGGACAACTTTTTGACCAATTCAATTGCTGGTGGATTCGTAGCATGAAGTGGTGGAGCGAATGCTATTGAATTTAATTGAGACTTTATCGCGTTGATAATACGCTTATTATTATGCCCTACATTCACTGTAAAAATACCAGATATTCCATCCATTATTCGTTGTCCATGGATGTTCTCGTACCATACACCATCAGCTTTATCGATGACAAGGGGGTCTTTAATAAAAGTTTCCATTTGGCGCAGATCAAGAACGAGCCGCCTTAAGGATTCTGGTGCTGTTAATTGTTCCTTTTTCATATCACTCCACTAATCTTGTGTCGGGCGTAACTAGGCCCGGGGAATTAAATGTAATATCAACTTAGGTTTGTTAATAAAGTTTATCGATTGTTACATCTGCGTTATCAGTTCCTATAAGTACCTGTCTTATTATCCCTTCCATGTCCCCCGTCTGAGGAAGACCCGCGTTTCCATCTAGGTCTATTCGGGCAACGACAGAAACTTCCCCCTTGAAAGCCTGTCCCTTAACCATCTGATCATCGCTAGTAAGCGTGTAGGGAATGGGAAACTGGAGCTGTTTCATTCGCCTGACAGCAACCGGAGGACCATTTTGACCTCGTCTCGCCGTTATATATAGAGTCTCAGAACCTCTCAGGCGCATAAAAAGCTTCGGATCGATATCGATCATGCCAGATATAATAACTTTTTTGCTCTCATCTGGTTTCGTAGCTTGAGAAAGAGAACTCTGGATTGAATTCTGGTTTGGATTATCCGGCAGAGGCAGTAAATTTTGATCACAAGCACTCCATACTATCAAACTAAAGATCAGTAATTCTAATTTAAATATCCGCATAATTTTTACGCCCCATCCTAACTCTTTTACTATTTGGTTCATTTTTAATGTTTTAGTTCTCCGAATAGTCTAGACTAAGCCCCGATCATTGTCAACATGTATGTACCTTGGGTGATAGGAAGAAAAACCTTGACTTGGGAGACTAATTGAACCTAACATGATCCTGGTATCTGGTTTCCATTTTTTGGGTTGGCAGGGGATTTATTCGGGACACGATATCTCCTCATTGGACCGCACACAAAACGAGGAAATCTCAACCAATTTCTATTACAACATATCTCAAAAAGTTTAGACCTATAGGATCAGGGCGGAACCCTAATGCCTCAGGGAACTATATTAAAAACCAATCAGTCTAGAGGTTATGGCTTCATCCAAACACCTGATAATGACGATCTTTTTTTTCATAGATCGAATATGAAGGAAGGCCATTTTGCTGTGCTTCAGCCAGGTGATAAAGTTACCTATACCCTCTTGCTAACCTCCCGTGGTCCTCGAGCTGACCAAATTCAGGTCCAGAGCCAGTCAGCCCAACTTCAAATCAATCTAGCCGTTAAAGATTTAGGAGTCTCCGAACCTTATTACACCAACATATTAGGTTTTAGAGAATTGGCAAATGATCCTGGTTATATTCTTTTAAAAAAAAACACTCTTACTCTTGGTCTGAAAACAGACGAACTTTTGTGGCACCCAAGCTTTGGTGAAAATGAAATTGAACCTCTTGTTCGAGGGATAGGAATCGAGCTAGTTTTAGAAATTGCTGATATTGATGATTTCTATTCTTCTATACAGGAAACTGAAACAGTTATAAATGAGCCATTAAAGAAACAGCCATGGGGAGCCACTGATTTCAGAATATTTGATCCTGATGGCTACCTATGGCGAATTACCTCCCCTCGCAGCCACATCGAACCCATGGTTGATGGCAACGAGACTATCTCTAACTGACTCCCATGATTTTTTTAGGCATTGATATAGGTGGAACCGGTATAAAAGGTGCACCAGTATGTGTTGAAACCGGTGAACTAAAGTCGGATCGGATCAGGGTTCGTACCCCCCAACCCGCTACACCAGATCAGGTTATTGATGCTGCTGCAGGTATCGTCGCTCACTTTGATTTAAAGGGGCCTGTGGGCTTTGGCTTTCCTGCTGTAATTAAGAATGGAGAGGTACTGACCGCAGCCAATATTGATTCATCATGGATTGGGATCAACGCTATCAACCTGATAGAAAAAGCTACTAACCGATCTATTGTTTTGCTAAATGATGCTGATGCTGCAGGAATTGCAGAAATGAAATTTGGAGCAGGGAAAAATAGAAGTGGTGTTGTCATTACAGTTACCCTAGGTACTGGCATTGGGACGTCTATTTTTGTTAATGGAAAACTTCTCCCTAATACAGAATTTGGACATATAGAAATGATGGGTTTCATTGCTGAAAAATATGCTGCGGGAGGCGTGAGGAAGAAAAAAGGATTAACTTGGATAGAATGGGGTAGTCGTGTTAACCAATATCTCTGCAAACTGCATGAATTAATTCGACCGGATCTGATTATATTAGGTGGGGGAGTGAGCAACAATTACAAAAAGTTTTCACCGTGCTTTACTGTAGATACCGAGGTTACTCAGGCCCGTTTAAAAAACAAGGCGGGAATTATTGGAGCTGCTATAGCAGCCGAGGCAGCTTTTTGAACTTTTTTGAAAACTACTTATATGCCACCACTGAATAAGTTGAAACTATTTTCTTTATTGCCCCAAAAAGTTCGTACCCAAATAGTTAATAACCACCGCTTGTCCTCTTCTTGTCGCCTTAAAAACAGAAAACTGGCCCAAGATTTTATACTAGAGAGAGGTCTCGTTTCTGTATTTTCGGATCCCGAACTTCCCAGTATTCAAGATGCTATAGATGGCTTCCCTGACAATCCACAGGATCAAACACGAATAAGGAGTGGCAAGGGAATTGCCAGTATTTGGTTAAGGGATCTTCCGGAGTTTGTTCCGTGTCTTTTCGGCACATTTCTGAAGCAGAAACCCACTTTGATCACCCAAAACCTCTGGGCAAACCTTGTAGCAATTGAGAAGGGAGGTTTTCAGGATGCAAGAGCAGAAAACAGGATCTCGCCAACAGCTTTCAGGCTATCTGACTATATAGATAAAGAGGGCCCTACTACAGGTCAAATTCTTTTTGAAAATGTTGGTAGAAGTGGAAGAATAGAGAGGCAGAAATTACAAAGAGCTCTTGAAGAACTCAAAAAATTATGGCTAATTCTTCCTCACCAAACGAATTGTAATTTTCAAAACACCACTGCTTGTACGTGGGAATTAACGATCCGTTTGGTACCAAAGAAGACTCTAGCTAAGGCTGCCTCTCTAACCAGAAGGTCAGCAATGTTGAACCTATTGGTTAGCACTATTGAATCTACTGGAGCCGTTGATGAGAAAGCTATCTATCGATGGTTTCCTTGGCCCCGATCGATGACAAGAAATCTGATAGAAGAAGCTCTTTCTTCAGAGCAATGTTATAGGGTAGATGGTCCAAATACCGTTATAATATCGACAGATCTAGCGGATATATGGCCAAAGAATTAGCCTACCAAGAAATACTATGGGGGCTAGAAGTTTTATTTTTCTTCTAAATTATTAATCTGTTTTCCCTAGATGGAGTTTTCCCCACCATGCAGCTTTTTTACCATGATGATCGCGTTCAACTTTGGCATGGAGATGCACGAAAGATGAATCAGGTCTCGGATGCCTGTGCCGGACTGGTACTTACTTGCCCACCATGGTGGGATAGTGGAGATTATGATCACCCGGACCAAATAGGCTTTGGGCAGAACTATATTGCATTTATGTCTTCCCTCAATGAGGTTTGGGCTCACTGTTACCGTTGCTTGCTCCCCGGCAGAGCAATTATTGTTTGGATAGCTGACTTGTTATGGAGAGATAATTCAGTGGCATTAGTAGCCGATACTCACCACAGCCTTCAGGAAGCTGGTTTTGTTTATGAATCAACATACTATTGGTTCGAACCCCGCAAAAAACCAATGACCAGTAAAAACACGGAGCGTGTTCCGTTGAGTTGTCGCCCAAAAGTACACGCAGAATCAATTTTGATATACCGAAAACCAGGGGAATCTGACTTACCTGAACCTGATATTGTTAAAAGAAGTTATGTGCCAGAAAAAGAATGGAGAGCCAGCAAGAATGCCGTGTGGATGCCTGATGAAAACCTTGATCCTCCGTACAAGCGCCTTATTCGGCTCTGGTCATACCATGGAGAAACTATTCTAAACCCATTTTCTGGACAAGGGACTATAGCCCTTAGTGCCCGTTCACTAGACCGAAATTGTATAACAGTAGAACTAAACCCTAAGCTCTGTAATCACATATCTCAGCTACTGACTATCCCCTAAAGTTGGGTACGGTCTAATAAATCTCGTAGATAATTAACAGCTTTGGGAATAGCAATCTCTTCTCTCTCTACGTCTTGTCCTTCAAATACAATTGACATCCATCCGTTGAAACCTGCTTTTTTTAAGATTTCAAGTATACGGGGATAGTCCAACCACGCTTCAATACCAGACTCTATTCGGTATATTTTTGCTCGGACATGTGCTGCGTATGGCGCTGTTGTTTTTATACTACCATAGAAATCGTAAGCCGGGTCCGGTTTACCTTTTGCACCAGATGCCCCGGGTGAACCAGCGTACTGTCCAGTGTCTAGAATATGTGTAAAATTTGTTTTATTTATCTGCTTAAGAATTTGTAAGACATCATCACCTGTACGTGTAACACAACCATGGTTATGATTATGAAGGCCTACTGCTATTCCCTGATTATCCGCATGTTCCACAACCTCTGATATACTATCAATCATACGAGACCAGGTGATATCCTTCGGTGTATCATCACGCTCCCAAGCAGCAAAAATACGTACCATAGGTATATGGAGCTTCGCTGCCACATCAATCCAATGTTTTACCATATCTATCTCTTCGGGGATTTCTTCATCACACTTACCAAAATCATTACTTATTCCAAGATAAGAGATCGCCAAACCTCGTTGTAGACAATGTCTGCGGACTTTCTGAAGATATGTATCCTTTTCTGACTCTAGGGCCCCAGAATGGATATCAATGCCATCCAACCTTAATTCGTAAGCTTTATCAATAAATTCAAACAGATCTAGGCGTCCTTCCGCCATAGCATTTTTGTAACTAAGAGACATACAACCAAGTTTGATCATATTGTGTTCCTCTTCACTTGTTTATTGTTTTTTATCTTTCTGGAAAAGAATGTTCTAAGAAATAGACCATGACGTACTCTTCAGCTGTTCGTTTAGGGCCGGGTAAATTCTGGATCCTACGTGCATGAGCTTGGAGGTGTCGCTTGACAAAAAACAGGTAGAGTTGAGTTACAAAGTCAGTAGCTGTATGATTATACAGATAAGTTGATGGCAAGGAAAGTGTAGTACTTAACGAACTCCCCTTAATAGGCTTTTTTTGTTCTTTTAAAAAATCTTCGTTTAAAGAGTCAAGCTCTTCAGTAGAAATACTGAACAGAAATTCCCGAAAAGCTTGAAGTTCCTCTGGGGAACAGGTTTGTCTGGAAAAATAATCAAGGAATTGAATATCTCCGCCGGCTCGCATCAAAGCAAATATTTCAGATGCTCCCATCAACGTACCTAGTTGAACAGTCGTCCGACGGCGAGCTTCCCAAGTTGTTTCCAAAACAGGAACAAAGTTCTCAAAATGTCTAGAAAAACGGTCTTCCCAAAAGATAGTTAGTGCTGTAGCTGCATTAGTTCGAATCAAACGATCAAGGCTTTCATCACTAACAATAGCAATCAGTAACGATTCAATGACCTTACTATATACGCTCTGGCTTATCTTATAACCAATACTATCTTCTACGTCCCTAAACTCCGTTGCCGCACTTAAAGCCTCCTGAACAACCTGGTGTAACAATCGGAAGAGATTTAACCGGGCCATAACATACACTTGCCCCACTGCGGCACGCATAGGAAGCAACATATCTACTGTAAATAAAGTAGAATTTGAAAGCGCCTCAATAAGCGAACTATTGTCCCGTTCCTGCTGACCAAGGGACTGGCTTTCTAGTACCGATGGATAGGCGTTCATAACTCGTGCAAGGTCGTGCAACCTATCGATCGACTCCCTAATCAGCTTTTCTAAATGTACGGAATGAGGATTACTGCTTTCTTTTAATGCCTTGGTAATATCTCTAACCAGCTGCTTTTCGTCGTCCGAAAGAACAGGGAAAGTGACTGTATGAGTATTGGTAATCTTATTATTTCCTTAAAAGGGTGATAAAATCTACTCTAAATAAAAAACTTGTTCTAGCGGAACCATAATCTCATCAGCATTTTTTCCATCCAGATTTTCAAAATAAGGAGCCATAAACTTCTGCCAGCGTTTATTAACTTCTTTTTGAGCCATCATGGAAAGTGCTTTGTCAAAATCAGGTGTTTCAGTGTAACCAAATAGTAATCCGTCTTCTCGCATAAATAAGGAGTAGTTACCCCAACCAGCATCACGAAGGGCATCCAGCATTTCTGGCCACACTTCTTTATGGTGCTTTTTGTATTCTTCTATCATATTTTCTTTAACTTTTAAAATAAATGCTACTCTTTGCATATTGACCCCCCCTCAGTGTCAATCTTATAGCTAAGGCCTTTGATAACCTCGTGATCCGACTTTCGGGCTTTTTCAAGAGCGTAGGATGAAACCGGCAAACAAAAATGAGTTTCAGCGTTAAGTGAAATAAATCCTTCAGCATAACTTACATGAGCAGCATTCCCAAATGCTCCATCAGATGTTTCGATACGTTTACGGGCATATGATCCACCATAACCCTGGCTTACTAGCATGTCGAGGGCAGCTAATTTTGTTTCAACAACATCCGTAATATCTATAAAAACATCATTATAATATCCGCCCCGAGCCTCCCATACGTTCCGAGGCAAACTTGCCGCTCCACAACCCCAATAGAATACCTGAGCAACTTTATGAGGTGGATGTTGATCACCTGGATCGACTGATACCGCTAGACCCATAGCAAGCATTACTATGCGTCCAGCTGCCGCATGTTGATTCCATATACCCCCTCCCTCATCGGGGAAATGGGTAATAATAACATCTGGCTTTAATTCACGGATAAGACGAGAAAGTTTTTGAACTACCGGACGCTCTGGGAGGAGTACCGCATCATCAGCACCGAGGAAATAAACGTCATTAACACCGAGCAGCTGACAGGCTGCTCGAGCTTCTTCAGCCTTTACATCCGACCGCTCTATTATCATTTGATTTAATTGTTCTTGTCCCGGTACTTCTTCCTTATGAAACATCTCATCGCTTATAATTTTATCGTGGATACGAGCTCCATGGGTCAAAACCACACATCCCACCCAATCACCTCGCTTAGTATGATGAAGCATAGTGCCACCGGATTGGTCAAAAATATCAGCTGGATGGGCACCAATAGAAAGAATACGAAGCTTATCATCCATAATAATTCTCCCATATTATCAAACGAAGCAATCAAGCTTTAAGGAGGGGAAAGTGGAATGCTTGACTGTCGTAGAAATAAAAGCTTACTTGTCTACGGCAAATAGCAATTGGCATCGCGATCTAAAATTAAGCTTACCAAACCGGAATATAGATAGTCCTACCGCTCCGTCAATAGGTTTTTCCTGTAAGGTTCTTATGTTTCAAAAATACTACTCGAGCTGGAAGATTACTGAGCTACTTGGCATTTCAGATTTCCGTTACCTTTGGATTTCCAGTTCGATTTGGTGGCAAGCCCGCTGGATGGAAGAATTGATTGTGGGTTGGGTAGTATTAGAACTTACAGATTCAGCTGGTTTAGTAGCTCTTGTTAGTTTTTGTCGGATGGCCCCTTTTATGTTATTGGGTCCCTTTTTTAGCACGATCATCCGATATTTTAGTTACCGATGGTTAATTGTCAATGCTCAAATTATCAATTGCATTGTTAACGGCATATTTTGGTCTCTTGCATTTCTGGATTATCTTGATTTTTGGCACATAGTTCTCGGTTCATTATTCATAGGCCTGGGGAGTGCTTACGACTGGTCTTCTCGAAGAGCTATAATACCCGACCTGGTAGGAAAAAATAGAACAACTTCCGCGATGGTTTTGGAGACCGTTCCACAAAATGTCTCTCGTCTATTAGGCCCCTTATTAAGTGGTATTTTACTCGAATATACAGGGACTGCTGGTGGTTTTTTTGCTCTTTTCTTAATGTATACCGTTCAAATATTAGTCATTATTAAACTTTCAAATAAAACAGATCAAAAAGTCCAATCTAAAAACCATCTAACTCCATATAAAGATCTACTACTAGCTTTTCGATACTCCCGTAAAGATTACAGAATTATGAGTGTGTTAGTTATAACGTTCCTAATGAATAGCTTAGCATTTTCTTACCAAGTCTTGCTGCCTGTTTTCGTTCGAGATGTACTTGGCCTGGGACCTGTTGAGTTAGGTATTTTAGGGGCGGGGGTGGGGATAGGATCGATAATGGGAATAATTATTATCGATCGACTTGGCCATTATTTTCAGGAAAATTTTATTTTTACGATAAGTTCCCTCGTTAATGCTTTGGCCACATTTATATTTGCTATCTCTATATCTTTCCAGCTATCTCTCGTCATGTTAATAATTTTGGGTATCGGACAGACAGGGTTTAGTATCATGCAGTCCTCAATTATCCTACGCTCCTCCAGCAACCCCATGAGAGCTCGAGTAATGGGTTTGCTAGTCCTTGCTATCGGAGGTGGTCCACCCGGAAGACTACTCATAGGAACATTAGCCGGATTTGCTGGGGCACCTATAGCCCTTTCGATGGCTGCTGGTATGGCCTGCTTGGGTATAGTGACCGTATTTTACCGATTTGGCGATAAGCAAAAAGTTCCATACTGACCGGTCCCCTCATAATTTCATAAAAATTTTTTTAGCGGTACCATCCCATACGGTCTTTTCGCCATCCTAATTTATCAAGATGGTTTTCCCTAATACTATCAATATGATGGTTGTGCAATAACTGTTTTTCTTCCGTCCACTGGAAATGCTCTAGTAAATCTTTATCTAGCTCGACTCCTAATCCCTCCCCTTCAGGAACACTGAGACATCCATCCTCATAGCACATTTTCCCACCCTTAATTACATCACCAACCCATTGGTTATAGTGGGAATCTAAGCCATGAAGAGACATGGGCATTGTACCATTACCCCATACAATATGATATGGAATTTTGTAGGGAAATGTAAATGCAGCAATGTGGAGTCGAATTGCGGTCCCTGGACCCAATTCGTAAGCACTATGCATGCCAAGCTCCATACCCGCAAATCGGGCTGTGTCATAGTATCGTTTAAGGGCAAGTGGTCCGGCATAGGCATCTGGAGAAGAAACATCTGCAGGGTTGTAACGCTCCATTATTTTTATATCAAGTTGTTGATCTAATGTTTCATCCCCATAACGACCCGAAAAAGGAATACTTTCAGGACGAGGAGGAGCTGCATTTCGTTTTAACGGGGGCAACCAGGCGTGAGATGATATGGGTATACTACTTATTTTTCGTAAACGATCACCAGCGCGAAAAATATTTTCAAAACGCCCTCCGACTGGTTCTTCAATCCATTCTAGTCGGCAATCCTCTACTCCTAACATAAACCTTAAGGCTTCACTTTCACTCCATGACGCATGAGGATCTACTCTTATATCAATATCGTAACCGACAAGATCCCGGATATTATGAATCAGTTCTATATAACGAAAAGGTTCAAAATCACACATAGATAGTTTTATAATCCGGAAAGATTCGTCATCTACCAGTGATTTTATATGCTGAGGATAAGTTTCGAAATCTACCTGGTGCTTTCCATTAATATCAGGGAACCTATACCATGTATAGGCTGCTATAGGAATCTTAGTAACTACTGGTGTATCAAGATCAAAAACATCTCTTAAATATTGATAAAGTGGCTTACTTGCTATTTTCCCAACTAAATCCCAGTAGGCGAGACCTAAAAGCCCCCGAATTTCAGGGTCAAAAGGGTTTTTCCCCAGGGTATGGGCTCGGAGTTCTTCACCTTCACAAGCTATACCTTCTGCTATACCAACTAAACCTTGGTCAGTTTCAAATTCTGCGAAAGAAAAACCTTCCGCCGATCCATCCCAACGCTTGGTGCCACGCCAAGGCATTAATACTCGATAAGTTCGAACATTCTTTATTTTGTGCCCAGCATCATGGCCCCGAGTATTGATATAATCTTGGCGATCTTTAATATCTTTGACTAAATCCCTATCAAAATTAGCAATTGCCTCAATTTCATACATAGTATCGTACCTTCCTATGGAAAATATTTAGACCAAATACCAACATGACTAATTTAGCAATTTTTGATTTTTTAAGGCACATCCATTAACTTAAGATATAAAAATAAAATAGGAAGAGAATGTATAAAACCAAGTTTGAATACCGGCCTGGTAGTTTTACGTCTTATGCATGAATAGATCTTGGAATTGACATAAAGATCTCTTACTAGTAATCTGTATATGGGATTATTCGGTGCGTTTAAATTTGTTTTACTCTGTTTAACAGGTGTAATTGGGATGAATAAAGAAACGATCTTCCTCGGTGGTCAAGAAGTAGCTCAATCTCAGATTGATTTGTGGGTTGAGACTTTTAATCGACAGGGTTTTCTTTTTTTAGAAAACGTAATTCCTCCTGATATATGTAGTACTCTGCGGAGAGATCTAGACTACGGACTGAGTAAAAACCCTAACGGTTTAAACTCTATAGGCGAAAATATAGAACTTTGTCACAGGATGTTTGAATTTAGCAATACTAATTTAGGTCTATTTGATCTAGAACCAATTGTAAGTTTTGCTGAAGCACTGGTAGCTGAAAACTGCCATGTTATTCATAACAATTCCTTTGCCACTCAACCCGGTGGATCTTTTCGATGGCATCAAGATGACCAACCACATTTTCTGGTAACAGATGGGAAACCACCTGAAAACATCCAACTTCCGGTTCTATTTTTTACATGCAACTACTATCTGACTGATGTATTAACCCCTGAAGCTGGTAGTACTGAAGTTATTCCGGGCTCTCATTATTTTGGACAACCCTGCCCTAATTCCCTAGACGGAACGGAATGGGAGGAAAGAATTCATTATAACCTTGGCCCAGCTGGAAGTGTCGTAATGTTTAATAACCAAGTTTGGCACCGTGGCGGGCCCAATAACAGTAAATTGACCCGCTATATCACTCAGGTGACCTATGGTCGGCGTGTTATAGGACATAAGTACTACCCGTTCATGAACTATACCATGCCCGATCATATTTACAAGGATGCTTCTCCACGCCTGAAACGTCTCCTAGGCTTCCTTGAACATGGACCTTATGGTTAACGTGTTAAGGACATTTGATTAAGGAGTTTATTATGGGTTTAATAAAGCAATCCATCTGCTTCGGTTGTTTCAACCGATCCGGAGTTAGTCCAGAAATGTTGATCAAAGCAGCAACAAAGATTGGCTACGATTCTGTGGAAATGCTTCCCCGAGAACATTGGAATAAAGTCCTTGATGCGGGAATGAAAATTGCGATTGTATTAGGGCATGCTTCCCTTCCGGACGGTTTAAACAAGATTGAGAACCACAATCGCATTGAAGATGAACTACTCGCTAATATTGACTTAGCTGTTGAGTATAAGATTCCCAGCCTAATCTGTTTCTCAGGCAACCGAGAAGATAAGACTGAGGAAGAGGGACTTGAAAACTGTGTTGAGGGATTATCCCGAGTTGTTAAAACTGCTGAAGAAAAAGGAGTTAATCTTTGCATGGAACTCCTGAATAGTAAGGTAGATCATCCTGATTACCAGTGTGACCGAACAGAATGGGGAGTATCCATCTGTCAAAAAATTGGATCTCCCAGAGTAAAACTATTGTATGACATCTATCACATGCAGATTATGGAGGGAGATCTTATTCGGACCATTAGAAAAAATATTGACTATATTGGCCATTTTCATACAGCAGGGAATCCCGGCCGTAATGATCTCGATGAAAATCAGGAAATCTATTATCCACCAATAATACATGCGATCTCTGAAACAAGCTATGAAGGATATATTGGGCATGAATTTGTACCACTTATCGACCCTATAGTATCTATGAAGGAAACTTATGATACTTGTAACGTCTGAGTTTATTTCTCTTCAGACATAAAAATTGTTATGTTTACGGTTAGAAAGGTACCTAACATGATCGTTGACACTCATGTACACGTTTGGGAATTTAACTCACCTAAATATCCTGTCGGACCGACTGCGCCTTCTTGGACAGCCGAACCTGATGAAGCCGCGACTGCAGATGAGTTGATTACAGATATGGATACAAATAGTGTAGATGTAAGTGTAATTGTCCAGATGTCCTGGTCCACCTGGGATAATGGCTATATTGCAGATTCTAAAAATAGATTTCCTGAGAGACTAATCGGCCACGGGCTAATTGACCCACAGGACTTCTGTAGAAATGCAGATCAAGTCAGTTCCTGGATGGATAATTACGGACTTGTAGGTTTTCGTTTTCATCCTTTCTACTATCCGGAAGAGAAAGTACTAGTAGATAAACGTAATCGCCCCATGTGGGAAGAACTAGCACATAGAGATGCTATTGTTCAGTTTCATATGAAACCTTGGGATGCCTTCCAGATAAATAAAATCGCACTTCGATATCCTGAAATGAGGCTAATAATTGATCATATGGGATACCCTGATCCTGAAACTGGACCGGAACCCTTTGAACCAATTCTAGAATTAGCCAAACACAAAAATATTTATATAAAGATATCAGATGTAAAAGGGCGTTCCAAGCTAGCGTTCCCATTTAGCGATGTGCACCCATTCATCAAAAACTTGTTGAATGTCTTTGGTATTGAAAGAGCAATGTGGGGCACTGGGTATCCTGGCCATCACCGAGAAAAAAATAATTGGCTATCTCTCGCCGATGAACTACGTCTTGTTCGGGAGGGATATACATTTTTGACAGAAAATCAGCAGGACCGGTTGCTGGGCGGTACAGCTGCCGAGTTATGGAAACTAATCTAGCTGCCTCAAACAATTTTTTGCTGTAGATCCAGTTTTTATTTTGATCATTCCTAATCGACCTAAAATCTGTTGAATTTTATTTCAAAAGAGTTCATACGCCATGATTATTGACGTCCATTCTCATGTTTTACGTTGGCCAATACTAAAAAAGTTTTCGAACGGCTTACCTTTCATGTCTGCGGAGGAACAAATTCGACGTATGGATGAAAAAGGTATTAATAAAGCGGTTATACTTCCGTTAACGTCAGCCGAAGTAACGAGTGAACATCAAAGCATGGGGGAAATTTTTGACATCTGCAGACTTTATCCTGGTCGGTTTATCCCTTTCTGCGATTTTGATGTTCGAAGAAGTGATCTTGATAGTTCTAGCCGTTTCCGAGAAATCTTGGAACAGTACGTAGCTCGCGGAGTTAAAGGTGTTGGAGAACTAACTTGCCGAGTTCTTTGGGATGATCCTCGCCTCTGGAATCTGTTCGTCGCGTGTGACAAACTTAGATTGCCGATCACCTTTCATACATCACCTCCATCGATACCTACCTACGGATTAATTGATGACCTTGGATTTCCACGGCTAGAAAAAACTTTGCAAACCTTTCCTAATTTATATTTCTTTGGTCATAGTGCCTCCTTTTGGAGCGAGATCAGTGGTGACAATACAGCTGACTCCAAGGAAGGTTACCCAAAAACCCCAATAACTCCTGGGGGAACCCTTATCCGACTTTTCCGAAACTACCCCAATCTTTGCGGAGATCTATCAGCTGGTTCAGGCTTCAACGCTTTAACTCGGGACCCTGAATTCACATTCGAGTTTGTTGATGAATTTCAAGATCAACTGCTGGTCGGACTTGACCATACAGATGCTCTACTTGATTTTCAACATATCGAATGGCTCCGAACTAAACGGGATGAGGGCCGTATTAGCCATGAAATTTGTGAAAAATTATTTTGGCAGAATGCTGATAGAATTATTGGTTTGCACATTAAGACCGACTATTAACAAAATTATAATTAAAAAAATAGAAGTTATACCATGAGTAAAGATCAAAACAGGCAACTATCAGATTCTTTTAGCGAAAAAACTGATCTTAAAAGAGATCTAGGACCGGTAACCGCTACTACTATGATTATAGGGTCCATCATAGGATCTGGCATCTTCGTGGGGCCAACAATTGTAGCTGGATATACTGGGTCTTCCGGTTGGAATCTATTAGTTTGGATTATTTGTAGTGTTATGTGCTTCTGCGGTGCCCTAAGTTTTGCTGAATTAGGTGGCTTAATGCCAAAAGCCGGTGGTCTTTACGTTTTTCTCCGAGAGGCATATGGAAAGTTATGGGCCTTTCTTTTCGGATGGACTTCACTTTTAGTTGTACGTCCTGCTGATTTAGCTGCTATCTCGATAGTTTTCTCTTCATACTTAGGTTTTTTCATAACCCAGTTTGCCCCGTATCCTGATTGGATGATGCGAGGGGTCGCTGTGTTGGTTTTGTTAGTTCTCGCAATTATTAATTATCTTGGAGTCCGTTTTGGTGGTCTGGTTCAAAATCTTTCTTCCTTCCTTAAAGTTGGAGGCCTTTTGTTGATGGTTGCTTTGGCCTTTGGACTCACACCCAATACAAGTCAATTTGAACCGTTATGGTCATCTTCTTTTGACTCAAACACCGTTTTTTTGAGTATGATAAGTCTTGGCATGTTAGCTGCCTTTGGTGCGTACGATGGTTGGGACGCTTCCACCTACGTTGCTGAAGAAATAAAAAACCCTAGACGCTGGGTGCCCCTCTCAATAATTCTGGGTCTTGCCATCACAACAATTGTTTACCTTTTTGTTAACATTGCGTACATACTTGTCCTTTCCAATAATGGTGTTGCCCAAAGTGAACGAATCGCTTCAGATACGGTACAGCAACTTATCGGCCCTACTGGTGCAGCTTTCATCGCTCTTACTGCAATAATATCCACATTTGGAACTGTTAATGCCAATATGATGGTGGGACCAAGAATTTTTTTCGCTATGGCCCGAGAAAAAATGTTTTTCTCATGGGTAGCAAAGGTTCATCCCCGCTACAAGACACCGGGTAATGCTATTATCCTTATGACTACCGTAAGTATATGCTTTATACTTTTTCTAGGATCTTGGCAAACTATCATTGCTGCCCGAACAGCCTCCCTTTGGTTATTTTATATTACTACTACATTTAGTGTTTTTATCTTTCGCCGCATACGACCGGAAGTTCCACGGCCCTACAAAACATGGGGTTATCCTATTACCCCTGCTATATTCGTCTTAATTGGTGTAACTTTCTTTATTTCAATTACTGTCAGTAATCCTACCCACACACTGATTGGCCTTGGCATCACGGGAATAGGTGTTCCAAGCTATTTCATATGGAACAGATATCAAAAATAACTTTGTTCTATTTAATTCTGTATCAGGATTAAAATTCCAATAAAATGTTCCCCCGTAATTGTCTAACTCTACAGTTTATACATTCCTGTAAAGTCTCAATAATGACTAAATTGATAAACATAGTTATTTTTTTGTTGACATCTATTTATATCATCGATATCATCAGGAAGTCTGTTCGTTTCTATTATGTCCTTGAGATAAAGAAACTCGGAGTCCACTTATGCCAAAAGCTATCCGAAGGCCGAAACGCCAACAACCGGAACCCACCTGGGAGTTGGTGCAAAAGCGTAATTATGTGGAGAGGCTTAAAGCTGAAAAACCTCCGATGGAAGTGATCCATGATATTCCAGATTTAATCGAAAAAGGCTATGAAGTCATCTCGGAAGAAGACATTGTACGTTTGCAGTGGTATGGATTATATCATGACAAGCCCAAGGTTGGAAACTTCATGATGCGTGTCAAATTACCGGGCGGTAAACTGACACCCAAAAAACTTCGTACTATAGGAGAAGTATCACAGAAGTTTGGGGATGACTATGGAGAATTGACAACCCGACAGAATATACAGCTACACGGAATGAAACTGAATGACCTCCCGGAGATATTTGAAACCCTTAATAGATCTGGTTTGTCCACGAGTGGAGGCTGTGGTGACACCGTTAGGAACATTACTGGGTGCCCTGTCGCAGGTATTGCTGAAGATGAACTCTTCAATGCCCGTCCAATTATTGAGAAAGCTGCTGATTTCTTTTACGGTAATCCTGATTACTGTGATCTGCCGCGTAAGCACAAGATAACCATTTCGTGTTGCCCCCATCAATGTAACGCTCCTGAAATTAACTGTATTAGCCTCATAGGTGTTGTGCAAAGCGGAATTCATGGTTTTGCCGTACGAGTGGGAGGCGGATTATCAACATGGCCTCGGCTTTCTAGCGATCTTGGAATCTTTGTACCTGTCGACAATGTAATACCTGTCCTTCAGGCTATCATCGATGTATGGAAAGAAAATCTTAAGTATCGCATGTCTAGAGTAAAAGCCCGACTGAAATTTATGGTCGCTGATTTGGGTGTTGAGATGTATAGAAAACAAGTAGAAGGCCGATTAGGATACCAACTTGCGACAGTAGCTGCTCCTAAACCACCAGAAACGGAACATGACCACACTGGAATTCATCCACAGAACCAAAGAGAATTATCCTATGCTGGTTTTCCTGTTTTTTTGGGATTGTGTACCGGCACACAAATGATTCAATTGGCAGATTTAGCAGAAAAATATGGAGGCGAATTTCGTTTGACTAGGCGCCAAAATATCATTCTTACAGATATACCTAACAGTCAATTAGTATCTGTAACAAAAGCCATGGCAGAAATTGGATTCCCCATGGAAGTAAATGACCTTCGAGGAACTAGTATCGCATGTACTGGAGAACCATTCTGTAACTACTCTGTCGGGGAAACAAAGACCCGTATGGCAACGATAGTCAAACACATGGAAACAGTTTTCGGAGATCAAGCAAAAGGACTGCGGTTAAATCTTGATGGCTGTCCTCATGCCTGCGCTCATCACTGGATTGGTGACATTGGCTTCCAGGCAACAACACTCCGTGAACGGGGTGAAAATGGAGAAAGATTGAGAGGGTATGATCTTTTTCTCCGTGGTGGCCTTAGTGGCCAAAGTGACATCGGGCAGCCTGTGTTAAGGCGGGTACCGGCAGAATCCGTACATCTCTATACCGAACGTCTTTACCGTGCTTACCTAAACCGTAATCTAGAGAATGAGACTATCCAACATTTTTTTCACCGCCATAGTGATGACGAGCTCATATCGATTGCAACAGGAGAGGAATAAACTTCATGGAAAACCAGGATCATGATTTCCTGGATGAATTTGAAGCCGGGCAATTAGCAATAAATTTTGATGGAGAATCCCCCGAAGGTGTGATTGAATGGGCACTAGATCGATGGGGTAGTCGGGTTGGTTTATGTACAAGCTTTCAGGCTGAGGGGATGGTCTTGCTAGATATGGCCTGGCAGATTGACCCTAATATTCACGTATTTACAGTAGATACCGGAAGATTACACCAGGAAACCTATGACTTTATAGAAACAGTAAGAGATCACTATGAAAACGATATTCAGGTGTATTTCCCTGATTCGCTTCAGGTAGAATCAATGGTTCGCAGTAAAGGACCAAACTTATTCTACAAATCAGTAGAAGCCCGCTTTACTTGCTGCAATATACGTAAAGTTGAACCTATACGACGAGCTCTTGAGGGCTTAGATGGATGGTTCACTGGCTTACGACGAGACCAATGGGCTAGTAGAGCAAATATTCGCAAGATTGAAATTGATCACGACCACGGTGGGTTGGCAAAAATCAGCCCCTTGGCTGATTGGACACAAGATGAAGTTTGGGATTATATAGAAATCTATGATGTCCCTAAGCATCCTTTATATGATAAGGGATTTACTAGCATTGGTTGCCTTCCCTGTACAAGAGTAACAAAGCCCGGTGAGGACCTTCGGGCAGGACGTTGGTGGTGGGAGAAAAATGCTCCGAAGGAATGTGGGATGCATTGTCCGGTAGAAACCGGTGGATTTGAACATGAGCTTGAAGTATTAGTAGGCGACGAGGTAAAAAAATGAACAACCTGACCAAAACTTGGCTCCACGAAATGAGAAAGATTGTCTGTGAGTCGGCCCAGCATCTCGGTGGTGCTGAAGAAATTCTACTAACCACTGGTACAAATGACCTATACCCAAATATTATCCAGGCCAGTAAAGAATCTCAGGGGTTTCTTGAAAGATCTGAAAATGGTAGATCCTAAAATTTTAACTATTAGTCTTAACAAGGAAGAAAGGGAACTACTTCTGGAAGAACTCGGTTGCTTTATCTCATCTCTCGGGGATACGAAATTAAAAACCTCATATATGGGTCTCCAAAACGATATTAGCAATGGAGAAGTAACTTATGACAATATTCAATTTTTGGAAAACCTCCTTGAACTAACGCTCCAGTCCGGCCATGTCCGGAGACAACAAAGCCCTCAGGCTGAAAAAAGCTTTCAACGGATTTTTTATGCAACCCCACGAGGTGCTGCGGTAAAAAAAACTATTACTGAAACCAATAAAGCACTTTCATCTCTGAAAGGGCAGGAACTTGATACTGTTTCTTTCGCCCCAAGAACACCTGGTTCGTACCGACTCGTTATAGACACTAAGTCTTGTAAAATAGATCTAGAAATCACCAATCAAGGACTTTTAGTAAAAAGTGTCGAAATTGGTATTTGACTCAGAACTATCTATTTACTTCATTAGAGAAAAAGTACAAGCTGTCCGTTCCTCATTCATAAATTTGGACTTGGGGACCAAGGGAAAATTCCAATAAACACAAAACTATCAGGAAATTAAACTCATGGGCTACCCACGCATTGATGGCCGTCGGGTTTTAGTTGCCCCTCTCAAGGCCCGGGTCAGTAAATGTCACTTCAGTGAAATTGAAATTGATCCTGATGCACCACCGCTTCCTGCATCCCAAGCTCAAACCCAACGAATTCATTCTATAGCTAGGCGTATCCAAACCGCCAGGGCACAAAATGCACCCGTCATACTAGCTTACGGAGCTCATCTCGTTAAGAACGGTCTAGTGCCGATTGTTACTCGTATGATGGAATCTGGTTGGATTACACACTTAGCTACAAACGGTGCCGGTGTAATTCATGATTGGGAATTTGCATTTCATGGATTCTCCGAAGAAGATGTCAAATCTCATGTTTCTAAAGGATGTTTTGGCACATGGGACGAGACGGGAAGGCATACGGCCCTAGCTGTAATGACTGGTAACCTCGACGGTCTTGGGTACGGTGAATCAATCGGGAAAATGATTATTGAGGATGGATATCATATTCCTAGCCAGGAAGATCTTCAAAAAAGCCTCACTAATTGGTCGAAACATCCTAAAGATAATGAAACTATTCCGGCTCGAGCCGATCTTCTACAGGGCATTTTACGACACAAAATACAACCGGGCAATCATTCTGTTCAGCACAAATATAAAGAACATTCAATAACAGGAAACGCTTACAAACTTGGTATACCACTAACCGTTCACCCCGGGATCGGCTATGATATCATATACACCCATCCCCTCGCTAGTGGAGCTTCTTATGGTAGAGCTGGTGGTATCGATTTTCAAATATTTACGGAAAGCGTTTTTAATCTTGATGGAGGTGTTTTCCTTTCTGTTGGATCTTCGGTTATGGCTCCTCAGATCTTTGAGAAAGCAGTTTCAATAGTTAATAATTTGCGGCGTCAGGATAAATTGGGGCCACTCCAACCGTACATAGCTGTTAATGATATTATTGAAGAGAATTGGGACTGGACCAAGGGCGAACCTCCAGTAGATAATGCTGCTTACTATAACCGGATAGGAAAAAGTTTTAGTCGGATGGGTGGTGAATTAGTTTATACAGCTGCTGATAATCGACTTTTCATTACTAATCTATGCGACAACTTGAATACCAAAATAAAGAAACTTTAGTTTTTAAAACATTACTGCTCCATATGGGTAGGAGCAGAATTGGGTTTCTAATAGATCATGTTCCCAACAAGCTGAAGGAGCAAACATATGGAAGCTTGGATATTCATTCATAATCCACTAGAACAATGGATGGCTAATTACAAGAGGACCTTTGACGCTTGGCAGGACGGTGGAGTTACTGGTATCGTGGTAGGCAACCTTTACTTTGATTCTGAAGATGGTAGTGCAACACCTGTTTTCAAAAATGATCCTTCAGTTTATCAAAGCTTTGGTGTCACTCCACCCACAAACACTCCCCGAGATCTCAAAAAAGAACGTCTTTTTATGGCTATGCTTGATGATGCTGCAAACCGAGGTTGGCATATTCTAACTTTCGGGGCGGGAAGGGGTGGAGGCTCTTTACCGGTCGACGAGGACCCTTATGGAGTTATTGGTCAATCGGCGACTATTCAAGATGCTATGAATGCACTTCCCCAAGCTCACGGCATGATTATTGATGGACCTGGAGAACAACATTATGAACTAGCCTTCCATCATGGTGGTGAACTCTTTGAAATACGCCCTGGCGAGGATGCCCGGTTCTCAGCACTGGGGTACGATATGGATCGACTACAGCGAGGTATTGAACACCTAAGGAATCGTTTTCACCGCCTTACTCCCCCTGAGGTACGCTACCGAGCGCCCGGCGGAATGTTGGCAGGACTCCAACTTTTTGATATAAATGAAGATGCACTATATTGGCTCCGGGCTCGTGGTCAAACAGCGATAGGTTCAATGACAGCGATAGCCAAACAAATTAAAAACCTCAATCGTAGGGTTGAGCTTGGCGGTATTCCTCGAACAGCTGCCTTTTCTTCATTAACCTGCCAGGATTACTATAATATGGCACCATTATTTGATTATATTTTCCCCAAACACTACTACTGGCATAGGGGCTTTGATGGGATGTATGGTACAATTGCTCGGTGGATCCAACGACTTCAGGTTTGGAACCCATCAATAAGTGAGGAAGATGCATTCGCCATAGTAAAACTACTTTTCGGTATTGATTTACCCGGCGTTAATTCACTTATGGATATGGAAATGGGATTCCCTGAAGAATTTTACTCTACGATTGTTTATGGTGAAACCCACCGAGCATTAGAGGCTATTGGTGATCCAGAAAAAGTTATATGTTGGGTTTCGACTGGTCGGAGTCCTCATGCCGGCGATGCTATGCCAGCCCGTGATTTACACGGCATTCTAACTGCCTCCCAAAATGCTGGCCTTAAGCGATTTCTTTTCCATCCAGATCCTGATATTGGTGCTGCTGAATGGCATATAATTTCTAATCTTTGTGGGAATCCGTGGAAAGAAAATGTCCAATCACCGTATTGGCCCCCCGACACGCCGAGACTTGATTCATTTAGCCACGGACGCAAACCGACTCAAACTGATTAGAGAACCCCAAGAAATGTCGCTATCCAAATTTACGGACCGGGATGCTATCGACTCCTGGACCTCAGGTCTGGACCAAGAATGGCCTGAGCGAATCCCTGTATCCAAAACTGTTATACATACATTAACCGAATGGCTCAGGAAAGACATCTGTAGGCTAAAACCTCTAGAAAAAATCCGAATACTAGAATTAGGTATCGGTACGGGACAACTTGCCAATACCGTTCTTGATAATTTTGCGGCTATAAAACCTGGATTAGTCGAATATATTGGTATCGATATTGAACCTGCCCTGATCAGAAATACCAAAGAAAAACTGGTTTCGGCTGGCCACCGAAATATCCAATTTTTTCAAACTGATCTGAAAGACTACAGTTGGATCGATAAAGTTCATAATGTACATGCAGTCTTTTCTCTCCAAACCTTTCATGATCTTGGCGGTGTAGATGCTCTTGAAAAATTATACCGAGAAATCTACCGCATTCTTTTTCCGGGAGGGATTTTAGTTAATGCAGATTTTGTCATACCTTTCAAAAAAGATAATCCTGTACAACCTCGCAGATTGCCTATTGAGATTCACCATAATCTACTTTCTCGTTTGAATTTTTTTAATTTTAAGTGTGAAATACAGGCAGGTAAAATGGCATGTATGTCAGCCCAACGTTGCTAAGTTCAGATACTTAACTTCTTCCGGGATAAGGGTTCCCATCCTAAAAGGATCCGGGCTTTCTCCATGTTCATTTCTTTCTGTTCCTCGTCACCAGAAATAAAAAATACTTCAAAGTTGCTACTACCACTTTTGAGTAATTCTAAACCAGCCAGGTAAGCTCTAGCAAGGTCTTCCTCATCGGTATAATAAAGTTTCACACCGTCTGGTGGATGTTTTATACGGTCGACAAACATATCTCTCGTACAAGGCCCGGTGATCCGGTATACTAAGATGTTCATATTGTACTCGTCCGAAAAATATTTGCACACTCCTTCAGTAAATCCTTTAGTCAAACCATAAACATCAGGACCATCTAAAGGTACTTTGTCTTCTGATGCATAATAGGTTCTATTTCTATTATGCACACTCATTGTACTTGTATAAATCCCTTGCATAACGCCTAATTCAGAAGCAGTGTACAATAGAATATGGTGCCCCAGACAGTTTACTTTGTAATTATCAAAAATCTGATCCATCGTATGATGACGATCGCGTCCACCCTGACCGCTCTTCATTACCATAGTGATGAACCCATCCATACCATCCAAGGCAAGCCGGACTGCGCTTGGATCAGTTATAGATCCTTTTACAAATTCGACACCATCGTGTTGTGATGGTTTCAGGTCCAACACTCTTAATTGATGCTGTTGACGAAGATAAGGTATTACAGCGGTTCCTACGAGTCCGGAGCCACCAACTAATAGAAGTTTCATGACTTGGTAGCCTTAGTTTTTGTCTCAGATCTTAAAGTAATCTCAGGCCCCTTGGGGGTGTCCTTTAAATCATACCCTGCCAAAATAATTTGGTCACGAATTGCATCAGCATCGTCATATCTTTTTTCTGTTCGGGCCTTTCGACGGTCTGATGCTAATGAAAGGATATGATCTGGAATTAATGTTTTTACCGGTTTCCACTCGGCGAGACGCAATCCCAACACCTCATCAAATTTCATTATGGTGGCCTTTTTCTCCTGGTTAGGGAGTGTACTTCTTACTAGTTCCCAAGTGACAGACATAGCACGTGGCATATTAAGATCATTATTAACAAACTTGGTGAATTTATGTATATACGCCTCATTAATTTCTGAACCTGGGTCTCCCCAACTATGGACTGCTAGCCGAAGTCGATTTAATTGCCGGGCGGCACCTTCTATACTTTCCCATTTAAAGTTTAATTTGGACCTATAACTTGCACTCAAGCAAAAAAGACGATAAACGAGAGGATCATAACCACGATCACTTAACGTCTGAACTCGCAAAAAATCACCGGTTGATTTAGCCATTTTTGAGTTTTCCTGTTGCAAAAAATGGCCATGCATCCAAAAATTAGCTAGTCTAGTTCCATGACATGCTTCAGATTGGGCAATTTCGTTTGAGTGATGCACTGAAATATGATCTTCGCCGCCTAAGTGTATATCAAAAAAAGACCCGAGATATTTTGTAGACATAGCTGAACATTCAATATGCCATCCTGGGAATCCCACACCCCAGGGGCTTTCCCATTCCATCTGCCGTTTTTGGTCAGTCAAATTGAATTTCCATAACGCAAAATCGGTTACATTACGTTTTTCGGCCATATTAACCCGTACGCCAGCCTCTAATCCTTCAATATCTAATCGAGCTAGATAACCATATCCGGACTGTTTTGCAGTGTCAAAATAAATTCCATCCGAAGTCTTGTAAGTGAATCCCTTCCCCTCAATACACTGAATCTCTTGAATTTGTTCAGCTATATGGTCGGTTGCTCGGCACCAAATATTTGGCTCTAAAATATTTAACAGAAACATGTCATTCTTGAAAGCTAAAGTATAGAACTCAGCTAGGTCCCAAGCTGTCTTTCCTGTCCTTTTAGATCCTGCTTCCATCTTATCTTCGCCAGTATCAGCATCGGAAACTAAATGTCCAACATCAGTAACGTTCATTACATGTTGGATGGAATAGCCATTGAAAACTAATACTCGTCGTAAAATATCTCCGAAGATATATGTACGCATGTTACCAATATGTGGAAAGTCATAGACCGTCGGGCCACAAGCGTATACGCCCACATCATTCCCAGAAAGTGGTTTAAATTCACGAAGACTACGTGTATAGGTATCGTACAAAACTAGGGACATTATTTTTACACTCCATTAACATTACTTCGCTTTCTACTGCTATAAACGACACTGATGATTACTCAATATCAAGCTGGAAATCTATCTAGGGTGGCAAATTATTTGTTAATAGTTTTAAATTAGCCCTAGAATTATTTCTATTGTTCAAGATTCACATCATTCTGCCAATCTAGTGACCTAAACCAGTAATTTCGTTTTTCCTCCAACCAACCATCCTCGGTTCGCAACAATATCCAATTGTCAAAAAAATTTAGAGCATCTAATTCACCTTGCCGTATAGCTATAGCTTCTGCTCCTCGGCCAAGGGTTTGGTTGAATGGTATAAAAAGCTTCTCACTGTTTCGCAGAACCTCATGTTCGGGCTTTGGCGTTGCGGAAATAACAGCTTCAGCATTTCCATTTAGAACCTCTTGAAAAGCAAGAATATCATCATCAAATTGCTGGATTGTCGCCTTGGGAAAGTTCTTATAGGCTGCTTCAACAGACGTAGATCCTCGACGGACAGCAATTGTCACATCTGCGCTGTTATAGTCTTCCTTCCTAATTAAAGATCTAGCTTTTTGCTTCCCTGCCGTCAACAACAGATCGGAATGAGCATAAGGTCTAGTAAAAATTACACTTAAATTTCGATTGGGAGTAATTGACATGCCAGCTATTATAACGTCAAACTTCCCTGCTAAAAGTCCCGGGATAATCCCATCCCAGGCTGTAGGGACAAACTCAATTTCTAGATCAGCATCTTCTGCTAATCGCCGCGCGACATCAATCTCAAAACCTACTAGTTCCCCATTTTTATTCCGCATAGCCCATGGAACGAAGGTAGATAAACCGACTCGTATAGTGCCTCTTTGTTTTATTTGACTGAGTAAACTAGGACGCGATGATTCCGAAGTAGAAGTACAATCTATGTTGACTATTGCCACCATACAGAAAATAGTCAGAATCTTTATACTTTTAAATATCATATTCTTTAATTCCTCTCACTCTTCTTAATATTGGACTGGCATTTTACAATATTTATAGCCCTTACTCCGTTTCACTTGATACATCTCTATTCCCAAAAATGATAGGAAAGGGCTGTCCTCCTCGGGATCTAGTTTTGGCGTCCATAAAACATACGCTAAAAGCCCGCCTTGGTTTGTTCGTCCGATTAATGCCTGAACTATGTAATAACCAATTGTGCATTAATACCGTTCCACCGATCTCTACTTCCATACTAATAGTTTCCTGGGAAGATTCTATTTCCCTAGCCTGCTCACGGGTTAAAAACCCTGCTCCATGACTTGGATTGAGTAGTTGTCTATGTGAACCAGGTAGAATCTTTACACACCCGTTTGCTTCAAAAGAAGAATCGAGTGCTGTCCAAACTGTGATAAGGGGATCGATATTAAGTTCCGACCATCGGTCTTGGTGCCATACAAGTGGCGTACCTTCTCCACTTGGTTTATTCATGAACATTGCCCGATAGCTAGAAATTGGCGTTTTATTTCCATAGATTCTTTCACAAATTTGTTTAAAAATAGGCTTACGCATAAAAGATAAAAATAACGGATCTATTTCTAAATTCTGAATCTTGCGGTAACAAAGAGTAGAACCCTTGTGCCCCTTGGTTTGGGGACCAGGTTGTTTCCCTTCACGATCAGGATCTCGATCTAGCTGCATCATGATTTGACTATAATCAATGTCGGCTGTCCCCAACATGATTTCATCGATCCGCTGCTGAAGTCGACCCAGTTCACCATTATCCATCACCGAACCAAGATGCAGATAGCCTTTTTGCTCAAAATTTTTCCATTGATTCTCATTTATTTGAGAAATCACGGCAGGGGGACTCCTTTACAGTATAGATAGGATCATCGCAAAACAGAGTTCTGGGCCTTTGTAGGACTACTAGAGATATTATACTGCGACAGTTGTTTATTCTTACTATTATTCCCTGGATTGTTCCTTATACCTCTAAGGTATGGGAACTTGAGACCCTCATTTAATCACTTGGGATAATAAGGGTTCTAATTACCTGTCAAAAACAGGCATAATATATAATATGCGACTCAGGCTGTCTTTGGTTAGTAGCCTGAGTCGCGCAAAAATTGGGAAAGAAATATATTTAACGAAAATTGGACTTCTCTAACAAAGTCACCTAAATTAATTCTCTTTCTGATTAGATTCGTTAGAAAGGTGCTTTAGAATGTCTTCCAACTTTTGTAGTGACTTGCCATAATTGGACCAATCCCCATCTTGTTGGAAAGTCTGTGCTTCATCAAACTGAGATACTGCTCTTTGGATTAGTCCATTTAGTATTTCTCTTCTTGATTTAACCTCACCTTGCCTATTTTCGGGTATCGCCGCTTGGTAATCTATATCGGTATCGAAAGCAAAAATAGATGAAAGCGCCTGATCAAGTGTCTCCCGCATCGCTATACGATTTCCGTATGCAACAATAACCCGTTTGAGCTCTGGTAAGCCTCCCCGACTGGAACGCTGCCGAAGATACAATGGTTCAATGTAAAGAAGCGAATCTCTAATTGGGACGACTATAATATCACCCCGTATAACCTGAGAACCTTCTTGGTTCCATAAAGTGAGTTCTTTAGCTATATCAGCATCTTGCGTAATCCTAGCCTCAATTTGCATAGGTCCATATACCAATTCCTGTTTGGGAAAGTTATATACCTGTATATTCCCATACAACGGAGAATCACAATGAGCTGCCATCCAGCCTATCATGTTTTCTTTGTTAGCTGGCGTAAAAGGCAATAATAAGAGCAGTTCCTCCTTATCCATCTCTGCAGTTTTCATTACGGCATAGTAAGGATAAACCTGCTGTTCCTGTTCTGCATAAACCTGCTGAGGAACAGCCCACATATCCTCCTTGTTATAGAACACTTGGGGATTACCCATATGATATATGCGGTACATAGCTGCTTGAATAGCAAACATGTCGCGGGGATACCGGATATGGTCCTGTAATTCCTGAGGCATTTCGTTCAACGGTCGAAACAACGTCGGAAAAATTTTCTGATAGGTCAATACAATAGGATCTTTTTCATCTGCCAGATAGAAATTAGTGTCACCAGAATAAGCGTTAATTACAACCTTAACCGAATTCCTAATATAATTTATCTGTTGGAGCGTAGGCTGGTCTTGGACAAACCGCCTTTGCGGTGGTTGATTAAGTCCCGGGATATCTGCCTGTGCCCCACTACCCAAATCTCCCTGATCTGGCATTTGTAACAACCCACTGAAACGCTGAGAGTAGGGATAAGATCCTGTTGTCGTATATGCATCAATCATCCAGTATAACTTACCATCTGCTATGACTAAGTATGGATCGTGATCATAGTCAAGAAAAGGAGCAATATTTTCCACTCGACTTAAGATACGGCGATGAAACATCACCTGGCTTTCACTAGAAATCAGTGGACTAATAACAAAATTAGCTTCACTGAAATAACGTGCAAAGGCAAGGCGACGAAAATACGAACTAAGTTCTACGCCACCATCCCCCTCGTACCGACTAAACTTGTTTTGGTCTCCCTCAGGATAGTCAAATTCCTCTTGAGTCGTCTTTACAACAGCATAAGCATCCATCTTCTCACCGAAGTACAACTCAGGACGATGCACAACCAAATCCTCACTGATAGAAACTGGTGGGATGTCCTTGACATAGAGATCTGGTAATCCCTCTGGAGTAGATGTATTTACTGGACTAAGGCATAAACCATAGCCATGTGTATAGAAAAGATGTCGGTTTTGCCAGGTGGGTGAAGGTATCTGATTATAAGACAACTCTCGAGCTGCCAACATAACCTGACGGTATTGTCCATCAATAATATACCTATCTTCGTCTACATTAGAAAAATCGTAATAGGTACGAATCTCCTGAAGTTGCTGGTAGGTTCTACGTAATGGACGTTTGTCTTGTATCTTTAGATTATTTATTGTTGTTATATTAGCTTGAATATCATCTGCAGTAAGGGTTTCTTTGATTTGAAAAGGGACCTGATTAACATTATCTAATCCATAACCTTTTAAGGTATGATCGATATTATGTTGAATATAGGGTGCCTCTCGATCGAATTCGTTAGGAGCTACTATGAAGTACTGAACAACACCTGGATACAAAGATCCGACAAGAATAGATGAAGCAATCATTCCACCTATCCCTATAAATGGTAGATTGCGACGCCTGGAGTACAAGGTGATTACGAATAGGACAGCAACTGCCAAAGCCACAAATAAAAGGATCCAGAGAGAAGTCATCCGAGCATGTAGGTCAGTGTACCCTGCCCCAAACGCAAACCCAGATTCGGAATATAGTAATCGGTACATATCCAGTCGATAACCCCAGGCCATCAGCACAAATACAATAGCTCCTAAAATGCATATGTGATTACGGGCGTACGACCGTATCTGGACACCACGCTCCTCAATTGTTATAGCTCCGCGATAGAGATAGTAGAGGGTTATTGCAATCGCTGAAGCTACTACCAGTAGCAGTAACCAGAACCTTACAAAATGTAATATAGGTAAAGAGAAAACAAAAAATCCGATGTCTAAATTGAATATGGGGTCCGTAGCTCCAAAAGGCTCCTGGCTAAAATACCGGAGTATGCCATCCCAGTTTGCTAATCCAATTAAACCCATGATAGCAGATAAAACCAATACCCCTATAATCGTTACAATCCCTATTACTTTGGATGAAGAAAATAGCTGCTCTAATTCTGACATCTCTTCATTGGCTAAATGTACTTCGGTTAGCCGGGAGGCAAAATAACGCGCTAGGTAGACATTAACACCCAGACCAATCATAGCCGTCAGACCGAACACTAAACCAGTGAAAAACTTCGCACTAATAGTAGTCCAGAAAACATCATTGAAACCTAATTGATCAAACCAAAGTGCCTCTACAAAAATATTCGCCCAGAAGCCACTAGCGATCCACATCGCTAATGCCACAAAAAATACTAAAAACAGTAAAGATCTTAAGTTACTCAAAATATCGCTCCTCTTTCCATGTGTGAAAATTCTCTAAAAACATCGAATATTGTTTTCATCATTGCCCAACAGATTTTGGTTTTACCTCAATATTTTTTAATCTCAATACTGATGGGTTTTCATCAATCATCATCAGTCGAGCAGTGTCCCTTATATTAGTTTTAACAATATTATCTGAAATGTAGTTTACTTGGTTGATTCCGTCAATTCTGAAAAGCATTTCTAAGCCTGCCTGCCGAATTACTGCTTTCTCCATATCCTCCACATCTAATAACAATCTGCCCATACTTTTTTTATATTCCCCCCACAAATATTCAACTGCCTTGAAAATGTCAACCGTTAGAGATGGGTTATTATACGCATGCAACAAATAATGAGCAATAATGAAACCAACATCTTGAGCAGGATGACCATAGTTTACAAATTCCAAATCAAATGTATGAACCCTTTCTTCTGTAGTGATTATGCTTGCTGTCCAGAAGTCACCATGAAGCAGAGTTTGTTTGGTTGCGGTGAAAGTCTCTGATAACTGGTAAGCAATTTTGTTTAAATCACTATCTTCAACAAAATAGAAGCAATACTTGTATCTAAGATCCTGCATTGCAGCATTATTAAATTGCTCTCTCAATTCCGAATTAATCCACGTTTCCCGATGAAGGCTACCTAAGAACTGCCCTAACCTTTTTGCTACAGAAAGATTCACTATCCCTTCTACTAGTTCAGTTTCAAGAGATTGCCGCCGCCCTAGATCAGACATTACTAAAATATGGTTTTTATCATCAAAATATAAAACTGATGGAACAGTTCCGGATGGATATAAGTTATCTAGTAATCTTAACGCATTGGTTTCGTAATTTATTCGTTCTGTTGTTACTTTAAGGTCTGGGAAAAGACGCAATGAATCTAGGGCCTGTTTTACCACTATCGAATGAGGACCATTCGATACCCGTAATACAGTATTCAGGAATCCCCCCCCCAACTCCTCAATTGAGTAGTTGTCATTTCGTGACGATCCTAAAAGATGTCTTGTGTGGACGTACTCACCTATATTATCTTTGTTGATATTCATAGTTTTAATGGTGTCATTGTTACGCCATCCATCTTGTGTTAAGATCTATCTGACCAATGACCTCCTACCCGTCCACAGCCCTGGTACTATTAGCTAAGTATCCTGTACCTAGAAATGTCAAAACCAGATTAGTTAATGGTACATCTAGGAATGGGTATGTAGGCCTCAAAAACATATCCGACAAGTCTGGCCGAATCATTAGCGAAAACGAAGCGTATGATTTGGCGGCCAAAATGTACGCTGCATTTCTGAGGGATCGTTTTAAAGCTCACCAAGAAAAATATTACGACGTACTACTAGCTACTTCGGAACCTGAGCAAACATCCAACTTTCGGTCTATTACCGGCAATCTAGTTCCTTATCATGTCTTATCAAAGGCTAAAATGGGAGATATGTTATTTGGTATTTTCAAAAAGCTCCTAACCCAGTACCAATTTGTTCTTATTTCAAGCACCGATATTCCATCTCTTGATGAAATTATTATCCAAACCGTTTGTTCCTCTCTTGAATCTCACGATATAGTACTTGTTCCTGCTGAAGATGGAGCTTACAATCTTATCGGAATGAGGAAGCTTTATAACATATTTGATATACCAAACTGGAGCTCTGGAACAGAACTTAAGGATACTATTACTTTACTTAGAAATCGTAAAATTACGCACCAAGTACTTAATCAATATCATTTATCAGATATTGACACGGTCGAAGACTTAGCAAAACTAATAAAAAGTCCCACGATCCCAGATGCACCACATACTAATGTTTTTCTAAAAACATTAAATGAGCGATTTATTCTAAAGCTATGATGCTAATTTCATAACCAAAAGTTAAACTGGATATGGTCAAAGTGTCAAGAGAATTTGCGGGCCGTCGAGTCACTATCCTGGGCCTCGGAGTATTCTCCGGTGGAACCTCCTCCGCCCGTTATTTTGCAGCCCAAGGGGCTGATGTTACTGTCACGGACCTCCAGTCCGATAAAGAGCTAAGCACTTCCATAAAGTCACTCTCCAATTGGCCAATTCGATATGTCCTTGGGGAACATCGAGAAAAAGATATTATAGATGCAGACTTGGTGGTAGTTAATCCAGCGATAAAAATCGAAAATCCTTTTGTCCAACTGGCTCAAAACCGAGGGATACCACTCACTACTGAGACAAATTTAGTTTTTCAATTGTCGAACCGGCCGATAATCGGCATCACAGGTAGTAATGGAAAAACTACTACTACTCAGTTAATTGGAGAATTATTACGTTCCGTCTATCCTACAACACTTGTTGGTGGCAACATAGGAAAATCTGTTCTTAATGAACTAAATAATGAATCGAAAAATGTAGCTCTTAAACCAAAATTCGAAAATCTGTTAGATTCAAAGAAAAGCCCTAGTTATACTAGTGGAGAGAATGACCCCACTCCTTTAGTACTAGAGCTATCTAGTTTCCAATTGCAACGTCTTTCCTGGATACAGAAGAGTCCGCAGTTAGCTGTAGTTACCAACCTATCACCAAACCATCTTGACTGGCATGGGTCTTTCGAATCCTACGAAGAGGCGAAAAGGTATATAGGCCTTTATCAAAATGACAATAATCAAATTGTACTAAATGCGGATGATAAACAATTACGAATGTGGAAAGATTTTTGCCCCGGTCAGGTTGTGTGGTTTAGTACTGAAAGAACCGTCAAAAAAGGTTGCTATTTACACAATGGACAAATTATCTACCGCGATAAAAACGATGAAAAAATAGTTTGTTCATCTAGAAGTTTTCAACTTCCTGGTAGGCACAACCAAGCTAATCTTGTAGCTGCTGTAACTCTCGCATGCTTAGCAGGAATACCTCCTCCCTTAATTCAGTCTACTGTTGAAAATTTTAAAGCTGTTGAACATCGACTAGAAAAAGTAGGTATTATAAATGCAATATCCTATTATAATGATTCCGCATGTACCACACCTACATCAACAGTTACAGCCCTACGGGCTTTTGAAAACCCGCTAATACTAATCGCAGGTGGTTATGATAAAGGTATAGATTTTGACAATATGGCGGAAGAAATAAACCTACGTGCTCGGGCTGTTATTCTGATAGGATCTACCGGTGATAGGATAGAACAAGCTATTAAGAAAAACACCTCGTATAACACTGAAGTTATACGCGCAAAAACACTTGATGAGGCGGTTTACGTAAGTTCAGTAATCGCACAACCTAAAGATACAGTCTTGTTATCGCCTGGATGTGCCAGCTATGATATGTTTGTCAACTTTGAAGAAAGAGGAAATAAATTTAAGGCCGCCGTTATAGAACTTGATAGAAAATCGAAAAATAATACAAATCACAAAAACCAGGTCGCGGAGGACTAGATATGACAATAGAAACTGTGGGAATAGTCGGATGTGGGCTCATGGGATCGGGCATTACTCAGGTATGTGCCCAGGCTGGCTATAGGACAATCGTAATGGAATCTTCAGAAAACAGTTTAGAGTTGGGTATGGGGCGGATCAACAACTTTTTATCACGGGATGTGTCTAAAGATAAATTGACAAACACTGAAAAGGTTGCAACTCTTGATCGGATCACATCCACCACAAAATACGAAGACCTTGCTTCTTGTGACCTTGTAATTGAAGCTGTTACCGAAAACCTCAACGAGAAAAAGCTTGTTTTTCAGGCAATAGATAGTATTGCTCCACCACATGCTATCCTTGCTAGTAACACCTCTTCTATTTCTATTACTGAATTAGCTGCTGAAACAAACCGACCCCAAAGTATTCTTGGACTTCACTTTTTCAATCCCGTTCCAATTATGAGACTTATTGAGATGGTTGTAGGGCTTCAGACAAATAAAAAGACTATTGAAATAGGCCATCATTTTGGGAAGTCCCTTGCAAAGGAAGTTATTGAAACTAAAGATACCCCTGGGTTCATTGTAAATTACCTTCTTATTCCTTACCTACTTGATGCTGTTCGCCTAGTTGAATCGGAAGTTGCCACGAAGGAAGATATCGATACTGGAATGATTTTAGGCTGCGAACACCCATTAGGGCCACTCAAACTTCTAGACTTTATCGGATTAGATACCACGTTATATATCGCTGACGTACTTTTGAAAGCTTTTAATTCTGATCGATATTCCGCCCCACCCTTACTTCGCAAGATGGTTGCCGCAGGAATTACAGGAAGAAAAAGTGGGCAAGGATTCTACAAATATAATTAAAGTCTAAAGCTATTCTTCTCTAGAACATCTGTTTGTTAAGATACTAAATGATTTAAGATTAAAATCCTGTCAGTTACCAATTTAGTCGTTCAGAAAAAATTACTTTGAAAGGTTTGTCTATGAGCTCTTTCGACTCCAAATCTAACCAAGACCCTATTTTAATTATTGCAAATAGTGAAAACGATGCGGACATGTTGTATGCCACTGGAATTTTTGTGCCAGATCCTTTCACTTTGCTGCAGTTAAGAGACCGAAAGATTATAATGATGAATGATCTGGAAATTGATCGGGCTAGATCTCAGGCAAAAGTTGACGAAGTGGTTTCACTAACAGAATATACAGATAAAATTAAAGGGAAAGAAAACAGTTTAATAAATTCTGTTGTTGAACTACTACATGAGAGGGATGTCCATACAATACTCGTGCCTAATCGATTCCCCTTCGGTTATGCCGAACAGCTTCGGGACAGAGGAATCTCCGTAAACTATAAAAATGACCCATTTTGGGATGACCGGCCACTGAAAACCCATGATGAGGTGACAGCAATATCAGAGGTTTCAAAAACCACAGAAGATGCACTAAAAATGGTCTTTGGTATCCTATCGGAGAGCACCGTAAAAAATGGTTTCCTTCAGGGCCCAGAAGGGCAGATAACATCAGAGTACATTCGACGCCAACTACATATCTTTCTACTTGAACGGGACTGTATTGCCCAACATACTATTGTTGCTGGTGGAATCCAAGGTTGTGACCCTCATAATGAAGGGAAAGGACCACTCAAAGCCGGTGAACCTATTATTATCGACCTGTTTCCTAAATCTACAAAAACCGGTTACTTTGCAGACATCACCCGCACTGTAGCTAAAGGACCTGTTCCTGATATTTTCCTCCGGTTATACGATACTGTTTTAGAAGCACAGCAAAAAGCGATTTCGCTAGTTAAACCAGGTATTGATGGCAGGGTCATACATGAAAGCATCAATAATTTTTTCAAGAAGCAAGGTTACAACACAGGCTTAAGTAATGGACGCATGCAGGGTTTCTTTCATGGCACTGGCCACGGTTTTGGATTAGAAATCCATGAAGCCCCCCGAATTTCTACCATATCCCAGACTCTACAAGTTGGTCACGCTGTCACTATAGAACCGGGCCTCTACTACCCAGATTTGGGAGGGGGAGTAAGAATAGAAGATAATATAATTATCACCGAAAAAAACTCGGTAAACCTTACAAAAATTGAAAAAGACTTGGTATTATAATCTTAAGCATTTTCCGCAAGTAAAAACTTCGCTTTTTCAACGATCTTCATGGTAGTGAATCCAAATTCCTCAAACAGAGTTTCATAAGGAGCGGAAGCTCCATAACTTTCCTGGCTTATAACAACGCCCTTAGGGCCAACATATCGATCCCAGCCTAGTTTCACGCCGGGTTCCAAAGCTATACGACTAGGAGAGGATTTAGGGAGGACTGAACTACGGTACTGCTCTGACTGTGCTTCAAAAAGTTCCCAACTAGGCATACTTACAACCCGTACAGAAACCCCGTCTGCTGTTAAAACTTTACTTACTTCTAGAGATAGCCCAACTTCAGATCCAGAGGCAATAAGTATAATGTCCGGGTTATCGTCTGTCGATTCTAAAACATATGCTCCACGATGGAGCCCTGCGGCAGGTTCCAATATTTTTCTATCTAGTACTGGGAGTTTTTGACGAGTCAAAATTAATGCTACTGGTCCTGTTGTGTGCCTTACTGCGGCAATCCAAGCTTGTGTTGTTTCATTAGCATCAGCCGGACGAATTACTGTTAGGTTTGGAATCGCTCGCAACGCTATATAGTGTTCTATAGGTTGATGAGTGGGGCCATCTTCACCAAGACCAATACTATCATGGGTGAAAACATAGATTGGGTTGATCCTCATCATTGCGGCTAGGCGAACGGAGGGACGCATGTAGTCTGAAAAAACAAGAAAAGTTCCACCATAAGGTCGAAGCCCTCCATGAAGGACTAAGCCATTCATAGCAGCAGCCATAGCATGTTCACGAACGCCAAAATGTAGATTCCTTCCACTATAATTATCAGGGCTATAATTAGTTTCTGTTTCCACCATCGTGTTGTTAGAGGCTGCCAGGTCGGCAGAACCTCCTAATAACGATGATATGCGATTAGAAAGCTCATTAATAATTACACCCGAAGCCTGTCGCGTAGCCATAGGGCCTTCTTCAGGGACAAACAATTTTAGTTTTTCATCCCACCCTGTTGGTAATTCTCCATCCATATTGTTCTGCCAAGATTCTGCCAATTCTGAATATACGACTGAATACTCATCAAAAGATTTCTGCCAACCTAGTTCCCATCCCTTCCCATTTAATACCATTTGTTGAAAATGATTTCGAACGTCATCTGGGACTAAAAATTTTGGTTCTAATGGCCATCCAAGTTTTTCTTTGGTAAGGTTAGTTTCATCTTCACCTAGAGGTTCACCATGTGCTTTTGATGTCCCTGCTTTATTAGGGCTGCCATATCCAAGCACTGTTTTGCAAAGGATTATTGATGGGCGCTTCGTTTCTTGACGTGCCAACTCTATTGCAGCTTCAACTCTCGAAATGTCATTGCCATCGATTACTCTTTGCACATGCCAACCATAGGAATCAAATCGCAATCCCGTATTTTCAGAAAATGTTAGGTTGGTTTCACCATCAATAGTAATACTATTATCCAAGTAAATTACAATTAATCGACCAAGTCCAAGGTGCCCAGCGAGAGAGCAGGCTTCTGAAGCTACACCTTCCATCATATCACCATCGCTCGCTATCACATACGTATTATGTTGGCATATATCGTATCCAGGTCGATTATATCGAGCTGCCAAGTGTACTTCGGCCATAGCTAGTCCCACTGCAGTACCCAGACCTTGACCAAGGGGGCCGGTGGTTGTTTCTACGCCTGGCGTTAGTCCGTATTCCGGATGTCCTGGAGTCAAGCTATCCCATTGCCGAAAGTTTTTAAGTTCCTCAAGAGAAAGATCATAGCCGGTAAGATGAAGCATAGCATAGAGCAACATTGATCCGTGTCCTCCCGATAGCACAAATCGATCTCGATTTGGCCAATCCGGATTTTTAGGATTATATCGCATGATTCTCATCCACAAAACATAGGCAATAGCTGCTGCTTCCATAGGAAGCCCAGGATGGCCACTTTGGGCTTTTTGAATAGCATCGACAGCTAACATCCGTATAGCATTTATACTTCTATTTTCTAGATCGTCCTTAGGCACTATCTGCTCCCTTCCGTTTTTCCTAGTATTATCTAATGAATTGGAAGTGTTGACCTTCAAAAATCTATTCTATAATTTTCTTGAATTATCCAATAGAAAACTTATGCAATGTAAAATACCAGTTCCCAAATTAATTACAACTAAGGGAGAGCTAAGATAAAAATTTATTTATTAACTGTCCATCATCATATCATAAAAATCTTTATGTCGTTTTAACGCTTTACGGTACCGAGCACGTTTTGATAAATCGGGCTTGTAGGTTTTGTCCCTAGGGACTGATGTTAAAGAAATATCTTCTAATATACCCGAAGCCTCTAATGCAACAAGTGCTGCTCCCCGACTCGAAGCTTCTGCAATAGAGGAAGCTGTAATTGGCTGTTCCAGGATATCGGCCAACATTTGCAACCAAGTAGGGGATTGCAAAAGCCCGGCACCAGAAGCTACAATTTCTCCGGAAACATGCCTAGAAGAACATAATCGATTATATATGTTAGCGAAACAGAAAGCTGTAGATTCAAGGCTCGCCTGCATAATATCTAGAGGGGTTGTATGCAAAGTCATACCTGTTATAGATGCTGTCGCATTAGAATGCCAACCCGGACTCCTCTCTCCCGCCCAAAATGGAAGAACAGTAATACCATGATTATCAGGGGACATAGTAGAAAGTGCTTCTTCGATATTTTCTTTGTTGCTCAAAGATAAGACATGGCTTAGCCAATTATATATATTGCCTCCATTGCTAAGAGCACCTCCGAATAGGGTTCTTCGTCGATCTAACCGGTAGCACCAAAGGCCATTCGGAATAGTAAAGGTCTCTACCTTTCTCATTACCCGCATGGCCCCCGAAGTCCCAACCATTAAAGCTATACGATTATCATCGTAGCAACCACTCCCGATATTGTTTGAGGCACCATCACCAATAGCAGGATACCACGATGCTTCTGCTAAGATTGGCCAACGGCTAGCATAAGAATCCATCAAGCCGTGAACGGGTTCATCGATATCACATAGTTCTGTTAACTGCGATCGGGTTATTGGGAGCGCATCTAATGTTTCATCGTCCCAATCGCAAACATGTTGATTGAATAAACCTGAACCAGAGGCCATAGAAATACTACAGGTTGGTGTACCAAACCATTTTAGAAATAAATATTCACTGATAGACATCCAACGTTCGACTTGCTTAAATTGTTTAGCATCTTTCTGTTCAAACCAACATATTTTCGCTGGTAAATAGGAAGCGTGCAGAACACAACCAGTACGTTGATGTAAAGATTGTTGGTCAAATCGTTCACCTAATTCAGATAATATGGAATCTGGTCGAGTATCGGCCCAACTAATCAGAGGAGTAATAGCCTGTCCATCTCTAACACCCACGACATTATGCCAAAAAGTTGTCATTGCTACATGATCAATAGGTGGATGTCCCCCCGCGGAACAAAATTCATCTATAACAGAGCATACTACTTGCTCTAGGTAATCCGCGTTAATGTAGATCCCACCATCTGATGAAGTCTTCATATTATAGGTATTCCTAAAAATAGAAGAAACCATCTTTCCAGTCTGGTCAAATAAAATAACTCGAACAGATGAGGTCCCTATATCGATGGTTAAAACACAAGGAAGATTTATAGGTTCACGGATCATGATATTAATCTGGAATCAAATTGATGAAGGAAATTGGTCCTGGGACATGATAAGATAAAATATTTACCAGCTACAGAGAGTATTATAAGGATCCCGATCAATGGTTTCAAGCCAAAAGGGATTGACAGGTACATCTCAAAAATCTTTTTTAAGCATTCGGGTTATAATTGTTTTTTAAAAATCAATACATCTTAATTTGAAAGGTTATCACTTCCCAGGAGATTTATAAAAGATGCTTGATAAACTTAAAGATATCGCGCAAAAAATGGTTGCCTCCGATAAAGGGATTCTTGCGGCGGATGAAAGTACTAACACTATTAAAGATAGATTTGATGCTATTGACGTACCTTCCACGTTGGAAAATCGCCGTAAATACAGACATATGCTTTTTACTACTGAAGGTATCAATAATTTTATAAGTGGTATTATCCTTTATGATGAAACCATTCGCCAAAAAGCTCTCGACGAACAGGAAACACCGTTCCCAAAACTCTTAGCTAACCGTGGCATCCTGACCGGTATAAAAGTTGATACCGGAGTTCACGACCTACCAGGTTTTTCAGGCGAAAAAGTCACCGAAGGGCTCGATGGTCTTGGGTATCGGCTCAAAGAATACAAAGAGCTAGGCGCTAATTTCGCAAAATGGCGAGCAGTAATTACAGTTGGTAAAACTATACCTTCTGAGGTATGTATCAATGCCAATGCATATGCTCTTGCGAGATATGCGGCGATCTGCCAAGAAAATGGTATTGTTCCAATAGTAGAACCCGAGGTTCTAATGGATGGGGACCATACAATTGAACGGTGCGATGAATTAACCAACATTACACTCCAACGTGTATATTCAGCCCTTCGAGAATACAAGGTGTCTTTGGAAGGAACAATTCTCAAACCAAATATGGTTATATCTGGATCAGATTGCAAAAAGCAATCTACAATTGAGGAAGTTGCCCACCGCACAGTAAGAAATTTTTTGAATAATGTACCTAAGCAAGTACCAGGAATAGCTTTTCTTTCTGGCGGCCAATCTTCTGAGAAAGCAACGGAACATCTTAATGCTATGAATGCCCTGTATAAAGATTTACCTTGGGAGCTTAGTTTTTCCTATGGGCGAGCACTTCAAGCTGCACCTATTCGATCTTGGGGAGGCGATTCAAGTAATATAACAGCAGGGCAGAAAGCATTTTATCATCGCGCTCTTTGTAATAGTTTAGCTCGGACAGGCCAGTACAGAAATGATATGGAACTTGATGTTTAAAGAAGTTCCAGTAGATAATAATAATTAAGGGACTCTCCTCGTCACAATATGTTATAAACTCTGATAAAAAAGATGCCCAAAATACCCTACTCCAAAATAGTCTCGGATCTACCTTCGAATGCTCCCTTTATCGGGCCGGAAACTATTGAACGCCAACAAGGTAAAAAGTTTATTGTACGTATCGGAGCCAACGAAAGTGCTTTTGGTATATCACCTTTGGCTGTTGGGGCTATGAGGGATGCCGTTAGTGGTATTCCCTCTTACTGTGATCCAGAAGGGTATGAGCTTCGAGCTGCATTGGCTACTCATCACGGGGTTAAATCCGAAAATATAGTTTTGGGAGCTGGAATAGACGACCTATTGGGTTTAATTGTTCGGATGTATATGAACCCCGGTGATATTGTAATAGCATCGGAGGGTTCATACCCAACATTCGCCTATCATGTCCGTGGTTTCGGCGGCACACTAAAAACAGTACCCTACCGTCATAATAGGAATGATTTGGTTGCTCTAACGGACGTTGCGACAAAATATAGCCCCTCTATTCTTTATTTGGCAAATCCTGACAACCCTACTGGTTCTTATTTCGGCTACAACTCAATAGGTGATCTTTTAGATCGTATGCCTCCAAATTGTTTGTTTGTACTTGATGAAGCTTACATAGATTTTGTTCCCTCTGATACAACGCTTCCATTTGACATGACTGATCCTAGAATAGTTCGTTTACGTACTTTTTCCAAAGCCCATGGAATGGCTGGAGCTCGAGTCGGGTATGCTATCGGAAACAAAGACATAATTCGTGTTTTTGATAAAGTCCGTCTGCATTTCGGTGTTAACCTTTTAGCCCAAATCGGAGCTCTAGCTTCGCTTCATGATTCGAGCTTTATTAGAAACGTAGTTAATGCTGTTGATCAAGGACGCCTAGAATACCAAGAGATAGCCCAAAAAAATGGAATCTCAACTGTACCTTCTCAGACTAATTTTGTAGCTTTTGATTTTGGATCTAGCGCACAGGCTAATTTGGCAATGAAAGCTTTTACTGAGAAAGGCATTTTTTTGAGAAAACCTTCTGCCCCTGAATTAGATCAGCTTATCCGAGTAACAATAGGAAAACCAGAGGATCGAGCACTTTTTTTAAAAATCTTCCAGGCTATTATTGATTTCGATTAAAGAAAAATGTTCCCAACTAACTATAGTTTCCATCACTTTAAGATAGATCCTCAAATAGTGTAAGGAACTGACTATCATGGTAGATCTCGATTTTTTTGAACGTAACGGGTATGTCCAACTGGAGGGCGTATTCTCTGATGCAGAATTGCAATATTATACCGAACTTTATGATCGAGATCTATCTGATTCTGAATATTTCTGGCACCCTATAGCGTTTAATGGACACCAAAGGGTAAATTGTGATCCCCTAATCTCTTCACCAGACTTTGACAGTTTGATTCGCCACCCTAAACTTCTAGATCCAATTGAAATTATCTTGAAGGGACCAAGTTGTCTTGCAGAAGCATGCCTACGTCATATGACCCCCCATGATGGAGAACCTGTTGAAGAATGGCACCGAGATCATGATCATATAAAAGACCGGCCATACCGCTGCGGATTTATTCACATGATGTTGTATCTATCAGAAGTTAATGAAAAGACTCACTGTTTTTCAATATCACCAGAATCCTATGATAGTCCCATCCTCCCTATAAAGGAACAGATCCAACAACGCGGGAAAGTACACATTTATGGGCCACCTGGCACGGTAATACTTTTCAATCTCTCGGTGGTACATGCTGCTACAGTGCGACGTACCATTCATGAGCGTAAAACTGTTCAGTTATACTATGGGCATAGAGACGGTGGTGTCCTTAGCCAGTTTACAACTATACCCACAGGTTTCTGGCGAGACCACCCTGATTCAGAAGTTCGGGCTTTTTACAACCTTCTGAACACCCGTTCACAAAAGTTTTGTGATGCATTTGGTTGAACCAGATAGCTATCGCAATTTTACAGAACATAAAATGGTTTTGGCAGAGGCTAAATCAATCTGAAGTGCTTCTTAAAAAGGGTTATACTCTAATAACTAACTATCCTCCCAGGCAGATCGAAGGCGGTGGACTGTTAAGGAAACTATACGGACACCACCATCTATAGTTCTCATTGTTAATGGGTAGTTGTTTGCTTTGGGAAGAAAGCAGAACGACATCGTAACCTCTCCGTCATTACCAAAAATTTCTATAGAGGTTCGATCCACAAGAAGCTGTAGTTTAATAACTTTTTTTATTTTTCTCAAACGTGCGTTTTTTCCCGAAAATACTAATTGTTCTTTTCGTCCATCATATTTTAAAGGATGCCCTTGCACTTCAATTTCTACGCTCTTCCCTTGATCTAACTCAAGTTCCATATGTACATCGAATAATTCTCCTTCATCAGCTATAATGAGTACAGATTCGGCTTCCTGTCTATTAGTAACTCTATAAGGACTAATACTTCCTGAGGCGTATCGTAGATTAAATTGTTCTATTGCCATCTCAGCAAGATCTCCTGCTGGCCAGGTGTAGGTATTAGCATAAAGTAATCCAAGTTCTCGAATTGGCTCTCTGAATAACCTAATTTCTTGAGCTATGGTTCTTCGGAGCGTCAACTCTACAGGAAATGACATCTGCTGATTGAAAGGCATCCCTGGATACTGGCCGTCCCGCATCCAGGAAATTTGAATTCGTCTGCCGTCCTTATCTGGTATATCGCTCCAGGTCTGAGCTGCATAACCGTTGCTACCAAATTCTGATTGCAGTACGTCAGTTTGTTGTGTAAAACCTTTTCCGTTAAAGTCTCCAATAACATATCCCCCGCTTGCACCCCAAAACACCCACTTTGTATTAGTACTATCGTTATCCACTGGTAATTCAAATAGATCTGGACATTCTGAAACACCAGGTAAAGTCAAATCTTGTAGGTGACGCCAAGTTTTTAAATCTTGAGACGAAAAAATAGCATAGTCATTATTATCAAGGAATAGTGCCATAATCCACTGCTGAGATCCCTTATGCCAAATAACCTTTGGATCCCTGTTTTCTCCTATGATATGCCCGAGAATAGGGTTTCTCTCGTATTTGGTCCAGGAGCGCCCCCTATCATTACTGAAAGCGATACATTGAACACACTGTTTAGTGGGATACATTTTGGCTCCCCCTGCAGTATAAAATGCTATCATAGGAGGGTTTTTACCAATCTGAAAACCACCCGTATTAGTATGATCAACCGCTGCTGATCCAGACCACATCCAACCCATTTCATCAACGTCTAATGCTTTGGTATGCAACTGAACCCAATTAATGAGGTTTGTACTAATAGCATGACCCCAGGTAGTTCTACCATGGACCATACTACCTGGCGTGTGTTGAAAGTAAAGATGGTATTCCCCATCAAAATAGACCAATCCATTTGGATCGTTTATCCAATGTTTATTAGCCGTAAAGTGGAACTGTGGTCTGAAAGCTTCTTGATACATAATACAGTTATTCATAATAATAACTGTTACCCTTTGTGATAAACAAACCTACCAAATCAGGAGGTCCTTTGGACTTATAACAAGAAATTTCTGTCTACCCTTAAGTACAAAGTTTAAATTGGGTCGTTTACTTACTTAAGAGCTGAACTCGGTGTTCGGTTCCAAACAATAGGCTCTTCACACCCCTCATAAACAGCAGTCAGTGGTTTTATTTGGCCCACATCACTATTTAACCATTTTTCTGGAAGAACATTTCGCCCAACAAAAGCTTGGATAGGCTCCGGCAATTGGTAATATAATGGAAGATACCAGAGTGTGATAACTGTTCGTCGATAGTCGCTACTATTGCCGTGAGCTGCATGTAGAAGCCGGGAATCCCCAATGACCAAATCACCAGCCTTAACGGGAATATCTAATTCACCCTCAACTGGCTGGTACGCTGGATGTTCAGGGTCAACCATTGATCTTAGTTCATCAGTGTGTGCCTTATCAACATGATTATGCATGGGATGACGTTTTAAGTGAGATCCTGATATAACTCTAAGGCATCCATTTTTTTTAGTTGTATCAGCTAAGTAATACATAAGGAAAATTTGTTGAGGGATAGGTTTATAACTGCAGGGATGATTCCACCCCCACCAATCCTGGTGCCAAAAAAGGGCTGGGCTGCCTGGAGGTTTGCTGATTATATATCCGGAGGACCAAATAGGTTGATCAAATCCAAGACGAAAAAGAATAGAAAGTGCAGGTGGGTACGATACCAATTCAGCAAAAAAAACATCATCAAAGACACTTACCATACTTCCAGTGGATTTCTGTTCCCTGAAATGAGCTTGTGATTGACGATTGAGTAACTGATCAGAAACCATCCGGACTCTATCCAACATGGTGGGATCGAGGACTTGATCAAAAATACAGAATCCATTTTTAATAAGTTGTTTGTACTTTTTCCGGGTTGCCTCGTCTGCCATAGCGCCCTTCCAATAACATATTATGCCTTAATACTAAGCTATTCATATTTCAGTACAAAACAAAAAATCTTCTATAAAGCTTTGATCAGATATGAGTTTCGATTAAGTTGATACTGAGAGGATCTAATTGGGTGTAGTCGATAATTTCAAAACGATTTCCATCTACATCTGTAATTAGAAGGCGGGTTTTAGTAACCCAGTGTATGCTGTCATACCCCCTAATAACGAATTCTCGTTTCCCCCGGTCCGTCATTACATCCCAGTAAGTAATACCATATTCCATCTGTATAGAATAGATACACTCTATCTTGGCTTTTAAATAACGATGAGTTAACTCTTCCTCTATAACCTTTCGTGATGTTTCATCTAAATCACCAAGATTTTTAATGAAAGCAACTTCTTCGTTCTTAATATCAAGTAGCGAAACATAGGTTTCGGGATGAGCTATTGGGGATGCTCGTACAGGTCGGACTCTTATATAGGACCGTTCATTGCGTACAGTCATTCGGACAGAATTACTTGGAGCCCTGAAAACCCTAATTTCATGGGCGAGATAAGGTTCAGTCGGGGCGTTTTCTATCCCTATATCTAATTCAGAGATTTCCACTTTTTCTGTTTTTGTTGCTTTTTTCATCTATTAACCTCGATGACTTGATTATTACTTAAATTTTTCTTTCCACTAACAGCAACTATTTCTGTGCTTTTCCTCTGTGTTTCTACCATACGATAAAAATGGCCTTTCAAATCCATCAATTCGTTGTGGCTCCCAGTTTCCACAATGTTCCCTTCATCTAAAACTACCAAGCGATTAGCACTTCGTAGTGTAGAAAGTCGATGGGCAATTGCGAAAGTAGTTCGACCCTTGACAAGGTTAGCGATCGCTTCCTGAATCAGTTTTTCTGTATGGGTATCAACCGAAGAAGTTGCCTCATCCAAAATTAGGATGCTGGGATTGTGTAGAATGGCTCGGGCTATTGATAAGCGTTGTTTTTCCCCTCCGGACAAACCCTTACCATTATCACCTATCCGAGTATCATATCCGTCTGGTTTACTACAAATAAAGTCATGAGCGTTTGCTGTTCGAGCTGCAGTCATAACTTGATCAAGAGTAGCTTGGGGATTACTATACCGAATGTTTTCTTCGATAGATCCACTAAAAAAGAAAGAATCTTGCAATACTACTCCAATTTGGCGCCGCAGGTCTTCTAATCTAACATCTTTGATTGGAATACCATCAATAGATAATTTACCTTCATCTATATCGTAAAATCGACATAATAAATTTACTAATGTGGACTTTCCGGATCCTGATCTTCCTACCAAACCTATCATTTCTCCAGGCTTTACTAACAAGTTTATTCCATGGAGTACTGGGGTGCCAATCTCATAAGAAAAATAAGCATTCTCAAATTCTACCTGACCTTTTATCCTAGGAATCTTAACAGGGTTTTTCTGATCTTCTGTCTCAGCAGGAGTATCGATTACTTCAAAAACTTTTTCCGCGCCACTCATAGCTCGACTCGACCACGTGTTAAGTTCACCAAACCACTGTAAAGGTTCATAAAGCATCCATAAGTAGCTTATAAACATCATAAGAGAACCCAGTGTGAAGGTTTCATCGATAATGGCCTCGCCACCGTAGAACCAGACGAGAACCAAGCCAGAAGAAGTTATGACTTTAATCGTTCCAAAGAAAAGAGCTGCTTCTTTTTCACTATTAAAATCCCCTTTAAATACACCTTCATTGTTTTCGTTAAAACGTCCCATTTCTCTTTTTTCCTGCACAAACGTTTTTATTAAGCGTACTGCGTGGAGCATTTCGCTTGTTAAGCCAATTAATTTGCTCCACCTATAGTATTTGTTCCTATAGGCCCGGATCAGCCGATACCAAAAGAACCATCCACCAATTATTAACAAGGGTATGGGAATAAGGACGAGCAATGTTAATTTCCAGCTCGTGACGAAAAGAAGAATCAATATTCCAACTAGAAGGAGGGCATTCGTCAGAATATAGGGCACACCATCTACTAGAAAAGACATCATGCTCTCTGTGTCATTAGAAACACGAGAAATCAGTGATCCAACTTTACGTTTGTTATAAAATTTCATGTTTAGTCGCGACAGGTTTTCGTATAGCTCCTCCCGAATAGATACTGTAACCCGCCCTCCAAGCCATAAAGAGAGCCGGGTGCCTATGATTTCTAATACGTAAGAAATTAGTCGAATGACCGCAAACCCAGCGACTAAAAGATAAAGTAGGGTGGTCCCATCTTCCGACACATCACTACCTGCATTGATTAGAACACCATCTATTATATTCTTCATTATGTAAGGTGGCCCAAGTTCAGCAAGAGAATACAGAAGCGAGATTGAAACCATTACTATAACCCGAGCCTTAAAAGGAGCCATGTAACCCGTAATTCGTCGAAGCATCCCTAATCGATCTGGACAGGATGGGCAAAACCCCGAAGAGTCGGGCAGAAGCCTTTTACACTTATCACAACGTTTTTTTTCAATATCAACATCTAAATTTACAGGCTTATCCTTGATTAACTGATCTATACCTTGAACAATGTTCCCAAACTTAGAACGAAGTGAGGGAGTGAAACGTACAATTTCAACAATTTCATTCCCAATCTCTGCATTGAGCCTGGCCGAACCAACTAAATCTTCTATAAAAATTTTACGGACATTCACTAGTTCAATAACCTCAGAAATATTCTTCTTTCCTGGATCGAACTCTATAAGACGCTGACTTGTTACTATTAACCAACGTTTTTCAAATTTAAGATCTTTGGATAGGTCAGTTTCAGCCGCAATAATAACGGTTTCTCCATTACGCAGAACCGATTCGATACTTTCTTTTAATATTACCGGCATCTTTTCTTTGTAGATTTTATTTCCTAGCATTCTTCTATTTCCATATCTCTTCAGTAAAATTAGTTCCCTGTCAATGCTATCCGAATTGGTGGAAAAACTTCACCTTGTTAGACCGTACCACGCGCTAAAAAACATCATTTAACTCTCTTCATAATTTGGGAGGCAGCCTGTTGAAGCCGGAGTAGTTGGTGGAAATGGCCTCGCTTTCTTATTAATTCTTCATGAGTACCAATTTCCACGATAGAACCTTGATCTAATACCACTAATTTATCTGCGTCCCGAAGAGTAGATAACCGATGAGCTATAGCAATGGTCGTACGCCCTTGGGTTAAACGCCCTATGGCTTCTTGTAATTGTTTTTCCGTTTGTGCGTCTACAGATGAGGTCGCTTCATCTAAGATCAAAATTTTAGGGTCGTGAAGAATTGCCCTGGCAATGGTGATTCGCTGCCTTTCACCACCCGAAAGATCTGCCCCCTTCTCCCCAATAAATGTTTCATACCCTGATGGTTTGGACAAAATAAAAGTATGAGCGTTTGCTGCTCGAGCAGCCGTCATTATTTCTTCAAAACTTGCTTCTGGCCTTCCATAAGCAATGTTGTCACGAATTGTCCCGCTAAAAAGGATTGGTTCCTGCATGACGACACCAACATGTCCCCGCAAATCTTCTAATCGAATATCTCGTAGGTCTACTCCATCTAGTTTTATCGATCCATAATTTACATCATAAAATCGAGATATTAAATTAACCATTGTACTTTTTCCAGCACCTGACTTTCCAACCAATCCTACCATTTCACCAGGGCGAATGTGTAAACTGATATCCTTGAGAACCGGCAGTGCTGATTCATATCCAAAACTTACGTTATCAAAAATTATTTCACCCTGTGTGTTTTCCATCCTTTTGGCATTTTGATTAGAATAGGCTTCCGGTTCTGTATCGACTATTTCAAATATTCGTTCAGCTGCGCTCATAGCCCGAGTCATCCAACTATTTACTCTACCAAGCCAGCGTAGAGGCCCATAAAACATTTGTAGATAGAAGTAAAATAGCATAAGTTCACCGAGTGTTAACTCCTGACCCAAAACCTGCTGGCCTCCTATAAACCAGACGACAACGAATCCCAGGAAATTTATAAGTCCCATAGTAGAAAAGTAGTTAATCCATTGCTTTTCTGTCCAATACCTAAGTTCGAACATAGCCCTAGCATTACTTTTAAATCGGTTAACTTCCTTAGTTTCTTGTGCGAAAGCCTTTACGATACGGATTCCCGACAAGGATTCCTGAATGTGCGCAAAAAATCCTTCCCATTGCCTATAAAGACGTGTGTAAAATATCCGAAGACGGCGATACAGAAATTTACCCCAAAGTATCATCAGTGGCACAGGAATCAGGATGTAAAGAGTTAAAATCCAGTTAGTATAAAATAACATACCAATAATCCCCAACGTCGTGAAACATCTAAGCACGATAAAAGGCATCCCATCAACGAGAAAACCTCGTACGTTACGGGTGTCGTTAGTTACCCGTGAAAGGAGTGCCCCCGTTTTCTGTTTATCATGGAACCCTAATGACAGATACTCTATGTGACGGTAGACCTGATCCCGTATATCTGCTACCACACGAGCTCCTAACCATGCCGACAACCAGCCATTAGAGATTTCACTGATCCAACGCAAAGCCAACAAGCTAGCCATTATTATGATATAAAAAAACAATAGTCCTTTATCTTTACTGGCAAAAGCATCATCTATAATTAGCTGTGTTACTTTGGGAGGGGCTAACTCAGCAAGGCTTAATACTGAAAATATAGCTACCATAGCTATCGCATGTTTTTTGTAACTTCTCAAATAAGAACATATTCGTTTTAGCATACTCCACTTACTAACGCAAGCTGGACATAACCCATCTTTAACCGGTAAACGACGGCCACAATTATCACAAATAATGCGTGGCAAATCCGTCTTAATGAGGAAAGGTTTATCTTTAATCTGCTGTTCTAGGCCCCGATGAGCCTCATTAAAACGATCATTCCTACTATGGGAGTATCGTATTAATGGTATTGTATCTGTTTTCGTTGATACTTCGAGGCATGAACCACCTACAAGGGGCTCCACTGACACCTTATTCAATTCCTCTAGCGGCACGGCTATATCATCACCTTTGCCGTTAAGGCCGAGAGACATAACCTGACGGTCGGTAATAACTAACCAGGAAGGGACAAATTTTCCTTCCGAATCTAAGTCAGATTCCAACGCCAATCGAATTTCTTCATTGGGATCGAGTATCGGATCAATTTTCTTGTGTATTGGGTCCGGCAGAGAGTCGGACAACGGCATGGGGTTCCTTTGAGATCTTTCTGCGGGAATAGCGCTTGGAGGCTAAGTATAATTAATAACAGCTAATAAATTTCACTAAATTATCCAAACATAGGCCTATTTTCGGTCAGCAAGCTAATGTTTCCCAAATGAAAGTCAAGCAAAAGGTTACAATTTCCCCAGATTAAGAATAAAATACTAACAAACCTATTGTAAAATTAACCCCAAAGGTATTTCAAAAACCTTTTAATCTGATTTAACGGTCCTTAAAGTGGGAACGCAATAAAGTTGTTAATTCCATAAAAATTTTTCATCTTATATAAATTATTATGGGGCGTTCAAGTCTCTGTTTCCGCTGATATCGTTAGCGCTGTAATTGTTCCTTTTCTTTATGTATACTGAGGCTGACTGGATAAATAAACTTATAACAGGCTATTACCGTAGGGGAATTGAGCACTAAAGGAAAGGCTACTTCTCTCTATTGGAAGAAAAATCTATCAATTGTTCTCTGGCAAAGCACTCTTGTAGGTCAATCCATTTCTTGCTTCGTCAAACTCTTTTCTAGCTTGATTAAGAATATCCGGATCTCTTAGGAGATCGAGACCAGCCAAAGCCATAGTCTTAGTAGCAAAGAGCATTCCTTTACTACCAATACTAGATCCAGAACTAGCAACCATTTGCCAACTATGCGGTGGTGTTCCCAGAGGCCAACAACACGAGGTGATTTGTCCAGTGGGTGTTATCCAACTTACATCACCCACATCGGTAGACCCTTCGACCGATGGCCCGTCTTCATCGTGAGGTAAAACTTGGGTCCATAGGGGATTCTCAATACTTTCGACTATAGTATCTTTCTGTACTGCCATTTGGAGCCGATCAAAGGCCCCCTGAATTGCTTCATCAGGGAAAGTAGCTTGTATTTGGCGTGCAAAACGTCGCTCTTCAGCAGTAAAGACAAGATCATTAACTCGGTCCATTTTTGCTAACATTAGGTCAGACAGTGCATTATTGGGTAAAACTTCATAACAACCAGCTATGAATTCAATTTCATGAGAAGTACCACTCATTAGAGCCGCCCCCTTAGCAATATCGACTACTCTCTCGTACATCAAGTTTACTTGTTCTCGTTCTGGAGCTCGAATATAGTACCAGATCTGGGCATAGGCTGGAACCACGTTTGGAGCATCACCACCACTCGTCACGACACTATGAATACGACATTCTGATGCCACATGTTCTCTTAGATAGTTCATACCGATATCCATTAACATTACCCCATCAAGAGCACTGCGTCCTAGATGGGGTGCAGCAGCAGCGTGAGAAGCTACTCCATAAAAGTTCACCTTGAAAGAATTTAGGGCAAGGGATGAACCATTCCACACTAGATTTGTGGAACCAGGATGCCACGTTATAGCAGCGTCTAAATCGTTGAAAACGCCATCTCGTGCCATCAAAACTTTACCAATTACTTGTTCTTCCGCAGGACAACCGTAGAATCTTATTGTTCCAACTATATTTTCTTTTTCCATTTCACGCTTGAGGGCTATTACCGAACCCATGCAGGCTGTACCATACAGATTATGCCCGCACCCATGGCCCGGTGCATCTGATTCGATAGATTTTTGTTCCGCAATAACCTGCTGCGACAAACCCGGCAAGGCATCATATTCCCCTAGAAAACCTATGATAGGACTTCCAGAGCCCCAAGTAGCAGTAAATGCTGTAGCCATTCCACCTGCGCCCCATTCTATGGAAAAACCATCTGCTTCTAGCTCTCCCGCGATCAACTCAGAAGCGTAGGTCTCCTGAAATGCAATCTGTGGATGATCCCAGATATCCTTGGCAATTGCAGATAATCTAGCCGCCTGACTATTGACAAAACTAATGATGTTTTTTTCCGAACCCATAGGTACAAGTCTCCGTGTGAGCCTGAGGGTAATGTCGTTTTCGAACAGGCTGTCTTAGAATTATAAATCTGAAAGATTACAAAAAATGAGGATCTCTGTTGAGGTTATTAAACTTGTTATAAAGGACTTCAGGGTAGTATATATCTAATAGGACTAGTAAGCAAGATATCCGTTTGCTTTGATAAACTATTGAAGTATTTAAAAATGGTGGTTTTTAAGAGAAAATTCTGTTTAACGAAAATCTCTACTTTGTAAATAGAGAAGTTGATCATCCAGTGCTGGGTTCCAAATTGACTTTACAATTAAATGAACAAGGCCTTCTCCTACCTGAAGTTTACCAGTAACTCCCATATAATACAGTTTTTTTGCCAGTGTGATATTATTTTCGAAAACCTGTTTCCAAATCACTAGATTTACAAAACCTGTTTCGTCCTCTAATGTCATAAACGTAACGCCTTGAGCTGTTTTCGGTTTTTGACGGCTAATAACCAACCCTACATACTTAACTGTATCACCATCCGACATCCTGTTGAGTTCTCGTGCTGTGGGTATACCTTGAGCTGTTAGTTCAGAGCGTCGTGGCTTGAGGAGATGCCCTTGAACACTATGCCCGGAAGTTTGGTGATCCCAGCAGATAGTTTCTAAGTCACCTAAAGACTTAAATTTAGGAAGAGGGTTATCCATTTTTAAAAGCAAAGGAGATTGATAGTACTCTTTGGTTCCCAAAATATCCCAGATAGAATAACGACGTTCCTTGCCAAAGCAATTGAAAGCTCCAGCTACTGCGAGAGATTCCAATTTCCCCTTGTTAATACCACTTCGCTGAACAATGTCTTGAATATCACGAAAAGGTGCTTTAGACATAGCTAATTCTAATTTATCCCAATCTTTTTTCCCAAATCCACGGATATAACGTAAACCTACTCGGACCGCAAATATTTTGTGTTTAGTACCAACATTACTATTTTTGATATTAGCTTTTCCAGACGTATCCTCAATCTTTTCCAACGTACATTCCCATCGACTATGACGTATATCAACTGATCGTATCTCTATTCCATGTATCCGGGCATCATTGACAATAGTTGCTGGCGTGTAAAATCCCATAGGTTGGGCATTAAGTAGGGCACAGATAAACTCAGCTGGGTAGTGACACCTCATATATGCTGTGGCATAAGCAATATGGGCGAAACTAGCCGCATGACTCTCTGGAAACCCGTACTCACCAAACCCACGAATCTGCTCAAATACTTGCTTTGCAAATTTTTTTTCAATACCTTTTTTCACCATGCGCGAAATTAAACGTCCCCGATGCCGGTCGATCCGTCCTGAAAACCGCCAAGCGGACATATCCCGTCTAAGTTGGTCAGCTTCTCCAGGCGTGTAGTCTGCCGCAACCATAGCTAACTGCATCACTTGCTCCTGAAAAAGTGGAACGCCCAGGGTTTTTTTAAGGACAGGTATAAGTGATTCATGAGGATATGTCACATATTCTTCCCTATTGCGCCTCCGTAGGTACGGATGAACCATACCTCCCGTTATTGGACCAGGTCGGACAATACTAATCTGTACTACAAGGTCATAGTAACTTCGGGGTTTCATTCGTCTTAACATAGCCATCTGGGCTCGGCTCTCTATTTGAAACACACCCACTGTTTCACTTCGACAAATAAGATCGAAAGTAGCAATATCATCCCTGGGGATCGTAGCTAGTGAAAGTTCTTTCTGACGGTACCGACTCAAGAGATCAAATCCGCGATGCAACAAGTTTAGAGCGCCTAGGCCTAATAAATCAACCTTAAAAAGTCCTGCATTTTCCACATCCTCTTTATCCCATTGGATTACTGTTCGCCTATTCTTAGTAGCATTTTCTATCGGTACCAATTCGTATATAGGAAGGTGGCCTATTAGGAATCCTCCGGGATGAATAGAAAGATAGCGCGGGAAATGTTGAATCTCTCTCACTAGGATATTTAAGTGACGTATGATTGGGTTCTCTGGGTCAAGACCAGTATTCCGAAAAAGGGTTCCATTCCAGTTCCCATGAGATACCTGCTTGGCTAATTGATCTAAGGAAGTAGCCGGAATTCCTAACACTTTACCCACCTCCCGAATAGCTGAACGATATCGGTAGCGAACGACATTAGCTACCATAGCTGCATGCGAGCGTCCATACTTCCTGTACACATATTGAATTACTTCTTCTCGGCGATCATGCTCAATATCTAAGTCAATATCTGGAGGTTCAGCTCTTTCTCTCGATAGGAAACGTTCGAAGAGAAGATTCACCTGTGTCGGATTAACACTTGTGATACCTAGGGAGAAACATACGGCAGAATTTGCTGCCGATCCACGCCCCTGACATATAATATTCTGACGACGACAGTACTCTACTATCTCGAACATAGTCAAGAAATACCCTTCGTACTCTAATTCTCTTATTAATGTAAGTTCCTTTCTCAACTGAGGAATCTGAGTTTCAAATTTGTCACCCAAACGTTGAGCTGCACCCTCGAAGGTTCGCTCTTCTAAGTACTGAATAGAGGTTTTTCCTTTCGGAAGGCGTTCCAGTGGGTAACGGTAGTGTATTTCTCCGAGATGAAAATTACAACGTTCAGATATCTCACGAGTTCGCTCGAGTGACACTAAATCATCAGCAAATAGGCGTTTCATATCATCCATACTTTTCATAAAATATTGATCGTTCGGGCGGATTAATTGTCCTGCCTCAGGTAGTGTAACCCCCTCCCTAATACATGTTAGTACATCTTGCAAACGCCGACGTTCAGGTACATGATAGAGAACTTCTACAGCTGCTACGGTAGGCACCCTTAACTTGTTCGCCAGTTCCCGAAGCTGGATTTCTCTTAGGGGTTCTTCTGCGTGGTGATGACGAGCTAGCAAAACGTACAAACGATCTTCAAAGTTTGACTTAAGTTGCTCCAAGATGAATGTCGAATTATAATTTTCGGATAAAGTTGATTTAATCGGATAGGATTCACCAATCCACAGCGCAATTAACCCCGGATTATGATGACAAACTTCCTCCCAACTCACACGGCATTCTCCCTTATGTGAACGTAGTTGGCCGTTAGTCAGAAGCTGACAGAGTTGAGAATAACCTTCCTGGTTCTGTGCTAGGAGTAAAATATCTGAGCCATTCTGAAGACTAACTTGAGATCCTACTATCAAATGGATATCTAAATCACGAGCACGGACATGAGCACGAATAATACCGTAAACTCCATTACGATCGGTTAACGACAAAGAAGTAATACCCAAATTCTTACAGGAATCGACCAGCTCTTCGGGATGGCTTGCTCCTTCCAGAAATGAATAATTACTTTTGCACCAAAGGGGGGTATAAGTTTTAGCTGGAGATACCATACTGTTTGAGTTCGATAAAGATCGTACGCCAGTTACATTATCATTCATAATGATTATAAATGTTAAACACTCTATTCGAAATTATTCAACACAACCCTGCACGAACCAACTATGTTTCCGGTGGTCATAATAAACCCAAAGGGTTTCACCCTTTCTAGTATCTACAAAACGGTAATTTCTCCGGATTTCTCGACACCACCAACCCCCGTTTATTAAATATTCGTGGGAAGATATTGGGGATGGCGGATATTTTAATAGCAAATCACCTACCGCTCTAGGGTGTGTATAAGTACGACGTATCAGAGAACGTATGGATACCGATCGTGGCTTGGCAATTGTGAGTCTATCAAAGCGATACCATTCAAAGCGAGCTTCTGGTAGGTGTCCTTTTTTAAGTTGGGCTATGAGTACTGAATTAGTACCAAACTCAACACGCACTCGTGCTAATGCACGCATAGCTGAGCTCTTATCACGGATTGGGTTCTCTCGAAACAAACTCCTTTTTTTATCTGTAAAACATACACCTTCTGCCTCGAGATAAAGTTCTACCACAGGGAAAATAAAAGTTATTGTTTCCAGTTTCAAACCAACAAGTTCCAACAAAATTTTGGCATTTAAGGTGGGCTCTGCAGCCTGGATACGGTGATAACACCTAGTTCCATTTTCACACCGAAACTCTAACCGAAGAGCCACAACTACTTGCCCTTTATTCCCTATCTTATTTAGCAAGGGTATTAACAATTGAGATGTTCGAAGTAGTAAACTCTGAGAGTTAGATTCATTTCTACTTAATTCTATCTGGGCTTGAAAAGATTCAGGGAGTTTTTGGGGTTGAAGAGGTAGAGATTGTTCATTCATTGCGAAGTGGTAGAAATCTCTGGCCTGCTTACCAAGATGTTGTACTATACTTTCTTGCGGAAGCGCGAGGAAGTCATCTACAGTATGTATTGCTAATTTGATTAACTGTTTTTTTAGTTTAGAATGAAGTTGAAAGTGCTGTAAATGGACTCTGTTACTCTCGTAATTTTCTACTTCCATAGTGGGCATTACAACCATTGCCTTTTTTCCCTTGGCAATTGCATAAGTACCGAAACGGCTGAAGCCAACTACTATACTAGCTTTTAATTCCAAACGCAAAATACTAGATTGAATCTGACTCGCCCAATTTTTGAGGGAACTGTAGAGCAAATTTAATCCACTTGCATCTAACCAGAAAATACCAGGATCCTCCCTGCTTGGTTCTACACAGGGGCTAAAATGATCGAGTACCATATGGATATTCTGTATTGTAAAATGTATTTCTTGATCTGAAATCGTTCCTGCACACAGGCCCTGATCTAGAGATAGAGCCGAGGAATATCGCATCCCTGGTTTAATACCAGCCCGGATAGCAGCTGCATTGAGCCACAAAATAGGACTCAAAGGTTGTTCTTCTTCTACCACAGCTACTGGCTTTTTACACCACTCTGGGTGGTTCCTTAATAGGATCTGTAATGGCAAGTCCCAGATATTAATGCAAGCCGTCCGGACCACGGCAGATTTCGGCATAATGCCAGCCTGGCCCATAACTTCTGTCCTTAAGTACTTCGATTTCATATTGAAAACGTCCAACCGTCAGACGACGACAAGATGTCTGACCTCTAAGAGAAACCATCGGTCCCAATGAAGGCATATCTTTGGACTTGATAGTTAGGCATAAAAAGGCTGTATTGTATTCCCTAACTTGCTGAACTAAGCGCATTTGCATCGGTATTGGAATTCTGGAATCACCATGAAGATCCATTACTACCAATCCAAATCCCCCGGATTGTAGAATCCGATCAGCCGCACGCGTTGCGGCTGCCGTATTGGGGACATGGATGACTACAAGAGCATCTAGGTCCACACCACCCTCTGCTGCATCAGGAGCAAAAAATGTATCTAACGTCGTTGTGATCCAAGCGGTTGGTTCGCCTTCAAATTGTGCGTCTAAAACCAATTGGAATGCAGCTGTTAACTGTGCCGTACCATAGATAGAGGACAACTCGCAGAGACGTCCAGCCAGTTCTTTCCGAGACCATATCGGTTTCTTTTTCTTATCTACACGTGGAATTCGCTTAAAATAGAGATCGTGATTCTGCAGATCCAGAACACTTATACCTGACATGAAAACTCCTTAGATATTTCTTTGACCTATCGAAGAACACTTTTCGATTTTTCTTTCTATATTAACTTTATTCTACACACCGTCGGACCTCAATAACCTTACCCAAAATTGAAAATGATGTCCCTAGTTCCTCGGGAATTATTGGATAAAAAGTGTCATTCTCCGGATGTAATTCAATACTACTATTTCGTTCTCGGTACCGCTTGACTGTTGCTTCCTCACCAATCAATGCTACTACGATGTCTCCCGAACTAGCAGTAGGTTGTCGGCGCACAACAACCATATCTCCGGGCATAATACCTGCATTTAGCATACTTTCTCCCTCTACCGTCAGTGCAAAAAGCTCACTGTCATCAAAACGAGTTTGTACCATTATATATTCTGAAGGATCCTCCATAGCCTCTGTTAATTCTCCAGCTTGGACACGGCCTAACATAGGGATTAACTGGGGAGGACTAACTTTTCCAAACTCCGGTAATCGGTAGGCTCGTGACATTCCATCCACTTTAGCGAGCTTACCCTCAAGTACCAACTTCTCTAAATGCTGTCGAGCTGACTGAACTGCTCGAAATCCAAAAGCATATTGAACTTCGCGAGTTGTGGGTGGTGTTCCATTTAGGATCTGCTCCCTTACAAAACTGTAGATTTTATTCCTGGTTTCTCCAGGAGAAGTATAGGCCATATCAAAATCCTTGAGGTTTTTTTAAAAAAATTAGAAACCTAAACAGATAACTAAAATATAAAGAAGACATTAGTCTGTTTTGTCAAGTATTTTTCAGGCAATAATGTAGAATTATTCCACTGCTCATTCGTGGAGCTGATTAATTTTATCTTGGTTATAAAAACTAAAAATATATGAACCCAAATTCCTGTGCCGTACAAAAGTGCAGGTTTTTATTACTTTCTAGTCGAATTTGAGGGATTTTTTTAAGATATAATAGGACAGGGGCAATTATTATTCACTATACTCATTTGATCGCTGGATAACATCTAGCAAAGCATCTCGGGGAACACTTTTCGGCAAAGCGTTTAACTCAACATCTTTGGGTGGATCTTCTACGAGCCATATGCCACGCTCTAGTGCATATCCTCCTAAATCAGAGGTTGCTATGTGAAGATTGGCAATATCATTTTCGTTTAGGAGGCCCAGCAAGCCAACAGGAAGTATTCGGGCTGAAATATTCCGCTCCCGAAGAAACTGCCGTAACCATATTGGAGGACGTTGGTAAGAGAAGATCAGAAAAGGTCGATCTGGTGTACCGACTCCTTTCCAAAAACCAAGAGAGTACCAATCTAGTTTTAAGGATTGGACAAAAGCTCCATGGATTAAGCCTGGATTTATTTCGTCTAACGTTTTTCGATAAAGAATACCTAGCCGTTCTGCATTAGTTTCCAGGATCGAGAAATAAGTCGCTAAGTATCCGGATTTCAGAAGCCACTCGAAACGTTTGTCCCGACCAAGTTGTATAAACGATTTAAGTTCCTCTCCCTGATAAAATCCTGTTTGAACAAGATGGCGGGTGAAGTATTGGAAATGTAAATCATCAAAAATATCCATCATTCCATAAGATCTGAATAACCTATTAATGTGAGGTTCCCAATCATGAATAATGCCCTTCAAATTATTATAACTAAGACTATGTCGAGCTATAATACGAGACGGTTCAAAGAGAGATCTATTCAAATAACCCATGTCAAACCTTGAAGGTAATCCTGTTGGTTTACCGCGAACATCTAAAGCTTGTTCATAATCTCCCTCGATGGCACTAAACGCTGTAAGCCCCACGTACCAATCGGTTGAAGTACTACTTAGTAAATCTGAAATTGGTACAGCCCATGACTTAAACCGTACCCCTCCTGCTATCGGAATCTCTCCGAGGTAGCTTTCTACTGGGGCTACAGTCCACAAAAAATCCATTTTGAGTTCAGGCAAAATATTAGCTAGGGTAGTAATATGATCATGCTGACGTGTGACAAAATCCCATACTCCTCGCAATGGGGAATTATAAGATTGTATTGGAATGTTATCAATTTTCATACCGGAAGCTGATATACTAGGAGATACAAATGGCACTTTCTGCGCCCGACCGGGTAAATCAGCCAGTACAGAAATGTTGTTGATTGCTATATTGGACTTCGGATTACCTGGCAACTGGGCCACTGGATAGTCGTGATCGGAGGACCAGTTTGTAGGATTTTCGATGAGTGATCGAGTATACTGGGCAAGGATACCCAAAAATTGCTCCAAAATTTCAGTTTCTGCCTCAGGCATCCCTAGTGGTGGCAAGGGGAGATCAATTCCGGCTAGAATATCCCGGTCCACCACCAATACAAAACCCTTGTTCAAGCGGCCTGTTCTACCCACCGCAGCTATCGCCATACGCCCATAGGTTTCCTCATCAACCCATATTGATTTAAGACTATCTTCAGACTGGATAACTTCTCTAATTTCCCGACTAACAAAGGCATCTGCAATCACTTTTGTTGGAACATTTAATCTCGCATATTCAGCACCCCAACGGTTACCAGGCATCCGTATTTTGAGCGTATCTAATGCTTCTGATATACTTTCCACTACTCCCTTAAATTTTGATGTCTCCCAATCTACAGGTTTTGAACGTTCTCGCCTCCTGAAGTACAAATTTGTTCGAAATTTTTGGCGGCCCCGTAGTAACAAATTTATATTCTCTCCTGGTATTGCATTTGAGGGAAGAATGCGGAGGTTGCGGCGAATGAATCGGTATTTAGGCTCCTTTTCTGATTCCTGTTGATTAGCTTTGTTGGCTTTTATTAGTTTTGACTCTACAAGTAAGGGCTTAGCCCCCGATCCAACTAACACACGAGTGCCAGGACGAAAAGATATTTCATCACCCAGGTTATTCCCAACTGAATCGTTTATAACTGGGTTAAATTTCGCTACCGAGTTCAGGTTTTTGCTAAGTTTATTATCAGCATTAACCACAAAAAGATTAATTTTCAGCCGATTAAGTAAGTTATTGAATTGATACCGATCATGAACACCTGGGTTAGTTTTTCTCTTTTTTCCGTAAAATCCATTGGATGGTGTTCCAAGTATTAATGTTTTCCCTCGGGAGACATAATTGATAGCTAGATCAATTTCCTGAGTGCTCATTCCAGGATCACCGCCTCCCAGCAAAATTATAATATCATAAGTAGAAACGTCTTTTCCTACCATTGCAGGATAGTATGAACGGAGGTTGACATTAAAGCCTGCTTCCTTGAATATTCGTACCAAGCCCGCGTTTTCCTTAGGGTAGGCCATGGCATAGTCTACAATCAGTACTCTCGGTGGCAGATATTGTTTATTCGCTACTGAGCTTGATGATTGAGCATTTAATAAATCAAAATAGACCAGTAACAAAACAAAGCTAAAAAAAACGCGCTTACACACAATAGGCCCCTGTTCTACTCGCCTTAAACGAACGAGAGATAAGTGGGTTATTTAGAAACTATTAATAATGATTTAGATTTTGAAGTTGTTCCTACTTACCTAGCTATACGAAATCTTTGAACCAGTCCTTCTTAGTTCTACCATAGTTATATTTCGGAAAAACGCTCTATAAGATCTACGCAACGATTGGAATAACCCCATTCGTTATCGTACCAACCACATATTTTGACTAAACTATCATCTACAATCATAGTTATTTGGGAATCAAAAATACAAGAAGCGGCATTGTGCACTAGATCAATAGAAACGATGGGGTCATTGCAGTATTCAATAATTCCTTTTAATTTTCCTTCAGCCACCTTTGAAAAAACCTGGTTAACTTCGTCGACTGTTGGAGTTTGCTCGACCTGGGCTACGAAGTCAACCATGGATACATTGGGCACTGGCACTCGTACTGCCATACCATTAAGACGACCTTCTAACCCAGGAATAACTTCACCAATAGCCTTAGCAGCCCCGGTTATTGTTGGGATCATAGATACTGCACCCGACCGTGACCTTCGTAGGTCTGAATGAGGGTAATCAATAATTTGTTGGTCACTGGTATAGGCATGAATTGTTGTCATACATCCCCGAAGAACATTAAAATTTTTATGGAGGACCCACGCCATTGGTGCTAGACAATTCGTGGTACATGAAGCATTCGAGATAATACGATGAGAACTTTTTAGTAAATGGTCATTTACTCCCATAACTATCGTTGCATCCACATTTTTTGCTGGTGCAGTTATCAAAACCTTTTTGGCTCCAGCGGATAAATGTTCCGCGGCTTTATCGCCATCTAAGAAAAACCCTGTCGATTCAACCACAACATCTACGCCAAGTTTTTGCCAAGGTAATTTTTTTGGGCTTTTTTCGGAGAGGATCTTGATCTTTTTCCCGTCAACATAGATGTCGTTCTCCCCTGACTCAATAGATCCATCGAATGGGCCATGTACCGAATCGTATTTTAGAAGATGGGCAAGTGTTTTACTATCAGTAAGATCGTTTATTGCAACCACCTCTAAATCTGATCTTTCTGCTATAGCACGAAAAACCATACGGCCAATACGACCAAAACCATTAATCCCTACTGTCAAGCTCATATTTATCCTTAAATTCGGAGTTATAACTAGAATTAATTCTTTAATAACCCTCGCAGCACGTATTGAAGAATACCACCATGACGATAATATTCTACTTCCACCGGGGTATCGATACGAACAATAGTTCTGATCACTCTTGAAGCACCATTTTCTGAGGTAATACGGACATTTACTTGTTGACGAGGTGTAATTCCCCCATCTAGCCCCTCAATATCAAAAGTTTCAAAACCAGTTATTCCGTGAAAATCAGCGCTTTCCCCATCTTCAAATTGAAGTGGCAGAACTCCCATGCCAATAAGGTTACTTCGGTGAATACGCTCATAACTCTCTACTATAGTGGCACGAACACCGAGAAGCCTAGGTCCCTTAGCCGCCCAATCTCGCGAAGACCCAGTGCCATACTCTTTACCAGCAACTACGACCAGAGGGGTTTCTGAAGAACAATAGTCCATAGCGGCAGAAAAAATAGTTACTGGGGTTGAATCTTGAGAAGTTTTCGTCCACCCTCCCTCTGTACCCGGTGCTATCTGATTGCGGAGCCGAATATTTGCAAAAGTTCCACGCATCATTATTTCATGATTACCACGTCGGGAACCGTAAGAATTAAATTCCTTAGGAGCAACACCCCTATCAATCAAATATTGCCCTGCGGGGCTATCAATTTGTATTGATCCTGCAGGCGAAATATGATCCGTAGTCACAGAATCCCCCAGCACAGCTAATACTCTGGCGCCTGTGATATCAACGATTCCAGGTGGATCAACCTGGATATTTTCAAAATAGGGAGGCTGTTTTACGTAAGTCGAAGAATCTTCCCATGCAAAAGACTCGTCTGTTGTCGCAGCCAGGCTACCCCAACGATCATCTCCCGTAAAAACATCAGAGTAGATCGATTGAAACATTTCTCTACGTACCGAAACTTCAACAGCTTCCCTAACTTCTTTCGGTGTTGGCCATATATCCCGCAGAAAAACATCATACCCCTCCTTATCCTTTCCGATAGGTTCCTTCGAAAAGTCTACATCCATACGGCCTGTAATTGCATAAGCAACAACTAGTGGAGGTGAAGCAAGATAGTTAGCCTTAACAACAGGATTAACACGCCCTTCGAAATTTCGGTTACCACTAAGGACAGAAGCTGCGACAAGCTCTGCGTTAGAAATAACTTCGCTTATCGGCCCTGGAACTGGACCACTATTTCCTATACAGGTTGTACACCCATACCCTACCACGTGAAAACGGAGTTTTTCTAGATAAGGAAGTAATTTCATATCTTCTAAGTAGCTTGTTACCACCTTCGATCCCGGAGCTAGACTGGTCTTGACCCATGGGCGCGTCGTTAAGCCACGTTCAACAGCATTTCGGGCTAAAATTCCCGCGGCCGCCAATACTGCTGGGTTAGAAGTATTCGTACAACTTGTAATCGCTGCGATTACGACCGACCCATGGCCTAATTCGAAAAACGAACCACCCAAAGAAGCCGGCACTTTTTTGGTCAGTGTTCCCATTTTTTCAGGTTTACTTTCGTTGCCTTTAGTCCATTGAGTAATTTCATCTTTCGAAAGCTCAGGATTTTCATCAGCAAGCATATTAGCTAATTCGTTTCTAAAAGATGATTTAACATTACTTAATGCTACTCTATCCTGTGGTCGCCTCGGACCTGCCATGCTCGATTCGATCGTACTCAGATCAAGTTCCAGGCTATCTGAAAATACGGGATCTGGAGTATTGATAGTACGAAAAAGACCCTGTTCTTTCATATAAGCATCAACTAGCGCAATATCGTCTTTAGATCGACCTGTTAGTTCCATGTATGAAAGTGTCTCATCATCTACTGGGAAAAATCCCACAGTGGCCCCATACTCGGGAGCCATATTAGCTATAGTAGCTCGATCAGGCAGTGTCAAATTCTCCAAGCCAGACCCATAAAACTCAACAAATTTACCAACAACGCCGTGAGCACGAAGCATCTGGGTTACCGTAAGCACTAGGTCAGTAGCTGTGGTTCCGACTGGTAATTCACCGGTCATCTTGAAACCAACTACCGATGGGATAAGCATCGAGACTGGTTGCCCCAGCATAGCTGCTTCTGCTTCTATACCCCCAACACCCCAACCAACCACACCAAGACCATTAATCATCGTTGTATGGGAATCTGTTCCTACAAGGGTATCAGGATATATTATCCAATCTTCGCTTTGTTTACGGGTGACAACTACCTTTGCCAGATATTCAAGATTAACCTGGTGAACTATACCTGTACCAGGAGGTACAACACGAAAATTGTCGAAAGCCTGTTGCCCCCATTTAAGGAAAAGATATCGTTCTTGGTTACGATCGAATTCAAGATTTACATTAGTTGCATAAGCTTGTTGAGTACCATATTCATCAACTTGCACAGAATGATCAATTACTAAATCTACATCCTGTAAAGGATTAATTTGGTCCGTTTTCCCACCTAATTTTCTTATGGCATCTCGCATAGCTGCCAGGTCAACAACGGCAGGGACACCTGTAAAATCTTGCATTAGTACCCGAGCTGGCCGAAAGGATATCTCTTTCTCGACAGCCCCTCCACTTACACTCCCTACAAGGGCAACCACATCCTCCGCGGAAACAGTCAGACCATCCTCGTGACGGAGTAGATTTTCCAGCATTATTTTAAGAGAAAATGGCAACCTAGAACTATCGCCTGCACCTCCATCCGCTGCACGATAAAGCGAATAGTAGGTTTGTTGTTTCCCGGCCACCAGCAATTGGGTCTTCGCGCCAAAACTATTGAGGTTACTTGACACTATAATAATCCCCCGATTAATGTTAAAAGTCTATTAAAAAATAACAACGAATCGGTACTTATGTCAAGTCTATTCCATCTCTGAAGAATCCCCTATTGCCCACTATATAGGCACCCGATGGGTAATAGAAACTTGACATGATGGGGCTGAATGATCTATCATCTTTGGAATTAAAAGAGTAATTTCCAATCTACTATGGAAGGTAGTGTTACCTTACTTTATTTCATCACCTGTACTGGTTGCAATACTTAACTAGACTACCGGACTGGTCAATAATAACTCACTTATACACCTCGGACACCAAATGTTTTTGAAATTTAGTAAAAGTTTATCTTATAAAAATCTTGAAACAAACAGTTGCCATAGGTTAAAGAAATTAACACGCCTAGTGTTTTTTACAGGCTTAATTTTCTTGTTTTCAGGCCTAGATTTCGAAACCGAAGCAGGAACTTGGCGTTTTGCTTCCCCCCAAAAAAGACTATTTCAACCACTGCTGGCTGACCCTACAGAGACACAGTTTGCTATTACTACTAACTTTGTTAATAGACTGAATGGAGATATTGGAGGTTCATGGGAAGCATTCGATTATGAGGGAAACCAAAATGTAAGACTCCGTTTCCGAACCGGAATTCATGCTGGTGTTTTCTCACAACTCCGTTGGTCTGGAACATTCTTCCCTCTCGAAACATCAGATTATATTATTGGATTTCACGCTGATCTAGCAACTAATCAATTTTCTGGTCGATTTGAATATGAACACTTAAGCGCACACCTAGTTGATGGACACGACGATCCAAGCCAAGCATTTACTTATAGCAGAGAATATTTTACCATTTATGGTGACTACAAAATAGGTTTGAATCAAAGCACAACACGTATATATAGTAGTCTACAGTGGTCTAACCATGCAATTCCAAATATACGACGTTGGCAAGCTCAGTTCGGTGCCGAACTGATTTCCTACCCTCTCAAAATTCTTAACGCTCGACCTTATTTGGCTTATGACATACGGTTGTTTCGAAATAAAGGACTAGTAGCAAACAGTACAGCACACATTGGAATGATGCTACGAAATGAAGAATCGAGAGGCCTACGAATTGCTCTGGTACTCCATCTAGGCCGGAGTGAGCACGGACAATTCCATCAAATGGAAGATAATTACTTAGGACTCGGAATGTTCTTCGAACTATAAATAGCTATATAAAAGTGTATTGAATGCAACTCATACCGATGGGAATACTCTATGACTTTCCTTATTGACCTAGAATGTAGTGCGTGTAACCAGCGTTTTCCAGCCGAGCAGTTGCTAAATTTATGCCCTGATTGTGCCAAGCCACTTCTAGCAAAATATGACACCGAAGAGGCGAAAAAATTTCTAACTCCAGAAAAATTGGCTATAAGGGAGCCTACTCTCTGGCGTTACAGGGAAATGCTCCCGGTTCGAGATGAATCATCTATCGTCACACTAAGTGAAGGCGGAACTCCGCTTATCCATGCTCGAAATCTGGGGCACCGTCTTGGTATAAACAATCTTTATATCAAAGATGAATCTGTTAACCCTACGGGTTCGTTTAAGGCTCGTGGATTAGCTATGGCGGTGTCACGGGCTCTTGAACTAGGTGTAAAATCTTTAGCGATTCCCTCTGCAGGTAATGCCGGTGGAGCACTTTCAGCCTACGGTGCTAAGGCTGGTATTCCAGTTAATGTTTTTATGCCTCGAGACACCCCTAAGCCTTTCATCATAGAATGCCGAGCTCATGGCGCCCAGGTGGAACTAGTTGATGGACTTATCACAGATTGTGGCAAGGAGATAGCCGTACGAAAAGATCGTGAGGGGTGGTTTGATGTTTCAACCCTAAAAGAACCCTACCGAGTCGAAGGCAAGAAAACCATGGGTTATGAACTAGCAGAACAGTTGGGATGGAATCTTCCCGATGCTATATACTATCCTGCTGGGGGGGGTACTGGTCTGATTGGTATGTGGAAGGCCTTTTCTGAAATGGAAAGCCTAGGATTGATTGGAACCAAACGCCCTCGAATGATTGCCGTTCAAGCTACTGGTTGCCAACCTATTGTTAGAGCCTGGGAAAAAAATTGGCAGGAGGCTCCCGAATGGGAGAATGCTAAGACTCTAGCTAGTGGACTTCGCGTACCCTCCGCTGTAGGAGACAGACTTATGCTTTCTATTATAAGGAAGAGCAAGGGGACAGCTTTAGCTGTCCCAGATGAGGATATGATTTATGGTGTTCAAGAGCTTGGACAAACCGAGGGTATTTTCGCAGCCCCCGAAGGAGGTGCCGTTTTAGCTGCTCTTAAGAAGATGCTTGCACTGGGAAATATTACCTCATCAGAACAAATTGTCCTTTTCAATACGGGGAGTGGGCATAAATATGTAGACAATATGGAAACACTTTTATAGTACTTGTTGAAATCTAACAACAGACCGAATATTTCCTTACTGCCTAATCAATTTTTATTATAATATGGCCAATACTTGTTTATTTCGGAGCATCACTTTGAAGTTTGTTAATAAATAACGCTAATTTAATATTAGTTGGCATACCTTAGGGAAGTAGAAATGTCTAAACTCATTCTCTTATTTGTGGGATTTTGTATAGTACCGCTTACCACTAGTGCTCAAAAGATACTAATACCAATGGACTTGGAGCAGCAGGATCATCTCAAAGCTTATGGCATTGCTTTTCAGGCTTTAGAAAAAGGTTATACCGTCGAATGGCTACTAAACTACCGTGGTGGTTCATTTATTATGGACCCAACAACTGACCGGGCTCGCTCATGTTATTTACGAGGTGTTAGTTTTAAAATCCTTAGTGGAGCAGAGTTAACTCAGATTTACGATCTTATTGAAGACAACAATATGGACCGCGTAATACTAGAAAAAGTACCCAAAATAGCAGTGTATACTCGCCCTGATAAGCGCCCATGGGATGACGCTGTAACCATGGCGTTGAAATATGCTGAGGTACCGTACCAAACCATCTTTGACAAAGAGGTACTGGGTGGGAAACTGAATCAATTCGATTGGTTACATCTTCACCACGAAGATTTCACTGGCCAATATAGCAAATTTTACAGCTATCACAGAATGCCTTGGTACCAACAGCAGCAACTGACTGATGAAACACTAGCAAGGGACCAGGGATATCCTACAGTTGCCGAATTAAAAAAAGCAGTTGCACGATCTATTCAAAAATATGTGGGGAACGGCGGTTTTTTATTTGCAATGTGTGCTGCAACAGAAACCATAGAAATCGCTCTATCCTCCTATCATACCGACATAGTTGCACCAGAATACGATCATACTCCTATTGATCCGGATGCCCAATCTAAGTTGGAATTTGATCAAACTTTTGCTTTTAAAGATTTTACTCTACAATTAAACCCTTTTATCGGTTCCTTTTCGAATATTGATGTCAACCAGGTTAACGCTACTAAGATACCAACCGGTCCATTTACTCTTTTTGATTTTTCGGCTAAATATGACCCTGTTCCGTCGATGCTTACACAAAACCACGTAAACTATATTGCTGGTTTTTATGGACTATCTACCACTTTCAGTAGACAGGTCCTTAAACCTACGACAGTAGTTCTGGCTAAGGAATCGGAGACTGACTACATCAAGTATATACATGGGAACTACGGAGCGGGAACTTTCACATTTTACGGAGGGCACGATCCAGAAGATGAAGAACATCTCGTAGGCGACCCCCCAACAAATCTTAGTCTCCACAAAAACTCCCCTGGATACCGCCTTATTCTAAATAATGTTCTCTTCCCGGCAGCAAAGAAAAAGAAACGGAAAACATAGCCCAATTAAAGTATTGCTTTCCTTTGTTAAGCATAATATAATCTGGAGAATCCAACACAGGTAAAGGGCAAAGTTATTTTAAAAGAACCTTTGCTTTACTATAGGGAATCCTGCTCTGAGTATCTATGACATGCCTCACCAGAATAGAGGACGCCAGAAATACTTGGGGGGACAACCACTGTTCCAGACAGGTTCTCCTAAAAATACTTATGCCAACCTGTGTTGGGAGAAACTCTTTCTAAAGACAATATACGCCATCCGTCGTTATGGATGGTGTTTTTGTTTTAATATTTTTTAAAAAGACAAAATATCTGGTTTTCCTAAACTAAAATTGAATAAGATAAAAGGGATTTCGGTCAACCAAGGTTAACTTTCAATCTATTAGACTAACCTAACTCTTACCTTAACAGTTAAGAGTTCTTGTTTGCCTTTCTTTTTTACAACCTAAATTTGTAGGATCGATAAATTAAAACCACTCAACCTCCATCCTTTTAATCATGCTACAGAATCTTACTCTGGGACAATTCTATCCAGCCGTGTCGATGATCCATTGTCTCGATCCTCGAACTAAGCTGTGTATGTGCCTAGCATTTATGGGGATATTAATCTGGGCACAATCACTGTTCCTATTCATTTTTATACTAACCGTGGTCCTTATTGTCATACGGATCTCTGAAGTTCCAATGAACATTGCTTTAAATAACCTAAAAGCTTTCCGATTTTTACTTATAATCACCTTTGCTGCCCACGCCTGTTTTACGCCTGGTATAAATGTAATCATCTACGAAATCACGATTCCAGGTTTAACTTGGGAAGGAATATTGCAAGGTATGTTATTCTGTATACGCCTTATTGTCATTATACTAATCGCAGCCCTTTTGATGTTGACCACAGCCCCATTAGATATCTCAGATGGGATTGAACGGCTTCTTAAACCTTTTGAAAAAATTGGCTTACCAGCTCATGAGTTGGCAATAATGATGGTTATAGCACTCAGATTCATCCCAACTTTAGTTGAAGAAGCAGGCCGTATTCAAAAAGCTCAGATGTCCAGAGGGGCTGATTTTACTGGCAATCCAATAAAGAGACTACGAAAAATAGCCTCGTTATTGGTTCCGTTAATGATTTCAGCCTTCCGGAGAGCTGAAGAATTAGCTGTCGCTATGGAAGCTCGATGTTACCGCGGAGGTACAGGTCGCACTCAGTACCGTGTTATGATCCTAACCCGAAACGATTACTTCGCTATAATCACTACTGCAGCACTTTTGGTTATACTAATTCTTGGTAATGTTTTCATAACTTTGAACTGACTTTTGTTTTTCATTATGCCAAACCTTGCTTTCAAAATTGAATACGACGGAACCAATTTTCTAGGATGGCAGATTCAATCACAAGGACGCACGGTTCAATCGGTGCTTGAAGAAGCAATTCGGACCATCCTCAGAACGGAAACTCGAGTAACTGCAGCTGGACGCACTGATGCTGGAGTGCATGCCAGTGGACAGGTTGTCCATTTCAAGACAACCCTGGATGTTAACATAAACAAACTTAAGAAAAGTTTAAACGGTGTTTTACCACCTGATTTACGCATATTGGACGGAATGGAAGTTTCTCAAGATTTCCATGCTCGCTTTAGTGCTTTAGGGCGAAGGTATATTTATCGAATCATACGACGACCTAGTGCTATCCATAGACATTTTGCTTGGCATGTAACCTATCCGTTAGATCTTGAAGCCTTACGTAATAGCTGTAAAGCTCTGATTGGCCAACATGATTTCACGTCGTTCTGCCAGGCCTCATCTATAACCGACGGGACGAACTGCGAAATACGAAAACTTGATTGGGTAGAGATGGGAGATGAACTACGTCTGCAAGTCGAAGCGAACCGATTTCTTCATCATATGGTACGAACCATCGTAGGTACAGCTGTAGATATCGGTAGAGGACATCGCTCTCCAGAGGCAATGACCGAGATTCTTAGTGCCAAAGATAGGAAAATTGCCGGTATTAATGCCCCTCCTCATGGACTTTGTCTGGAATCGATACTCTATTCTTTTGAATTCGACAAATGAGATTTTGATGATCCACTGCAGTGGTCTACATACAAATCAATCTCATTACAAAACTTATGTAAAGTTGCTACATCACGTTTTTCGAGGCGCAGACTGCGGCGAAAAACCCGCCGTATAGATCGCATAAAAGTATCTTCTGTTGGTTGGCCAACAAATCCTATACGGAGTAACACCTGGTTCATTCGATGGCAAATCCTCTCTACATCTTCATTGTCAGCTAGTTTTGTTTTAGATTGTTGTGGTGCTTCACAACTTAAACGAAATAATTCATAGGCACACACCATAACTGATTGAGATAAGTTTAAAGAGGGGTAGGTTACTGCTGAATGAATTCTAACAATAAGATTGCACCGTTGCAATTCGTCGTTCAACAATCCACTTTTTTCCCGTCCAAATAATATTCCAGATGGTTGGGACCAAGCTACAGCAATTAATTCGGCCAGACCTTCTTCAAGTGGTTTTATAGGGTTTAACCAAGGACTTCGCGTGCGATTAGTTGTTCCGACAACCAGAGCAAATTCATCAACTGCTTCCCCCACGGTAGAGACTACTTTAGCCGTATCAAGAATATCACCAGCACCGTGGGCCATCCAACGAGCCTCTGCTTCATGACGAAACTCAACTGGGTTAACCAAAATAAGACTTGAAAGACCCATTGTTTTCATTGCTCTAGCAACCGCACCAATATTGCCAGGGACACTAGGTTCTACAAGGACTATATGTATATTTGAAAAATAGTCTGGTGCTATGCTTGCTGACCGATCCGCCATAGGGGATACTTCCAGGTGTATTAAGAAAAGCCAGGGGGTAAACAGATGGAACCGAGCACTTTTAAGGACCTGGCCAGCCCTCTAGAGAAGAAAAAAATGACTCTGCTGATATGGTATAGATCGCCTACTCTTTAAATTTTTTCTCCAACTCTTCTAATAACTTCTTTAGTTGGACCACTTCTGTCTCTAACTTTTTCTCTCTACTTGCTAAGGTGAAAAGGTAAACGAAAAGTCCAACCCATATTAAGGTATAAGCAGAAAATAGATACCAGAAATTTTGATCCAAAACTATTAACTCCTTTAAACATTTTATCCTTGGTGACTGTTAAACAAAAATGATTCCTGATATCTTTGAACTACAAATTAATTTCTGATATTATCATTATTCATATATTCTAAACGATCTCGCAGATCTTCGGTTTCATCTCGTAAACGTTCCAAGGCCATTCGACGTCCCATAAGATAGAAAAAAAACAAGGTAAAAACAATAGCCGACACAGCCAGAGCAATGCGCATATCAACTTCCATCCCTGCCCCCAATCCTTCCTCGCTCATAACTAGAGAATCGGGATGTAACCCCCGCCACCACATTGTAGCGAAATGAATAAACGGGATGTCTAAAGTACCTAATATGCCAAGTACTGCAAGAAAGGTTTTCACCTGAGGGATATCGTCACCATAAACCCGAAGCATTAAGTAACCTACATATATAAGCCACAATATCATTGAAAACGTGAGACGTGGATCCCATGTCCACCAAGTCCCCCAGACTGGTTTCCCCCAGATTGGTCCAGTTATCATTACGAAACAGCAAAATACAAAGCCCACTTCGGCAGCACTATAAGCCACAATATCCCATTTACGTTCTCTAAGCCACAGATAAATAATACTCGAAATACCCACTAAAAGAAAAGCTAACTCTGCAATCCATGCTGTAGCAACATGGAAATACATTATCCGCTGCACGTCCCCCATAACCCGCTCCCTGGGTGCCCAAATTAATGAAAGGTACAACGATATAATTAATCCAACGAGACAAATAACTCCGAACGGTGTTATGCGCAAACGAGTTGTTAATTCTGCCATGGTTCATTCCTCCAGGATATACTCGAACAACATGACCGACGCTACCAAAAAAACGACTGTGAATACCGAAAGTAATCTTATCCAGTTTGTCATATCCTGCCAGTCTCCACCCTCAAAAGTTGTCCTTGTTGTCTCTACCAAGGCAATTAAAATAGGTGATGCCACAGGTAGCAGTAAAACTGGCAACATAACATCCCGCATTCTTGTATTGATAGCCACAGCTGCAAACAGCGTGGCAATTGATGAAAATCCAATTGTTCCCAAGAAAAATATAACTAACAGTTTAGTTAAATAAGGGAAGATTGTCATGTTGAAAAAAATAATAAATAGGGGAAGTACTGCCAATTGGACTAAACTAATAAGGGTAATATTACCAAATAATTTACCAAGAAATATAGATCCTCTATCTATGGGAGCAAGGAGTAGGCCATCAAAAGTAGCTCGATCTTTTTCAGAAGCGAAACATCGACTCGCACACAGCATTCCTGCAAAAGAAAATGCGACCCAGATCATTCCAGGTACAACCCTTTCTATAAAGTTGGACCCAATGTTAAAAGCAAAATTAAAAATGACCATTACAATTAACGAAAAAACAAACATAGTCACAACACGCTCGCGCGTTCGGTATTCTACTATCATATCTTTTCGGTATATTTGCCATGATTTAGCAAGTAAATATCTCATTCAGATTGTTCTCTTTATAGGCTTAAACAGAATGCTCCTTATAGAAACATTTAATCTGATCACTGGTCAAACCGTTCTTGGGGGTATCAAAAACGACATATCCACGGTTTAAAATAACGACTCGATCAGCTAATTCAAGTCCCCGATCCAAGTCATGAGTTACTAAAATAACTGTCTTATTATAAGCTGTCAGGATTGCCTTTAAGGTGACTAGGGCATCTTGGTCCAACCCAGAATAAGGTTCATCCAGTAACAAAATATCTGGATCATGCAGAAGTGCTCTTGCTATAGCTACTCGCTGCCGCATTCCGTGAGAAAGAGTATAAACCCGGCTTTCACTTCTGCTAGACATTCCTACCGCAACTAACATTTCTTCTATCTTTTTACTAGGATCTACAATGTCGTATAATTTCCCATAAAATTGGAGATTTTCATTAACGGTCAATTCATCGTATAGATAAGTATCATATGATAATACTCCAACTTGGCTTCCTAAGCACTCGTCTCGACCATGGGTAACATTGATATCATCCAAGAACAACGCTCCACGAGATGGCTGAATAAGGCCAGCGATCATATTAAGTAAGGTGGACTTCCCAGCGCCATTGGGACCAAAAAGAGCCAAAAAGGTTCCTGGTGCAATCTCCAGATTTACTCCACGTAATGCCCTAAAACGACCGTATACCTTAGTTAGGTTTTGTAATCTTATACTAGGAGTAAATTGATTATTCACTTTTACTTCCATTTTGATGAAGCCTTAAGGCCCTTTTTTGCAAACCATCTCTACGACTTCTATATGTCCTAGCGTCTAATATTCCAGCGTCTTTTTGATCATCCAAATTAGCTATAGCATGGAGGATCGCGGTGTATTTTCGCTTATTTTTTGGCTCGACACCGGTTGTGTTATCAAAATTTTTCAACTTTTCTGGCTTAATTCGAATCCCAACAAAGATGCCACCAATTAAAATTAATATAACAAACCCAAGCATTCCCCACTTCAGAGCTACCTGCCAAGTCAATATATAAGGGAATGCAACCTCTACTGACATCCCTTTCTGGAGGCCAACACGATTCGAGAGTAAAAGATAATCCTTATCACCAATTCGTTGTTCTCCATCGTTGGTCAGATTTACAGCTGTTACAATCTCGGTACTTGGGGAAACCAATACCTGGACCCTACTAATATTGTAATCCATCTGTCTTACAAATTTGTGGTCTACTGAAGTCCTATCAAGGCTGTAGGTATAAATGATTCGTTCAGGGCCAGGTTTTACTGGCGCTGAAAATAAAAGTCCCCGATCAGTATGCCTAAGACCCTGGACCATAGGTTGGAGACCAAATGCGGCAGAAGGAAGAGAGTAGATAAGGCCCAAGCCTGAATTGGGTGGTGGAGCAAAAGTCATATTACTTTTGTTATCCAAAACAATAATTTCCATAATATTAAGAATATCTGGAGTTGTCTCTATTACCAAATGAATAGCACTATGAATTAACTCATTTTCGTTTGTTGTAATATCGTAAACTTCGAGTACTATTGTTTGCTGTTCCCCGGGGCCCAATGTAATATGCTCTGTAAGGTAAGGTATTTCGAGGTAACGAGTAACGATGACGTAGTGGGATTCATCGGCTGGTAGGCCAGCAAATTTATACTGTCCGTTACTATCTGTTACAACTTTTAAAAGAGTCTCTTCTTGTTCCTCTTCACTATTGTGACGTAACAATGTCAGCTCGTGCCCTGCTATTGGCAGGCCAGTAGTTTTATTTAAAACTACAAGGTCAATGCTTCCCGTTTCTTGAGCTTTTGTCACCCCACTCCAACAGAAAATGCAAACCAGAATATTGATATAATAAATAAAAAGCCCCGAAGGGCTAGAATACCATTGGCACTTCATAAGATCTCCATCAACCCAATTTCTCTCCGCACTCTGAACAGAAATTAGCTGAAGGTTGATTTTCCTTTCCACAACCTCCACAAGTGTATGTTTCTAAGGAAGTTCCACATTCGACACAGAAATTGGAATATTCCTCGTTATGTTTGCCACAATGTCTACATAAAAGCTGACCTTCAGACAGAACAACCTTCCCTGTACTACTAGTTTCCGTTTCATCTAATCCATCAATATGGTCCAGTGTTGGTTCTTTATTGTCTGATTTGATAGGACTTTTGGGGTTCCTATTTCGGAGATCTAACACTTCTTTTTCTATTTTTTCCTCAATGGGCATATCAATCTCAACAAATTGGTCCAGTTCATCTAGCACTTCCGATGCCTCATTAATATACTCTTGCTGTAGTAACTTGTGATCTTCAGCAGCCAGTTTACCCATATTAAAATCAATGTCTAGTTCACGAATGGACGCATAGATAAAATCTTTCTTTTTAAGCAAATCATCCTGCCGAGATCGAACAGCCCAAGGACGACGTTGAGATGATCCCTCCAACATTGGAACGATCATAAAAGCAAGGACGCCCAATGTAAGCAGTCCACAAGCGAACAATGTCATAGCCAGATGTTACTCCTCTAGTAAACAACACCGTAATTCTGAGCTAATCTGTTCAAGACTTAGTCGAGGATTCTGGCGGAATTGGTTTGAGGTTCTCATATTGGCCATATCCTTGGTCACTTTCATACTTAGATGGGCACTTGGCAAACAATGTGTGAGCTGTAAATGTACCATTCTGCCCGTAACCACCCTCCAAAACCACTTCAGAATCGTCTCTAAACGTGTCAGGAACCACCCCAGTGTAGACGATAGGGATCTGTGTGCCCCCCTCATGTGCTATAAAGCTGATTTGCAAGGAACCCACCTCACCCTTTTCGATAGATCCAGTTAATACCCTACCGTGCAACCGCATATTTTCGCCGTAGTCAACATTCCCTTCTGTTATAGCCGTGTCTAGTTCACTCGCAGTTAAGTAATACATCGTAGCATCGGTTACCCCAGTATAGATCAGGTATCCTATCGCTACTATTACAACCCCAAAACCAACTAAAAATTTTTTCTGTTTTTTCCTCATAAAATCACCCTTACCTTGGAAGGTTATCTAGACAGACGCAATATAGGCTTTGGGACTTATTTCGGCAAGGACTATTTAAACTATAAAATAACACGTTAAACACCCATCAGGTGGGTTTTTTGCCGGCATGACGTCTCGTAAAAACCTTATCAAATATACTTGACATTATGTCATATAATTGGTAATTTTGGGCGATGCACGAGCAGTTATTATCCTCAGAGAATGAGGTACTGTAATTCCTTTGTTTTGACCGTTATAATCCCACAGGTTAGTTATCCTTTCAGGAGTAGTATGGCTTCTTTCAAATCTGCCAAAGATGTTTTACAGCAGTTTGAATCGCACGGTTACATCTGTGATTCAAATCTGGCTACGCCAATTTTTTTAATGGAGCGCCTAGAGAAACCACTACTAGTTGAGGGACCCCCTGGGGTTGGCAAAACCGAGATTGCAAAAACGCTTTCGGTAACCCTTGGACGACGTTTAATTAGATTACAATGTTACGAAGGCCTGGATGAATCCAAGGCACTTTATGAATGGGAATATACAAAACAATTACTTTACACACAGATCCTAAAAGACCGCATAGGGGACCTAGTAAACGAGACTGAGACTATTGCTAATGCGGTGGAAACACTAAACCAGGAAGGGAAAGCTTTCTTTTCAAGATATTTTCTGCTCCCGCGCCCCCTACTAGAAGCTATACTTTCGACAGAACCCGTTGTTTTGCTAATAGATGAAATAGATCGAGCTGACGATGAATTTGAGAGTTTCCTCCTGGAAATACTCAGTGATTTTCAGGTGAGCATACCAGAACTAGGGACGTTGACTGCTGCTCAAAGGCCACTGGTAGTATTGACAAGCAACGCTAATCGTAGTCTTTCTGAAGCCTTGAGAAGACGATGTCTGTATCTCTATATAGACTATCCTCCGTTTGACCAGGAAACTCGGATTGTTCTTTGCAAAGTCCCAAGCCTTAACGAAGATCTAGCGAACCAAGTAGTCCGTTTTGTTCAAAAAATTAGAAAACTGAACGTCCGCAAACCACCAAGCATTGCGGAAACAATTGATTGGGCAATGGCATTAGTGGTCCTTAATGCAGAAAATTTGTCGCGCGATATTCTTTCAAGTACCTTGAACGTACTTATGAAGGATAGAGAAGATATTGATCGGATCATGAAAGAAAATTACAATGATCTGTCGTCTCGTTGAATTTGTCAGAATGCTCCGGCAGTCTGGTATTCGCATCTCTATGGCAGAAACCCTCGATGCAGCTGAAATGCTTAGGCATACTCCCCTCATTGAACGCCATACATTCAAGACCTCGCTCCGAACTACTTTGATAAAATCTAATGAGGATATCCCCACTTTTGAAGAAGCTTTTGAACAATTTTTCCTAGTTGAGATAGAGGATCAAAATAACGACAGTGATAATTTGCCAAACGACATAGACCAAAGTTCCGAAGATCATACTGATTCTAAAAATCATTCAGAAAATGATGAAAATGGGACCCCAGATAACGAAGATAAACAAAATGATACCTCGACTAACGAAGAGACTTCTGATAGCCAAGAATCAGAAGATGATGTCCTCAAGAAAATCCTAGCCCGTATTAATTTGGGTGAACAAACCTCAGAAAATGCCACCGAACCAGGAGTGCAAAGGGACAAAAGCTCCGATACTATTGATCTTTACCAGGAATTACCATCAGGTGAAATTGAAAACCTCTACGACGCGGTGGAAGACTTAGCCCGAAATCTTGTCACACGTAAGTCATTACGCTTCAAAAAGTCAGGCCATGGAAGAGTCGATATTAAAAAAACTATTCAAAGAAGTTTTCGCACAGGTAATCTGCCTTTTCACATAATACACAAACATCAGAAAATCAAGAAAAATGAATTGGTTGTATTATGTGATGTTTCAGGATCTGTTTGGGAAGTCGCCCGTTTCTTTATAAAATTAGTCCATGAAATGCAAAGTCAATTCCGTCGAGCCCGTAGTTTTCTTTTCGTAGATCGTATCACAGAGGTCACGGACAATTTTGACCACAACACATTTGAAGAAATTGTCGAAAATTTTAAAAATGATCATACGCTCAATTTTTTTGGACTAAGTGATTTTGGAAGGGCCTTTTACCAGTTCTACGACGAATATCTTCCTTCGCTATCTAAGAATACTGTACTAGTCATACTCGGCGACGCCCGGACAAACTGGTTTGATCCCCAAGATTGGGTTCTAGATGAGTTACAGAACAGGGTTCACAAAATGATATGGCTGAACCCTGAACCTCAACAATATTGGAACACCGATGATTCTGTCATGTCTACCTACCATCCATACTGTGACCATGTTCTTGAATGTAGAAACTTAGGCCAACTTAAGGAAATCGGAGAATTAATTCTTAGGACTTAAGGAGAGTGGTTTATTAAAAAAGAAGTTATAAAAACATTGGAAGATTGTATCAAAATTTTTACTTTTGAGGTTAATTCATAATATTAGGGATTTTAACGCATTTGTCATTACTTGGATAGATCGAAGATAATCATCGAGTATTATATGTTCGTCTGGTGTATGATCTAAACTAGAATCTCCTGGACCATATGCTACGATGGGGCATTTCCATTCCGGACCGATGACACACATATCTGAAGTGCCAGTCTTTTTCTTGAAAGTTGGTTGCCCACCCTCTTGACGAATGCCTTGCAACAAAGCCCGGACTAGCGGAGTATTTTTTTTCGCAATAATACCCTCTAGTTTCTGATCACATTCTATTTCAGCATCTCCTGACTGAACTCCTATAAAGTTAATAAGATTTTCCACTCCATATCCAGGAGGAATGCGCACTGAAAAATAGGCCTCTACATTTTCTGTTAACCCTTCATCAAGAGTATTAATTCTCCTTAGTTCAAGTCGAGGAGATCCAAATTCACTCTTGATTTCATGTTGGTTAAGGTAGGATAAAAGATTGTTATAAAATGTTATTGCTTTGTCTCCCGAACGTAAATTATTGCCAGCAAAATGAGCATTAGATTGTTTTAACTTGAAATTGAAACCAACGATACCCTTATATCCTATAGTGATACTATCCCAACCGCTAGGTTCACCAATAAATACATGATCTGGTTTCATTTGATTAACAAGATATCGGGCACCTCGTGATGTCGGACACTCTTCTTCCACAGCACCTACAACTGTAATCCTACCTTGATCGAGTTTAGTAAACCGAGACACGGCCGCCACAAATGTGGCGAGGGGACCCTTAGCATCTACTGTTCCACGACCGTAAAGACGACCAGATTTCTCTCGGACGGGAATAATCCCCTTCACAGTATCTATATGCCCGACGAGAGCAATATGTGGGGAACCATCACCCACTTCCCCAACTGCATTTCCCGCCCCATCAATATAAGAATTTATACCTCTCTGTTCCATCGATTCGACTAGAAAAGATACTGCATCTTCTTCTTGCCTAGAAGGACTGTAATGATCGACTAGGCCACGCAATAAGTCCAGGTCGTCACATTGAACACTCATTTATATTCCCTACCCTAAATTGATCTTTACCTACAGAACAGTCTAATCCTAGTTATTCTGTGGATTCTTCTGTTGAAATTTTATCCAGTGGCTTCAGTACTATTTTTAGAGCATCTACGACCTGATCAATGTCATCTGCTGTTATTGATAGAGGTGGCAAGAAACGTAGTACTGTGTTGCCTGCTGGCAAAGCTAATATACCATGGTCCATAAGACCTTTCAATACCGGTGAAACTCGGCTTTTCAGTTCTAGTCCAATCATAAGGCCTAGACCTCGAATCTCTCGGATAATCCTGAGGTCTAGTGTTTCAAGTCGTTCTCTAAAATAGATCCCCATCTCTCGGGCATTTTGGATTATCCCTGAGTTTTGTAGTACACTCAACGTACCCAAAGCAGCCGCGCAGACAATAGGGCTACCACCAAAGGTGTTACCGTGAGACATCGTTGGAATTTCTTTAACCAAATCAGAACAGAGGACCGCTCCTACTGGCAATCCACCTGCCATTGCTTTAGCAACGCAGATAATATCTGGCTGTATATCGTAGTGCTGGCAGGCAAACATAGTACCTGTTCTGCCAAAACCTGTTTGCACTTCATCTAATATCAATAATGAACCCCGGTTTCGGCAAAGGGCTTCCACTTTCTTTAAGTAGCTTTCGGTACCTAGGCGCACACCACCTTCTCCCTGAACTACTTCTAAAATAACGGCGGCTGTGCCATCATCTATAGCAGAATCAATCGCCTGCATGTCGTTATACTTTACGTGAGAGAAACCTGGTACAAGAGGTTGAAATGGCTTTCGATATTTAGGATTCCAGGTTGCACTTAGAGCTCCAAAAGTCCGCCCGTGAAAACCTCTTTGCGCTGCGATCACTCCTGTTCTCTTAGTTGCCACACGAGCGAATTTCAATGCTGCTTCCACCGCTTCTGTCCCTGAGTTACACAAATAAAGACGGTCTAGTCCTGCCGGAGCTACTTGGGCTAATGTTGTTACTAATTTGGCCCTTACATTATTATAAAACATATCGGGACATATCATAAGTTGCTCCGCCTGACGAACCAACGCCTCTACAACAACCGGATGATTATGACCGATATTCGCTGTCCCATGTCCTCCTACACAATCAATATACTCCTTGCCTTCGGTATCCCATAATCTGGTACCTTTCCCACGGACAATTACGACGTCTCTCTTTGGCAAAATTCCCATAGAGACTTTATCTTCCATCTCCTTGTACTGTATCATGGCTTTTGCCCCCTGTTATCATCCCAATCTTTATGCTATACAACCATTAATTTTTATTTTCCCTACGTAATTACGGTGCCCTTACCCTGCAAAGCTAATGTAACTGGATTGGGTATACGACCATCACCAAGAATCACCGTACCCACACCTGCCTCTAGGGCTTCCCGAGCACCCAGTAGTTTCTTCTTCATCCGGCCTCTTGCATATTTCCTTATCACATCGTCAATATCATCTCGGTTAAGCCGTGGTATTAAGGTCTCTTCGGCATCCGCATCTTTCAGAAAACCTGGTGTATTAGAGAGTATAATTAACCTATCAGCTCCGAGTCCCTCTGCTATCACGGCAGCAGCCCTATCGCCGTCGACATTGATAATTTCACCTTCATAACTAATAGCCGGAGGACTGACGACTGGTAGATAACCTTGGCCAAGAAGAAGTGTAAGAAGATTTACGTTCGCCTTTTCAACACGCCCCGTAAAATCATTTCTAAGCAGTTTCTTCTTCCCTTCCTCAATGATACGGACAGTAGATTTTCTTTTACCCTCAAGAAGTCTACCATCAACACCACTTAGTCCAACAGCATTAACCCCCAGTTGGTGAAGTTTTTCAACGATACGAGTGTTTATTTTACCACAGTATACCATATTAAAAATATCAAGGGTTCCTGAGTCGGTGTACCTACTGGTGTACCCAGAAGGCGATGTGACCATTCGAGGAGGTTTACCTAGCCGCTCGGATATTTGATTTAATTCGTCAGACGCCCCATGCAAAAACACAAGTGGCTCTGTTTGAAAAGCAAGATCCGCAAGAACGTAATCAATATTAATACCTCTACTCCCTCCTGTTTTGATCACGATCATGAGAAATCTCCATCTTTTAACCTTGGCAAAATTTCCGAAGGACTTAAAACAATCTGGGCGCTTTCTCCCATCCTTCGCAATATATATTTGCCACTTGTTATTTCATTATTACCTATGATTACAGTGTATGTTGCTCCAACCCGATCTGCCTGCTTCATTTGAGATTTTAGACTACGATCATCCCAAAGAGCAGCCACACTGATTCCTCCACTTCGAAGTTCCTGCACTAAAAGGACAGCAGCTGATTTTGCAGCCGTTCCAATGTAAGCGATAAAAACTTTTGGGTTAGCCAGTTCCGGAGGAATAATACCTTCTTGTTTCATTGCGAGGATAATACGTTCTATCCCCGAAGCAAAACCTATTGCTGGGGTTTCGGGACCGCCTATCACTTTAACTAAGCCGTCATAACGTCCACCTCCACTTACCGCATTTTGAGCACCAATGCCAGAGGCCCAGACTTCAAATACCGTCTTTGTATAGTAGTCTAATCCTCGAACAAGCCGATGATTAACCTCATACGGACGTTTCAATATATCCAAATAAGATCTCAATTCTTCAAAATGATTGCCACAGTCGCCACATAATGCAGCGGTAATCTTCGGAGCTCTATCAGATATTTCTCGGCAGGCTTCATTTTTACAATCTAACAATCTGAGTAGATTCTGTCCGTAGCGTCGCTGGCAGTCTTGACAAAGACCTGATATACGGGATTCGTACCATTCTTTAAGAAGGCTAAGATATCCTGGACGGCATTCGGGACATCCGGTACTATTAACTTGGAAAGATAATCCACCTAAACCAATTTCCTCGTAAATCTGCCATGCCACTTGCATAATCTCTATGTCTATAGCTGGATCCTGGCTACCTAAAGCCTCAACGTCTAGCTGATAGAACTGACGATAACGACCAGCCTGAGGACGTTCATACCTAAACGCCGGGCCAATCGTAAAAAACTTTAACGGTTGTGGCCGCCCATGAAGTTTACGTTCAACATAGGCTCGGCAGATGCCCGCAGTTAATTCAGGACGCAAAGTCATACTCTCATCACTACGATCAACAAAGGTATACATCTCTTTTTCTACAATATCTGTGGATTCACCAACGCTCCTTTTGAAGAGGTTCGTCTGCTCGAATATTGGAACATCTATTTGCTCGTAACCATAAAGCCGGCAAACACGATGTGTTGTTTCGATCACGTAACGCCAATAGGATTGATCTTCGGGCAAGATATCGTAGGTGCCTCTAGGTGCTTTGTAGTTCATCATGAATTCCTATATAGGGTGCAACCCAGGAAATTGTAAACCTGTCTGCTCATCCCATCCATGCATTATATTAATAGCCTGAACAGCCTGTCCAGCAGCTCCTTTAACTAGGTTATCTAAGGCACCTAGGACTACTAAACGATCACTGTGCTTATCTCGTTCAAATCCAATATCACAAAAATTAGTACCTGAGAGGATTTTTGGATCGGGATATCGGTAAATACCATTCCGTTCTTTAATAATACGAATAAAAGGCTCGTTTTCGTAAACTTCTCTGTAAATCTCCCAAATTTCTCTTTCGGATAAATCCTTATCTACAAAAACATGGCTTGTCATCAGGATTCCTCGCACCATTTCTATTGCTGTCGCAGAAAAATGGACCTGGGGAACCTGCCCATCGACAGTTAACTCCTGTATTACTTCCGCTGTGTGCCTATGGCCTGTTGGCTTGAATGATCGTACAGAGCCACTCCGCTCGGGATGGTGAGTGGAGTGATCTGATTTATTACCACCTGCTGACGAACCAATTTTCCCTTCCAAAAATAACCTTGAAGGATCGATACTACCAGTCTTGACCAAAGGCGCCAAAGATAGGATGGCTGTAGCAGCTAAGCATCCCGTACAGGCCACAAATTCAGCATTCCTAATTTCTTCTCGGTATAATTCGGCTAAACCATACACAAAGTGATTCAATACTCCCGGCTTGGTATGTTCATGCCCGTACCAAATTGGGTAGTCCAATGGATTGCGAAGGCGAAAATCGGCACTTAGATCAATAACACGATCAGCAAGACCAGACAGCGAGTCCCATTGTTTCATAGCTTCCCCATGCGGTAGGCATAGAAAAATAACGTCACAGGGTTTTAAATCATCCATAGCATGGAATTTTAGGTCAGTAAGCCTACGTAGATTTGGATGAGAACGTCCAACAGGTTTACCAACTAACGATTCAGAAGTAACCTGCTGAATCTCTATTTCAGAGTGAGCAAGAAGAAGACGTAACAACTCTCCGCCGCCGTATCCAGAAGCACCAACGATAGAGACTTTAATCATGATTGAGCTACCTTTATCAAATAATCGATAATTCGTCCCGGAATATCTACCCCGGTAGGTTGTATACTGTTCCGAAATTCCATTGTATAATTAACTTCGTTGACAACTATACCATCTGGAGATTCCAGCAGGTCTACAGCTACAACATCCCCGCCCACTGCCTCGGCAGCCTGAATAGACAATTTTCCTACATCTCCATCTACTGGGCAAGCAGCTACTGTTCCTCCCAGAGCAGTATTAGTTTTCCAATGATCGGAATAACGATAAATAGCACAAATAGTCTGCCCGTCAATTACGAAGGAACGTATATCCCGTCCTGGTTTATCAACGTACTCCTGAATGTAAAACACTGAATGATGAAAAGATCCTAATGTCTCCTTATGTTCGAGCACCGATTCTGCTGCATTACGGTCATTAATCCGCGCGATTAGGCGACCCCAGGAACCTATGGGTGGTTTGAGCACAACTGGGTATCCCATAGATTCTATAGCATCAAGGGCAGACTCCGCCGTAAAAGCAACACAAGCCTTGGGTGTCGGAACATTGTTATTAACCAATGCCATCGTTGTCAAAAATTTGTTTCCACAGATACGCGCTACATCATACGAATTAACAGTTTTAATGCCGCTAGCATTAAGTATTCTTAAAGAATAGAGGGCTCTTGAGTGATTGATGCACCTTTCAAGAATCACATCATGATTATACTTTTGATTCTCAAGGTCAAATATGAGGCGCCGGTCATCCAATCTTTCGAAACAAACACCACGTTTGCTAGCAGCTTCAAATAACATTTTCTGTTCTTTGGAAACAATAGAAAGTAACATGCCTATCTTCATTATACTTTCCCTCCTTGTTCCACAATATTAGCCACATATTCAATGATTTTCTGGGGTATATTAACTCCCGTAACATCAGATGCTTCAGACAGCCCTGTTGGTGGGCCCATCTCTTGAACATACCACTGGGTTTTTGTACGGATCATATCAACAACAGCTATGCCCCCACCAATAGCCTTAACAGCAGAAACAGCAATTTGATTTAATTCTTCTGTAACCGGTTCGTTCTCTACTAGACCACCGTCAGCAATTGATCCTATCCAGTGGTGGGTTAATACGGATATGGCAGCGACTGTTTGATCACCAACAACGAATGCGCGGATATCATGGCCTGGGCTTTCAATATATTTTTGAATAAAAAATATTGAATGATGATAGGTACCCAAAATCCTCTTATGCTCTAGGATAGTGGCTGCCGTATGTTTTTCTTGGATACGAGAGACTAGTTGATTCCCTGATCCCTCAACCGGCCTCAGTACAATAGGGTATCCAATAGTTTCCATAGCTTCTAAGGCAGACCCTGGCGTATAAGCTAACCTGACTTCAGGAAAAGGTACTCCATTGTCTTTTAATGCCAGATTTGTCAACAAACGATTTCCGTAAGTTTCAACAACGGACTGTTGGTTCACTGTTGGTATCCCCCAATAGTCGAATAAGCTTAGCACATAAACCGCCCTATGGTGATCTACACAACGTTCTAGCACTACATCAAAACTGTCAGGACAACTATTCAGTTTGAATACCTGTTGAGTGTTGTCAATAGTTGTAACACCGAATCCTCGATGACTAGCCTCTGAAATCAGTCGTTTCTCATCCTTACGGATCCTTGACAATACAATACCTATTTCCATTTATTTGACCCTATCCCCGATTAACAACATAAAAAAGGAGCCGGCCTCTTCGCTCAAATCTGAAGAGGAACGCGGCTCCTATCAGTTCCTTTTTATCCAGGTTTTCCGTTTCTTGAACTAACCTGGACTGTGATGAGCGGACAAACGTAAATCACAATCATGATTTTCATGTTTATGTTTCATTCGTTTGCTCATTTCAATCTCTCTTGTTCCTTCTGAAAACGAAGTTAATCTATTACAAACCAAAAATTATTCTCCCCAGTCTTCTTCCTCTTCAGGCGCCAACGCAAGTTCCAGGGGATTTATACTTACTACCTCAAGTTCTGCTCCACATTCTTCACACTCTATTATTTCGCCTTCCACAACATCATCATTTAAGTTTGTCGCAGCACCACATTCCGGGCAGGCTCCCATAATTTCCTCCCTTTATGCTATATCATCGATGGTTTTGCAAAGTCTCCTGAGTAAGAACGGACGCAATATATTGCTCGAGGCAACTGTGTCAAGGGCTTTTTATTATTTCGCTTAGTCTGCTTGCTCTGACGAATTAGTGTTTTCTATGTCTTCTGATTTTTCTTCTTCATTGGGCGTAATCTTAGAAATATCTATTACTCGGTCTCCCTCACCAAGGTTTATCAATTTAACACCTTGGGTATTTCTACCTATAGGACGTAAGTCACTGACTGAAAGACGGATAATCAGACCATTCATAGTAATGATCATAAGTTCATCTTTGTCAGCAACTGCATGGATCGATACGACCAATCCATTCCGCTCACTGGTTCGGATGTTACTAACGCCCTTGCTTGCTCTTCGGGTTAAGCGATAATTTTCGATATCTGTTCTTTTACCATATCCATTTTCAGTAACGGAAAGCAAGGTAGCATCCCGATCAGAAGCTAGCATTCCAACGACTCTATCTCCCTCTGCAAGCCGGATGCCCCTAACACCTTGGGCACCTCTTCCCATTGTCCGAACATCAGCCTCGTGGAATCGAACAGCTTGGCCATTACGGCTAGCAATAACAATGTCATTATCTCCACTAGTTAATAATGCTTCGATAAGTGCATCTCCTTCGAGGATATTCAAAGCAACAATCCCGTTCTTTCGAGGATTTCCATAAGCCGAAAGAACGGTCTTTTTCACAAGCCCGCCTCGTGTAACCATCATAATATAATGTTCGTCATCGAAGGTCCGAATTGGAAGGAAAGCTGCTATACTTTCCCCCTGACCAAGTTCAAGTAAATTCACCATCGCTTTGCCACGGGCAGTTCGTCCAGCTTCTGGTATCTCCCAAACCTTCAGCCAGTAGCATTTACCACGGTTTGTAAAGAACAGTATATACGAATGAGTTGATGCAGAAAACAGGTGCTCTACAAAATCTTCATCGCGCGTTTTCATTCCTGTAATACCCTTACCACCACGATTTTGGCTCGTATAAGTATCCATGGGGATCCGTTTGATGTAACCAGCGTGAGAAATGGTTATAACCATTTCCTCATCTGCTATTAAGTCTTCAATACTTAGATCACCTTCTATATCGATTAATTCGGTTCTTCTATCATCGCCATATTTTTCTTTAAGTTCAATCATCTCTTCTTTTATAATTTGCATCCGGCGGGGCAACTGAGATAGAATATCCTTGAAATCACTAATTTGAGCGACAAGTTCATTGTATTCGTCCTCTAGTTTATTTCTTTCTAAACCTGTCAATCGCTGAAGTCGCATATCTAGAATTGCTTCTACCTGAGCCCGTGACAATCCAAATTCGCTCAAAAGAACTGTCATAGCTTCCTCGCCGGTCTGAGAACTTCGCAATATCTCGATAACACGATCCACATTATCCAGAGCCACCCTTAAACCTTCAACAATGTGAGCACGTTGTTCGGCTTTCTCAAGGTCGAAAGATGTACGCCTGACTAATACTTCATGGCGGTGGTCAATAAAGTGTTGAATACATTCCTTAATATTTAATACCCTAGGTCGACCATCAACCAAAGCCAACATTGTGACCCCAATAGTTGTTTCGAGAGGAGTCATTTTGAAAAGATGATTTAGTATAATGTTGGCTGGAATATCCCTTCGTACATCTATAGCAATTCGGAGGCCAGATCGATCAGACTCATCTCTGATATCTGTAATTCCCAGTATTTGCTTTTCACGAACTAGATCAGCAATTTTTTCAATCAGAGTTGATTTGTTAACTTTATAAGGAATCTCGGTTATGACGATTGTTTCTTTTTCGTTTTGTTCGTGAGTTTCGATTTGGGTTCTTGCACGGACCTTAACCTTGCCACGACCAGTATTGAAGTATTCTTGTATTGCATTCCGACCATAAATTATAGCTCCTGTAGCAAAATCTGGTCCTTTTATTTTCTCAGCGATTTCATCTATCGATATCTCAGGATTTTCTATTACCCCAACAATTCCATCTACTACCTCACTAAGATTATGAGAAGGTAAACTAGAAGCCATGCCAACACCGATACCAAGAGACCCGTTACAAAGAAGATTAGGAAACTTCCCCGGCAATACCGTAGGCTCATCTTTAGATTCATCATAATTAGGCATGAAATTAACTGTGTTTTTGTCAATATCCTCCATCATTTCAATAGCCAAACGGGACATTCTAGATTCAGTGTAACGCATAGCTCCTGGTGGATCGCCATCTATGGACCCGAAATTCCCTTGGCCAAAAACCATCGGATAGCGCATACTAAAAGGCTGTGCCATCCGAGCTAGGGTATCATAAACAGCAAGATCACCATGTGGATGGTAATCACCTATTGTTTGCCCGACGATTTTGGCGCATTTACGGGTGGGCCTGCTGGGTGTAAGGTTCAGATCACGCATCGCCACAAGTATACGCCGTTGTGATGGCTTGAATCCGTCCCGTACATCTGGAATCGCCCGAGACAGATTTACGCTCATGGAGAAGTCGAGATAAGAACTTTTCATTTCGTCTTCGATAAAAATGGGCTGAATATTATCGTGTTGTTCTACCGCCATACTTTCCCCTTGAACGTGTTATGCCATAAATTTGGCGTTTCCATAAATTTTAGACTCCCAGTTGGCAATTGATTAATGAAGATCTAAGTTGTTTACCAACAGAGCATTCCTCTGGATGAAATCATTCCTTGCAGCAACATTGTCACCCATAAGAATTGTAAATATTCGATCAGCTTCCACCACATCGTCTAAAGTGACCCTAAGGAGAGTTCTAGTTTCGGGATTCATTGTTGTATTCCAAAGCTCTTCCGCATCCATTTCCGCAAGACCCTTATACCGGGAAATCGTAGCACCTTCTCTCCCCACGTCTAATACTGCCTCAATCAAATTATTGATCCCTTTAACTCGTTTTTCAGACTTCTCTGTTCGAACAACCATTTCGTTCTCTAAAACATCCTTCAAACGGATACAAAGTTGTCGTAATCTTCCGTATAAAGAAGGATCTAAAACCTCTTCTACTGGATCGATCGGCACAGGAACTTCCCCGGCCTCTTCCTGTTGTTTCCGAATATCAGACTTAGATCGTACCTCTTCCCTGTATAGATCATACTTGTCTCTGTCCCTCAGCATTTCCAAAACCTGTTCACGTTTCAACCCTGTTTTTACAAGACGCCCTACCTGTTCCTCAAAATCCATCATTTCTCTAAGATGAGAAAGTAGGTTATCTTCTTTAAGTGAATGTCCATTATCTTCACTGTCGGCCCGGTGTATCCGGGTACGGTCTACACTTTGATAGAGAAGATATTCCCAAAGCTCTCTTTCATTTTTTAGGTAGTCTTCCTTTCGGCCTTTTCTAATTCGGTATAGTGGGGGCTGGGCTATCAAGACGTGCCCGTTTTCAACTAGTGGGCGCATATAGCGAAAAAGGAATGTCAATAACAAGGTCCGGATATGTAACCCATCGTGATCAGCATCAGCCATGATAATAACACGCCCATAACGAAGACGGCTAAGATCAAAATCTTCATCAATGCCAACTCCGAGTGCTGTAATGATAGGCTGGAGTTTGTCATTACTCAACACTGTATCAATTCGTGCCTTCTCGACATTGAGTGGTTTTCCCCAGAGAGGCAAGATAGCTTGAAAGGTTTTGTCTCGTCCAGATTTTGCTGTGCCACCAGCAGAGTCCCCTTCAACAAGATAGATTTCACAAGCCATGGGGTCCTTCAATGTACAATCTGCTAACTTACCAGGCAGCGTAGTATTTTCCAATGCACTTTTTCGACGAGTTAGTTCCCGGGCCTTCCTGGCTGCTTCTCTAGAAATGGCTGCCTGAATACATTTTTCGACTATTTTCTTAGCTGTAGCTGGGTTTTCCTCCATATAAACAGAAAGTCCTTCGCCAACAACCGATTCTACAACCCCCCGAATATCACTATTCCCTAGTTTTTCCTTGGTCTGACCTTCAAACTGAGGGTCAGGAATAATAACACTTACAATAGCTGTAATACCTTCTCGGGTATCGTCCCCTGTTATGTTGACTTTTACATTTTTTAAAAGGTTGTTCCTTTGGGCATAGCTATTTATGGATCTTGTCAATGCTGTTTTGAATCCAACCAAGTGGAATCCACCCTCCGACGTTCGGACTGTGTTAGCATATGAATAAATGTTCTCCTGGTAACCGTCATTATATTGAAACGCTATGTCAATCTGGTTGTCACCTCGCTCTTGGCGGATCCCTACGGTATCATGAATAGGCGCTTTGTTTTCATTAAGGTACTCAACAAATTCGACTATCCCACCCTTGTATTCAAAAACAATAGACTTTTCCTTACTCTCTTCATGCAATTCAATACGCATGTGGCGATTTAGAAAGGCCAACTCGCGGAAACGGTGTGCAATGTGGTCGAAGTTGAACTCTGTCGTATCAAAAATTTCATCGTCTGGCTTGAATGAGATAGTGGTGCCACTTTCGTCTGTTGACCCCCGAACCTCTAAATCACAAACTGGCAAACCTTGCTCATAACGTTGGTAGTATATCTTCCCATCCCTGCGTACTTCAACAACTAGCCATTCGGAAAGAGCATTTACTACAGAAACACCAACCCCATGTAATCCACCTGAAACCTTGTAGGACTTATTATCGAATTTCCCCCCTGCGTGAAGCATAGTCATTACTACTTCCACAGCAGGCTTATTCTCGGTGGGGTGCACCTCTACGGGGATACCCCTACCATTATCTACTACTGATATTTGCCCACCTTCTTCGATATTTACCTTTATAGTATCTCCGAACCCTTGAAGGTGTTCATCTATTGAATTCTGCATCACCTCTTCAACAAGATGGTGTAACCCTGTAGAACTGGTGCTACCGATGTACATTGCTGGTCGCTTGCGTACTCCCTCAAGCCCCTTTAAAACCTGTATGTTTTCGGCTTCATATTGGTCATTTTGTGGGGCTTCAGGTTCATTTTCCTGAAATTCCGGCGTTGTTTCCCGTGTTTCTGACATCGATTTTACCTTCTGGAATTGGTGAATATAATATCTTCAACTAGTGTCTTTCCCAACGACTGATCTAGCCTCTTAAGGATTTCCTTTTTCATATGGAATAATTCTTGGTTCCATGCTGCACTATCTACTTCCACAAATAACTTCCCACCATCAAAAAACACCGCCCTAGCGTGCAATGCAATCTGCTCACCAACCACGTGGGACCACCGTTCCACAACTTGGCATTCCTCCAATTTGCCCTTCATCCCCAAGCTGCCAATCAACCCTTCTAGAGCATCTCGAAGCGAAACAGCCTTCTTTTTTTTCTTCATACCCAACCTTTAACTATATGGGGCCACCACACCATCACTAACTCGAAACCGTGTAACGTCCTGGCAAAACCCCCCAAGATCACCTTCCTTTGCCGTTGTAATAAAGGTCTGGCCATATTCGGGGATCATTTCCATGAGTCGCCAAGTCCTTGCTATATCAATTTCTGCAAATATATCATCCAACAACAACAAGGGTGGGGCCTGCCCCTGATGGCAGAGAAAGTGCGCTTCTGCCAATTTAAGGGCTGTAGCAGCTGTCTTATGCTGCCCCTGAGACCCAAAGGATTGTAGCGATACCCCATTCATTTCAATGGAAATATCATCCCTGTGTGGACCAACCTCAGTCATACCCTTAACTCTTTCCCTAGAATTAGCACGTATCAGGGCATCTCGAAAACTTGACTCAATGCTTTCATTTGCCTCAAAATTAAAAGACGGTGAATAACTTATTTCAAGATTTTCGCCCTTGTCACTAATATTAGCATGTATCCGTTGAGCTTCTTTTTTTAGCACCGCAACTACCTCTACTCTTTTTCTAATAATTCGACAACCCAGATCAATTAGTGGAGTATTCCAAAGGTCTATATCTGCCTGTTGGGTCCGCAACGCCTCATTCCGTTGCCGAACCACTCGCCTGTATTCCTGTAAAGTAGAGAGATATGGTACATTAGACTGAGATATAGCGATATCAATAAATCGCCGACGAGTGCTTGGCCCCCCTTGAACAAGCCTTCGGTCGTCTGGTGATATAACCACTGCTGTCATGAGCCCATAAATATCAGACAAGTTTTTTTGCGGCAATTCATTTACAAAAACCTTCTTTCCTGTTTGAGTTGCATACCTAATAAGTAACTCCACATTAGTTTCGTCTGCAGAGTAACCATTTCCTTGAGCGACGAAAAAATCTGAGTTCATGCGCACAAGTTCTTTGTCTGGTGCTTCGCGAAAAGAGCGCGCAACACACAGGTAATATACTGCTTCCAGCAGGTTGGTTTTTCCTTGTCCATTTGCTCCGATAAAGATATTTGTCTGTGGGTCACAGTCTAGAGTCAGTGATTCGTAGTTCCTATAATTACTTAGGGACAACTTTTGAAGATACACCTGGTCAATTTTCCGCGTCGTTAAGTCTTAAGGGCATTATCAGACATTGATACTCTTCATTACCCGAGCCGTCTTCATCGGGTGTAATAATTCCAGCACTGACAGGTGAATCCAACATAAACACAATATTTTCACCCTCTATTCGCTCTATAACATCAAGAAGATATCGAAAATCATAAGCTGTATCTATTGGGTCTCCTTCATATATAGCCGACACCTCTTCACGAGCTTCGCCTCCAATTTCGTGACTGGAGGAACTTAATTCAATAAACCCAGGCCGAACAGAAAACCTGATCTGTCGGGTGTTTGAATTAGACAAGACAGATACGCGCCGAACAGCGCTCTCTAAAGCCTCTCGGTTTACCTTCACTGTTTTATCATTTCCAGCAGGAATAACTTTTTCGTAATCCGGATATGTTGCTTCTATTAATCGGGCAAAAAGTTGAGCGTTCTCTAACTCAAATGCTATATGATTTTCACCTATTTTCATATGTGAAACCGTATCTGAATCTCCAATTAATCGGGAAAGGTTGTTTAGTGCCTTAGGGGGAACTATAATCCCTTCTGTTACTGTGTCAGAGACTTCAGTTGGAATTGTTGTTTTTGCTAAACGATGGGCATCTGTTGCTACCATCCTTACTGCATTGCTTCCTATCCGTAGAAAAGCTCCCCATAAACTAGGATGTGTTTCATCTTTAGAAACGGCATAGACCGTTTTACGAATCAAACGCTGGATGGCTGAGGCGGGTATTGTTATAGATTGACCAGAAGAAACATCTGGAAAGGTTGGAAATTCTTCTTTGTCTATACCCACTAAGCGAAATATTCCACGGTCACATCGAACGACAACCTTAACACCATCTGTTTCGATTTCGACCGGTGCATCAGAAAGTTCACGTACTATCTCGGCAAACTTTCTTCCCGGGACTGTTATCGAACCTTCCTCTGTTACTTCCGCTGTAATCTTTGTAACTATAGATATGTCTAGATCTGTAGCTCCGATTGTCAGGTGACCATCTTCTGCTTCAATCAACAAATTAGATAAGATAGGAAGAGTGGTTTTTGGCGGCACTACATTTAGAACGGTCTGTATACCGCTCATTAGGGTGGAACTCGCCTGTATAGTAACCTTCACTGGGCATACTCCTTTGGGCGATTGTTTCCAGGTTCCCATTACATACTTGAATTAATAGCCATATATAACAAGGCTGGAAGGATATACAGTAACCATATCAATTGGTTGATCATTATACAGAAAACTACTACCAAAGTGCAAGGGGTTTGTTGAGGTAAAACTACTTCATGTAGTATAATATTTTAGGACCAAATTCCAACAAATACAATATATAGAAAATAAACTAGTTTTATTTATTATAAATAAGTACTTAATAATATAAATACTAATAAAGGTTGTGGATATGTGTAAAAACACAAGAAAAAATGAACAAGTTGTTTATTTTTAAATAGTTATATGAATAATATTATGTGGAAAACCAAACAACTAAACACATGTTTATCCACACTTATCCCCAAAGAACACCCCAAAACCTTTGTTCCATATCTTTATTAACATTAAGTCTACAATACATCTCCACCTATCCCCCTACTTATCCACATTAATATCATAGAGTCCTTTTCGTGGAAATAAACATTTTTTTTTTACTATTCTCAACCAGTCAAACCTATTTTGAGGGTACTTGTCCACATGTGTGAATTTATTTGTTAATAAAAAATGTGGATAATGTTCATTCTTTTTGGCTGATACCACTAAAAAACCGAAGGTATTTTAATAAAATATTATGTTAATAACTATGTGGATAAATGAAGGTTTATCCACATAGTTATTAATTGGTGTGTGTATTGGGTTTATGAAAGGGAATTTTTGACGACATCAAGATCTTCTTGAATGTCTTCATTGTTTAATAATAGTTTTTTGACTGTCTGGCAAGCGTGCATGACTGTTGTGTGGTCTCTGTTTCCAAAAATAGCGCCTATGTCCTTGAGGGAAGCGTTGGTCATATCTCGACACAAAAACATAGCTATTTGTCGGGCATTAACTACATTTTTTTTGCGTGTCTTATCGATAATATCCTCAATTGTTACACCGTAATGCCTGGCTGTGGCCTTTTGTATGTCTTCAATGCCAATAGATCTCTGTTTTCTGCGAATCTTGTTACTTAGAACCCGTTTTGCCACGTCAATTGTAATATCACAATGACTTAACGATGCATAAGCTAGCAGGCTTAGGACTGCTCCTTCTAGTTCTCTAATGTTTGATGCAACTCGATCAGCGATATAAGTGATCACATCGGGGCTTAGGGAAAGACCATCCTTGTCGGCCTTTTTTTGCAGTATGGCCTCTCTTGTTTCATAGTCAGGAGCTTTCATGTCGGCTAATAAGCCCCATTCAAAGCGGGAGACTAGGCGTTCTTCAAGGCCGGAAAGTTCTTTGGGTAGCCTATCACTTGTCAGGACAATTTGTTTCCCTTTCTGGCGGAGCACATCAAAAGTATGAAAAAACTCTTCCTGGGTTCGATCTTTGTGTCCTTTGCAAAAAAACTGAATGTCATCAACAATTAAGAGATCAACATTACGGTAGGTTTGAGCAAATTCTTTTGTCTTTTTTTCCTGTATTGATTCGATAAATTCATTATAAAATGTCTCAGAGGTGACATACCTAATCTGATCAACGGTTCCAAGACGTTTAGATTCATGGGCTATTGCTTGAGCTAAATGTGTTTTTCCCAATCCTACACCTCCATAAATCACCAAGGGGTTAAAGGTTTGCTGGCCTGGTGATTTAACCACCGCTAAAGATGCGGCATGAGCGAAGTCATTACATTCCCCCACGACGAAATTTTCAAAGGTATAGTTGTCATAAAGATTGCTTGATTCTTCTTTGGTGACGACCTGTTGACTTGTTCCGTTAGTATATGATGGAAGTTCAGATGGTACTGGCAGAATTGGCGTATTGCCTTCGAAGATATGATAGTCAATAGAGACTTGGCGCCCAAGTTGGGTTGTTACAACTTGACGGATTTTATCATGAAAGCGTTTAAGTATTCGTTCACCGGAAAAGGGGTTTGGGACTTCTATGGTAAAGGTGTCAGGGGTTACACGATATCCTTTCGTCCGCTCAAACCAGGTTGCAAAGGTCTGTGCAGGGATCATGTCCCTTAATTCTACTAAACATATTGACCAGAGCTTTGCAGCATCTTCCTGATTCATTTTCAGATAACCTTAATTTCCCCAGAAAAATAAAATCCCTACAACGCCAAGCTTAAAACATACCTAATATATCGCATGTAATATGCTAAATGTATTGTACGTGATACTTTTTAAGGTGGTAAAAGGTGCTACGCCAAATCCACGGTAGACGAAAAAGTGTTGGCGTCTTGTCTGCATATAAGTATGTAGTTTCTAATAAGGGCTGTCAAGAAATATATCGGGAAGAATGAAACGTTCTCATCCTCTAAAAACAACTTGACATAATCCACTATATTGAGTAATATGGAGGGCTGTGATCTTTATTAAATACAGAAAGAAAATGGGGGCAGTTAATGAAGCGGACCTTTCAACCAAGCAATCTCAAACGACACCGCAGGCATGGGTTTCGCCAAAGAATGAGTTCTAAGGCCGGACGATTAATACTGAGTAGGCGCCGTGCCAAAGGGCGAGCTCGGGTTGCAGTTTAGGTGTCGTTGAAATGCTGCAAGATTCTAGTGCTATAGTTATTAGTGACCTTCGTTTCCCTCACGGAGAACGTTTGAGACATCGTTGGGAGTTCGAACGGGTAAAAAAACTAGGATTGACCATAAAGGGGCAATCCATGGTGCTTTCTTTGGCTTTGTGCCCCAATCGTCTTGAACGTCGAATTGGGTTCGTCGTAACCAAACGATATGGTAATGCTGTAAAGCGTAACTTGGTTCGTAGAAGAATGCGAGAAATATACCGACTTAATAAAACCCGACTGGAAAAAGGAATACACCTGGTCGTTTTAGCTCGAAATTCCGGACAAAAAGCCTCGTATAGCCAGATGAACGAAGAATTCCTTTCCCTTTATGATATAGCGGTGACACGATTATGTGTAAAAAGCTGATTGCGGCAATTACCTGGGTGCTCGTATGGTCTGTCCGTGGCTATCAATGCCTAGTTTCTCCATTGCTGCCGCCCAGTTGTAGGTTTGTGCCTACCTGTTCTGCATATACCATTCAAGCGCTCGAACAGAGAGGTATATTTCTAGGAATATATCTGTCCTTAAAACGTTTGCTTCGTTGTCATCCCTTCCAGTCAGGTGGATATGATCCTCTGGAGAAGCCACATAAAATAGCCGAAAAGTAGCGGCTATCAATTTTGGACTAAAATACAATGGAAAAAAGGGTACTGGGTGCTTTCGGATTAATAATCCTCACATGGATAGGTTACTACTATATTATCTACCCCATGTATGCACCGAAGGGGCTGGCCCCTCGTGAGCAAAATTTTGTACAGCAAAATAAAGAAGAATATGTTAGTTCAGAAACAAATAAACAGAGTTATGAAGCTCAAGAGAGCTCAGGAAATTTTGAACAAGTACAAATTCCGTCGCGAAGAAATAATAATCTAACCAGCCTAAACTTAGATGCTCAAAGTTGGGATCGGTCCGAGCGTGTTCAATTACTTTCTCCCCTAGATAATACCCCAGAATCTCGCGAAATTGTTGTTGAAAACCAATATTTTCGGGGGATAATTAATACTGAAGGAGCAGTCATTACTAGTTGGAAACTAAAAAAATATAGAGGAACCGAAAATGGGGGGGTTGAGTTAATCTCACCTGATCAAGAACCAGGCCCTGATATCATTATAACCACAGAACAGGGTCCTTTTAGTACAAGAGCTATCCGTTTCCTGGCTGATAAGGAACAGGTACAGATAAGGTCTGGACAGCCCGCAACGTCAGTGACGCTAATAGGACAAACACTGGGTGGTTTGACTATCACAAAAACCTTCGTTATTAGTAGTGATAATTATGCTGTTGATTTACGGGTTAAGATCGAAGGTGGGCGTGATTTAGCTTTGGGAAGCAAGTACTACCTTAGGTGGGGTGGTGGCATCAATGTTACAGAGAAAGACTGGGATCAAGACCTCTATGCATTCCGAGGTTTTGCCTCATTAAATGAAACAGTAATCGAAGAAGATCTAGGGACAGAACTAGAAGATCCCAGACCTGAAACTACAGGCGAAACTAATTGGGTTGGTGTGCGAAGTAAATATTTCTTCATTGCAATGGTCCCTATAAATAAAAAAGCTAGGGGATACCGTCTAAACGGTCGGCCAGTACAACGACCTAATTATGATGAGAAACAAATTGCAACCGAACTATCGATGTCCCTAGCCTCTCCACTTGTAGATAATTTCTTATTGTACCTGGGGCCAGTAGACTATAGTACATTAGAGCAGTATGGGTATGGCTTAGAGGGATCTGTTGATCTTGGGTGGGCTATAATTCAGCCAATAAGCAAGATTACCTTAATCTCATTGGTGTGGCTGCATCAGTTCATTTCTAATTATGGTATCGTAATTATTGTTCTGTCTATTTTTGTTAAACTACTTCTTTTCCCTCTTACTCACAAAAGTATGAAGGCTACCCAAGGCATGGCCCAACTACAGCCTAAAATGGAATCCCTCAAGGAAAAATACAAAAATGATTCGACAAAACTAAACCAAGCAATGATGAAGCTCTATAGGGAAGCTGGGGTAAATCCTTTAGGTGGGTGCCTTCCATTGCTCCTTCAAATGCCAATTCTTATTGCGTTATATACTATTTTTAGTAGTACAATAGAACTAAGAGATGCACCTTTCTTTGGATGGATACAGGATCTATCCTTGAGGGACCCATATTACGTTTTACCAATCCTCATGGCAGTCACGATGCTGCTCCAGTCCAAAATGACAATGAAAGATCCTAGGCAGGCAATGTTCGTTTATATTATGCCGGTTGTATTGTTTTTCATAATGATGAATTTGCCCGCTGGGCTTATCCTTTATTGGACCATGATTAATGTACTTACCATAGCACAACAGGCTATACAGAACCGTTATTTCCCGGTTCAACCTTCAAAATGACTGTTGCTCCGTAACAAACGTGTGGGGCAAAACATTTCGATATCCCTATGAATATGCAGTTCCTGAATAATGATACCATTGCCGCGATAGGTACACCGCTTGGCGAAGGTGGCATTTGCGTTGTCCGTATGAGCGGCCCAAGTTCTTTTGCAATTGCTGATCGTATATTCACGGGGAGGAAACGCCTATCATCCTGTGATACTCACACAATACACCATGGATATATATTTGATCCTCAAACTGGTGAAAGAGTTGATGAAGTTCTCTTGTCACTTTTTAAGGCGCCACGTACTTATACCTGCGAGAATCTAATCGAAATTAGTGGGCATGGGGGTATTGTCCCGGCTAGTATGATTTTGCAGGTGCTAATCAATTCGGGAGCACGGCTCGCAGGACCAGGGGAGTTTACTAAGCGCGCATTTATTAATGGTAGGATTGACTTGTTACAGGCAGAAGCGGTAGGTGAATTAATAAGAGCCCGTACTAATGCTTGTGCTCGAGCATCACTTAGACAATTAGATGGAGAGTGTTCTGCCCAGATAGAAGAAATCAGAGAAAAAACGATTCAAATAATTGCATTAATTGAAGTTACGCTGGATTTTACGGAAGAGGATTTGCCAGATATGGATAATACCACCTTCCTTAAACAGCTTCTTCCTGTTCAAAATTCTTTAGTACGGTTAATCAAGTCATCTCACGAATTCCGCGTTCTTAGAGATGGTCTCCGTGTCGCATTAATAGGAAAGCCGAACGTTGGTAAATCTAGTATTTTGAATAGGTTAGTATCCAAAGACCGGGCTATTGTTCACCAAGAATCAGGAACTACCCGTGATACTATAGAGGAAACAGTCGATATTAGGGGAGTACCAATAACATTTGTTGATACAGCCGGAATTCGCAAGTCTTCTAACACTGTTGAGCAGCAAGGAATAACTAGATCCCGAGAAGAATTACAAAAAGCCGATATTCAACTAGCAGTTTTCGATGCGTCCAACCCACCAGACAAAGATGATCAGAGTTTAATAGAATTATTGGCGGAATATTCCCCGATCTCTATATTAAATAAATGTGATTTAGAAACATACAATACCGAGGCTTTTTCAAATCTAATTGGATCTGGTGAGATTGTGAAAACCTCTGCTACAATCGGGGTAGGTATTGAAGAATTGATAGATTCCGTGGTTAATATAGGACAATATAATCCAGCTATGCTTGAAACAGGATTGGTAGCCAATGCCCGTCAAGTTGAACTCCTTAAGGGCGCCCGAGTTAGCTTGGAACAGGGTATTAAGGTGTTAAAAGAAGGATCTGGTGCCGAAATAGCTGCTATTGACTTGCGTGATTGTGTCCAATATTTAGGGGGACTTCTTGGGAAAGACATTGGAGATTCCATTTTGGACCGTGTCTTTGCTCAGTTTTGTATCGGTAAGTAATGTTTCACGTGAAACATTACTTATGATCGAAAGTGACAGATATGATTAGTTTCGTTGATATAATAGTAATTGGCGGTGGGCATGCTGGCATTGAAGCCTCGCTTTCATCGGCTAGAATGGGTATTAGTACAGTGCTTATCACACTAGATTCTTCAAAGATAGGGCAGATGTCCTGTAATCCATCTATAGGCGGATTAGGTAAAGGACAGTTAGTCCGAGAAGTCGATGCTCTTGGTGGGGAAATGGGAAGGGCGGCTGACATTACTGCTTTGCAGGTAAAAATGTTAAATACTCGAAAAGGACCTGCGGTGCAATCTCTAAGATCGCAGAACGACAGGGTCGCGTATCGTGAATATATGCAACAAGTCATTAATAATACCGATAAGCTTACCGTAGTAGAGGGGGAGGTTTCGGAATTAGAGGTTCATGATGACATGATCGTCGGAGTAAAAACAAGTGATGGTAGGTTTATAAAATGTCGAGCAGTAGTAATTTCGTCGGGCACATTTCTCAATGGGGTGATGCATCGCGGCAAAGCCAATTCAACAGGAGGACGGCTTGGAGAACAGTCGGCTACAGGTTTGTCGGATTCTCTCAGGCGTCTTGGTTTTAAACTAGGGCGTCTAAAAACAGGAACTCCTCCACGAATTGATGGAAAAACTATAAATTACAGCCAATTAGAGATGATCCCCGGAGATGATTTTCCAGATTCTTTTTCTAGTGAAAGATTAGGAGCAGCAGATGAGCAATTACCTTGTTATCTAACATTTACTAATCAAGAAACTCACGATATAATTGGTTCGGCCTTGGATCAGTCTCCGATGTTTACTGGGCAGATAACAGGCCGTGGTCCAAGATATTGCCCTTCGGTCGAAGACAAAATAGTAAGGTTTCCAGATAGAGCAAATCACCAGATAATTCTCGAGCCCGAAGGCTGGAATACTACGGAAGTATATGTAAACGGTTTTTCAACTAGTTTGCCAGAAGCTATACAGGCTAAGGCGTTGCATACAATTAAGGGTCTAGAAAAAGCAACTATTCTGCAGTATGGCTATGCCGTAGAATATGACTTTATTCCTCCCGAAAGTTTAACAGAATCACTTGAGACACATAAAATTAAAGGGTTGTTTTTAGCCGGCCAAATTAACGGTACTACGGGTTATGAAGAGGCGGCAGCCCAAGGCATAATGGCTGGGATCAACGCTGCTTTGATGGTTCGGGATCAGCCAAAGTTTACCCTGGACCGGGGAGAAGCGTATATCGGAGTTATGATTGATGATCTCATAACCAAGGGGGCAGATGAACCCTATCGTATGTTTACCTCTCGTGCCGAATATCGCCTACTATTAAGGCACGACAACGCCGATATACGTTTATGTGAAAGGGCCTATAAAGTTGGGATTATATCCCAGGACCGCTATAGTGCTACGGTTGCAAAACGAAATCTGATCACACATGAAATTGATCGATTAAAAACAGTGTTTGTGTCCCCAGACAAGGTTAATGATAAGTTGATCGCTAAATCATCCGCCAAGATTTCAGAATCCGTTACACTTTATCGGCTTATATCCCGGCCTGAAATTCAATATTCTGATCTTGTTAGTGTTGATCCGGAGCCAATGAATCACACGGAGTCAATTATAACCCAGATCCAAACGAGTATAAAATACGCAGGATACCTCGAGCGCCAACACAAGGATATAAAGCGGATGAGGTCTTGGGGGGCACGCGCGATTCCTCCGGAATTTAACTACTCTGGCATCACAGCATTATCTATAGAGAGTCGTGAAAAATTAAGTAAGTTCAGACCAGAAAATGTTAGCCAGGCATCGAGAATAGCCGGAGTAACCCCTGCCGACCTCTCTATTCTTATGGTTCATTTAGAAAGATATAAAAATAATTCTTAAAGTGTTTCACGTGAAACACTAAGGCAAGTCATATGGAAACATTTGACCAATTTATTTATGAATTAGGTTCTTCAGGTCAATTACTAGACCGGCAAAAGATTGCGCAGTTCAAAGCCTACCTGAATGAAATAAAACGAGCGAACGACACGATAGGACTTGTTTCAAAAAATGATTTAGATAGAATGCCGAGCCGCCATTTTATGGACTCCCTAATGCCTGTTGTGCTTGATGTGTGCAGCCTTGACGGTAGTATTTTAGATATCGGTAGTGGGGCGGGGTTCCCTGGAATTCCCTTAGCTATGATTCTTGTTAATTCTAATTTCTATTTGGTTGAGGCAAACCGTAGAAAAAGCACTTTCCTCCGTCATGTCATAAGAACTCTCAGAATTAAAAATGCTACTGTGCAAAGCTGTAGGGTGGAAGCTTTGAGAGGGATTAAGAGTAGTGCAAGATATGATATGGTAGTTTCACGGGCGGTCAGTTCTGTTGAACAATTAACCATCTGGGCCAGCGATGTTTTGAAAAACCATGGGAGGTTAATCTGTTACAAGGGCGCAAATCCAGAAAACGAAATAAGTCAGGCGGCTTTAACTATGAAAACAAAGGGAATGGTTTTAGATGACATATGTTCTTACAATAAAAGTGATAGTGCTTCGCCAACCCTGGTGATCTTAAAAAAGATAATTGTTAATAAAAATTCTTCCAGTTGTGTTTCTTATGGCCCCAATTCCCCCACCTAAGGACCCTTGTGCTCATGCGATCAGGCACTACGATCCATAAGCAGGTTTACATAATAAAAATGTCGCCTCGAGATCAGTTATAATAAATGATATAAGTTGTTGAAAATTAACAATTACGGTCTATCGATAGGTCACTGTAGCCACCGAGTAACATAACCTCTATTATATCACCAGCCATCATAAATTCTTGGTCTTCGTGACTTATAGCGAGGCCATCCGCCAGGGCCATAGATTTAAGAATTCCAGAACCCTGAGCTCCTGTTTTTGAGGCAAAAAATGTGTCACCCCGTTTTTCCAGGTTTACGCGAATGAACTGTTTTCGATGGAGGGATTTTGTGAGATCTTCCTCAAGAATGGCTTTGACGGTGCGGCGGTAGATATGGGTGTAACCCTGCATTCTTAATAAAGCTGGACGTACGAAAAGCTCAAAAGTCACCATGGAAGCGACAGGGTTTCCAGGCAGGCCAAAAACGATAGCATCGTTGATGGTTCCGAAAGCTAATGGTCGCCCTGGGGTCATATTAACTTTCCAGAATTCCATAGAGGTTCCTACAGCTTCAAGAGCTCCTTTAACAAAGTCATATTCTCCAACAGATACTCCCCCTGATGTAATTATAATATCGGCTACGAGTCCATCAAGTAGGGCCTGTTCAAGAGCTTCTTGGTTATCGGGACAGATACCAAGCCTTATAGGGACAGCACCAGCATCAGCAACTAGTGCTGTCAGTGTATAGCCATTACTATCAACGATCTTGCCATCGGTGAGGGGTGTATCCATGTCGACTATTTCGTCGCCTGTAGATAATATAGCCACTCGAGGACGTCGGTAAACAGGTATATAAGCACGGTTAGTAGAGGCCAGTAGGCCAACTTCTGCTGCTCTCAACAATTTACCCGAGACTAGCATGAGATCTCCATCACGAATGTCCTCCCCGGTCTTACGGAGATCTGTTCCGGTATCTACAGGTTCAAGTATTCTAACCAGTTTCGGTTCTACTCTGGTAGCCCGTTCGGTTCTGACGATAGCATCTGCTCCCTTAGGTATAGGAGCTCCCGTCATGATGTGGGTAGCCTGCCCCGGCTTCACAGCTCGGTTTGCCCGGTAACCAGCGGGCAGGTCCTCGATTATCTCTAATTCCACATAATTATCCGGCGGGGAAGGGATCGTATCTGCCGCCCGAACAGCATACCCATCCATGGCAGAATTATCCCATGGTGGTTGGTTCCTCGTTGCATAGATGTTTTCTGCTAGAACTCGCCCTTGTCCAGAAATAATATCAACGCGTTCCACTCCCAAAGGACTTATAAGCTCTAATATGGAATCACGGGCTTCAATAACGGAGATCATGAATAAACCCTCCCAGAACCAGCCTACACTAAATTCGACATAAGTAGAACCCTGACCTCTGTACCACGGGCAATTAAAGTTTTTCCAGGTTCCAATATCACTAAACAATTTGTACCGGTCATAGAACTTAGCATGCCAGAACCCTGATTAGCGGCTGTAGACACTCGAAACTGACCATCTGTATAAGTAACTTTTCCTCGGAGGTATTGGCGCCTATCGCCTGCCGTATTCAAATCATTTTCTGTCAAAGCACAAAATTCGGGTAGGTGCCAGTAACGGGAATCATAACCAATTAATTTTCGTATAGCGGGCCGAACAAAAAGAAGGAATGAAACCATACACGATACAGGATTTCCGGGTAGTCCGAAGTAAGGTTTATTCTGCAATAACCCAAAAGTTAGGGGCTTCCCCGGTTTCATTTTTACCTGCCAGAACTTTATTTCCGCACCTAAATCTCCCAATACTTTTTTAACATAATCATAATCGCCAACAGACACCCCACCCGTCGAGAGAATTATATCCGCATTTAGTGCTGACTGAATTACTTTTCGAATTTCGATTTCGTCGTCTCGTGCTGTTGGTAGGTTAATAGGTCGAGCATTACATTCCCGGACGAGGGCAGCTAACGAATAGCTATTGCTGTCGACAATTTTCCCAGGTACAAGGTTTTCATCAATAGCAGCTATTTCGTCACCAGTAGAAAGAATAGCAACGTCAGGTTTTCTTCTTATACTTACTTGAGAACGTTGAAAAGCAGCTAAGAGCCCAATTTCACCAGCGCCTATTTTAGTCCCAGCTAATAACACTTTTTTACCTTTTTTGACATCTTCACCTCGGTAACGGACATTCTGGCCCTTTTCTACCTTTTTAAGAATGCTCACTCTATTACGTTCTTGCATGGTATTTTCTACCATTATAACTGCGTCTGCTCCCTCTGGGAGGATGCCTCCGGTCATAATTTTGGAAGCCATGCCAGAAATGATTGTTTCAGTTGGGACGGCACCAGCGGGTATTTCTTCGAGAATATCAAGTTGCTTGGGCCTAGTAGCCGATGCTCCCTCTGTATCCATAGCTCGTACAGCATAACCATCTACAGAGGAATTATTAAAGGGCGGTACATCATATTTAGGTGCTATATCTTCGGCAAGAATATATTCTCTTGTATCTGATAGGCCCCTCCGTTCAATACCGGCTACGGAGATGGAATCCAACACCGTCTTCTGGGCTTCTTCCACTGTTAACATACGTTCATAAGTCATATTTCATACCCAAAATATGTTCTTGTTACTTTAAATGATTTGCCATAAGAGCTTCAATGGCATCAATTGTTTTTGGCACACACTCTGAAAGAATCTGATTTCCATTTTCTGTTACTAAGATATCATCTTCTATCCGAATACCTATGTTGAGATAACGTTCGAATGCAGGTCGTATTTTTTTAGTAAGTATACGGTTCATGGGAGTATTCTTCAAGTTTTCAAGTGTATTTTCCCGAATATAGATTCCAGGTTCGACGGTAAGAACCATGCCTGGCTTTAGGGGTATGTTGCTTCCACCAACGTCGTGAACGTCCAAGCCAAGCATATGACTTGTGCTGTGCATAAACCACATTCGATATTGATCCTCCGTCCTATTGGTTATTAAACCCAGCTCCAAAAGCCCTTCAACAATTATTTTACGTGCTACATTGTGCACCTGACGGAGGGTTGTTTCAGGTCGAACAGCAGCTATCGCCTGAGTTTGAGCCTGAAGTACTATCTCATAAACTTCCCGTTGTTCTTTACTAAATATACCATTTCTTGGAAATGTTCGGGTTACGTCAGCAGTATAGTTCCCTACAGCAGCACCAATATCTGCTAGGATGAGCTCGCCTGTACCTATATCTCGACTGTTATCTTCATAATGGAGTGTCGTGGTATTAGGGCCTGAAGCTACTATAGAGGGGAAGCCCCAGTGGGCACCATGTCTACGGTAAGTGGAAAGGATACTACCATCCAAGGTAGATTCATTGATAGGATTATCAATCTGTCCAGAAAGAATCATAATATTGCGTTGAGCTAGACAGGTAATGTCGATAGCCCGTTTAAGATTTGCCAGTTCCCACTTAGATTTAATGAGTCTAAGGTTACGAAAAATCGACGTAGCGAGTCGGGGCTGCATCGCTGGGAAACGGGAAAGCTCCGAAGCCAACCTGAAAGCATTGGGATACCTTAATCCAAATTCCTGCCGAATATCTGCTAGAAGCCACACGTCCGTTATATTTCCTCCTTTAATCCGTTCAATGATAAAATGGTAATCCGCTTTATTACTGGGAGGGCGTTTCCGATAGATGGATCCGTTCAGTATAGTATCAATAAAGCCTTTGTATTCTTTAGCTGGCCAAATATGCTCTATGCCAGTCATGCGCCTTGCTTCTTGGGGTCCGAGCATTTTTCCAGTCCAAATTTCTAACGATGGTTTTCTTTTTGGAAGAAAGAGTATTTCCTTTTGGCCCTGATTTTCTGGTAGGAGTATTAGTATAGTTCCAGGTTGGTTTATACCAGTTAAATAGAAAATATTGCTTTCTTGGCGAAAAGGGTAATTAACATCATTGCTAAATACTTTAGGCTCCGCAGAGAATAGGACCATCAGCCCTTTACCCATTATTTGACGGACTTTATCTCTTCTTAATGCTAATTCTGTCGCTGATACATGCTCGGGGTATTCTACCATTTTCACATCGTTATTTTCCAAAGCATTAACCAAATAAACAGGGGAAATAATAGAAAGGATTAATACAAAAAAAATAGTGGAGCGTTTCTTCTTAATTTTTTTGTGGTGGGAATTATTAAAATTTGTCATGGAACATTACCCAGGGAACAGCAAGTAAATTAGGTAGTGTATTCTGCGTTAATAGTAACATATTCGTGAGACATGTCACAGGTCCAAATCGTTGCCGACCCATCACCAAGTTTTAGATCAACCAATATGGGAATCTCCTCGGCAGAAAGAGCTTTCCGCATAGCTGTTTCGTTTAGTTGTAACCCCTTACCATCTCTTGTTAATTGTTTTTCGCACATAAACAGGTCGATAGTATCTGGGTCTGATTTAGCGTCAGAGTATCCAATAGCACAAAGTATTCGCCCCCAATTAGGGTCATGGCCATAAATAGCAGTTTTTACTAGAGCAGAATTAGCGATGCTCATACCTATAGTGCGGGCATCTTCTTCTGATTGAGCTCCTTTGATCTTGATTTCCACGAGTTTTGTGGCACCTTCCCCGTCTCTGGCTATTTTTTTTGCTAGGTCAATACAAACAATGTCTAATGCTTCACAAAAAAGCTTATAATCATCTCCATGGGGCTGGGTAATAACGGAATTTTCTGCGGCGTAATTGGCCAAGACGAAAACAGTATCATTTGTACTCATATCACCATCCACAGTGATGCAATTGAATGATTTAGCGACGGCTTGATTAAGAGCAGATTGAAGAGCCCCAGGGGCGATAGCGACGTCAGTAGTCAGTACTCCAATCATTGTAGCCATATTTGGACAAATCATACCGGCTCCCTTTGCCATGCCACCGATGGTAGCAGATGCCCCGCAAAGATCAAATTTTACCGCGCTAGATTTCGGTGTTGTATCTGTTGTCATAATTGACTCTGCAGCATCCTTAGCCGATCCCAGGTTTTTAGAGCAGGCAACTTTTTTAATTCCATCTCGAATAATATCCATTGGTAAGGGACGGCCAATAACTCCAGTAGACGCAACTAGAATATCATTCGATGGAATGTTAAGTTCCCTCGCAATGAGAATAGCCATTTCTCCAGCATTTTCCATACCCTCTTCACCGTTGCAAGCATTGGCATTGCCGCTATTGATGACAATGGCACGGGCCATACCATTCTGGAGATGTTTTTTCGAAAGAATAACAGGAGCGGCCTGAACTCGGTTAGTAGTAAATACTCCCGCGGCGGATCCATTTCTACCAGCATCTACCAAAACTAAGTCTTTACGGGTACCCTTGGGACTGTTGATACCACAACTTGCAGTAGTTGCTATGAATCCTTTTGGAGCAAGCACTCCCCCTGTTATATTTTGCATTATTGGCTCCTTGATTCTTTTACAATGGCATGCCATTCTTGTAAGCTCTTGACGGCTACGCCTCTACCTTCGATTTTTAGTGCCTTGATAGCGGTTACAGCTGACCAAGCCCCCGATAGGGTCGTTATGCACGGTATATTTTCTTCGATAGCAGCTCGTCGGATTATATAGTCGTCATCCCGTGCACTCTTACCTAGAGGCGTATTGATAATTAATTGAATGTCATTGCGCCGTATATGGTCTACTATATGTGGTTCCCCTTCCCAAATTTTATTAACTCGTTTGATTTCTAGGTCTGAATTCTCCAAAGTTTTAGCCGTTCCATCAGTAGCCATGATCGAAAAACCTAGTAAGATTAGCTCTCGAGCAATATCAATTACATTTTCATGATCAAAAGTGTTCACACTAATCAACACAGTTCCTGAAAGAGGCAAAGAACCACCTGCCGCACTTTGTCCCTTAGCAAAAGCTATCCCGGGCTCCTCATATATTCCCATCACTTCTCCTGTTGACTTCATCTCTGGTCCAAGTAGGCTGTCTGAACCAGCAAACTTTACAAAAGGAAGAACCACTTCTTTAACTGATGTATAAGGAGGAATAATTTCCTTTGTAAATCCCAGTTCACTAAGTTTTTTCCCAACCATTACTAGAGCAGCGATTTGGGCAAGTGGTACCCCAATTGCTTTAGATACAAAAGGTATAGTTCTCGATGCTCTTGGATTAACTTCTAGTACATATACTACATCCTTTTTAATAGCGTATTGTACGTTGATTAGACCAATTACATTTAGGCTTCTAGCTAAAGAATGGGTGTAGTTTCTCATAGTCTCAATATGTCTAGGTTTAACCATGTACGGAGGTAAAACACAGGCACTATCCCCAGAATGGACACCAGCTTCCTCAATGTGTTCCATTATGCCACCAACAATGACAGTTTTCCCATCTGAGACAGCATCTACATCATATTCAAATGCGTCCTCCAGGAACTTATCAATTAATATAGGATGGTCTGGTGATACATGGACGGCAGTTTGCATATATGTTTTCAGCGACTTGTCATCATAAACCAAAGCCATGTTACGACCACCTAGAACATATGATGGGCGAACCAGAACAGGGTATTCTATTTCGTTTGCCACTATTAGAGCTTCTTCAAAGGAAAAAACTGTTCCATGTGGCGGATGTGGAATCCCCAAGGATGTCGTCAGGGCCCCGAAGCGTTTTCGGTCTTCAGCCAGGTCGATACTATCCGGCGATGTTCCAATGATGGGGACACCAGCTTGTTCCAATGGAATAGCTAACTTTAGAGGGGTTTGGCCACCAAACTGAACAATTACACCGTCAGGCTTTTCTGTCTCAATAATATTCATAACATCTTCAAAAGTGAGAGGTTCGAAAAACAATCGATCTGAGATATCATAATCAGTACTGACAGTCTCTGGGTTGCTATTCACCATTATTGTTTCATATCCATCCTCTTTCAATGCCATGACAGCTTGGACACAACAGTAATCAAATTCAATTCCCTGCCCAATACGATTTGGGCCTCCTCCCAGGATCATTATTGTTTTACGTGTTTTAGCTCGCGTTTCATTTTCTGTCTCGTAAGTTGAATAATAATAGGGTGTCATAGCTTCAAACTCAGCAGCACAAGTATCGACTGTTTTAAAAACCGGACTAACCTGAGCCTCGATTCTTTGATGCCGAATAGAAATCTCATCACTACCAGTTAGGTGGGCTAATTGTACATCAGAAAATCCCGCCTGCTTGGCTCTGTACAGAAGTTCCCTAGGGATAAAATGATCATTATGAGCACTAATCTGAGTTTCGATCTCAACAATATCCTTAAGATTATGGAGGAACCAAGAATCAATACCCGTCAATGTATGAATTTCTTCTATGGACATGCCTAAATCCAGAGCCGTTTTAATCTGAAAAATACGCTCGGCTGTAGGCCGTTGTATCTCATCCCTAAGTTCCGCAATTTTTTCGAGTTTTTGCTGAGGTGCAAGTAAGTCAAGATCAATCTTATCCTGGCCATCTCCTCCGAAGCCATACCTATCTATTTCAAGTCCACGTAACCCCTTTTGTATGGCTTCTTTAAAAGTTCTACCAATCGCCATAGTCTCGCCCACGGATTTCATTTGCGTTCCAAGTTGAGGGTCGGCGTTTGGAAATTTTTCAAAGGCCCACCGAGGAATTTTTACTACTACATAGTCGATAGTAGGCTCGAAAGAAGCTGGTGTTTTCTGGGTAATGTCATTGGGTATTTCATCTAGAGTATAGCCGACGGCAAGTTTTGCGGCGATCTTTGCTATTGGGAATCCGGTTGCTTTAGACGCTAGAGCAGAACTACGTGAAACCCTGGGATTCATTTCAATAGCCAAGATTCGTCCATCTTCTGGGCTGACGGCAAATTGAATGTTCGATCCTCCCGTCTCTACTCCAATTTCTCTAATCACTCTGATTGAAGCATCTCGAAGCGCCTGGTATTCCTTGTCAGTGAGAGTCTGTGCTGGGGCTATAGTGATGCTATCTCCAGTATGGATACCCATAGGATCAAAATTCTCTATAGAGCAGATTATCACTACGTTGTCAGCTAGGTCTCGCATTACTTCTAGTTCATATTCTTTCCAACCTATCACAGATTCTTCAACCAATACTTCAGTAATAGGACTAGTTGCTAAGCCCCATTCCACTGCTGCGGCATATTCTGATTCACTCCGAGCGATACTGCCTCCAGCACCGCCCAAGGTAAATGCTGGACGTATGATAGCTGGGAAACCAGTATTTTTTACAAGTTCCCAGGCTTCATCAACAGTTCGAGCGAATCCACCCCGAGGGACATCAATGCCAATACGTCCCATAGCCTGCTGAAATTGTTCTCTATCTTCCGCCATCTTTATAGCTTTTAATTTGGCCCCTATTAGTTCGACACTATAACGATCTAAAATTCCAGACTCAGCGAGCTCAACAGCCACATTGAGAGCAGTCTGGCCTCCCAGGGTTGGTAGAAGTACATCGGGTTGTTCTCGTTGGATGATCTTCTCCACATATTCTACAGTAATCGGTTCTATGTAAGTTCTATCCGCCATATCTGGGTCAGTCATTATAGTAGCAGGATTACTATTAATCAGAATAACTCGATACCCTTCTTCCCTTAGTGCTCGACAGGCCTGGGTTCCGGAATAATCAAATTCACAAGCTTGCCCAATAACGATTGGGCCTGATCCGATAATTAGAATAGATTCAATATCGGTACGTTTTGGCAAGGTAACCTCTTAGGTAATAAAGAATTAAACTCTAGCAAATTTACTTGAAACAAAACGATTTAATATATACCTCATAAATCTCCTATGCAACGTTAAAACAGGCCTAGGGAGCAAACATTATTTTGGGTTCTTGAAATGATTTAATTTAATAATTACCAGACATACCTTGTCACGTTAATTCAACCATCTATGTAACTTCGGACAATCAATACGCTTTTTAGGGTAGCCTCACATATGTCTAGGGAATTATTGACAGGGATCAGTTATGTTTTATATTCCTTACAAGATTAATTTTTTATCTTTTGATAAAGTTTAACTGTTACCGGGAGTAATTTATGGCGTTTTTGGAAGCCGGAGCTATATCTCCGCAAGTAACCCTGGAAAATTCTGATGGTCAACCGCAGGTTCTAGGTGGCCTTTCAGTCGATGGGTGGTTGTTATTGGTCTTCTTTAAGGTCGGCTGTGGGACTTGTAAGTTTAGTGCTCCATATTTTGAGAAAATTTACCAGGCTTTCGGCAATTACCCAGGATTCCAAATGATTGGTATATCCCAGGATTCTCCGGAAGATACTGAAGCTTTTATGTCAGAGCATGGAGCGTCATACCCCAATTTGTATGATACAACCTGCTGGGCCTCTCAAGATTATGGCCTTACAAACGTACCAACTTGGTTCCTCGTAGAGGAGGGTGGTCGAATACTGGATAGTAATACCGGATTTTGTCGGGCGGACCTGAACAGTCTTTCAGCTAAAATAGCCGGACATTTAGACGGGCCAGTCGTGGTAATTTCTCCTGGTGATGATGGAGCTCCCGAATTAAAACCTGGATGAGGATCTAAGAAACCGGTCGGGCCTCGACCGTAATCCAGACAACAAGAGACTTTTATTAGATTAGTTATTGAGAATATTTGTGTTGGGGAGTGCCTTAACACAATTCTTATCACTTATTTTATATCATTATGCACAAACCCAGAAATCTTGGAATGACCAAACCCCCGTGGCTGAAGGTCCGCTTAAAACAAGGGCCCAATTTTCAGGAACTTAAACAATTAGTTCACGATAATAATCTCCATACAATTTGTGAGAGCGCGCAATGTCCTAATATTTGGGAATGCTGGGAACAACGAACCGCCACTTTTATGATTCTAGGAGACATCTGCACTCGGAGTTGTGGTTTCTGTGCAGTGAAAACAGGCCGCCCAGACAGTGTCTTGGATTGGGATGAGCCTGAGCGTGTAGCCAAGGCGGTTGAGAAACTTGGACTTCGTTTCGCGGTGATAACATCTGTTAACAGAGATGAAAGGGATGATGGCGGAGCTCCTATTTTTGCAGAGACAATTCGGGCAATACGGCGGAGATGCCCGGAGGTGGGAGTTGAAGTCCTGATTCCAGATTTTAAGGGTTCTGAATCAGCTCTTTCAATCGTTATAGACGCTCAACCTGACTTATTAAATCATAACTTGGAAACAGTGCCTAGTCTTTATCGAACGGTTCGGCCTCAAGCCCGATATGATCAATCCCTTAGCTTACTCGATAGTGCTAAACGAAAGGGAGCAAAAACCAAAACGGGAATCATGGTTGGGCTCGGTGAAACAGAAGAAGCGATCAGTGACTTGATGCGTGATGTAGCAAGGGTAAATTGTGACATTCTTACGATCGGGCAATATCTACAACCAACCAAACAACACCTTCCGGTGAAAAAACATTATCAACCTGATGAGTTTAACCGGTTTAAACAAATAGGTGAGAATCTCGGTATTCCTCACGTAGAATCTGGTCCTCTAGTCCGAAGTTCATACCACGCAGCTGACCAAGTAGACAACCTCAGTAGTAGAAATAGTTCGAACGATAATAGTTTGTTATCAATCGAGCCGTTAGAAAGTTTTTAAAACCCCTGACCTAGTGTTTTTTGGTTCAATGGCGGGTCAAAATATGTACGAATATTGGATTCCAATTCCAACATTATTTCAATTAAAGTTGTTTTATTTTAAAAATATATTGACTTAATACATCTAACCCTGTATTTTGGCTCGGTTGCAGTAAGGATTATGATCTTTGAAAACATGGCAGTGTGCATGTCCTTTTGTCGTCTGACAAGTACTCTTCTGGATTATCTGAAGAGTTCACAAGTTGTATATTTAAAGTTATGATTAGACTTTTCTTTATGGAGAGTTTGATCCTGGCTCAGAACTAACGCTGGCGGCGTGTCTTAGTCATGCAAGTCGAACGAGAAAGTGTTCTTCGGAACGCGAGTAAAGTGGCGGACGGGTGAGTAACACGTGGGGAACCTGCCCTCAAGTTGGGGACAACCCGCCTAACGGCGGGCTAATACCGAATGTGGTTCCAAACCGAATGGTTTGGCAACTAAAGGTAGCCTCTCCTTGGAAGCAATCGCTTGAGGATGGCCCCGCGCTCAATTAGCTAGTTGGTAGGGTAATGGCCTACCAAGTCTACGATTGATAGCCGAC
>CAZQGS010000025.1:0-75275 GCA_964593235.1 uncultured Gemmatimonadota bacterium | reverse complement strand
GACTGTTTTTGTTTAGACACAGGCTGTTACTCGATCCAAGGATCTATACGAAATAATTTCCTCCCCAGCAGTGTCAAACCCTTCTGGGTCTCCATATCTATTGCCTGTTCGGGACCAGGAGCAAGGCAAGCTTCACCTTCTGATAAGGGTTGGAATCGAGTGAATTGAGCAATACGTGGAACATTATTATTGTTTGCACTAGCACCATGAGGCATCAAATGGTGCATAAGTATATAATCTCCAGCGTTTGCCGTAACTTCCAATGAAGGTGGGAAATCAATGATTTGCCCCCAACCATTATTGCGCTTAAGTCCGTCGGGATCGTTGAGCATAATCTCTCTAACTAAATTTGGACCTCCAGGAATAACATGAATTCCTCCTCCATTTTTTTCCACTTTATTCAGATAATAACATCCCCCAATTCCTATTTGCGTTCGCAAAAATTTTAAGTTCAGATCTTGAGGACCACTAGGAACAGCATCCAAATGAAGGTTCTGAATACGACCCTCTTTGGCTCTATTCAAGATGGTAATACCAGCCGAACCGTCCCAAACCTTGATATATTCTGTTTCTAAAATATCTGAAGCGGCCCTATACAGTCCTTCATTCTGCAATAGCGGCAAAAGTTCTTGAACAAAAAAACTTCCATTTCCATCAGGATAATGGGGTTTAAATCGACCATGATTTGCATGGTAATAGTCGGGAATTGTCAAATCACTAGGGAACAGATTGAGTATGAATTCTCGGGCGGTTTTTACTACTTCGTCATCCAGGGTACCTTTTAGCACTAGATAACCTTCAGTCCAAAACTGATCTAGTTCATCCTTGGTTAGGTAACTTGGTTTTCTATTCAAGTTAGTTTCCTTTCAAAAGCTTTTCGTTTGATCTTAATTTTACCATTAAAGAATAAAAATTGCTATAATATCTTTTCGGGAGTTTATTCATACTGCCCAATACTTCCATAGATCCTGGGGAATTTCATAACGGAAAGATTCCTCCAAGTGTTTTTGGTGATTCCACCGTGCAAAAAGAGCAATTCGTGGAAGCTCACTAGTATTAGAGGATCCATTGTGCGTTAGGTAGGAATGCCATAGCACTACGTCCCCGGCTTTGGCGGTAAATTCCCTAGCGCTAGTTGTTGACTGATCGCAGAAAACCTCCCAAGAAAACTCTTCATTTTTGAGAAAACTTCCATCAACGTGAGATGGGTTCTCCAAAAAATAGCGGTGGGCAACGTGATGGCTCCCTGGCCAGTAAATCAAAGCTCCTCCTCCAGGTTCAACGTCGTACAGATATGTAGTAGCCCCAATCATGAAAGGCAACCACCGGCCCCCATAGGCATCTATATGTCCTGTTTCCGGAATTTCCCAGGTTTGTTCGGGTTCTGGCCATCTGATGATGGGGATACCATCACCTGCGACAAAAGCATTGCCGCTCAGTTGGTCTACGATTGACATCATAAGAGGATGGTTAACTAATGCCGATTCAGGGGGATCATATGAGAAACCATCAAGCCCTGATTTATCCCTAGGCCATGACTCGGGAGCATCCAGAGAACTGCCTAAGACCCCCCAGATTTGGCGACGCCAAGCTTTTATGGTTTCTTCATCAAATACGTTTCTCAAGACAAGGTAGCCGTTAAGTTTAAAATAGTCGATCTGGTCAGAATCTAGTAATGGGGAGCTTAGCATTGGATTTTCCTCAGAAAGTTAACTATCCTCAACATATAATAAACATCGGACTCAAATATTTTGTTATAGCCTACTGTTAAATTCATATCAAGAAAGAGCTCAAGTTATCGAATCAAGAAGCTAACTGTCAACATGTCAGCTGTCAAGAGCTGACAGATTTATAATTATAGAGAACTACAATATAATCTAGTTCGTGCTTGACATGATCAGCATATCATATATAACATCTCTAACGGCCATTACTGTTCCCTTTCAAAATATGTAACCTGCTAGTTGTAGATAAAATATTTTTTACAAAATTTCTAGTAGAAAAGGATTTAGGAAATGTATTCAGAAATACGTAATTGGATTAGTAAAGCTAAGGAAAAACTTCACCAAGAGCCAATCCAGAAAGCCGATCTTGATATTCTTGAAACTCTAATAGAGTCCTTCTCAGAACCCACGATTATGTATTTAACTGCTCGATCAACCGATCTCCGATCTGGTATTATTGGGTGGGTAACTTTTGATCCCTTCAAAGAACATAAACCTACGCTTCCTAGTAACACTCCCCCCTACAATTCGGTACTGGAGGCTGTAGCTGACGGATGGCGTATAGTCCAATACCCAATAGCTAAGTTGTATGAATACAAAGAGTTAGAAAACGACTATGTCGGTTTTGATTTTATTCTTGAAAAACACATTTAAGGAGGTACCCGATGGCCAACATAAAGCCTACTATGACCGATGACGATGTGATGGATTTTGTAGCCAGAGGATACATCTTGTTGGATGCCGTAGTTGATTCTGAATTTAATAAACTATGTTTAAATACCAAAGGTGGCCCCGCAAAAAAACTGATAGGATCTCCTGAATTTCTTCGCGAGGTCTTATTACAGCCAGAAATTGGAGGTGTTATTCGTTCACTCCTGGGCCCAAATTTTCTTGTACCTAATGGAGGGCACCACCACCTCATTGAACAACCAGTTGTCGGGATGGATTGGCACTCCGATGGTATATCTGGCCAAGGTTTTGAAATTAACGAACTACAGTGCTATTACTACCCCCAAGATGTCGGTCCAGAAGACGGACCGACCATGATTCTCCCAGGCTCCCACTGCCGAGCAGTAAACCGGGATGCACTAGCTCATTACGGGAACCTTATGGGCCAATTGCCACTTGTCGTCAAAGCGGGTACTGTTGCTATTACTAGGTATGGTATATGGCATTGTGTGGGACCTAAGCTTAATTATACACGTCGAAGCATGATAAAATTTTCCTATTTCCGTTGTGATAAACCCAGCCGGGATTGGGTAACAGAGTCAGACTCAATACCGGAATACCGAGATCGACCATCCTGTCCATATACAAGTGGTGTAGAATCGTACCGAGATTTGAGGCGTCGTATCCATACCTGGAACTGGCTCTGTGGCCTTACACAAGAGGAGTCAATGGCATACGATAGATGGCGTCCAGCCTACGAGACAGAAACAACACCACTCAATTCAATAACATTCTAGGATATATACTTTAAAATTAGAAACGAGTCATTTCCCTAAACGACAGTAGGACCTAAACTATACTACTAATACTTGGGTAAGTGGGATTGTAAATAGTTGAATATAAAGTCGTTGCAATATGATAAATTATTTTTGTCATCCTGTTATAATTATTATAACCTAGACTGTGTTAATAATTTTTGAACAAAAGGTCCGCTAAATTACTAGTGCATTTAACAAAAATGGGGGCTGCTGTAATACTATGACACAGAACGATTTTAATGACCATTTGGAGCATATCAAGAATGATGGCTTCACCATACTTACTGACCAGTTGACCCCAAATGAATGTGCTGAAGCTCGGTCTATTCTCGAGGCTCGTTATACAGAAAAAGACCGCGGAGGATACGAATGGCTTTTTAACAAACACACCGTATTTGAACGGTTTTATAAACTTCCTGACCTCTTATCTCTTGTTCGCTATTTTCTGGGAACGGATGCTCTACTAAGTGCTATGTACGGATCCGTTGTAATGCCAGGAGATGGAGGAAATGGGTTACATTCCGACAGTGGTATTACAGGACACAACCGTGAACTGTCTATGGCTCAAGGAGACGAAGGGCAGCGAATCACTAGCCACCCACTAGCTTTCAATGTAATTTTCTGTCTTACCCCATTTACCGATAGTAATGGTGCGACCGAATTTGTTCCTAGAAGCCATAAGATTAGATCTCTTGATATTCCTGAATCTGCCTATAAGAGAACTCGAACAACAATTGCCCCAGAGGGTTCACTGGTCCTTTTTAATGTCAATACATGGCATGGAACAACAAGGAACAAGACTGATAAACCCCGCTATGCAGTTTTGAGTCCGTGGCGAAGACGGTGGACCAGATGCGAATATGAAATGGCCCGGGTAGTTCATCCCGATGTCCTTAAAAGAGCTGGTGAAGACGGGACTGCAATCTTCGGAATTCAAGCTCAAGAACCTTATACAGAGCTATGGCAATGGGACCGCGAGCAAGGTGCCCCCAAACAAGAATTTAAATACCTAGAGCGCCACTAAAGCTATCATGAGATGTAATGAGATCATAGCAACTGTTTGTAGAATATTATAGCAAAAAGGATGCTACACATGAAAATAACAGATGTAAAAGTCCACTTAGTACAATCTTGGCGCAAAACAGATGATATTGCTTCCCCTTGGATATTTGTACAAGTTTACACGGACGAAGGGGTAGTAGGACTGGGAGATGCTACTAATTGGCCAGGGGGGAAAATAATTAGCCAAGCTATTGATGAACTTGGTAAGATTGTGATAGGCGAGAACCCTTTTCATATTGAGTATCTGTACCACCGCATGTACCATGCCTTGCAACAGATAGGGCAAACCGGGGTTGTTATTGCGGCTATAAGCGGGATTGAAATCGCACTCTGGGATATTGTTGGCAAGGTCACAGGGCAACCTATTTACAATCTAATTGGGGGACCGTGTCGTGAAAATATAAGGTTCTATAGTCACGCAACTAATTCTGACGAATGCCTACGATTGGTTGAAAAGGGAGTTACCGCAATTAAAGCATATTTCCCATCTGAACCATCCATAAGAGGGGAGCGGATAACTACCCCTCGATCTTTATCCCTGCGGGAAGAAAAACTTGCGTTTGAGCATATGAGTAGATGTAGAGAGGCTGTTGGAGATGAGGTAGACCTCTGCACAGATGTGGGCTGCCGTTATACAACAAGTGCAGCAATCCGTATGGGAAACCGGCTAGAAGAAATTGGCCTATTATTCTATGAAGAGCCAGTTCATCCCGAAAACATAGATGCTCTAGCTCGAGTAACAGCTTCAGTTAACGTACCTGTGTGTGTTGGTGAACGAAGATATACCCGTTTCGGGTTTCGGGATCTGATTGCAGCTCAGGCTGTAGATATGATTATGCCTGATGTTGTGCGAACTGGAGGGATTATGGAGACAAAAAAGATAGCTTCGATGGCTGAGAGCTACTACATGCAGGTCTCACCTCATAATCCTAATAATGCTGTATCAACCTTGGCTAGCCTCCATCTCATGGCTAATATTCCAAATGGTTTACTGCTTGAATATGTCGATGATGAACAAGATGCTCCTTGGCGTAACGATCTCCTAACCGATCCCCCCGTAGTAGATAAAGGATATTTGCTATTACCAAATAAACCAGGGTTGGGGACAGAACTAAAAATGGATATTGTTTCGAAATATCGTTTCGAAGAATAAGAGGGTTAGTATAATGCAACTCCATAAAAATGACTCGTCTGACCTTAGTCAAAATATTAAGGGTGCTGAAATACTGTTGCCAACAGCTGATTTAAATGCAGACTTAGCATTTTTCATGAACACGCTAGGTTTTAGTATGACAATGATTTACCCTGCCGACAACCCTCGAGTATCTGTACTCTCGGGCTATGGACTTACCATCCGCTTAGAACAAGGGATCTCACTACCCCCTCCAACCCTGCGTATACTTTGTGAAAACCCGGACTCCCTAACGGATGGCCTTACCGATCTTATTGCACCTAACGGAGTTCGAGTTGAGGTCCAGGAGGCTAATCCCCCTCTAGAGATACCTCAAACCAAACACTCCTTTCTTGTAAGGAGACTCAAAGATAATGCTCCATGGGTTATTGGGCGTGCGGGAATGCAATACCGAGATCTAGTCCCTGGTCGATTAGGAGGAAGTATTATTGCCTCTCATATACGAATACCAAATGCTGGCCCAGTTCCGGATGTAGTTCATTACCACACGGTAGGATTTCAGTTAATATTTGCCTACCGGGGAGAGGTTCGACTGGTCTATGAAGATCAAGGACCACCTTTCCTTTTAAAAGCTGGAGACTGTTTAATTCAACCCCCGGAGATCCGACACCGAGTACTCGAGTCATCTAACAACCTACAAGTGATTGAAATTGGTGTCCCTGCTGAACATGTCACTACAATTGATGACAAAATGGAACTACCTACACCAAAAATTAACTCTGACCGTATTTTCAGTGGCCAAAAGTTCTGTCGTAATCAGGTTAAAGATGCTAAATGGGAGCCATGGAGAATAGATGGTTTTGAAGCTAGAAATACGGGGATTCTTGAAGCAACAGACGGAATAGCTTCTGTTCAGATCGCCCGGGCAAAAGAGGGAAATTCTCATCAAACAACCAGTCACACTGGTGACATTCTATTTACATTTGTTATGGAGGGATCCCTTACTCTAGATGGAGGAGAAGAAGGTGTTTATCACCTGGAGGCAGGGGATGCTTATGTGATTCCACCCCACAAAAAAACAACATTTACCAACTACTCAGAAAATCTTGAACTCCTTGAGGTTGCTGTTCCAGGGAGTTTTGAAACTATCAACCACTAAACTAATTCACTACACTGATATTTCACTCAGTTTTAATTCTTATAAATTTTAAGACGCCTTTATTGTGCCCCCAATACAACTTGTAATTTTTTAGAAGCCCGAGATAGTACTTTAGGCGGGACTGGCACTCGGTTGTACTCGTTAAATCGTCTATAGGCCCAATGAGCAGCATACTGAGACTGGAACATATAACGTGTCCGAATTGATGTTATAGGTGCTCCACGGTGCCAACACTGGTTATTCTGAAGATAAATATCTCCTGCCTTGCATAAAACCGAAACTGGTTGCTTATCTTCAAAAACTGGACGTTCCTGACTGTTAGGTATCCTACCTGAATAGTGACTTCCGGGCACAAACTGGGTTGGACCATCTTTTTCTGAGTCTATATCACTTAGTGCCATCTGAATTGTAATCCATTGTATTGGCATGCGAATCCGTGGATCATGACGTGAGACATTATCAGGTAATGGGAATTCTACCCTATCATCTACGTGCCACTTAGAAATCGCTTGGCCAGGAGCATTTCGGATCACATTCTGACCACAAAACTTACATCCGACTCCCAAAATTGCTTCCGCAAGACTTAAAATTGGTTCTCGAATTAACATATCAACAAATATTGGATCTAATTCAATAGTATTACGGAGAACGAAACCATCACCATTACCGCTAGTATAGTCGGTTCCTACCAAAACCGGGTCATTAAAACAGCGGTCTGTTACTTCTCTAATAGCTCGAATTTCACCTTCCGTTAAAACCCCAGGTATCAACGAAAAACCATCCTGGTAGAACTGATCCAGTATTTGCTCTAGTTGAGAATCATCTAATCGATCGCCCCGAAGAATTCGTTTAGAAATCAAGCCCCACTCCCCTCGTATTGTTACCCAACGAGTAGTTATTGTTGATCTAAATTTTATGATTGTGAAAAGTTTTGATTAGTAAAAGTAATGATGTATACTTCTTTTCCTGATTATTTTCTATCCCTATTTTTCATCCATAACTGCCTGAATCATTGCCTGGATATACCCAAATTTGTAGGCGAATCCTTGCCGGTAGTTTGCAGGATCTTTATGGCCTGGGACATGGTCCGGGACACACATGAAACTGTAACCAACCTCCTTCAGTGTCTGCATGTTACGATGCATATTCATTACTCCCTCATCTGGCCACACCTCTTGGAACTTATTTCGGGCACCTATAATGTTACGAAAATGGCAGAGAAAGATCTTTCTTCGAGAACCAAAATAACGGATAATAGTAGGAACCTCGTTGGAAGGATCAAGAGAACTCTCTGCCATACACCCAAGACATAAATTGACTCCATGGTAAGGACTGGGACAAATTTCAATGAACTTTTTAAAGCCCTCAAATCCACCAAGGACCCGGTCAACACAACGGAATCCTTTTGGCAACCAGGGATCACAGGGATGACAGGCCATGCGTACTTTATACTTGTGTGCTACAGGGATTACTCGTTCTAGGAAGTAAGTAATCCTAGCCCAGTTTTCTTCGGCAGTGACTGGTTTGTCAAACCTAGGGCCTTTATTCTTCGCTTTTTCCAAATCCCAAGTACTATAAATAGAACCACCACGGCCAGGAGGAAAACTCTCGGTACGCTGATTTTCCATCTCACAAAGGTAGTATTTAATAGCCGGAATTCCGGCTTCGGATGCTTGTTGGATCATGTTACAAACTAGTTCGATCTCTTTGTCACCTTCCTCATAATTCCCAAGCATATAGTTCGGGACCTCTCCACCCTCAACATTGAGTTTAGCTATGGGTATGGCGACCATTTCCATATCAATTCCGAAACGTTTACACTTTTCCTTTTTCTGAGCAAGTTCCTCTACGTCCCAACCATATGCCCGATGAAAAGTGATATTATTTTCATTCTTATTTAGGACACCATGCCGTGCTAGGTATTCTAAATCCTCATCCGATGTACTAAACTGTTGGGTCCCTACGTGCATTAGCATCTCCGATCAATAAACCCCCGCAAGTTTTAAAAAACATTTCAACTGGGATAGGGGCCCCTCTTAAATTAAACAAATTTTGTCATGAAATCCCAAGTATGCGACTAGCAGTTCCTCCCATCAACTTAGCTAAGCCGTCATGGTCTAGAAAATCCACATAATTTTCGATCCAGTCACGAGACTGCCGATATGTGCAGAAACGATTTTGAAAGGGCATATCAGTACCCCACATTAGATGATCTAATCCAATCTCATCAACCGTCTGTTCTAGGGCTGGCCATACCGACCGGTATGGATAATCAATTAGATCTCCTATGCGAACAGGGAAACAGATTTCTAGACTAAGGTTAGGATTTTCAAAGGGTTTCCACACTTCTGGTGGAAAGATGATATAATCTCCCTTGATAAACATCCGCCAAGGAAAACCATGGGTTATACTACAGACAATATCTGGGTATTGTTCCATCCATTGGATAAGCACCTGTAACTCATCCATGTAGCCTTGTAACGGGTCAGTTGGTGAACTCGACCTCTTCCCCTCTCCCAAAGTAAAAAAAACCGGTATATTCAAACCCTTAACAGCATCCCAGAAAGTTTTATAAGCTGGAGCACACCAAGGTTGATCACTTTGATGGTAGGAAAGAGGAGCGTTAAATTTTAAAGCGTGCAAGCCGTGGACTTCGATAGCTACTCTTAGCTTTTGTAGCACTTGCTCTGTTTCTGAAATAATCCGCCATTCTTCTATGTGAGCCATAGAATAAAATCGGTTAGGATAAGATGCAATACAGTCAGCCTGGAAAGCATTTTCACAACAAAGCATAGGATTGGTATGCAACAGTGCAACGTCAACACCTGCATAATCCATCTCTGCTATTAGCCCTTGGGGAGTAAATTCTAGGTTTCGTAAATTGGGAGGATAGAACTGCTTTGTATACTCCTCTCCATCAAGAGTCCAAATCACCCGACCAAATGAATGGTCAATACGAAAGTTGACATCAGGCAGCGTTGACCATGCACCAGGAATTGCTGGGCCGATATCCATCGATGGAGCTGGGCTTCTATCTCGAATATTCCAAGCTGGCTGGTGATGCTTTGCATGTTCAGACTGGATCCAATTTAGGTGCTGACGGACATTACTATAACCAGCTTTAGAATCACCAGGAGGAAAGCAGTAGGCGTGGGAATCAACAATCATTATTGAGCTCTCCTAAATATATGTTTCGATAGTCCGGGTAACCTGGCCATTACTCTCCCAGTACGTCCGCTTTTTTGCCAAGTATGGGTCATCAGGAGTTGGTTGTATCGTTCCGCCTGTGGTTATCCCACGGGACGTGATAGTATGCTTGCCTACTGGGGGACGTTCCCAATCAATTCGCCAAAATTTCCAGGAGTACTTAGATTCTCTCCCTTCAATAATTTCAGCTTTTTTCCAAGGACCATCATCAATCCGAACTTGAACCTCCTTTAGAGGCTCTCCCCAAGCTGCTCCGTAAATACGATATAAAGGACCTACCCGGGTTACACGGGCCGGGACAGAATTAATTCTAGCCTGACCTACAGATTCTTGCCGCCATACGGTTTCTTCATTGTGGGTCTCTTCTCGAATTGTTACATAATCTCTTGAAATAAACCTCCCCATATACCTAGACGTCCGAACTTCTATTCGTTTTAACCATTTTACCTGACTTATACCATACCACCCCGGGACAATAAGTCGGAGCGGGAATCCATGCTTGGGTGGAAGTTCCTGACCATTAACCTCATAACAAAGTAATATATCTGGATCCATCGCCTGCTGTATTGATAACGATCTTGCAAAATTTTGCTTCATAGTAAGCGGTTTACCACGTCGAGGTGTTATTACCTCTTCTCCTTCATCATAGCCGAAAAAGACGACTTCTAAACCATTTTCCCAGATACCGGCCTGCTTAAGTATAGCAGCTAGGCTTGTCCCGGTCCAGGTAGCATTGTATACACCCCCTCGAAATATAGGAAACCCTCGATTACCAGAACATTCTAAAGTAAAATTAATAGTTTTTCGTGGCATTTTTTTTATTTGATCTAGTCCAAACTCAAACTGTTTTCTAACCGCCCCTCCCACTTCAAGCTTATAGTTATCTCTATCTATGCTAGGTTCAGGATAGTGACTTGCTGAAAAAAATTGTTCTACATGCGTAATCCAAGATTCTAAACCATTCCAATCTAATAGAACAAAATCTGAACTACGAGGAGGGCCAAATTCATCAATCCAATCAACAGGCGTTTCGTCACGAATTAGTTGTGATAGTTGTGCTAGTACGTCCGCTGGGAACAGGGAAATACCTGCTGCTATCATCCCCCCATTGATCAGCAATTCTCTACGGGAAACTTTTGGTTTAGTAGTCATATTTGAATTCTCCTACCTATCCTTGTTAAATACACTCCTTATCTATATCTTAACGTTTTATGATATAGAATCCATACGACCTAGATCAAGGGCTATCTGCAAAGTTGTCCAAACAAAATCTGAATATATTCATCTATTTCCCTGCTTTAACCAAACCTGATTAAGGAAAAATCTTTCTAATTTAAAAATTACCGGAGGCCAAAATTTATGAATCAACTACAATCCCAAGAACATATTGTACTAGCCTCATCACCTGACCCGGAAAACATCTATACGGGTTCACCTTCGATAGCCCGTCTTTCTAGTGGCCGACTGATTGTAAGCTACGAATGGTTTCGGCCAAAACCTTTTAAAGAATCGGTACCAAATTCTACCGAAATATTAGTCAGTGACGATAATGGACACACTTGGGAAATGATCTCATGCCAAGACTTCATTTGGGCAACAATATGGACTTACGAAAACTATGCTTATCTTATCGGTAATAAACGGAAAACTCGTGATATAATTATCGCACGATCTCTGGACGGCTGCTTATCATGGGAAGGACCGACTACACTCTTTGAAGGTAAGTACCACTGCGCACCAACCACAGTATTAATTCATAATGGTTTTGCATACCGAGCTTTCGAGACCTGTGATGCTCCTAGCCGTTCCGACTGGAAATCACTTTTAATTGCTGGTAACCTCTCGGAAGACCTACTTAATCCACAAGCATGGAGAATGTCTAACCATGTTGATTTTCCAGGAATTCCAGATGTACTATCGCAACGTAAATACCCAGAGAGTATGGAAAAAAAGGTCCCAGCTGATAGCTTTCTAGAAGGTAATGTTGTGTTGGTTGATGGCGAAATTCGAATGATCATGCGAACTATTATCGACGGACATAGTACATCGAGCTTAGCCTCCATTGGAAGGATCACTGATGACGGGAATGTACTTGACTATAGATTCCTTCAGTTTTATCCCATGCCTGGTGCTCAGTGCAAGTTTCAAATTGTCCATGACCCAATAAGTCAACTTTACTGGACCACAGTAACATTAGCAACTAATTCATGGCAAAAACAAGAACCTCTCCGTCAAATTGGGTATAGTGGGCCACCAGGCAATGAACGGCGCATTCTTGTCCTCATGTACAGTGTTGACGCCCTCAACTGGTTTCAAGCGGGGTGTGTAGCTATGAGTAGAAATATGATGGAATCTTTTAGTTATGCCTCACAGGTGATCTCTGGAAAAGATCTCATGGTTGTTGCTAGGACCAGCAGTGGAGGGAAAAACCAACATGACACTAATCTTGTTACCCTTCATCGAATAAAAAACTTCCGAGATTTTGCTTTAGATCTTCGTCCGCAGGACTTACCCGATGTAATCAAATGACAGCCATAATTGTTTGGATAAGTTTAAACTAAATTGAAGAAAAATAGTTCCTTGATTAGTTACGAATTCTCTAAAAAGGTATCTGAGCTATCTGTCTCACTCACTGTTAGACTAATTCTTTTGTTCCCCTCTTTGTTAAAGACTGCTTTAGCCTCTACCTCCATAGTTCTCCATAATAAAAACTGTTTTCGCAAACCATTCAAAAATCGTCGGTTTAAGCGCAACCAAGAATCTACATCTCCACTCAATCGATAAATATTTACCCAAACCGCGTCAAGATCATATTCATCCTTTGCGTTAACCATTTTGAGTGTAACCTGCTGGCTAACTCCAGTATCATAAGGCGCTAGCCAATTCTTCATAGTTATTACATAAAGGGAGGAATTATCATGCTTCTGAATACCGGAAAGTATAGGTATTTCCTTATTGTGACCCTTAATTAATTTAACCTCTTCAGTCATAAAACTCCCCAGAGTACTTTCACCGTGTCCCTCAAAAAAATTTATCAGGTATGAGCAAAATCCTATTGTTTCTTGCTTATTGATAGTAAAGGGAAACTCAAAACCCCAATTGTCTCCATCAGGTCGGGGGAAATTCCACTGTCGATTTACATCTGGCACAGCCATTTGGGACGCCTTACGGGCCGGATATAGGGCTGAGAGCAGCACAACTATCATCACCATAGCTGTTGTACTTACAGCAGCAATAGAAGAATAATTGAGTGTTAACCCTGCCAACAAATCATACTCAGCCAGGACTCTTCCGATCGTTTGACCAACCAGGTATCCGGCCATCCCACCGACAACTGCATAAATAGTCGCCTCTGCTATAAAAAGAACTCCAATATGGACCGGGGCTAGACCAATAGCACTGTAAACACCAATTTCACTAAAGCGTTCATAAACAGCATTCATCATGGTGTTTAAAATAATGAGAAATGCTATCACCATGGGAATAAAGAGATTACTTAGTCCGGACAGAGAACTTAGTGTCATAGCACTGTAAACAACGACCTCCTGGTTGATGGCAGCTACAACAGGTATGCCTAGGCGGTACATAAAATTCTCAATTCGGCTGCGAACTCCTATATCTGAGGGAAACCGGACAGCTACCGAACGTAACACTCCACCCAAATCATTTACATAAGCTTGTGGTGCCAAAATAAGATTTTCGGCCGGGATGTGTTCGAAACGAGCCATCTCAACTGGATCATCTTCATAATTTGAGTTAGCAAATTTACGGAGTCGATCTTGGCCCGTTGCTGAATAATCTATAGGTGTAAGAGGAGCTCCATCTAGGTCTGTTATATTTTGGAGAAAATTAGAATCGAATATTCCAATCACTCTATGGGGTTTGCCAAAAATAAAGATTTCCGAATCGTCTTTAGACATATCCAAAAGGTCTGCCATTTCTTTTGGGATCATACACACATCTCTTTCCCCTATTTTGAACCAACGCCCAGAAACAAGTGCTCTATCTAATCCACTTACATTACTTTCCTCTGGCACCAAACCAAGTATAGCAGACGCATAGGTGGACCTTGGTTTTCCATCATTTTGTATCCTATCAATTTTGACATGAGTTTTAACACCAGGTGCACTCTCTGAATACCACGAGCGGGGTACTATAGTAATGCCCTGATCTTCTAATTCTGAGGAGCCAAATTCAGAGAGGACATACTCATGTGTTTGTTTCTGCAAAGGAGCCCAGTTAGGATTTCTTACAAGAAAACCGGTATAGTTTGCTTCCGAATCTTGGGTTACTTTCTGTAAGCGGAGAAATGTTTGGACGGATACAAAGGAGAGTACTGTAAACACTAATAGTATTAGTGTTATGCAGGTTAACACCGTTCGACCTTTACGTTTTCGCATATTACCAATACCCAGGGTAAAAGCTGCATAAAGAGCACTAGTACGCCGTAAATCTGCCGGTTGTACTGTGTCAATACTTTGCCGGAATTCACGCATTGTCTGGCTAAATCGTCCGGTGATAAGCCAGATCACAACTACTGCTAAGATGAATGTTGAGAAGGCTAATAATACCATATCGGGGGCTGTTGTTATCTGAAAAGCCGGGTGGGTAATGCGAAGGATCCCGTAGGCTCCCAAGAAAATACCGAAGGTGACGGTGATCCGTTTATAGATATTAACCAACCCAAAGAGTAAACGTTCCACCGCATAGGAAAATGGGATTACTAAGAACATGTAAAACAGTAACCCTTTTACAACGTCATTAGCAGTTTCTGTTGCATCAGGGTATGCTCGAGATTCATACCCCCATGCAGCTCGAGCATATTTAATAAATTGATCCCATTCCAAAGACTGACGAGCTGACTCGGCTATCTTCAATAAACGGCCAGCTTCCTCGTGAAAATAATCTAATCGTGTGTTACTAACTCCGACCGACTTGAGTGCACCAATCCTAGATTCATCTAAATGCCACATATCTTGAGCAACCTGGTAAGAAGTTAGGGGGATGCTACCTATGCCGGAATCAAAGCCGATGCCTTCAGGATAGGTTTTGCTAGCATTGGACAGTACCAAACGACGCCCAAATAAACCGGATGACATTGTAACCTTGAACCGACTTTCAGGCGGCATAAACAGAACCGCGGTATCTTCCTCATAAGTCTTACCTGTGGTCCATCCTCCTTCCTGGAATGTCATTCCCCATTCCAGAGGGATATTTCCAGATTGGTCTAATACCGTAGCTTCATTAAGTCGGGTTAAAAATCGAGGGTCTACAAGATCGTATATATTAGTTGCCTCAGCCCTAAAAACCACGGTTGATTTTTCTTTTTCAACCCAGTCCATCGTAATCTCAAGGGGATAAGTACCTGCACCGTAGGGACCTCGATCCGGAGCATAAATTATTTCTCCGGTCTCTGGGTCAATAACGTATGCTTCAGTTGGATATGTCCTACCTGCTTCAAGTTCAGTAGACTTTGCGACTCCAGTGCTATCAGCCACCACAAAAATCTCGTTTTTTACTCCACTTATCGTTTTATTATAACGACGAAAGCGAACAACAGCTCCGGGTTTAGGTTTACTAGGGATATAGTCTTCCTTGGGGTCAAATTCTACTACTCGGATACTACCATTAACAAAACGGTCCTCGAGTTGCATCTTAAAATCAGGAATTAACCCTGGATCATTTACCGCTCTTCCAAAAAGTTCTGTTAGTAGAATTGCCTGGTTATAGATATTTTCGATATTTACTTTGTCCATATTGTCGATTGGCGTATCGACATATTCACGGCTATCAAAAACTGTTGCGAAGGAAAGAGCCGGTACTCCCATCCAAAAAACCAATTCAGCATCCAAAGCAATATTCCCGGCAGGGAAATATCCTTCGGAACGGTGTCCTTGTGATGGTGATATTACATTGACCAAAGCACCTAATGGAAAACTTCCACGTCGCACTAATTCACTAGCATAATCCATAAATGTCCGGCCAAACGGGGTAAAAAACCGTTGCTTGGCAAAAGAATTTCCAGCGAAGAAAATTCCAGAATAAATAACTCCTAATTGATCCCTGGCACTAGACAAGTCAATACCAGCAAATAGTTTAACATTAAGAGGATCCTCAATATTATCCTTGAAATGAGTAGAGGTACGGGCGTGACGATATGAAAAATCATTCACCCCACTTAGTGCCATAAAATGGCCGGATGTAGCCAAAAAATAAATGGTCCGGGCTGGGGGATGGGCCGCAAAGTATTGAGCAATCTCTAATAGTACTGCGACTCCTGTTGCTTGATTTGCTCCTGGAGAAACTGCAGGGACAGAAGAAATAGAATCATAGTACGATTCTAAAACTATAACTTCGTCTTTCAAAATTGGATGTGTACCTGATATCTTACCAAAAACATTATAAGCTGGCAATCGCTGCCAAGTCATCCGTCCGGTTGCACGAATATTAATAGAACCTTGATTTTTAAGGTATTCTATCAACGATCTAGCGGGTGTTTTTTTCATCCAGAACCTTGGAAAATCTAGTGGAACTTGAAGGTGTTTCTCTTCGCTATCGATTCTGGTTGTATTATCAGGTTCCACAAATATCACGGCTGCTGCACCCAGCAGAGCAGCTCGCTGCCAATTTACCCCAGAATTAAAATCCATGAGAAATACGGCACCACTTGGATCAATTCCATTAAAATCATTCCACTCGCCATTGCCGACGTAGTGTAGTTTTCCAGTAATTCCACCTGGCGGAGTTGTAGATGTCCGGACCAAATTAGGCCAGACAGCATAGAGAGGAATTATTCTTGATTCTAAATTTGTAGAATCAAGAATAATCATTTCTCCTCCTTCATCAAGAGGTACGGAAGATACAAATTCTTCCATTTCTATATCTTCCAAGCCTATATTTCGCATACGTTCAGCTAAATAATGGGCCGCCTGCGTCGCACCAGGATAACCTGCCACACGAGAACCAAAAGAAACCAGTTCTGTAACTGTTTTGCGAATTTCTAAGGAATCAATCACTGTAGCTACTTGCCCATCACTAATTGGTTCTGCTTCAATTTCCAAACGCTCTCTAACTCCCGTAGATTGGCAGCCAAAGATACTGAAACAAATAGCTATGATTATTAAGTAAGGAATAAACAGCTTTTTAAAAAACACAAACACACTCGGAGAATAAAGTAAAGTTAAAAATAAACAAATGATCCATTTATTAATTGAAACTCTCCCAAACTCTTAATCCCACCTTATCAAACTTTCCATTTTCGACGCATTTCTTCCATGGGAATAGTCTCTTCCCCCTCTAGCCAGTCATAATGAGCAATTGGATCTTCACCTACCCAACGATGATCCACTGGATCTGAAGCAAGTTGATAACGGGTATCGGTGCTGAGACGGAGCCTATTTGATGTATTGGTGATTGAACCATGCATAGTATACATCCCTAAAATAACAACATCTCCCATGGTAAATTCACTTGTAAGCCATTGCCCCCCATACTGATCAACCATTTTGATAGGTTCATTAGTAAAATGTCCCGTCACATGATCCCGATCTACATCCATTTTCCCGTAGGTTTCTTTAACTGTATCAAATTGGTGCGATCCACCAAGAATTACCAGGGGCCCAAGGTCATAGGTTATCTCTCCTAGGGGCATCCATGCAGTATACAGGTTTGTGGTCCCTCGCCCCATATAGACTACATCATAATGAGCTCCAGTATTATCGCCGGGGGCTACAGCACGTAACCACTTATAGTCAAAGGTTAGAGCACGTCCGTCTAAGAATTGTTCAAAAAACCCCATTATTTGCGGTGAATTAACTAATGAGAGGAACTCTGGATTATGGGTAACATTTTTTGCTCCTCCAAGGAAATTTCCCCGCTTGCCGGAGGCAATAACACCAAGATCGAGTGGATAATCAGCATTAATTTGACCATTTAGCCTAAGATTTTCAAGAACCACTTTTCTCGCTGCCTTAACACGGTCTGGGTTCTGCAAACCCCGAATAAATAAGTATCCATCTTCCAGCATCCTCTTCCGAAGTGCCTCGGGATCACCTAATAAATTGTTAGCTTCTCGGAGGGTAGATAAATACTTACTACCAAGCAACATTTTATCACTACCCATGGTTAGATAATCTATTTTATTCATGGTTATAATTACTCCGTTATTTTCCTGTGAATATTGACTTGTCAGTCTGTTAAATAGAAATCAAAATGGCACCTACTTCTCAAAAATGGAAATATAAGAAGCTATAATTTTTTAATAGGGATATATCATAAACTTATATTTTTCATGATCCACAAACTTGGCTAGCGTAATTATTAAATCAGCTCTTAATCGTCAAAACCCTGTAATCGATGAAAAAGCAAGTTAGCTCCAAACGCAGTAAGTAATAAAATGATACCAAGTGCGATAGCTAAGCCAAATTCTCCTTTACTGCTCTCAAGAGCGATAGCTGTCGTCATAGTCCGAGTACTTCCACTAATGTTACCCCCCAGCATCATAGCTGCTCCAACCTCAGCAATCACCCGACCAAAGGCTGCAACTATCGCAGCCATAATACCAAAACGGGCTTCAGAAATTAGGGCCCAAGCTGTCTGGGTATTAGTAGCACCCAACGTAAGAGCCGTCTCTGTTATTCTTGAATCAACCGCACGAAATGCAGATAAAGTAAAAGCTGCTACTATAGGTATAGCCAGAATCGTTTCGCCAATTATCATAGCATTAGGTGTGTATAGCAATTCAAGAAAACCCATAGGCCCACGTCGAGAGATAAGGGCATAAACAATCAAACCTATCACTACCGTCGGCATAGCTAACAACGTATTGAGTACCGTCGTGATTATCCTCCGGCCAGGGAATCGGTAAGTTGCAAGCCAATATCCGATAGGAAGGCCAATAATAGAAGCTAACAGAGTTGCTATAAATGCCACAAAAACGGATATACCTACAATGGTATATACCCCTGATTCACCTGTAACCAATAATCGGATGGCTTCTTGAAATCCACTTATCATATAATCCATATTCTCTATGAAACAACAAAACAGGTTACTGAATCAACAGGTTTTTAACTTAAACATAATATGCTGAAATCCATTGACAGGATTATCACAAGACTTTAATTTTCAGAACTTGGTCTTATCGACCGAGATTCTTCAAAAATTTTTTTATCTAGCTGGTTCTTCAAGCTGACTCAGATAAGTTATTAGCTAACTTATAGAGGAAGCCAAAAAGAACTCCAGAAAAGGAATAAATGATCGGATGGCTATAATTGGGACCATCGGGGTTCTGTGGCTATTGCTCATTTTAGCTACGGGCTACTGGGGACAACGACGTGCTCTTGATAAGAGTTTTATAAAAGGCGTCCAAGTACTCATTACCATAATAGCGCTGGCTATTATGGCCCCACAGATTGGCACATTTAAGACTATCCTTGCCATTTTGTGGTTGATTACATTTATTGCGGCTTCCTCTCTCATGGGGAGGTTTGGGTTAAGCAAATTACCCGCTCGATCAATAGCTGTGTTAGGGATTCTAATCGCGCAATGGGATACTGATTCCCTGAATGTAATGTTGATCCGTACCTTGATCATCCTCGCAATAGCTAGTATTTTTCTCCTCGGTTTAAACCTGGGTTTTCGTTATCTAATTCGTCGAATACTTTGGATATTCCCTGTATTATTTGCTGTTTCGATCATCACTTTTTCGATAATGCACGCTGTCCCCGGTGGTCCTTTCGATGCAGGAGGTGAAACAGGCGGGATACCACTTACTCCTGAAGTCCGGGCCAACTTGATGCGAAAATATAATCTTGATCAACCACTACATATACAATACCTCTCATGGGTCAGTAATGTCATAAAAGGTGACTTTGGTTACTCCTTCCAGCATCAGAGTAAGACCTGCCAGGAACTAATTGCCTTAGCTTGGCCTGTTTCTGTTCATCTTGGGGGAATGGCTTTACTAGTCGCCCTGTCTGGAGGGCTCCTGTTAGGCATTCTAGCGGCAGTCTACCAGAACACCTGGATAGACTATATTGCTTCACTTACGGCGGTATTTAGCATAGTTACACCAAGCTTTGTTGTCGCAGTAGGATTGACTGTTATATTTTCTCTTTGGCTTCATATTTTTGAAACAGGAGGATGGAATTCGCCCAAGGACTGGGTAATGCCAGTTATCGCTCTGTCACTTGGAGACATGGCTGTTGTAGCTAGATACACGCGATCGAATATGATAGAAACTATTAGAGCTGATTATGTCCGTACGGCTAGATCCAAGGGATTGTCCGAATTTTCTGTTGTTGTTGTACATGTATTTAAAAATGCCCTAATTCCACTCCTTACTATAGCAGGACCGATGATGGCTAATTTGATCACTGGATCCTTTTTTATCGAAACGATTTTTCGAATACCAGGCTTAGGAAGGTATTTCACTACTAGTGTATTTGCTCGAGATTATCCGATGATTATGTCAACAGCTCTCCTATGGTCATCCCTTATTGTTGTTATGTATGTGATAACGGACCTTATGTATGCACTTGTTGACCCACGTATACGTTATCGTAAGGATTAATTCATGGACCCATTATTAAAAGCTGATGAAGTCGATCTAATATGGGTTCTTTATGCCCTACTTGATTGGGGTTGGGGGACTATGATTCTGGAAGTTGGTCGTATCGCCCTGGCAATCCAACTGGTTTTATTCCTTCCCAGGATGTATTTCCTTGGTAAAAAAAATGAGAATGGAGGAATAGCAACCTTATGCTCCAAAATAACACGAAGTAAACCTTTATTCTTAACTACAACCACCGGCATCTTAGTTCTTGTTTGGTGGTTACTAATCCCATGGATAAACCAGTACCCCTATGGCACGGAAGATATTCCTGAATCCCTTTCTGATTCTTTAAATTGGGAAGGGCTTGAACCATTTTTTGCCTGGACAGGGCAAATATTTCGTATCACTTTAGCCACTGAGTTCACCCTCCTCTGGCCACGCGCCTACCGATATTTCAAAAAGCATGATAGTGGGCTCTGGGCAGATGCTGCCCGACGTTTTTCCCAAAACAAGCTTTCGCTAGTAGGGCTCTTCTTGGTTCTTCTTCTCAGTAATACTGCGTTACTAGCACCCTGGGTTGCTCCATTACACTTCACTAAACAAAACTTCCTAGTGGCCTGGCAAGAGCCCTCTTTCCAATATCCCTTCGGCACAGATGGCCTGGGCCGTGATCTCTTTAGTCGTGTAATTTATGGAGCAGAGATCTCTATGACTGTAGGTGTTTTAGTACAAGCTATTATATTTGCTATCGGAGTACCCCTGGGATCAATAGCTGGGTATGCTGGAGGTCGAATTGAAAATATCATAATGCGTTTTGTTGATATAATGTCCGCATTCCCAGCCCTCCTATTTATCATTCTAATTATGTCATGGCTTGGGGCTGGACTTTTTAACATTTTTGTAGCTATAGGGGTAACAGGCTGGGTTGGCGTATGTCGACTACTAAGAGGGCAGATACTGTCTCTTAAGGAAAAGGAGTTCGTCCGGGCAGCTAAGGCTATGGGAGGTAGTCACTTTCGTATTATCATTACCCATATACTACCGAACAGCTTGACTCCACTTATAGTAGCTTTGGCACTAGGAATCCCATCGGCAATTTTTGCAGAGGCTGGGCTAAGTTTTATCGGAATCGGGATAAGCCCACCAACGCCTAGCTGGGGGCAAATGGTAGGCGAAAATGCTAACTACATCAGATCTTACTGGCACCTTGCTACATTTCCAGCTATAATGATTGCCTTCACAATGCTTGGGTTTCAGTTAATGGGTGACGGGCTCCGTGATGCCCTTGATCCAAAAATGAATCAATAAATCATCATCTAGTTTAGATAAAAATTAATGTCAGCCCTTGACAGGACGCTTGGGACACTTATATTAGGGATGGTCGCCAGGATGGCGGCAATTTTAAACGTTGTAAGTTCCCCTGTATTGATACCTCAATAGAAAGTCAAAATTCCTATAGAAAATTTTACTTAACACTTAGCACCGGATTTTTAAGGATCACTCTAATCATCAAGAAAAAATTAGTTCATTGTAATACCTGACTGTCTAACCAAATAAACTGGCATCCATTTTTGGACAAACTGCGTTAGACTTATTCATCGGCAACGATGGTTTATTATGTAATCGTGGTCGTTCTCATAATGTTAAAAACATCTATCCCTTTAATTAAAACTCATTCCAGGAAGAGATACACTGGAAAAGATTTATCAATAGGCATAGCCGCAGTTGGCTCATGATCTAGACCTTTAAAAAGGAACCAAGTATGCACATATTAGAACTTAAGTCAAAAACCCTCCCTGATCTGTATACTATTGCTCAAGAACTTGATCTTCAGAGCTACACTGGCCTACGGAAACAAGAATTAATTTTTAGTATTCTTCAAGCTCAAACAGAGAAAGAAGGTGTCATTTTTGGAGAAGGTGTTCTTGAAGTTCTCCCAGACAACCGATGTGGATTTCTAAGATCGCCAGACTATAGCTATCTTCATGGGCCAGATGATATCTATGTCGCTCCGTCACAAGTTAAGCGTTTTGACCTCCGGACTGGAGATACTATATCCGGGCAGATTCGACCTCCAAAGGATGGCGAACGGTTCTTTGCTCTCTTAAGAGTGGATACTGTTAATTTCGATAATCCTGAGGCCAGTAAAGAACGTACGTTATTTGATAACTTAACTCCGATCTACCCTTTAGATCGTTTTAAGCTTGAATTTCAACAGAAGAAATTACCAACCCGAGTCATGGATCTCTTGACGCCAATTGGTAAAGGACAACGGGGGCTAATTGTTTCGCCACCCAAAGCTGGCAAGACAATGCTTCTGCAAGAAATTGCCAATGCCATCACAGACAATCATCCTGAAGTTGTACTTATGGTCTTGCTTATTGATGAGAGGCCAGAGGAAGTGACTGATATGGCGCGTTCGGTAAAGGGCGAAGTAATCAGTTCAACCTTTGACGAACCCCCTGAACGCCACGTAGCCGTTTCAGATATGGCACTAGAAAAAGCAAAACGGTTAGTAGAACATGGGAAAGATGTCGTTATACTACTTGATAGCATTACTCGTTTGGCACGTGCCCACAATGCAGTTACTCCTCATAGTGGTAAAATTCTTTCTGGAGGGATCGACGCTAATGCCCTCCAAAAGCCTAGACGCTTTTTTGGGGCAGCACGAAATATTGAAGAAGGAGGGAGCTTGACTATCATGGCTACCGCTCTCATCGAAACAGGTAGCCGAATGGATGAGGGGATCTTTGAGGAGTTCAAAGGTACCGGCAACATGGAGTTGGAACTAAGCAGAAAACTTGCCAACCGGTGGATATTTCCGGCTATTGACTTGAGCGCATCCTCGACCCGTAAAGCAGAACTTCTATTGGAACCGGATATCTTAGGGAAAGTAAAAATCTTGCGGAAATTCTTGGACGGCCTTGGACCGGTTGAGGCGATGGAACTTATGACTGAACGTTTATCACGCTCTAAAACTAATATAGATTTCCTTAAATCTATGAATGAATAACTGTAACCAGATTTAAAAAATTATTTGATACGTTTGTAGAATTCTCTAAATTTCCTTTCTGAATCCTTTCTTTGTAGGGGAGTCATAGCCTTGTAGAATCTGCATTCATTTGCAAAGCTGGGAGAGAGAGAGCTTCGTCGGGGAACGTTATTTTCCTGATTTTTGAAAGTGTAAATCTCACAGGTCACCTCATCGCCTCTTAAAGCTGGCATAACATGAACACAGTCTGAGCAACTAAGGTTATTTTCTCCAAGATGACCATGGCTTCTATTCTGCATTATCGATTTTAATTTACTCATTAATTATCTCCTATCGAGATTGGATTTATCCAAGCAAAATGTTATGACTAGAGAGGTTAAATACCAAGGTGTCTCTTGTCAAGAGCAGGGAGACCAAATTTCCCCCAAATTTGTTGAACCTCCATTGTTTCTCCTATCTGGTAGATAACTCTCCTTCAACTTTTTCGATTATATATTAAGATCTACCAAACTCCTTAGGGATATATGATATGTTGAAGATAATTAATACCATATAACCCATAACATTCGGATTCATGATGACCCAAAAAGATTCTAATATATCCTACGCAGGGCTACTGAGGGAAAATCGGACTTACCGGTGGGTCTGGATGTCACAAGTGGTATCCAATGCAGGAGACTGGTTTAACACAATTGCGGTTTTGGGTTTAACATTAGCTTTAACAAACTCAGGACTAGCTCTAGGTATCGTAACCATCTGTCAAATGCTTCCTCCGTTTCTTATGACACCCCTTGCCGGAGTGATCGCAGAACGCTATAATCGCAAACGTATAATGATCATAACTGATTTTTTGCGTGCAGCTGTAGCACTTGGTTTTCTTTTAGTTGATTCTGAAAATAAAGTTTGGATGCTATATTTTTTCATGGCTTTACTTTCTGGGCTGGGACCTTTTTTTGACGTAACACGTACAGCCTCTCTTCCTAGTATAACTCAGGGGAAAGCTCTACTAGCCGCTAATGCTCTCTCTAGTATGACTTGGGCAACTATGTTAACCATTGGTTCTGTTTTAGGTGGCTTGATTGCTGATAACCTTGGCCGATCGGCTGCTTTTCAACTAAACGCCCTTAGTTTCTTAGTATCTGGTATCTTTGTCGCTCGTATTGCCATTCCGGTTGCTGCTGGTGCGGGGCACCCTGTTCAATTTCTTAGTGATTTCATCAGGGGACTCAAATACATAAAACGGGACCAAGCTACACGGATCTTTTTACCTGCTAAAGCTACTTGGGGGCTAGCTGGTGGCGGAGCTGTACTTTTATATGCCATATTTGGTGGACAAATTTACCGCTCTGGCGATACTGGCATTGCCATTCTATACACGGCAAGGGGGTTAGGGACTCTTTCTGCTGCTATTTTGATCAAAATCTTTAACACCATTTTGTTAAAAAAAATGAGGACAGGCATTCTTATTGGGCTGATCTGTTACGGGGTATGTTTCATCATATTTTCGTTAGCGCCCTCTATATGGCTTGCAGGAATCTTTATCACTCTCGCTGCAGCTGGTAGTATGGTAATGTGGGTCTATTCTTCACTTGGACTCCAATTAGTGGTAGATGAACATTACCGAGGCCGAGTGTTTGCTGCCGATCATGGGCTTTTTACTCTAGCATTTTCCATTTCAGTGTTAGGAACAGGCATTTTGCTCGATTTTCTGGAAGCAAGAGTGGTGGCATTCTTGGCTGGGGTATCTGGGGTTCTGTTCGTTGCTCTCTGGTTTTATTTTGTCCGAAAAATTCCTCTAGTAGAAAACCAAAATACAAAGAGGCCCGATGTTGAAAGTTAATTAAATAATATCCCTTTGTTACCCTTATTTTATTCTACTCGCTCTATTGTAAGTGTTTCGAGAACTATATCAAAAATTGGTCGATCAGCACGTGTTTGAACCCGTCCAATACTATTGACCACTTCCTGACCCTTTACTACTTGACCAAATATAGTGTACCCACCATCCAGGTATGATTTCGGGCCATGGGTAATAAAAAACTGACTTCCTGCAGTATCAGGAGAGCCCGAATTAGCCATAGCTAAGCGACCGGGACGATCAAATCTTAACGACCCACGAATTTCTCCTTTAATATTATACCCTGGTCCTCCCCTGCCAGTTCCAGTAGGGTCACCTCCCTGAATCATAAAGTTAGATATAACCCGATGAAAAATAGTCCCATCATAGTATGGTTGTTTTTTCTCAATTCCTGATTTAGGATCTTTAAATATCTTGGTTCCTGCCGCAAGACCCACAAAATTATTGACCGTAACTGGAGTTATTTTATCAAAAAGTTTGCAAGTTATCACACCCATATTTGTCTTGAAAATAGCATAGGTACCAGGCCCAAATTCATGGGTATTTGATTCAACCCTCTCTTGGCCCAAGACAGTCAACAGTGGAACGAATAAAAAAAGGAACGATACTACTTGAAACTTCGCCCAGTTAAAACTATGCATTTTTGTCCCCTTATTTTAGGATAAACTAATTATTAGTCTTCCTTAAAACTATGACAAATACCCCAGTTTTTTTTGAGTAGCTCCCGAGCAAAAATCCGATTCAAAGACCAAATGCTCAGATTATTCCGCACTACCTCGAACGATCTGAATTCCTAAAATTTCAACATCATCGATAGGCCGAGACTGGACAGTGGAAACTTCGGATATTGCGGTCACGATTTCTTGCCCTTCGGTCACCTGCCCAAAGATTGTGTGAGCACCATTTAAGTGAGGTGTCGGAGCAACTGTAATAAAGATCTGCCCCCCATTTGTATTGGGACCCCGGTTCGCCATAGCTAAACGGCCAGGTTGATCAAAAGTTAGCTCTTGATGAAATTCATCATCAAATTGGAATCCGGGCCCACCTCGACCAGTGCCTGTCGGATCGCCCGTTTGTATCATAAAATTAGGAATTACTCGGTGAAAAAGGACACCATCATAGTATGGTTTATCTTCCATAACCTTACCAGTTTCTGGGTGGGTCCAATCTTTGGTTCCCTCTGCTAACCCTGAGATAATATCTACAGTCATAGGAGCTTTATCGGGGAATAATTCAAAGGTAATCTTTCCTAGTGTAGTTTCAATAATCATCATTTTTGCTTCTCCCCCAATTGTATTAATTTGGTTAGATGAATTCCCGCATGATCCTATAAAAAGTACTACAGACAATGTTATAATTATTAAACTTCTATTTCGCATATATAACCTCCATAGACAAAGAATTATTATTCGGATTCCATACTACTGCCAAACGGTCAAATTGATGACTAAAATAAATTAGTTGTACCATTTTGAGCACTATCCTTAAGTTTGCGATATGGGATATTATGACTTTTCCGATACTCCCACTGAAGGCGGTAATTCTCTTTATCTGTAGATATAAAATTCCAAGGCAAAGATTTGTCTTTGGCCATATCTCCTAAATATCTAGTTGGATCCATCCCTATTTCTCCTGCCGCGCGTTTCCAATCGCCATTCTGACGCATAGTTTCTATAAGAAATGGGGCTAGTTCTCGACCACCCCGGGAAAGAATCGCTTCGAAATATGCAGACTTCAAACTTTCATGTTTAATTTTAACCGAAGGAGTTCTCCTTAAGCCTTTCTGTATCCTATTTAATTTCTGTTTGACCTCTTTTGGCGTTGCCATGGGACTCCATTGGAAAGGAGTTAATGCTTTGGGGACAAATGGGTTTATACTTAACCTAAGGCGTCCACCGGGTTTCCCTACTTTCTTTTGAAGTTCGGCAAGTTGTTTAGTCAATTCAATAAGTTCATCTATATCTTTATCGGTTTCCATCGGAAGCCCGACCATAAAATATAACTTAAGATTCTTAATACCTTTCTCAAGGATCCTCCTGGCTCCAATAAGTATTTCTGCCGATGACATTGGTTTGTTAATAACTTTACGCAAGCGTTCAGAGCCAGCCTCGGGAGCTATTGTCATGGTTTGAAGCCCCGTTAATAGCATCAGGTTTAAAAGGCTTTCGGGAATTAAATCGACTCGGACTGATGAAACACCTATTCTAAGACCTGTTTCTTTAAGTCCCGCACAGAGTTCGTCTAGGTAGGGATAGTCACACATAGCAGAACTTACTAAACCTATAGCTTTAATACCCCCGTGTCCATCACGGGCTAATGATTTATTCTTATTTCGGATTAGATCAAGTATAGTAGATGGTTTTAGGGCTCTAAATTTGGGATAAACGTAACTCACAGCGCAAAAACGACATCGACGAGGACAACCACGAGAAATCTCTACTAGTAACATATCACCAAATTCTGTATCTGGAGTAAGGATAGCTGAATAGGCAGGGTAATCCTCAAATGAAGTAACTTTTTGTTTTGCAACTAGCCCTGTTTTTATAGGGGTTTGTACTTCTGAAGATAAATTATGCAAAGCAGGAACATACAGACCGTTTAATGATGCTACATTCTCTAGATGACGCTCACGGGTAGTTCCTTGGTCATTGATAAAACGATCAATGTACGCATAAGAAGCTTCTTCCCCATCACCTATGACCATACAATCAGCAAAATCTGCCAAAGGTTCGGGGTTGATATATGTAATTGCTCCTCCGATTAATACTATTGGATCGAACTTTGTTCGGTTTTTCGAGAAAACAGGAATATGGGCTAGCTCAAGGATACGAATCAAATTTGGATAATCATTCTCAAACGAAACTGAAAAAGCTACTATATCATATGTATTAAGAGGGCGCAGTGCTTCCAAAGTAATTAAGGCTTTACTGGAACCAATTAGGTCTCTAAGATCATCTGGGTTGGGCAAAAAAGCTCTTTCACAAATAACGTCATCCCGTTCATTCAGATGCCGGTATATAGTCTGAAATCCAAGATTAGACATCCCCACGTAATAAGTGTTTGGATAGACTAAAGCAATGCGAATTGCCCGACCATCACCTTTTTTATATATAGTTCCACGTTCACGACTAAGAGAAGATTTTACAAAATTTTCTAACATTAATTTTCTCAACTGTACGTTGAGTCCTGTAATTTCGACTTATTCAGGAGTATTAGTTAGATATTTAACCGCCGTTTCAAAATCTAAAACGGGGCGGATATCATAATCACCATAATCAATAATTGGATCCAAAAATTTTACTAATTGCTCCATTGTATCTGTTTCAACTACAATAAAGATCTGATGACCCGGGGGATCCGCATAGACCCCATGAACTTTGACATTAGAATCATCAGCTTTTGATATGGTTTGGGAAAATTTGGTCTTACGGCTATCGTCATGCGCCATACAAGTATTGTAGTCATGAGTATGTGTTACATGAAATAACATATTAGATTCTCCAGATTTGAAATTATTTAACTGACCGGGGCAAAATACTATCTAGAGAAGTTGGTGTCAAGTCTGCTCATCTCAAATCAGTTTTACTTCAATCGTTATTCAGATGGGCTTGACATACTATGCTATCAGGTTTAGTTTTTTTGACGAGACTTAAACTTGAAAATGGTCTCTTATGAGGAGACACTACTTAATGAATACAACTCAAAAACGAAAACAGTTAATATCTAACCTAAGATTATTAGGATTGTTGTTTTTCAGTTTTCTAATGTTATTGCCAACTAATGCTAACAGTCAACAAGTAAAGACCGATATTACTGTTCACCGAGAAGCGCTGCCTATTTTACATCGAAGTGAAATGAGCGACTTCGGCTACGTGATCACCGATTATATTGAAGGCTGGGATTGGCTCCAAGATGATCTCCCTCACCCAGTAAAAATAAATTTCGAAGCAATACTTGCGTTTCTAGGAAGTGCAGTCAAAACCCGTTATGGTTCCCGCTTGACTGTTAATAACGGAGTTGATATAAAGTACCTAGACCGTTGGTGGATTTTTGATTACCAACGAGAGGATATGCTGCTACACGATGAAAGCCAGTTTAATAGTTTGACTTGGCTGATAGACTACTACGTTCATCTAATGATCGGACATGAACTGGATAAATACGTAGAACTTGGCGGCAATTATCACTTCCAACGAGCGAATACTATAGCTCTAGATGGACGTTTTAGTAGGGAGTTTCAAAGGGGTTGGGATGAACGTCTAAAGTTGATTGATGGTATTTTGACTGAAGCCTATAAGCCCTACAGGCTGATCAGAAATCGATTTTACCGAGGGCTCAAGGCACAACAGTCTAACAAAAACACCGAAGCAAAAATCTTATGTTTTCAAGCTGTAGAAATAATGACCCAACTCTACCAAAAAAACTCTAAGGATGAAAAAGTCCGAGATTTTCTAAGTGCGCACTACCTGCAGTTAGCTGATATCTTTAGCACAGAATCAACACGCACAATTTACGATACGCTCATTAGCATTGATCCAACCCATAGACCAACTTATGAAAAATATGCTACAAGAATAGTCAAATAAATTATCGGAAAATTATTTGACTATTGAAGCTTACGGTAGCTTTTCCGAGAACCGTTTCGAGGCTTGGCCTGTTGAAAACGTACCCGTCCACAGAATCCACAACGCCATTTGCGTTGTTTATGGAAGCTGCGCTTTAATTCGGTCATAGAACGATTACATCGGTTACATTGCATAGAAAGTAGTTAAATATGATAAGGAAAAAGAAATCTTCACTTATAGATCTTACCCTAAAACTCTTAATAGCTTTATCCAGTATCTGGGCTTCTTTAGAAACCATAGCCTCCGAAGATAACCTGGCTATCTGGCGCAAATTTTCGTTAGCATCAACCACCGTCCAAGAAGTATTTCTTTCCCGAACGCCACAGATAGCAATCTACAGTAATGGACTTATAGTATACCGAAACAAGAACCAAAAACTACACCAGCAGGTTCAGCTAACTAAGGATGAAGTTTCCGAACTATTTATAATGATGCAACAGCGATTCGGACTACTAAGTTTAACTAACGAATGGCTAGATAAGGAATTACCTTATGCTAAAAGCATCCAAGTTCCTTTTACCGAAAATAATGATAAAATGACAATCTGGATAGGACTTCATACTCCTCCAAGTTTGCACTCTTATTCTACAGAACTGATTAAATCACGTTCAGTTAACCAGCTGATTGCACCTGCTTGGAATGCTCTTTTTGAATTCAATAAATATTTGACCGAATTTTCTCATCCCCAAGCTCAGCCCTATATCCCGAATCGGGTTGAAATTGTTGTACAGAAACTCCCGAAATATATGGCCCAAGAGGCTATCGAAGCCGTAGAGTGGCCGATAGATTCAATCGACTTATCCGTAATCAAAGGTAATCGCTTGAGAGGGTTCAAAACACTATCTGAACCAATTGCAGGAACGGCTTACCAATTTTTGAATAAACATCCGGTGGTCCAGTACAAAAACAAGTCATACCTTGTTTGGATTCGCCCTCTACTACTACGTTAAAGGGAAATCCCTTCTAAAATTACCCTTTAAGAGCCCCTAAAACAAGGCCCCGAACCATAAAACGTTGAACAAAAGCAAATATTACTAAGGCTGGTAGCAAAGCTAATGTCGCCCCTGCCATCATACGTCCCCAGTGAATATCATACTGGCTGATGAAATTATAAAGCGAGATTGGTAAAGTAAAATTAGCATCGGTGTTCAGAAACATCACAGCAAAAAGTAATTCATTCCAAGCTCCGATGAAGGCGAACAAAAAGGTAGCCAAAAGGCCTGGACGAGTTAGCGGAATAGCAACTCGTAATATCGCTTCCATACGGTTACACCCATCTACCATTGCTGCTTCCTCTAGTTCTGTCGGAATTCCTGCGAAGAAACCCTGCATTAAAATAGTACAGAAAGGAATATTAAGGACAGTATACACAATCATTAAACTATATAGAGTGTCTAACAGCCCTAGCCACCGGAAAATAATAAAAAGGGGTACAATCATAACGACAATAGGCACCATCTGAGTAATAAGAAACATCAGTAAGGTAATCTGTCTACCACGGAATTGGTAACGGGCTAAGGCATAGCCTCCTAGGACCGATACAGTTAACGTACAGGCAGAAGCTAGACTTGCAACCACAAGGCTATTGGAAAAAAAAAGTAGTATGTTCGTTCGATAAAAAACAGCAATGTAATGTTCAATTGTGGGAACGGTTGGAAAGAAATTAATTGGCCAGGCAAAAAGGAGGTTTTCCGGGGTTAGAGAAGTTACTAACATCCAGTAGATCGGACCAATTGCAAAAAGGAGAAAAAGCCCTAAACCTATAACTTGGATCACATTATTTACTCTTCTTAATCTAAACATTTTTCTTTCCTCAGACAGTAGCTTGATCACTATAAAAACGCGTTGATCGCAGAAAAGCAGCTGAAAAAAAGAGAGAAAGTAGGGTTAGCACGACTCCTAATGCCGCTGAATATCCAAAATCTAATCCTAAGAAAGCCTTCTGGAAAACGTAGAGGGCTAATGTACGAGATGATCCAGCTGGTCCGCCACCAGTCATAACCCAGATTAAGTCAGCCCAATTAAATATCCATATTGCCCGAACCAATACTGTAATTATTATTGCAGGTTTTACGAAGGGCAGTGTGACTCCCCAAAAAGACTGCCAGGTTGTGGCGCCATCAATATTAGCTACTTCATATAAGGTTGGAGGAATAGCTTGAAGTGCTGCAAATAACATAATAGCGAAAAAGGTTATACCGAACCATATATTAGCTAGCACACAAGCGAAAAGGGCTGTTTCCTCTTGAGAGAGGAATCCAACTTTTGCTTCTAATAACCCTATTTTAATTAGTAGGTCGTTCACCAAACCAAACTCACCATTGAGCAGCCATGCCCAAATAATAGCAATAAGAAAACCCGAGATTGCCCATGGTGCAAAAACAATTGCCTGATATAAGCCTCGCCCTTTGAAATTTCTACTGTTGAGTAGCAAGGCAAGACAAAATCCAAGCAAAAACTGAAAGAATATTGAGACACCAACCCAAACAACCGAATTCCACAGACTTGACCAGAAGTAATCATCATTAATTAAAGTACTATAATGCTTTAGGCCGACAAACGAGGTGTTAAGGGGATCCATCAGTTGATATTCCTGAAATGACAATAAAAACACCGTAGCCATGGGATAAAATAGAAATCCCCCAATCAAAAGGAATGCTGGCATTAGAAGTAGGTAAGGTTGAGCTTTTTTCATAACACGATATTTGGGTATTACAAAATACTTAGGGGTCTGGGTGTATTAGGGCCATAATTGTCTACGTAACGATTCTGTGCTCGATTTAAGAATTCAGCTAATCGGTCAAGCATTTCCTGTGGGGATTGCCGACCAAGTAACATCTTTTGCTGTTCTTCAGTAACTAATACCTCTATAAATTCTCCCATTTCAGGAAGATAACTTGGATACCAGTTTGAGAGGTATTTAGTATCATCTAACATATCCATGAATGGCCGAAGAAATCCCTGACCAAAATGAGGATCGGCCATACCAGCTTTAACGGTTGGTAAAACACTCGCGGCTTTACTATATGAAATAAGGTGTTCCGGGGACATGATCCACTCGTATAAGGTGAGTGCTTGATCAAATTTTTGGGAATTAGAAGATATTGACAGTATCCAAATATCGTTGGAAGCAACACTAGCCCGTGGCCCAGAAGGCATCCTTGTAGTCACTAGAGTTGAGTCGTCCATTCCATGTTCTAGGCAGGTACGGACTACTTCAGGATCCTGTTCAATACATCCACAAACTCCGGACCAAAAACTCTGGACCAATTCGTTGTATCCCCAATTTATAGAATCCTTGGGGGTAAGGCCATCTTGGTATAAATCATTCCAATAACTCAATCCTTTAACATGCTCAGGACTGTTGATAATACACCTGTTATCTTTATCAAACCACTCATTAGTACCTGAGAACTCTTCTAATATAGGCCACCAACTCCAAAAACCTCCTCGACCACCACGCAGAGCATAACCGTAACGGGTTTTGGTCTGGTTAGTCATCTTTTCCAGCAGCCGACGCCAATCAGCGCGTGTGAGTGCTGGCTCCATTCCAATGTCATCTAACCAACGTCTTTGATAAAACATAGCCCGGGTTGTCAATTCTAATGGAAGACCATAAATTTTTCCATTTTTTATAGCTGTACTACTTTTGCACCGACGAATCGCCGTCGTATTAAAAGCATTTCGATGACACCACGTATTATACCAAGGAGCTAGGTTTTCAAGAGCTCCCATAGCTCGGAATTCTGCTATCCACTGGCCTGTGGATATTATCAAATCAGGAGGATTACCTCCTGCTATCATAATTAGAAGCTTTGTATGGGCTTGATCCCAAGGAACTGTAATCAATTCCACAGGAATATCCGAAAATTGGCTCATAAAACTATTAATCTGTGCTTTAAGGGCTCGATTTTTGACCTCACCCATTGGACTTAAGATTGTAAGAGTTTGAGAATCTTTTTTTCGGCCACAACCAATCGCAGCCATACTCACTAGAGCCGAACCACATATTTTCAGCAGATTACGACGAGAATATTTTCTTGTTTTTGGATCATAGCGCATTGTTACAGGCCCTTAATCATTTTGAGTTTGGTGGACGGGGAATTATCGGCCCATGGCGGTCTATATATTTCTTCTGTGCTCGTGTCATAAATTCAGCTAATCGATCAAGAGTCTCCTGTGGGGATTGTTTCTTGAGAAGCATTTTTTGTTGTTCTTCTGTGACTCGGATCTCAAGAAATTCGCCCATTTCAGGAAGATAGTTTGGATACCAATTGGGGAGTATTGTGACATCAGTAAGCATTTCCATAAAACTTTGGTAAAGCCCCTGTCCAAAAAACGGATCGTTCATAGCATCTACAAATGTTGGGATCATATTTGTTTCTTTGCAGTAACGAAGACGTTGATCTGGAGCCATTAACCAACTCAGGAATGTCCATGCCTCGTCTTTATGTTTAGAATTAGATGATATCGAAGCGTATCCTCCATCCGCTAAGGCTACTCGGGCTTTTGGCCCGGTAGGCATCATGGTGATGGCCAAAGTATTTTCATCTAAACCATGTTCAAGGCAAGTCCGAACTACCTCTGGGTCTTGTTCCATCGTCCCGCAGAGACCAGACCAAAAACCCTGAACCAATTCGTTGAAGCCCCAATTAAGTGAATCAGAAGGCACCAGCCGATCTTGATACAGGTCATTCCAATAGGATAAACCTGCGACGTGATCAGGACTATTGATGATACACCGTTGATCCCTATCAAACCATTCATTTGATCCAGCAAATTCCTGAGCTATTGCCCACCAACTATAAAACCCACCCCGACCACCCCTGAAAGCGTATCCGTATCTATTACGTTCGGGGTCTGTAATTTTTTCAAGTAAAATCCGCCAATCTTTTCTCGTTTTTGCCGGTTCCAAATCATATTCATCAAGCCATTCTGTCCGATAAAACATAGAACGAACCGCTACTTCAGAAGGTAATCCAAAGATCTGATCTCCATCAAATGCTAAAGTTGCCTCCGTGAAACGCTTTACATTTTCAGCATATCCATTCAGATAGGGCCAGTCTTTCACCCAAGGGCTAAGGTCTTCGAGAGCTCCCATCGCCCGAAATTCAGCGACCCACCAACTTGGTATCATCATTACATCTGGAGGGCTGCCTCCTAGAATCGCTGTAATATATTTTGAATGAGCCTGGTCCCAAGGCACTTTTATATGTTCAATCTGTATAGAAGGATAAATCGCCGAAAATTCATTCAGAAGTGGTTCCAGAGAACGATGTTTTTCCCATGTTAGAGCCGTCATAAATTGTATTTTCGTACTGTTTGTTTTATTACTCCCGCAACCAAAAACAGTAGCATTAATTAGGGCCCCACCACATAATTTCAGAGCATCTCGGCGAGATATCATAGAAGATTTTATAGTTTTGAACATGAGGGAAATACTACGTTATTATGCATGTTGGTCAATAATTAATAGCTCTTTTCAAAATACGATATGTTATGTTTATACTTTTTCAAGATTGAAGGTCATAGCTGTGAATGTTAAAGGAGGTAAGGAACATTGCACTTTGCCATTCGAAAAATTGAATTCTTGATAGGGTTGCTTGTTAACTTGATTAGGAAATTCAAAAGTGTTGGAGGCTTTGGGATCTTGACCTCCAGTTAGTATTTCAGCACTAACTAACGATCTGATGGGGTGGTCCTCAAGGACAATATTCACGGGGAGGGGTTTATCAGTATTTCGATTTATCGCAAAAACATGTAAAAGGCTACCATTCTGAATTATTGAAGCATCAATGTAATTTACCCAGCCATAACTTTCACTTTCGTATCCCGGGCCCTCAAGGAAGATCCGCAGAGATGTTCCTTCCCGTCGCTTCGCAAACATAGTAAAGGGATAATATATAGATTGGATTAGGAGATCATCACCTCTTGTTATGAGTGGTGCTATAACATTAACAATTTGAGCGATATTAGCGATCTGAACTGTATCAGAGTGACGGATAAAACTATTCAGAAAACCAGCAACGACCAGTGCATCTTCAAGATTGTAAATTTCCTCAACTAAGTGTGGTGCAAATTTTCCTTCTCCATCTACTTCATGATTTTTATACCAGACGTTCCATTCATCAAAACACAAATATGGGCGTTTAGGACTCCGCCGTTTGGCCTGAATGAAACGACAAACTGAGTCCATTTCTTCTATTTGCTTATCAAGCGAATTTGTGACTGCTAAAAAGTCCGTGGAGTTGTTGTTAGGATTGCCAACATATCGATGTAAACTAATATAGTCCGCGTAATCTCCCAAGTAATCAAGAACCTTACGGTCCCATTCCATGTATGTATCGAACATGTCTACCGAACAAGAGCCACACACGACTAATTCTATCTGTCTATCCACATCTTTCATCATTTTTGCAGCCTGTTGAGCAAGAATTGCATATTGTTCAGCCGGTTGGTGACCAAGCTGCCAATCGCCATCCATTTCATTACCCAAACACCAAAGTTTAATACCATGAGGTTGTTCAATTCCGTTTTCGACCCGCATATCGGCATAATTAGTCCCTGGAGGACAGTTACAATACTCTACCCAGTTTCTAGCTTCCTCGGGCGTGCCCGTACCAAGATTAACTGTGAGCATAGGCTCCCAATCCATGTTCTTGCAAAGATTATTAAATTCGTCAGTTCCAAAAGTATTTGGTTCAATACTCTGCCAAGCTAATTCCCGAACCGTAGGACGTTGTTCTTGTGTCCCTACACCATTAATCCAATGATAGCCCGAAGCAAAATTTCCACCTGGATACCTCATAACCGTCAATGATTGTTCTCGCAACGCTGTCAAAACATCCTGCCTAAATCCATCCTTATCAGCGTGTAGACTATCTGGCTCAAAAACTCCTTCGTATACTGCTCGTCCCATATGTTCCAAGAACCCACCAAAAATTCTCGGGTTCACAGGTGCTATACGAAATTTAGTATGGGCATAAATTGTTGTGGTTGGGTGCATTCAGGAAATTATCCTTCAGCTAATTATTGGATTGACTTAACTTTTAAAAAATTATAATCGATCCGTGGTCTTATGGTGAAGTTTAGCAATGTTACCTAGCTTTTCAATACCATTATCTTTCAAAAACTTACGGGCAACTGGGATCACTGACGGTCCAGCGCCTCTCGGAAGTTGTACACCGGTATCGACAGACAACTTATCTAATACCCCAAGAAAACGATCTCGGGCAAGAATAGAGGCCGCTGCTACAGCCAAATACCGTTCTGCTTTATGCTCCTGGATCAATTTAATTTCCCGGCCTTTTGTCATCAGACGTGAACGAATATAGTACTCATTTCCAAATTTGTCAGCTACAGCCAAAGGACAAGGGGTTTTATCTAACAAGCTTTCTATCGCACGGGCATGGGCCCACGCCAACATATGATTAAGATTTCTTCCTTCCCGCCTAAAGTCTTCATAAAGAGTGTTATACCTTGCTGGAGGAATAATGACTTCGCAATATCTTTCTTCACATAACTCCCGTATTGTTGATGCTAGTTTACGACACCGTGTATCGGTCAATTTTTTTGAATCTTTGATGCCCAGGCTTGACAACTTCGACAAAGACCGAGATTCAATCATTATCCCTCCAACTACTAAAGGGCCAAAATAGTCCCCTTTTCCAGATTCATCGGTGCCAATATGAGGTGTGGATAATTGAAGAGGTTCTTCGCTAATTTTATCTACTCGGGGAGCCAAATCAGGATTTTTAACAAACCCGGAGATAACTTGCGAGATGATCTGAAGGAGAGTTTTACCTCGACCCTGAATTAGTAGAGTTCCATTATTGTATTGTTTGACAATAATTCGTTCTTTTTCATCTTCAAAGATGTACACCCAGTCACACCACACTTCAGTCTTTCGTTCTACTGGTCCCAGGGTTTCTAATGCCTCAGAAATCCCCTTTCGATCCGGGCCATGTGTAATATTATACCTACGGTAGATAGGTTCGGGGTTGCCTCGAATCATCAGTCAATAAAACTCAGGTCAGATACACTGATTTCACACATTGTTATTTTCCATTAAGCACTGTCATCATTAGACTGCCATGGAATTGGGATGTTTAGTTTTTCCAGCTTTACTTCAAGCTCATCACGCTCTCGGCTACGGCGACGATTTCCATTTTTTGAAACAAAACGATGTTTGATCGAAAGTTCTGATATTTTCTGACTGTCCCCTGCTTGGATTGCTTGGATCATTTCCCAATCTAAATGTGTTAGTTGCATTGCATTCACACTATAATCAAGAAATGCCTGCCAAGCTAGAGGGCACCAAACAGAAACAATTTTATATCCAATTATTTGAGCATACTGACGAATTTCCCATTGAGCATGGTCATCCATACGGAGGAGTAGAAATCGAAAAAGATTGAGTAGGTTTACCTTCCAATAGGCCTCTGTGTACGTAGACAAAGGTAGATCCTTTCGAGCTTGTTCTCGGGCAACACCAGCGGCTATCCGTTCCTCATAGCGTAGTCGAGCTACTTCTTGGAGTTCTCGTTCCTTATTTGTAAATTCCTCACCCATTGATTTTTCTACATAACCACCACTACCCTGACGATTCCCTTGGGCTTGAATTCGCCAATTTTCCGGGGTAGTTGTTTGAGCCGCATCGATTGCTAGTGAATACCGAGTACTATATTCGTTAACTGAGGCTGTTCGGTGTCTGATCCATTGCCGCCAACAATCCATTGGTACTCGAAGATGGAGCTTGATATCACACATCTCGAAAGGAGTCGTATGTTGATGCCGCATTAGGTAACGGATCAATCCCTGATCCTGATGAACCTGACGTGTCCCAACGCCATAAGAAACCCGGGCGGCTTGCACAATCGAATGATCGCTACCCATATAATCAACAATCCTAACAAATCCATCGTCAAGGACGTTAAAGGGAATACCAAGAATGTCATCCAGTTCTTTGACACCTGGGCGGTTAAGTTGTTGAGCTTGAATTTGTTCTGGTACTTCGGCTTCTTCGGACACGTTAGCCTGGCTGTATTTATATTGGCGGTGATATTAGGGATAAAAGCATCCATCCTAATTGAGATGAACGGATTATCTTAACCTTATCAAGAAAATCTGTCAAGGCATTTTGTCGGATATTGATAAAGGATAAAGATGAATAATTTATTGTTGCACCTTACCATGATTAAAGTATCTTGTCGAACATATCCAATAAGATATTTTGCTAAAATCGCTGACTATAAACAAGGTGAATACTTTGTCAAATTTCTCGACGATGAGTAGCGATGAACAGTATCTATTTGACCTTCAGGGTTTTCTTGTTATCCGTAATGTTCTTACTCATGAGGAAATAAAAGCCTTAAATAAAGCCCTTGAGGCTAATCCTGAGCACCGTACCTCTTACGATAAACCCAATACGTTAAGTGGAGACTGGAGTAGTAGACCTTTCCAAGGCCAATATGCCCCATTCTGTCATTATGAGGGAATGCTAACCTGGCCAAAACCATGGTGCGAACCTTTTCGAAAACTTTTAGCTCACCCGCGGGTTATACCTTATCTAAATACTCTATTTGGCCGTGGATGGAAGCTAGATCACGGTGTTGACGTACTGATCGCAAAGGAGGGTTGTGAGGGACTGAAGCTCCATGGGTCTGGAAATGTAACTTTCAATGGCTCACGTTATTATAACTACCATAATGGCCGAATGAGATCTGGATTAGTAGTTTTTCAGTACGCTCTAGCTGATGTAGAGCCTGGCGCCGGGGGCCTATGCGTAATTTCTGGCAGTCATAAAGCTAACTTCGAATGTCCAGAAGATATTCTAACCTGGGAAGCTAACCAAGAATTAATTCACCATATTCCTCAAAAAGCTGGTGATTTAGTGATCTTCAATGAAGCAACCGCACATGGCACCTTACCCTGGCACGGGAAAAATGAGCGACGAATCGCACTCTATCGATATACACCAAAATATCTTCACTACGCTGGAGGGATTTATACAACAGAACTTCCTGAATGGTCATCAGATCTAACAGAAGCTCAAAGAGCAACCCTCGAACCACCTTACATATATCATCATCCTCTAATAGAAGATGATGGGCAAACTGTTGTTAACCCTAGACGGGAAGGTGAGTGATAATCTTTCCCCTTAAGTCAGGTAGCAGAAAGCAATAATGTAGCTAACGTTGTCACCTTTTTAGATTCTTCAGAACCTCACGACTTAACCGCCACAAATTTATTAGTTTCTGGTGATGCTAAATATTTGACAGGAAATTCTTGTGAATTCATCCAAACCTCGACTCGAAGGCAAGACCGCGATTGTGGTAGGGGCTGGGAAAAAAAGTGAACTAGCTGGAACAGGATCTGCAACTGCCGTACTCCTTGCTAGAGAAGGTGCTAATGTTTTAGTAGTAGACCGACATGAGCAACATGCCCACAATACGGTGTCAGTTATAAAAAGAGAAGGAGGGACAGCATCATTTTTCAAAGGAGACGTAACCCAAGCTAACGAATGTGAAGCGATCACAGCAACTGCGTTGAAGCGTTATGGTGCACTAAATATTCTCTTTAATAATGTAGCACTTAATTATCCAGGAACAGTTTTAGACGTTCATGAGGAAAACTGGGATGAAATAATGGCTACCAATCTTAAAGGGATGATGCTGACAAGTAAATTTGCTATCCCCGAAATGATAAAAAACAGTGGAGGTTCTATAATTAATGTTGCGTCAATTGACGCATTTCGTAGTGGATGGTCGTATAATATAGCTTATGCAACCTCAAAGGGTGGTGTTGTTGCTATGACTGTGAATATGGCTTTGCAACATGGTCAGGATGGAATTCGAGTGAATTGTATCGCCCCGGGACACCTACATACCTCATTTACCGAAAATCTTTCGCAAGATCATCGTGAACTTCGTAGTAAAGCAACATTACTAAAGACTGAAGGTACAGCTTGGGATGTTGGTCATGCAGCTGTATTTCTTGCTAGCGAGGAATCCCGATGGATTACCGGAATCACCCTCCCTGTCGATGCTGGCTCATCTATCGCTTTACCAACTTCTATTCTCCCAAGAGATGAAAATGGAATTCTCCCAGATACGAAAAGCATACGGTTTTAACTTAAAGATTGGCCTTCCCAATTTTTTCTAAGCCCCACATGGGATTGGCACTATCAAGAATATCGGCAATGAATTGAGAACCTGCTGTTATATATTATTGATTATTTCTAATCACTGGTAAATAAGAAGGGGCGAAACAAATTCAGGGATGGTCTGCAGACCATCCCTGATAAAAATAGCGGGGGGAGGATTTGAACCTCCGACCTTTGGGTTATGAGCCCAACGAGCTACCAGACTGCTCCACCCCGCGCCGTTGACTAAAATATACTTGTTTTAAGTGCCACTTGTCAACCAATTTTTACTATTTTAAAGAAGGTATCATAGCCGAACCATCTTTGATACCACACGCCTCAAATAGGACCTGTTGCACTGTCATATCGTGATGGAGACTATAATCCGGCTCCTTCATATTCGATATACAGGCGGAAAGTTCCGTTAACAAAGACGGTTCTTCAAAGGGAGTAGGAACTATCACATCTTGCCAACCTTTAACATAATTTTCAAAAGGCTGCTCCAAAAACAATTGAAGATTATTCGACCCAGTTGGTGTATGAATTACCGTACCTCTTGTACCATACACCTCAATACGTCGTGTTTTATTACTTTCAGTATGCATAGAAGCTGTATCTATAGTACCTAAGCTATTGTCATCAAACACATGAACGACTACGGCATTATCTACATATTTTTTCTCAGCATAATGCTCTGTAAGAGTTGGGTGAATAGCTTTCGGTTTACCCATCAGGGTTACCATGATATCTACTAAGTGGCCAGCCATTTCGAAATACAGAGAACCTTTATAACAATCCAGTTCCTGGGTCAACCGTGAATAATATGATAGAGGTTTGGGGATATGGCCTCTGAAGTAAAAAAGTTGCCCCAGAGCACCTGCCCGAACCAGTCGGATAACTTCTGCAATAGCTGGATTATAACGCCACATATAAGCCATTTGTAGATGTAATCTCTTCCTCTGAGCTATTTGGTGTAATTTTTGGAGTTGATCCAAGTCTACTCCAGCAGGTTTCTCTAACAAAACGTGTTTCCCCGCATTTAGAGCCTTTTCAGCGTAATCTAGATTTTCTGAAACCCGCCCTTCACAGATAATGGCTTCCGCGTCACTATTTAAGACCTCTTCGATAGAATCAAATATAATAAGATCATCAGGAAGGTAGTTTGCCCATTGGTTTAACTTAGATTCCAGTATCTCAGGATCTGGTTCATAAATTCCGATAAGTTCAAGTTCGCTGGGACGCTTACCTGCGTCTTTAACATGCAATACGCTATGACTATGCCAGATACCGAGATATCCAAACTTTAGAGACATTTTATGATTTTCCTTTCCTAAGTTAGACCACAATTCCTAACTAAACCTACAAACTTAATTCCCTAATTATTTTCAAATTCTACGAAAATTAAAACAATATCAACACCTGAAAATACAGAAACAAGATAATAGGAGCAACACATACAGATAATAACGTTGACACCCCTCTGTTTTAATTCAACTTTATGTATGACCACTTGACGACCTAGCTAGTATTGTACTAGTTCCTGATGGAGTTTTGATGTCCACTTCATTATTCCTATTTGTTTTAATCTCTGCAACCCTACATGCTACCTGGAATTTTGTAGCACGACGGACCGGCGGCAACCTTACTATCTCCTGGTGGTCTCTTTGGATTAGCTGCTTATTTTTGCTACCTTTCGTCCTAAACGTAGCAGCAACACAGGGAATATTAGAATTTGTAGATATGTTAAGTGTTGGGTGGTTGTATATCCTAGCAACCGGCATTATTCATACAATTTATTTTTGGCTCTTAGCTAGAGCATATAAATTTGGAGAGATATCCATAGTCTATCCTATTGCTCGAGGATCCGGAATTGGTCTAACTGGGTTTCTTGGATGGCTTATTCTAGATGAGAATCTTAATCTTCCAGGAATAATCGGGATCGGGTCAATTTGTTTGGGTATTTTTTGTATAGCTTTTCCTCTCGTTAAACAAACAAATTCCGTAAAAAAAGGTTTAATATCAGCTCTGGGCGTTGGAGCGACTATTGTTAGTTATTCACTTATAGACAAAGTTGGTGTAAATATAGTTAATCCTATTGTTTATATTTTCGGAATGTTCTTTTTGAGCGGGGCTTTCTTAACACCTTTCGTAATCCGGAAAAATGCTGAGACTCTTTACACTCAATTAAAGTCTTTCTGGGGCTCTGCGATAGTTATCAGCATTGGTTCCACCGGAGCTTATCTAATGATTCTATTTGCTATGACGATGGGTAAGATAGGCTACATTGTAGCATTAAGAGAGTTTGCCGTAGCCATTGGGGTGATTTTGGGATTTACATTTCTAAAGGAAACTATAACTCCAAGAAAAGTGGTAGCTTTATTTATGATAATCTGTGGCCTTATTTTCATTAAATTTGGTTAAGGAATCTCTCATCTGACGCTTGCATTCGAAATCTAAGAGAAATACATTAAGTATTTTGATATCTGGTATAATTGTTTCTAAGCTCAAGATTGCTCATTTAAGTATTGGACAACTAAAAGAGGAGATACAGAAATGTCCCGGTTGAGTCGCCGTTCCTTTATACGAAAGACAACTCTAACCTTTGGGAGCATAGCTATTGGTTCTACTCTACAAGGACTGATAACCAAGCGTTTAGGTGCAATGGAAAATGGCCATAATCCTTCCCAAGCTTCTCTTGGGAAGGGCGGATATGGACCACTGGCCCCAGTCCCTTCTCAAAATACAGGAGAAACCCTTCTTGAATTGCCACCCGAATTTGCATATACAGTGTTCGGCAAGATCGGTGGTTTAATGTCAGATGGATTTCCTACTCCACCTGGCCATGATGGAATGGCAGCATTTCCCTCAGATGGAATGATACGGCTAATGCGTAATCATGAAATTAATCCTGGCAGTCCGGCTGAAGCAATGGGTGATCTAGCTTCAGCATACGATCCTACTGCCCCTGGGGGCGTAACTACTCTACTAATAAATCCAACTACCAGGGAACTTGTCCGTGATTTTGTTAGTATCAATGGAACTCTACATAATTGTGCTGGGGGGCCAACTCCCTGGGGTTCCTGGATTACCTGTGAAGAAACAACTATGGGGCAAGACCAATTTTTTAGTAAACGTAGAAATCGATCTCTAGGTGGATACGATAAAAACCATGGATATTGTTTCGATGTACCTGCAACTGCTGAAGGAAATTTAATTGCTGAACCTCTTGTTCATATGGGCCGTTTTGTTCACGAAGCGGTCGCTATTGACCCAAAATCTGGCTTTGTATACGAAACAGAAGATGCAAACCCTGGGGGATTCTACCAATACTTACCTGATTATCCGGGCCGGCTTGCTATGGGTGGAACCTTAGGAATGTTAGCCGTCAGCGGTCAACCACAATTTGACACTCGGATTGGACAGACTATCGGCAAAGAACTCGCTGTAGAATGGGTCGAAATTAATGACCCTGATCCAGTTGGAGCTGGACTGGATCGTGGGCTTGTTCATAAGGAGGGTCTAGATAAAGGTGGTGCCATTTTTAATCGATTAGAGGGATGCTGGCATGGTAATGACAGAATCTTTTTTACATCAACTCAAGGGGGGGATAAAGGCTTGGGCCAGGTTTGGGAATACAACCCATTAGGGGCCGATGGAGGGGTATTGAAGCTCTTGTTTGAATCACCTGATCCTGCTTTAATGGCCGCCCCAGATAATATCTGTGTTAGTCCTCGTGGAGGCCTTGTCATCTGCGAAGATAATAGGGAAGGAATCCAACATATTCGTGGTTTAACAAGGGACGGCCGAGTGTTTGACTTAGCTAAAGATATTGCTGGAATTACCCACCGAGGAGAATTTGCTGGCGCAACTTTCAGTCCAGACGGAGAGACTTTATTTGTTAATATGCAAAGACCTGGGATGACTTACGCTATTTGGGGACCGTGGCAAAATGGTGCCGTCTAAAGAAAGATAGCAGGCCAAGCCTACATCTAGATTTAATTTAACAATGGAGTATTCATTCTTATGTTTTCAACCGAAATAAAATGGTTTCGTGATCAACTTTCTAATGGCAACTTGTGCTTGGGAGCTAGTGTAACCTTTTCCGATCCAGCAGTTACTGAAGCACTTTGTGATTCCGCAGATTTTATCTGGATTGACACCGAACATACCGCTATGAATTTGGAATCGGTCACGCACCATCTAATGGCAGCTCGCGCAGGACAGACAGTAGCTTTAGTTCGAGTTCCTTCAAGTGCTCTGGGCCAAATCAAACCAGTCCTAGACGCTGGTGCCCCAGGGATTATCGTACCACAAGTTCGTTCGGCTATCGAAGTTCAGAGTATAGTTGATATGTGTCGATATCCACCAAAGGGGAATCGGGGTTTTGGTCCACACCGGCCATCTAATTATGGCCGAACTCTTTCAGATATTGATCTCTATAAAACCACCATGAACAATAACTTATTTGTTTCGGTCCAGATTGAGAATATTGAAGCATATAAAGAGCTAGAAGCTATAGCTGCTATACCTGGGCTAGATAGTTTAGTTATTGGGCCAGTAGACCTGAGTGGTTCAATGGGTTTTCTTGGCCAACTAAACCATAGTGATCTAACCGTAGCAATGGAACGCATTATTGATGTTGGACATGAAGCTGGTTTATCTATAGGAATGGGAATGGGTACAGATTATGCTTTTGGTCAACGATGGAGCCGGCGTGGAGTCGATTGGATACAAGTAGCCTGCGACTATAGTTATATGATTAGCGGTTTTGAACACATTACTGGTGAAATACGAGCTGAATAGGAGGGGGGCAAGTCAATTGGTGGATACTAATTCACAAAAACCACATGAAGAACTCTATCTTCTTAGAACCCAACATCATCTTTTGGAAAACTTTTGTTCTAAAGCCATGATTGAATCGGGGCTTTCTAGTCGCTCTGCTAAACTTGTATCTGATATTTTAATCCGAACTGATATGCGAGGGATTTACACTCATGGAACAGTAAGTCTGAAGCGTTACGTGCAATTGATGCTAGATGGAGGAATTAATGTCAACGCGATGCCTGAAATTACAGAACAGGGATTAGCCTGGGCCCAAATTAACGCGCATCAGGCTGTAGGTATGGTAGGTTCACACTACGGTATGTCGATAGCAATCAAAAAAGCAGCAAAGTGTGGCATCGGTATTGCTAACGTACGGCAAAGTAACCATTTCGGAGCGGCATCAGCATATACACTTATGGCACTAAATCATAACATGATCGGATTAGCTATGAGCAATACTGATGTTGTAATGAACATCCCTGGTGGACGGGGAGCAACCCTAGGCAACAATCCATTATCTTATGCGGTCCCCGCGCGAAATCAGCCACCGATTGTGTTAGATATAGCTATGAGTACTGTCGCAGGAGGTAAAGTCAATTCCTATAAAGACTGGGGAACTCCCCTACCAGAGGGATGGCTCACCGATAAAGATGGGCAACCAACAACAGATCCAAGTGTGTTTACCGTTAATGGAGCTTTAACCCCCTTTAGTAACCATAAGGGATATGGTTTAGCTCTGCTTGTAGAATCATTAGCGGGGGTTCTAGCTGGCTCAGCCATTACTACAGACATTCTTTCCTGGGCACAGGTATCTGACGATACCTGTGATGAGGGGCACTGTTTTATAGCTATTGATGTGGGAGCTATGATGCCGATGGACCGTTTTTACCAGCGTATTGATGAACTTATTCGGAGAATGAGGGAAGCTCCAACCGCTGTTGGTGTAGAACAGACATTAGTACCCGGAGAGCTAGAATATGAATCTGAAAAAATTTCTCAAAATGAAGGAGTTCCCCTTACTCGAATGGCTGTAAAAAATCTTATCCAACTTGCCGAAGATACACAACTTTTGGAACAACTTCCGTTTCAATCTACCAATTTGGAGCTTTAAATGCCCAGAATAAACCGTGCTATAGAATTGCTCGAATCCGGGCAACCAATTTACTATGGCAGTCCTTCTAAAATAAATTATGAAGGTGGTCTTGCCGCCTCGAAAACATGGGTAGACTACTTATTAATAGACATGGAACATAGTCTTTTTGACCTCCCAAACCTTAAAGCTTTTATGGCTGGCCTTATTGACGCTGGGCCTGCTCCTAGTGGACATCTGACACCAAGCGTTGTCGTTACGCTTCCTACAAACGGAACCAATGAAGCAGTAATTCGCGCAAATGCTTGGATGATAAAGCAGTTTCTTTCTCTTGGTATTCATGGAATTCTTCTGTGTCACGCAGAAACCCCGGGAGCAGTCAAAGCTTTTGTAGAATCTGTTCGGTTTCCTTTCCAAAATATTGGTCTGGGCCAAAAACTTGGAACGGGTCAACGGGGTTCGGGAGGACAGAGTTTTGCTTCTAAAATTTGGGGGCTCACAGAGAACGAATATCTACAAAAAGCCGATGTCTGGCCACTAAACCCAACTGGAGAAATAATGCTCGGTCTCAAAATCGAAAACCAAATCGCACTAGCTAATGTTAATGAAAGTCTTGGAATTCCAGGTATTGCGTTCGCCGAATGGGGACCAGGAGATATGGGAATGTCTTTTGGATACCTAGATAAACATGATCCACCCTATCCACCTGAAATGATGAAAGCAAGAGCTAAAGTACTAAATGCTTGCAAGGACAACAATATAGCTTTTCTAAATGGTGCCGGGCCAGAAGATATAAACGAGATAATTGATGAAGGAGTATCCGTTATTAGTTGCACCAAAGAAACTGCCGAAAAAGGAAAATTGTACACAAATCGGAAAACCTTATGACCAACTACTCCGTCTATTTTGCTGGAGACCTATTTGACCACAAACATTTACTGGGCAATGCTATCTTAGCAGAAACTATAACAAGACGCTCAAAAGGTAAATATGAGAGCATTCTACCTCAGGCTCTGGAAAAAACATTTACCCGCACTATTGATATCCGTAATCAGGATCTTTTCCTGTTAATGAATTGTGATTTAGGATTATTTAATTTTGATGGAACAGACTTGGATTCTGGGACAGTGGTAGAATATGTTATAGCAAAGATTCTCGATATACCTTCTGTCATTCTTCGGTCAGATTTCCGAAATTCGGGAGACCAAAAACAGGGCGGTGATAACTGGAACCTAATGTGCTCAAATTATCCCCGTTCCAGGATTATCCAGTTTAATGCTATGGAATGGTATCAAGATGCTATAAAAGGCGATAAACCAGTAAAAATATGGTCGGATAAATTATACAATCGTATTGCTGATACTATTATCAGTGAATTAACTTCAGTCCATAAAATTCCTTCAATTTTTGATGGTAATGAAGAAAAAATTAGAGCAATTTATGAGTGGGCAACTCAATTTCCAGGAGGGAACTTAGAGCAATATTACCCTCAGGGGACCTTGGATAAAATTATTAAGAGCAAGAAACTCAAAGGGCTATTATAAATTAAAAACCTACCAGAGTTGTTTGGATTAGTGGAGGAGTAAAACATGATCAATTATGGTATATTTCTAATGCCTGTTCATGATCCAGCTAAATCACCTAGTCAGTGCTATGATGAAGATTTAGAACTAGCCGTAAGGTCAGAAGAATTAGGTTTTAGTGAATTTTGGGTAGGTGAACATCACTCTTCAAGTTACGAAAATATAGTAATGCCTGAGATTTTTATTGGGAAAGCTCTGGGCATGACAAATCACATACGGGTCGGTGCTGCACCTGTGTGTTTACCATATCACCATCCCGCGCATGTTGCTGCTCGATTAGCCTTTTTGGATCACCTTTCCCATGGCCGTCTTAATATCTGTTTCGGTCCAGGTGCCATCCCGACTGACATGGAAATGTATGGGATTCGTTCTGAGGATACCGGAGCAATGGTAGGGGAAGCTATTCAAATGATTATGACCCTTTGGACCTCAGATCCACCTTACAATATTAATGGCCGATTCTGGCAAATTCAGGTAAGCCAAGAAATCCGTGAAAACTTGGGAGTTGGAGTCTATCTTAAACCTCTCCAAAAACCTCATCCTCCTCTATCGGTGCCCGTTATAATGCGAAATTCAGCTGGTACTCGAATAGCTGGTCAAAAAGGATATTCACCATTTAGTCATCATATGGTTACAGGCAATGTGCTAGCTAATCACTGGGAAACTTATTTCAAAGGTGCTCAATCTACCGGTCGAATACCAAATCGAAAAAATTGGAAAATCTCCCGAAATATTTTTGTAGCAGAAACAACATCAGAAGCTCGGGAAAAAGCTCGAAACTTATCTCTTGGTAAATGTATTGACTACATTTTGAAACTAACCGACCTTGGCCCTGGTCGAGCAATGTGGCAAAGAGATCCTAATATGCCCGAATCCGAATGTACTTTGGACTATATGATGAAAGAACAAGTAATAGCAGGAGATCCGGATGAGTGTGTACGCCAATTGCTCCGGATGATCGAAGAAACCGGTGAATTTGGAACCCTCATAATGACAGCCCATGACTGGGACGACAGAGAAGCCTGGATCACTTCATTAGAATTGTTTGCGCAGGAAGTAATGCCAAAGTTAAATAGTTCTTTAGGTTATAGTTGATAATAAAAGGAATCTACTTAACCTTAAAAGCTTGTATCACGACCTAAAGGTTATAATATTTTAATCACCCCTACAAAAAGCGGTATAGCTTGCGGAGATATAATTATGAATTACGGAATGTTCATTATGCCATTTCATTCACCTTCCAAGCCTGCAGCACAGTGCTATGATGAAGACCTTGAACTTATAGTTAGGGCGGAAGACCTAGGATTCTCCGAATTCTGGATTGGTGAACACCATACTATGAAATATGAAAATATTGTACTTCCAGAAGCTTTTATTGGTAAAGCTTTAGCAATGACTAATACCATCCGCTTAGGAACTGCTCCAACATGCCTACCTTACCACCACCCTGCCTATGTCGCCACCAGGCTAGCGTTTATGGATCAGTTGTCCCATGGGAGACTTAATCTCTGTTTTGGGCCTGGCAGTGTTACAAGTGATTTAGAACTTTATAACATTGATCCAAAACTCAATAGTGCTATGGCGGAAGAGTCAGCCGAAATTATCCTTCAACTTTGGAATCAAGAACCCCCTTACAAAATAAACGGTCGCTTTTGGCAAATAGATCTGGAAGAGAACGTAGATCAGGATACATTGATTGGCTACATTCATAAACCGCTCCAAAAACCACATCCGCCTATCTTTGCTCCTGGTATGAGCATGAATTCCTCGACCATGAAAACTGCCGGTAAAAAAGGGTGGGCTCCAATCAGCGCTAATATTTCTCCTGGTAATGTCGTAGCTGATAACTGGCGCGTTTACGAAAAGGCAGCGCTGGAAGCTGGTCGTGTTCCCAACCGATCCGATTGGAGAGTCTGCAGAAGTATCTTTATCGGTGACAATAAGGAAGAAACTGAAAGACAGGTACGGACCAATTCAATGGGCAATGCCTTCGAATATATTGGCAGCTTGTTTGATCAAGGTCTCGGACGTAAAATGTTAAAACGAGACCCCGAAATGTCAGATATGGACTGCAATTTAGACTACTTGATGCAAGAACAAATGATTCACGGCGATGTGGATGAGGTCGTTAATCGACTTAACATGTTTCGAGATGAAACGGGGGATTTTGGTACATTAGTTCTCATGGGATATGACTGGGATGATAAAGAAGCGTGGCTCCATAGCATGGATCTTTTTGTCAATGAAGTGATCCCAGCACTCAATTCCTGAACTCCATATCGATCTGAACCTACTGATGTTGAGGAGGAGCAATATGAAAGGCCCTAAACTTCCATACCGCTATGACCACTACACCTGGACAGAACTCAGAGATAAAATAAAAGAACAACCCGTTGTTATATTACCCGTGGGATCAACAGAGGATCATGGCTACCACATGCCTATGGATGTAGATACCTTTTTAGTTAGTAGTGTTTGTGAGGGTGCTGCTCGCCTTATTCCTAACGAAGTATTAATTTTGCCAGCTCTCCCCTACGGTTTTGAAGACCACCATATGGATTTTCCTGGAACAATAACCATACGAGACGACCATCTCCAAGACTTTGTTCTGGATATTACACGAAGCCTAACCCATCATGGTTTCCTAAAAATATTAATTGTTAACGGGCATGGATCTAACGCAACCATTTTAGAGACAGCATCAAGGCGAACGGTAATTGAAACTGATGCTCACTGTGGGACTCTCAACTGGTGGAGTATGGCCCAAACCAAACTCTGGGAAATTGGTGATTCGGAACTTCAGTCTCATGCTGATGAAATTGAAACTTCCGTCTACAGATATCTAAATGATGAAGTGATTCAGATGGATAAGGCAGTTCGGGAAGAAAAAGTTAGCATATCAAAACATTATTGGCGTGGATTTATCCGAGGTAAAGGTGCATCGTCTCTTCGCATGATGGATCAGTGGTCTCGTATCACAGATTCTGGAGTTATCGGCGATCCTACTGTCGCTACTGTAGAAAAAGGTGAAAAACTTTTTAACTCGGCTTCACAGGAATTAGCTGACCTGATTCAGGAGTTTAGGAAACTCCCGATCGAACCACGGGTAGACCATCACTAATTCCCGAATTTCCGCGCAATTCTTTCTTATAAGCTTAGTATACCAAACAAAAAAATTATCTAACATCCCCCTTAAGAAAACTACTATCACTAGTCTGTTTGGTCTGGTGAAAGTACTGGCCGTTTGAAAAATAGTTCTGGATTTGTACGAGGTTCAAAATTCAATAGCCGCCTAGCTTTTTCGATTGAATACTTCCCCTGTTGCAGGTAACTACCTAGATTGAAGGTTTGAAAATAGCCAGGTACACTTTCAATTTCTAGAGCTAGACGACAAGCTTCTACTAGATCATCATAAACTATAGTAAATGGTGGATGATCTGACTTGACAACCGACTTTTTAGGCATAGGTCCCAGTCCATTAAATTGATAACATATAGTATTGATTTGATATTTTCGAGCATGAATCTTGACTATTTCCATAGCTAAGTGCTTAGTTAACATATAGTATCCTGTACCAGGAGCTTGAGGAACATCTCCGATATCATGATCATGAAAATAGCCAGGGATTATTATTTCAGGACCGGTATGAAGTACTTTTTTGATCCCCAGTTCTGCAGCAGCTTTCATAACGTGCCAGGCACCACGAACAGATACTGCAAAGCTATTTACCGGATCCTCGCGAACAACAGTCCAGTTCATAATAGCATCCATGCCACGGGAAGCTTCTAGGACTTGCTCATAATTACTCATGTCAACATGAATTGTGGGTTTACCATCAGGATGAGGACGAATATCTGCTAATCGTAGGTTATAGAGATCTTCTAATGCTGGAATGATATGAGGTGCGATATTTCCGGATGCACCTAGAAGAAGGACATTTCTCATTGATTATTCTCCTACATTTATCTTAAAGCATATTTGTTAGTGATTTAAGACCACCTGTGCATATTTTTCAATATTTTTTAATCCATTTTTGCTATTACTTGTTCCAAAACATTTTTTATCTCTTCGAGTAAACGATCAACATGGCCATCTGTGTGGGCAGTTGATAGATATATCTTTTCGTAGGGACTAACAAATACCCCTCGCTTAATCAACTCAATACCAAAAATAAATGCCTTGTTTTTGTCGGCCCGGAACATCGAACCATAATCAACAATTTCATGTTCGTTGGTAAAAAGGACTTGGAGCACTGGGCCTTCGCCCCCAACCATCAGTGTGATTGATAGACGTTCACCCATAGATTTAATTTCTCTAGTTATGTAATCCCCCATAGTAAAAAGTTTATCATATACTCCTGGGCGAGCCAAAATATCCATAGTAGCAAGACCAGCTACTGCAGCTACTGGGTAGCCATTGAAGGTTCCTGAAGCTATTACCCGTTGTGGATCGTCAGCTGCCCGCCACCCATTCATAACGTCCATAATATCTTTTCTGCCGCATATCGCGGCCATGGGATAACCTCCACTAATCGTCTTGCCATATACAGCTATATCGGATTTTATACCATATCGTTCTTGAGCTCCTCCCCAAGCGAGTCGAAATCCTGTGACAATTTCATCAAAAATGAGAATTATACCATATTGGGTTGCAAGTTTACGCATGGCCTCAAAAAATCCGGGCTTAGGTAAGATACACCTCTGAAGGGGTTCTATTAGTATAGCGGCAATCTCATGGTGGTGTCTTTTTACAACATTTACTGCCTGTTCCACATCGTTAAAGGGAGTAGCTAATACTTCTGCAGATCCACTAAGTGGAATACCTCCTCCATCGGGCAATGTTGCTGGATAGTTCCCCAGGCTGAGAGACCTTGAACCGTGGAGCACAGAATCACTTACACCATGCCAACCACCTTCAAAACGAAGAATGCGATCTCTCCCAGTGAAGGATCGGGCAGCCCTCAATGCAAACTGTACAGCTTCTGAGCCAGTTACTACAAGACGGACTTTCTGTCCACAAGGCGATGCCTCAACTACTCGCTCAGCTAGTTGAATAGCTGGCTCATTAATGGCCATAAAAGATGTCCCCTTGTCGATCTGACGCTTCACAGCATCTACGACCTCTGGGTGATTATGACCTACGATCATTGGGCCAGAACCTAAAAGAAAGTCGATATACGCTTTCCCAGCGCTATCATAAATAACACAGCCATCACCGTGAGAGACAACCATATTGACTTCAGGTGGAAGTCGAAATTCTCCGTTCGAACCACCAACAAAAACCTGTTCAGCTCTCTCTATTAATGTCAGTTTTGACATCTATACCCTTTCCAATTATAGACAACTTCCAGATAGAATCTTCTCCAAGCTAGCAACAAATTTTTCATTCGCTTCTGGCAACCCAATACTTACTCGAATACTGTAATTTAGACCAAAACGACTTCCTGAACCCACCCAAATACCATACTCTGCCATCTGGCTTGCCAGATCATCAGCAAGCATCGGTGTTTGAAAGAGAACAAAGTTCCCTTCACTTCGCCAGTATTTTATATTTAATCGATCAAATTCGGCATAAAGCCTCTTTTTACCTTCCATAGCAAGAGCAACCGTTTTTTCAACGTGAAACTGATCTTGGAGGGCTACAGTAGCAGCTTCCATCTCAAGAACACCTAAGTGAAACGTTCTACGTAACTGGACTAGCCGTTCAATAATTTCTGGCCTGGCAATTACAACACCCATTCGAAGACCTGCCAACCCGTAAGCTTTTGAGAAGGAATGTAAAACTATAATATTTTTCCCTTTTACAATATCCCGAATGGAATTTGGGTAGTCTGGAGAGGCCACAAAATGGTGGTATACTTCATCAGAAACTATAACCACGTCTTGGGGCAAACTATCGTAAAGAGTTGCCATCTCACTTTTAGTGACGATTGTACCAGTAGGATTATTAGGGTTTCCTAAATAAATTAATTTTGTCCTGGATGTCACAGCTTCCTGTACTGCATTAGTCTTAAGGCTGAAGTCGTCCGAATTCAGTGGCACATTTGTTACCACAGCATTCTGCCACTCTGCAGTGCGAGAATATACGTGAAATGTTGGCTCACAAACAATAATTTCATCACCAGATTGGAGGTATACCCGAGCTATCAGATCAAGTGCTTCTGAACCGCTATAGGTAGAAAAAAAATGGTCTTTTGTTAATCCATCTCCGTAAAATAAAGCCAATTGATCTCTTAGAAACTCATCATCCCGATGTGGATAAAAACTAATTCCTGTTAAGCACTCTTTGATTCTCTGAATAACTTTGGGAGATGATCCGAGCGGATTTTCGTTATAATGAAGACGGTAAGGGGATTTAGACATTCATATTCCATTAATAAAAAGTAGGTTATACATTTAGCCCGTAATCTTTTAATATACAACGCAATTTCTCGCAATTTTTCTTTGACATTGGGGCAAGAGGCAACCTAACTTCAGGGCTTATTTTTCCCATCATTCCCAAAGCTGTTTTGACCGGCACTGGATTAATTTCCATAAATATAGCATCATTAAGTTTCATCATCTTATAGTGGAGGTCCTGCGCTTCCAACCATTTTGCTTCTTGGACAAGGTTATAGAGTTGAGCTACTTCTCTAGGCATTAGATTCCCTGTAGCGCTGACAAAACCTGCACCACCTATAGCTAGAATGGGATAACAAAGTAATTCGATCCCGGAATATACTAAAAACTCCCGTCCCATACGGTGCAACAGTCGATTTATATGCTCAAAATCCTTATTTGATTCTTTAACCCCAATCAGATTCTCATTATTCTCTTTTAGACGAGCAACCGTATCAATTTCAATGTTAACACCCGTCCGACCAGGGATGTTATAAAGAATCACAGGAATTTCCACACACTTGGCAAGGGCTTCAAAATGGAGGTAAATACCTTCTTGACTAGGTTTACTGTAGTAGGGAGCGATCAAAAGTAATGCATCGGCTCCCATTGATTGAGCAAAACGGGAAAGTTCAATAGATTCCTCGTGATTAGTAGAAGCTGTCCCAGGTATAAAGGGAACTTTTCCCTCCACAATACTAGCAGCAGTACGAATAACATCCTTACGCTCTTCAAGGGTAAGGGAACTTGGTTCACCCGTCGTCCCCTGGACAGATATCCCATGAGATCCGCTTTTTATTTGCCATTCAATTAAACTGGCTAATCCATTAAAATCGATTATCCCATCCTTAAAAGGTGTAACTACAGGCACTATTGATCCGCGCATGAATCCTCCCTTTCGTCAAAGTAGAAAGGTTGTTTCCCCAACATTACTGACCTCCTTCATAAGTACGTTGCAATATCTTTTATAGACTTTTTGCTAATTACTGGGATCTGAGCATCCTCAGCTGGATAACCAACAACCAAAATTAAGAAGGGTCGCTCATTAATAGGCCTGTTTAGTAGACGATTTAAAAAATTCATAGGACTTGGAGTGTGAGTAAGACTCACCAATCCCGCATTTTGTACAGCTGTAATTAGCAGGCCTGTGGCAATCCCCACTGATTCCAAAGCATAATAATTCTTTATCTTCCGTCCATCATCTAACACACCATAACGCTGGACAAAGATGGTAATTAACCACGGGGCGACCTCCAAGAAGGGTTTTTTTTCGTTCGTACCTAAAGGTGCTAAGGCATCAACCCATTCTTTTGGGGCTTTCCCGTCATAGAATTCTTTTTCTTCGCGCTCTGCCCCAATCCGAATTTTTGCTTTTATTTGGGGGTCAGAAACCGCTACAAAATGCCATGGTTGCATATTTGCTCCACTAGGAGCTGTACCAGCTGTAAGTAAAAGATTTTCAATTAGCTTTTTTGAAACAGAACGGTCTGAGAAATCTCGAACAGAACGTCTTCGTTCAAGATCTTGGCGAAACATTCTGGCCCGACATTCCATTTCATCAGGTGGATATTCCTGATAAACTGACAGTGGTTGTAACATCGGTTTCTCCAAGTCTCTCCCCTTTACGAAAGTGGTTTAGCCATAACCTAATTAGAAGCTGTTTCCTTAGGTAGCATTTTACTTAAAGAGGACTAGTCCTCTATATCTAAGAGTTGCGCCTCTAACTAAAACGAAACGTTACCTTTTACGTTGAAATTCCTACTACTAATTCGCTTAGTTATTAGACTTCAGGCTTTAGATGTGGCCCAGCCATGTGTCTGGGTGAGGATAAACGATTCACCAGGTAGTAACCAAATTATACTCACTGTCATACCAGATAACACTGGGGAATGATCCGATATTTTTGTAAAAAAAGCTGTAATAAATCCTAATCTATTAAAGAGCGCAACCAGGGGGAAAATTGATTCCTGGTTGCACTAACTATAGCCTTTCAAAAAGGAGGAGACATAATTCCCAGCGCTTCCTCCGAAATATTACTGACAAAACTCATCAACCTATAATTTTTAACTAGTCTTTCCCAAGACCTCTTTGAGAACATTAAGAAAGACTTCTGTTTCTTGTTCATCACCTGAGGAAACGCGAATCCAAGTTGGAAATCGCTCCCGTCTCCTGTTTGTTACCATTACACCCTTCTGAAACATCTCTCGCATTATTCTCATAGATGGTTTACCAAGATTAACCATCATAAAGTTACTTTCAGAGGGGATATATTCAAGACCCATTTTTGTAAACTCATTTTCGAGTCGTTCTCGAAAATGCAAAACTACTGATCTGGAGCGATTGTAATGACTCCTATCTTTAAGAGAAGCCTCACCCGCCGCGAGAGCCAGAGCATTAGCCCTCCCAGTACTATAGAAATTTAATTTCTCTTGAATAGCCTGGCTACAAATTCCATAGCCAAGGCGCATCCCCGGCATGCCAAAAACCTTAGAAAAAGTTCGGGTGATGATAACATTATCATATTTTGTAGCTAACGAAGCAGCTGTTTTATAAGCTGGATCCTTTACAAAGTGAATGTAAGCTTCGTCAATAACTACTATCACGTCTGATGGCACGGAGGCAACAAATTTTTCTTGTTCTTCAACAGAAAGTAACGTGCCTGTTGGGTTATTAGGGTTCGTAATGACGACTACTGAGGTTTTCGGGGTAATTGCTGCAAGCATAGCATCCAAGTCATGGGTAAAATTTGTCACAGGTACCCTTTTAATATTAACATCTATGCCACTTTCCTTATAGGCCTCTGCATCTCCTGATATATCACCATAGCCCATGTCAGCTTCGATTACCTCAGTTCCACCTTTGCTTAGGTACGCTAGCGCAATTTGTGAGAGTAAGGCACCCGACCCAGCTGTAATAAAGAATGGAGTTTTTCGTCTAAAACGAAATCCACCGCCACCCCGAGGGGCTGGTGAAGGTGGGAGTTGTATACCATCAAATTTTGCTAATGCCTCGAAAATATCTCCACCGCCGCCAAATGAATACCGGTTGATCTTAAACATATCCCTAGCAATAGCCTCTAAGGCTCTCGGTGAAGCTCCGATTGGATTTTCATTAAGAGACATTCGGACTAAACCTGGGTTCACACCAATACCATGGATGTCCTTAGCAGAAATGCTGCCATTAGTCATATTTTGCGCTAGTGCCAGACGATCACCCAAACTAAGCACTGCACCAGCAGCCAGAGCTCCGGTCATAAATCGGCGACGTGAAACTGCTGAAGCTATCATTGACGCGTAGTTACTCGACATAGACATCTCCTTTAGTAAGGGTGGTCTCAATAGTCATCGGGCTATACCATTAAGGTCAAATCTGCATCGATGGACTCAAATTATTTAATAAAAAGGGCCTCGGACAATATACCCAAATTTAGACCTAATGACAACTCATTTAATAAATTGATGAAAACACACAATTGGAGCCTAATGGATTATAACTCTATACTTTTCACCTTAGAACAGTCTAACAACCAGTAATTTCCTTTTTCGAATAACGGATTTTATTTTTCTCCTACCCCGTTCCATTATGAATAAATCTAATCTGGCCAAGTTATTCGTTGATTAAATAATTTTAAAGATTGTTTTGATCTATAGATCTTTTCCTGGTCTTGAAATATCAGTACTGTTCTAAGCTTTAGTAAACTGGAAGTATTTTTTCGACTGAATGATTATTATAGTTTGATAACACTAAAATTTCACTCTATCGTCATAAGCCCGTATCTTTTTTGTAACAGAATCGTAAAAGAAGGCTATTATCTTAACTTTGCGTTTTGAAATTGTTTAAATAATGAGAGCATCCCATTAAAATAGGATAAAATCACCATGAGAATAAGATATATTCTAATCTGGCTAGGCGCTTTATGTATGTTTTTGGAAGATTTTCCAGTTTTTGGTCAAGAAAACAAAAAGTTTTTGTGGAGCGGTGTTATTAGAACCAGAATGCAAGGAGATTACCAAAATAACAAACGCGCCGAAAATAGATTCATGCATGGGTTCCGCCTAACAGGAACTCTACTTTTAAGTGACAAAATTGATGTCAGAGCCCGCCTCAAATCAGGCAGTGCTAGCTCGATAGCTTCATCTGGCTGGATGACCTTCGGAGATATGTTCGCAAATGAAAATGTCACTTTAGGATGGGTATATGTCCGATTACGCCTAAATCCGAAACTTACCTTAATGACGGGAAAGTTCCCTTCACCTTTTTTTCGGCCAACACAATTGGTTATGGATAATGATGTCTCACCAGAAGGTTTTGCTCAGCAATTTCTGATAAAAGAAAATGACTCCGGTTCTTTTCAATTGAATTTTGGCCAGTTTATGATTAACCAGGTCACGTCACCCGTAAAAGATCTTGATAAGACCTATTTCTTAGGGGGGCAGGCTGTTGCTCATTTTAAGGGGCCCCAAAGATCTCAAACTTTCGCTATTGGATACTATTCTGTAACTGGGGCTGACTCTCTTTTCGCTGCCCAAAACCTCCGAGCATCTCCTCTAATCAAAGCCGCAAATTCCAACCGAGCTAATGATAACCATACCGGTTACTTATCCAGGTTTCGAATTATTAATCTTAGTGCCCAACTCTCCCAGATCATTAACGGACATCCATGGAAACTTAGTGCTGACTATGTTTATAATATGGGTGCAAAAAACATGAAGCAAGGTATCACCGGATTATTGACCTATGGGAGTATGAGTAAGGTAGGTGGTAATCAAGGAGGAATACAAATTTTCTTCATAGAGCAAGACGCAACTATTGCTACTTTTAGTAATGTTGATTATACTCAAACTAATTCCAGAGGAATTGGTTTTCTTTTTGGTCGTCATCTTATCAATAAAATGAAAATGGATATTGCACTCTATTCTCGTAAATATGACTCTCCCAAAACACTCATTTCTCCGACCAATAATAATGCATGGCGGACACGTTTCCGTATTGTTTTTAGCTTCCAGCTAAACTGACAAGGTTTGACAACCATTATCGAAAGCTTTCTGGCATGGGTTTTTACCGATTATCCCTGTTGATATTAGTCCTTTTTGTTACCCTACCTACCGAGGCCAAATCTCGATTAAAATTGGCAACGACCACCAGTACTTATGATTCAGGCCTTCTTGATGTCCTCCTTCCACCGTTTCATGATAAAGTAGCTGGAACAATCATAGTGGATGTTATCGCTGTAGGAACTGGCAAGGCCCTTAAGCTAGCAGAAAATGGAGATGTCGACGTGGTCCTAGTACACGCCCCTAAATTGGAAACAGCTTTTGTTTCGGCAGGATTTGGGACCAAACGCCGTAGCATAATGTATAATGATTTTGTTATTGCAGGCTCTCCTGAAGATCAAGCTGAAATTTTAGGGATGAAATCAGCAACTAATGCTTTCAGCGCCATCTCAGCAAAAAGAGCACAATGGTTTTCTCGGGGTGACTTGTCAGGAACACACCTAAAGGAAATAGAGATTTGGAAAACTTCGGGAATCACTCCTGAGGGAACATGGTATGTGGAAGTCGGACAAGGTATGGCAGCTACTTTACGCATGGCAGACGAGAAAAAAGGATATGTCCTTATAGACCGAGGAACCTATTTAGCTCTGAAAGAAACTGTAAACCTTGAAATTCTGGTGGAAGGCGATACTTTGCTGCACAATCTGTATAGTATTATTGCTGTAAATCCAAAACGTTGGCCACATACGAAGACTAGAGAAGCACAAAAACTGATTGATTTCTTGACTTCTAACCAAGGACAAGCACTGATAAGTAGATATCAGAAATCTGGCCAACGGTTGTTTACCCCTCTGGGAAATACTAACACTCCTTCCATAGGAGTAGAAAAGTGATACGAATCGGTATTATAGGAATTGGTTTCATGGGAACCACTCATTTCATGGCTATAAAAAACCTTCCCAATGCTAAAGTAGAAGCTATTTGCACCAGAGATAAACGAAAGCTTAGTGGTGATTGGCGTCATATCCAAGGAAACTTTGGGGATGGTGGCGGGTTCCAGGATTTGACTACAATCCAGACTTGTACCGATATTAATGATATATTGAAAAATCCAGATATTGACATGATAGATGTGTGCCTTCCTACTGCTCTCCACTATGATATTGTTATGAAAGCACTTGAAGCCGGAAAACATGTTCTTGTCGAAAAACCTATTACTTTAGATATGGTTGAAGCTGACCGTATGATCCGTAAAGCTGAGGAAGTCGGGAAAAAACTTATGGTTGCTCAAGTATTAAAATTCTTCCCTGAATTTGCATTTTTAAAACAGGTTATAGATGAGCAACGCTACGGAGCTCTCCTTGGGTTACATCTGAAGCGAATTATATCTAAACCACTTTGGGGAGAAGGAAACTGGTTCGCTGATTATGAACGAACGGGGGCAGCAGGAATCGACTTACATATCCATGACACAGACTACCTCCAACATCTCTTTGGGATGCCAGACAATGTGCATTCATCTGGTATAACTAGCCCTAATGGATACGTGCTTTATATAGCAACACAATATGGATATCAACAACTTGGTACTACTATTACCGCTCAGTGTGGTGCTATAGGCTCTGCGCCATTCGAACAAGGATATGATGCCTATTTTGAAAATGGCACACTGTGGTATAATGTCCTTTCCGATCGTCCGGTAACACTCTACACTCAAGATGGTGAACATTCAACACCGGAAATATGTTTTCCTGAAGCGTTTGAAGCTCAATTAGGACATGCTGTCAATGCAATAGAAAATAATACTGAAGCCACGATGTTATCAGCATGTGCTGCCCGTGATGCCCTTAAGATTTGTCAAAGTGAAATTGAATCAGTCCGAACCCATAAGACCATCAACCTTAAGGAATTCTGAGCAACAGTGTGACTTATCGAGTCAAATTAAATAGTTGTTTCTCATTTGTTGTTTCCCCTAAAATAAGAGTAATTTATGCCCCAGTTATATTTCGGTACCGGGCGTTCTACCATAACCCCAGCACCTGGAGTTGAATTATGTGGTTATGGCCCCTATATTGGCCGTCGGTCAACTAGGGTTTATCAAGATCTTCACTGTACGGCCTTATCAGTTTCAGATGGAGAGAGTATCTTTGTTTGGGTTTCGAATGACCTGATCTGGACTGATCGAACCCTGGTAGATAAAACACACAGTATTGTACAAGATCTATATGGTCTCGATCCCAACCGCGTGGTTATAGCTAACACTCATACTCATTCTGGCCCTGCTACGATGAAAAGTATCGGGTGGGGTAACTGGGATGATAGTTACACCGAGGGCTTACCGGAACAGATAGCTAAAACTATCGGCAAAGCTGTTTCAGAAATGGAACCAGGAAGTGTAGGTTTTGGTAGGGCTACTGTACCTGGACTTTCAGTCAATAGAGTCGACGAAGGGAGTGAGGCAGATGAAACAGCGTTGCTGATGAGGATCGATGACCCTAGTGGCCGAATGCGCGTTGCTATTATCAATTTTGGTGCTCACCCAGTCACACTAGGAGCTTCAACCGAGATCTGTGGTGATTATCCAGCAGATGCTGTCAAGAAAATAGAAGCTAGGAGTAACCAGCTTCGAGTACTTTTTTTCCAGGGAAGTTGTGGAGACCTAAATTGCCGAGGATTTGGCGATGGAATAGAAATGATGGAAGCTAATGGTTCCCTCCTCCAAGGTCATGTATTACCAGCCCTAGATAAAATTGAGTGTTCTAATGATGTTACTTTAGATGGAGACACATATGATATAGCCTTGCCCTTATCGTTACCCAATAGTGAGGAACTAAAAAAAGAATTGTCTGAATACAAAAACCGATTTGACTCCAATAAGACAAGCAAAGAAATGAGACAGATACGTTTCGAAATAGGTTGGCGAGAAATGTACATGAAACTTCTCGATAGTGCTCACCCTCAGAGGCTTGAAATTCGTGTTTCTTGGATGCGTATTAATAAAGCCGTTCTTTTAGCCCATCCTTTGGAATTGTTTCTTACATTCGGAAGGCAAATTCAGGCGGCTTCACCCTACCTTGATACGATGATCATAGGATATGCTAATGAAACAGTTGGATACCTTGCCCGACCAAGAGATTTTGAGCAGGAGGGGTTTGGTTGGTATGCAGCGGTGTTGGCTCCCCGTATCTGTCGCCATTTTCCTTTTGATCCTAGTGCTGGCGAAGTATTTCGAGATCATCTCATTGCACTTCTTCATAGAATTAAACAAAGAGAATAGTCCGACATCTCATATGTAATATTTAGCATCAATGGAATATAGTATACGATGACTCCCATACTTTATTTCTTTCATTTTTCTTTACCAATTAGATGACTTTCTGAGATATTTAAAGTTTCTTAAATTTTTCTATCTTGAAATCTCTAACAATTTAATTTAGCTTAATAGATGATTGGGAATAATCAAAATAAAATTCCTGCAAAAAGATTTCCAATTTTATTATTTTGACCAAAAAGAAAGGACCGGCTATGAATAGCCCTGGTTGTTTCAAGACGGTAGGATTTTTCATATTACTGTTTATAAATTTGTCAACCTATAGCTCTGACCCTGAAAATTTTGAGATTCAAAAGGACAGTATTCCTACATCTTCACCGGAGGGAAACCATCCACCAAAACTCACTGTTCTTATTGTTATTGATCAGTTCCGCGCTGACTTCCTCACGAGATTTGAGGACCTCTTTGTAGAAAATGGTTTCCGAAAACTTATGAACCATGGTGCGTGGATGCAGGATGCAAGATTTAGTCATGTACACGCTTCAACCTCACCTGGCCATAGCGTAATAACATCCGGTACTTATGCTCACAAAACAGGAATGGTAAATAACGGGTGGTACAATAGATCTAAAAAGCGTTTTCAGCCATCATTAGTCGATCCGGGTAGTCATATTCTTGGCAAAGCGCCAACTTCTAATGGCCGTGCTTCAACACTTGAGCTAGAAGGATCTTCTTTAGCGGATGAACTCCGTATGGCCACCCGGTATAGGGGAAAATTAATTTCAATTTCTCTTAAAGATTATAGCGCGATGATTACTGCAGGGAAGTTAGGTTCTCCCTACTGGTACGAAGCTTCACTAGGTCGGATTACATCTAGTAGTTATTTTATGAATGACTTGCCCGAATGGGTTAAGCAGTTTAACGAAAAAAAAATCCCTGACCAATCCTTCGGACGAATTTGGAAACGTCTTTTGCCTGAGAAAATATACCTGGAAAGGGCAGGAAAGGATATTAGGGAAGGTGAAGAGAATAATAGAGATAGCGGCATTACTTTCCCCCATATCACGAAGGGAGGGCTTGAGTCTCCAGGTCCTAGATATTATAATGCTTTCAAACACACACCTTGGGCGACCGATTACCAATTAGAATTTGCTCGGCAGGCTATTATTGAAGAAAAGCTAGGCCAGGATAATATCCCTGACGTCCTTATAATCAGTCTTTCTGCTAACGATTATATCGGGCATGATTTTGGACCCTTCAGCCAGGAAGTTATGGATGCAACTCTACGCACAGACCGGCAACTTGCTGACTTTTTTAGTTTTCTAGATGACAGACTAGAAAATAAGGATAATTTAATCATCCTTACAGCTGACCATGGCGTTCTAGCTCTACCTGAACAACTACAACTTGAGGGCCTTAAAGCAGGACGTATGGGGCCCGAACCCCTCACTAAATTAGTAGAAGAAAAACTTGACAGGACATATGGCGATGGTAATTGGGTAGAATATCTGGCAGAAACAGGCTTATACCTCAACTATGCAACAATTGCAAACTATGGACTAACCCAGAGTGAAGTAGAAGATACTGCAGCTACAGCATTGAAAGCTCATCCAGCCGTCTGGAGGGCATATACTCGAAACGAGATAAAACATAGGCAAATTCCGGAATCGAACCTTTCCAAAGCTGTTTATCATAGTTTTCACCCTGAAAATAGTGGCGATATTATACTCATATCTACACCTTTTTACCTACTTCTTGGTGAATATGGATCAGCAACTGTAGGTACTTCACACGGATGGCCACACGAATATGATACTCACGTACCTGTTATCTTTCATGGATCTTGGATTAAGCCAGGTCATTATAGACATCCTATCGATATTGCTGATATCACGCCTACTATCTGCAATCTCCTTGGAATTACAATGCCTTCAGACCGAGATGGTAGAATACTGGGGGAGATAATCAAATGATAGAGATAATACTCTAATATCCACTCGTTATAGCTTTCGTTTAACACTCTGTTTATTGGCATACCAGGGTGATTTGTTTAAAGTGAAGTTTCTTTTTTTATCTAGCATGAAGCGGTTGACTTAATTTTCACCTCGGTTAACTAATCATAAACTTGACATCCATTTGGTCAAGTTCATCAATTAGAGTATTATACTGATCTCCAAATATTGCCTGTTCAGGAGTAATAAATGGATAACCCGGATGGGGAATTTCATTCCGAGCCACCATACGGGCAACAATAGCAGCAGTAAAACCGGTTGTGCGTGCCATAGATGTAAAATTAGTTTTTTCATCATACTTATCTATCATTTCTGCAGCTTTTGTGATTGGACAACCATTTTTTTCTCCTACTACTGTTACCCGAAACGTGGTAATATCCCTGTCTTCAGGTAACATTTTCACACTCTGGTAAAGGACTTCATCTACAACATGTTTTGGAATCACTACAGAACCATCTACTGTTATAGGGTCCTCACTAAGTAATCCAAGCTCGCGTAATACGGTAACCTTAGCGGAATATCCCGGCCAACGTACAGTTTTTTGTGTACCTATGCGAATATCCTTTAGAGAATCTACCTCCAAAAGCCACGGCATAAATCCTTCATGCCAAGCTTCACATTCTCCTACACCCTCAAAAATAGTCTTTTCAGGCTCTGAGTAACGTGGGATTTCAACAAGACGGTTATCGATCACTACTTTAGCTGATAAATCACGGAGAGGTAAACGACGCCCGCCAAAAATAATTTTATATCCTAAAGGTGGTGTAGGCACCGTAGGAATTCCACCACATTGAATGTGCAACTCGTCAGTACGATCTAGTTGGTCGGCCAAGTGGCGAGCCATTATTTCTGTAAGCCCTGGCTCCAATCCACATCCTAAGATTACAAATCCATCAGAACCAGAATAATCATTAGCCCAACCACTAACTGTTTCGTTGGAAACACGGGTCAAATCTATGATTGGCATTCCTACCTCTAAGGCCATCGGTAATGCTATTATGCTAGCCCCCCGGGGTAAAGCTGCGATACCAACATCATGTTGTGCCATCACTTTGATTGTATCCGCCCGATTTTTTAAATCTAGTCGTCTATAGTTTACTTTAAAAGCTCCAGGCATGGATTTTAGTTTATTCCGGCAAATTTCTAATTGTTTTTGATCTATATCGCATACAGTAATTTGTTCTACTGCTGCATCCAAAATAGCATTGTATGCTACTGCCGGCCCCATCAGGCCACTACCTATAACTAGAATACGCAAAAGATCCCTCCATTGGGATTTGTTAAAGGCAAAATTTGATTTAATCTTAAAGACAAATTGGAAAAAGTAATTAGCGCTGCTGATTAAGATTTCGTCAAGGCTAAATTAGAAAGTCTTTATTTAGTATCACTATTATTTTACTGCCTTAAGGCTAGATAAGATTACTAATTTCTTAATAAACCTTGATCAGGTTTGTTTTGTATGCTATTTTTCCTGGTAGTGGCTACCTAAGGAGGTTGACTCATGGCTGTAACTATCACAGATGTAAAATCTATCCTTACACAACCTGCTGGATCACGTTTAATCATTGTAAAAATTGAAACTTCTGAACCTGGTCTCTATGGTCTAGGTTGTGCAACTTTTACCCAGCGCTTCCGGGCCGTACATGCCACGATTGAATATGATCTCAAACCATTTCTCGTAGGTAAAAATGTAGATGCTATAGAAGACCTCTGGCAAATGGCTATGGTAAATGGATATTGGCGTAATGGCCCTGTATTAAATAACGCAATCTCGGGCATGGACCAAGCTCTCTGGGATATTAAAGGGAAGCAAGCAAACCTCCCAGTGTATCAATTACTTGGAGGGAAATGTAGAGAAGCAGCTGACACCTACGCTCATGCTGATGGATCTTCCCCCGAAGAGGTAGAAGATAATGTGCGACGGTTTGTAGAAGAAGGTTACCGGCATATTCGTGTACAAATGGGCGGATACGGTGGCAGTGAAGCACAAATACAAAAACCTGATGGAGCGATTTCTGGTTCCTATTTTGACCCTAAAAGCTATATGCGCCACACCTTACTAATGCTTGAGCATGTGCGTGCTGCAGTAGGAGAAGAAATAGAATTACTTCACGATGTCCATGAACGTCTGACTCCATCGGATGCTATTTCATTTGCCAAGAAAGTTGAACCATTTAATCTATTTTTTCTTGAAGATGCTCTAGCTCCGGAAGATAATGCATGGTTCGCTCGAATGCGAGGGATATGCACTACTCCATTGGCCATGGGAGAACTTTTCAACAATCCTGCTGAGTGGATGCCACTAATTGAAAAACGGCTTGTTGACTTCCTAAGAATGCATGTTAGTCAGATGGGTGGCATTACGCCGGCTCGAAATGTTGCTGCTATGGCTGCTATGTACGGCATCCGAACGGCGTGGCATGGGCCAGGGGATGTTTCACCGGTAGGACATGCAGCAAATTTACACCTCGACCTTTGGGCTCCTAATTTTGGGATACAAGAATGGTGCCGTTTTAACGAAATAGTTTACGAGATTTTCCCTGGAACCCCAGAGGTTCGAAACGGATATATGTATCCCAATAATAATCCTGGTCTGGGTATTGAAGTAAATGAGAAACTTGCCGCTAAATACCCCTGTAAAGATGAAATAATTAACTGGACCCAAACTCGACTGCCAGATGGTGGGCCAGCAAGACCATGACTTTTATATCAAACTACTCACTATCGGAAAATTATGCTAACCATCTGCGGCGGATGGCCGCAGATGTGATCGATATTGCAGTCCTTGTCTTGTTTTCAACCTTATTAAATTTTTATCTCAATAGTAATGAAAATGCTGTAACCTTCCAACTTTTGAGTGCATTTCAATTAGTTTTGCCCTGGTTTTACTTTACTGCAATGGAAAGTTCGCTTAAGGGAGCAACTATCGGGAAAATGCTTCTCGAGTGCCGAGTTGCAGATACAAATGGAAACCCTATATCTTTTGGTCGGGCTGCCATTCGGGCTATACCAAAATCGATCCCATTTCTTTGGCCTGGGTACATCGCTGTTTTTTTTACGAAAAGGCAACAGGCTTTCCACGATCTTTTGGCTCGGACCGTCGTATACCAGAAAAGTGAATGAAGGTTCTAAAATACTTTAAGTGTTTACCAAGGGATGTTTTTTAGCAGATCAAATTGAAGTTTCATCCCTCAGTCCCGTAGAGCGAGACTTTCACTTTCCAGAGTTATTTCTAATGGTTCAATGACCACCTTACGAGGCCCATCTTCCAAATAACCAGCGACCCATGCGCTGACCCCATTAGCTTGAGCACATGATATTGTTTTTTCGGCATGTTCAGCTCCGACAAAGAGAGCAAAACCAGCTCCCATGTTGAGACTACAATATGCTTCTTCTGGGGTCTCTTGAGTTTCCTCAATAATAAACTTTAAGACTTCTGGCACTGGTGGGAGTTTTGTGATCCGATATGTAATTTCCTTTTGGTGACGCATGATTTTACGCCATCCATGACCTGTTATATTCGCAATATATTTAAGGTTAATACCAGCTTCGAATACCGCTTGGGTTATTGGAGCATACAGTAATGTTGGGTCCAGTAAAGCCTCTCCATACATACGGCCATCAGAGATTGGAGTTGCATATCCTTCCGGTAACCTCTCCGCTAATTTACGAGCTAAAGTCAAGCCATTTGCATGAATACCACTACTTTCTAGAAGAACAATGGCATCTCCAGGGGATAGATTATTACCTAGTGTTAGACGTGATTTGGGACGGATAATACCTACACAAGAAGCTGCTAGATCGATTGCATTTTCTTCTACTATGCCAGTCAGACAAGGAGTCTCACCACCCCCCCAAGCCACACCTAGATAATCACAGGCAGATTTCCATCCCTGAACCAAATCGGCCATTCGCTCTTGATCTTCAAACCAGGTTGAAGAGCCAGCAGCCCAGTAGGCGTGAATACTTAGTGGCTGAGCTCCTACAGTGATAATATCATTTATGGCTGTTGCAATAGTGTCCTGTGCAATATTTTCGTACCAGGTTCTTTCTGTAATATTTCGTAAGGCATCGGCCACCAGGGACTTAGTGCCTAAACATTCCGTTATAGAAGCTATATAAGCCTCTCCAATATCTACAACATATGCCGATTCACCACGACTGTCCGCTATTTCAGTTACACCTGTCCCCTCCAAATTAATCCCAGTAGTCCGTGCTGCTTGTTGAGCAAGCACCTTTAGAGGATCAATACGTTGGTAGTCGACCCCAGAACTCTCATAGGTTAGTTTTTTCTCTACCATATCTTAAATAATGACTCCATTAATTACCTGTAATAAAAAGTTCTCGTAATCTTCGCGCAACAATGACCTCCTCACCGGCCTCAAGTTGGAGTGTCCGAGGGCCAGCCCCATCATAAAGAATTCTTGGGTCACCATCACGGAGTTTTTGGCCAACGTCTTTCCTAGATAATGGAATTATTTCCTGATCCCATAACAACTTTAAATCAGCAGCTAATTTTTCGGAGTTTTCTAATGAGTCCGTTTTAGGAATTTCTCTATCAACCGGATTGTTTATATCTAATTTTTTGAATATAAACCACCCAATTCCACCTGATAATGCGGATAATCGGAGAAATTTTCGACGACCTACTCTTTTTATCTCCGCATTATTGAGAATCCTGTTTCTCTTATTAAAAGGATCTCCCTGGGCTCTTTCCATCCCTCTCATCTTGAACTTTCTCCACTTGCATTAGATTTATTACCCGAGAATTGATCTGATGTTCAATTTCCTTTTTGGTCCAATTCTTCCCCTGACCAATACCTCGACACGTTTTGGACTCGGCAGCCCACCGACGGTCTGTTTTGAGAATATCTTTCCAAAAGGGATAACTACTACACTGGGAGGGGCGGACAGAATAAATTGAGCATCCTTTATCGTAAAAGACACATGCCCCTCCGTCTGGAGAGGCAAGTGAAATATATCCATCGACCACTTCTGTAAAGTTTTTTATAAAAGTATCAAAAGAAATATTTAGGTAATTAGCAATACGCTTAAATTCTTTGTTGCTGCCATATACATGGCCTCCCGGAAAACTACAACAATGGCCACAATTCTGGCATGAGAATCTCAACCCTTGTGTCCAATATTTTCGTTGAGCCATTTAAATGACTTTCTAGATTAGGTTGCTCATTTTTTTATAGCTAAGATGTCTGTAAAAAATACTATTCCGACTTGACATAAGCGATTACATCAACTTCGCATCGAGCTCCAAAGGCCAAACCGGTTCCAGCAGAAGCCGTCCGTGCTGGTTTATTTTTCCCGGGGAAGTATGTGCCATAAACCTCATTAAAAGCTGGCCATTCAGATATATCAACTAATAAGACCGTAGCTTTAACAACCTGATCCATGGAAGAGCCATTAGCCTCTAGTATCGTTTTGATATTGTCCATCGCCTGAGCGGCCTCTCCTTTTATACCACCAGGAGCTAAATCAGTGGTACCAGGATAATTGCCAATTTGACCAGTAACAAACAAGAGATTACCTGTTTGGACTGCTTCCGAAAATGGGAAATTATACTCTTTCATAGACTCGGAAGTATGATAAATAGGATCCTCGGATGCCCCCCCCACTTCTAGCTTAACGTCAGTATTAGAACAACCTAACATAAAGATAAATGGCACAGTTAACATAAATACTTTCTTCAACATCGGAAATTCTCCTTTTCTGTTTATGATAAAATGAAAGATATATCAATACATCATCTAACTAAAAATCTAATTGTTATAAAAAGAAAGGGCGCTCACAACTCCGGTTATCATTACCGGTTCTTGTAAGCGCCCTTCTGAGGACTCGAGCTTTTTCATCATTTAATCTAGGTATCCGCTTCGACCTAGTTAATAGACAAATCTGCCCGCCTTTTATTGGCCGCTATTTTTAGAAGCTCATCCTTCCTAGCAGACCGATGCGATGGTCGGTTATTCGACCGCTACCCTGAATCCGCTCTCCAGCGAGTTCGAAACTGAGTAGATTACTATTTGAACTAATTGAACCAAACCTGGCGCCCAGACGCATACGACGTTTTTCGGAACCAGCCATATCCATCGTACCAAACGGAGTCACTAGAATATTGCTCACAGCGGGATGGACAAGGCCATAACCTATTTCAGCCTTTACTGCTGCTCCCGCCTTGGAGGAGAATCTAATATCGTTCATCGACTCTTCGCGCCACATATTATTTGACATTTGGGTATCAGCTCCAAGTCGTGGAGCTAATGATAGTGATAGTCCTTGGCCGCCAGCACCCATAGGCCTCACATAAGCAACCAATGAAAGACCATGCTCTTTAACTTCCTCACCAGTGTGGACAGCTAAAAAGCGGCCACGAGCTTCAAGCCCTGCTCTACCGCCTACTATGCGGAGACCACCGGCAACTTCAAGACCATTTCCTGTTTCACCATCACCACCATCAATACGACCGGCCAGTTCGGCGTAAGGAGTTACAAACAGACCGTTTCCAAGATCTGAAGTCTTCGAGGCTTCGAGACCAATCCGTAAACGTTGGACGCTTGCTTCTAGATCACTCAAAGATGCAGATTGTCCAACAGCGGTGGAAATCTTAGTAACACCCGCATCACCAATAAGGTCAACATCCAAACCACCAGAAGATGCCATTAATTGAGCTCGCATACCTACCATTCCTAAGCTCATACTTAGATCTTCAGTAGCACCATTTGCTTCGGCTTCACCACTACCGAAACCACCAATACCCCAAACCTCTAGGTTACCACCTGTACCCGTCCATTGCAAATATGGGTACACGCTATTTAGGGTGGTCTCTAAAGTACCATCAGTAACCGTTACATCGTAGTCTGTTGTACCAGTCGCCCGGCCGACAGCAACACCTGCTGTCCAACTTGTGGAATTAGATACATCTAGACCAATATAACCTGATTTTAGAGTTCCATCGTAGGAGCTACCTGCTGCACCACCTTCGAAGGCATTCCAATCGCCAGAACCCCACACTGTAAATGCCAAGCTACTACTTTCTGTTCCACTCTGAGGAGTATCATCTAGAGCGTAGTAGAAGTCGGTACCGCGCATTAAATTCTGGGAAGTCACAGGTCGTCTTGTGTTGTTACGTTGGCTATTATCCGTCAGACCATACTTATCCGTAGGCTGTATTGCTTTCAGACCGATTAATGCCCCAACCCCTGAGGCTAATCCATCGACCTTTTGGTTTGCCAACCGGAGTCCAGAACGCTGACTGTTATCTACAGCTAGCCTTCCACCAATGGCCTCGCCAACACTAGACATCACGTTTCGACCGAAACCGGCGAGAATGCTTTCATAAACTGCCCTTTCAGCCGTTGTTGCTGTAACCGTTACGTCCATATCGAAGTTTGCACTACCCGCGGCATTTGTTGCGACTACCGATACCCGAGCAGAACCCTTACTTACACCAGTAATTGCAAGTGATGATCCAGAAATTGCTGCGGTAGCTGCCCCACCACTGCTCGAGGCAGTGTAGCTTAATGCTTTACCGGTAAATGATGCGGCAAGGTCGCCACTCCAGGTGGTTCCAGCTTCAATCTGAACCGCTCCTAGTGCGCTAGCTACGGCTGGTGCACTAAAGTTGTCTTCGATATTAAGGGTAATTTCAGCTAAACCTGTGTTATCCCTGAAATCAACCGACACAATGATTGTTTCGTCCGTAGGCTCATAAACATTATCATCAGCTATAGAAAATGCGACTTCTGCGGTTCCTGTCGTTTCACCTGCTGCAATGGTAAGGGTTGCATCCGGAGCATTATAATCGGAGGCGTCCGCCGTCCCATTATTCGCAGTTAGAGTCAGGTTAGTTGCAGACTCAACGGCTCCAGAGGTCATTGTGGCAGTAAATGAAATTCGCTGGACACCACTTGCTTCCTGTAATGTTGTGGCACTAGAGGTCACAGACACGGTCGGTGCGTCATCGTCCAGCAATGACAGTGTAAGTTCGTTTGTAAGTTCGCCACCTACCTGACCTTCAAAAATTACGACCTCATCACCCTCATAAACAGAATCATCAACGGTAGTTGCTGCTATCGTAAATGTTCCGGAGGTGTCTCCTGGATTGAGAGTAATTGACATACCCGAGTTGAAGGTAGCGAACAATGCAGGAGCATCTTCAAGATCAATAGTAGTTTCGGCTAATTTAGGAACTAGATTGATCACATGTACAGCAGAAACTGCTGACGATGCGGTAGCTGTGATTACCACATCTGCATCTACGCCCTCTGTAATCCCCGCTTTATCTGAGGTAAGTGTAAACGTAGTTGGAGTGGTAGTAGCATCATTATCAGTTAAGGTAATTGTAGCGTATACCTTATCTCCTACGGCAGCTTCTCCATCGGTCACCCACGCACCGATACTAAATAGCTCATCGGTCTCTACTTCATTATCATCAACAGGAGTAACTGTGATAACTGCTGTTGCAGAACCATCACCAGCTGGGATCGTAAAAGAATCAAGGTCTGCCACGTTAAAATCACTAGTATCTACAGCAGTATCGGAATCAGCTCCCAATTCCGTCTGGACTGTAATGTCTTCACTGCTAGTTCCGTCCAGAGTAGCTGTAATTGTCACTTCGACAGCACCACTACCCTCGGATAAAGTAGCTGGGGACAAGGAAACAGAAGCCAATGGAACAAGATTATGATCATTAATAACAAACTCTGAAGTAATAATTCTATAATCTCCGGCTGAGCCGTTTATGATTATTGTTTCAGTTCCATCACTCTCCGCTGTGAAATCATTAATCGGGCTAATGGTAAGCGTAGTAGTACCGGTTAATTCACCAGAAGGAATCTGGATCTCTAAATCACCCGTTACGGTATAATCTTCATCAGCCGTCGCAGTTCCACCCGTAGACAAGGTTACGGTTGTCGCCGTTAGTTGTAGGTCACTTTGTGTTGCAGTAACGACAACACTCACAGGGTCGCTATTCTCACTTATGCCTTCAGCCGCTACATCATGAGTTAGGGTAACTTGGACCGCCTGGGCATCTAAAACTACCAAAGCAGTAGGCTGAATATCAAGGCCGGCCGATGTACCTGCAATAGCAATTTCTTGATCACCGGTCATTTGTGAATCGTCATCGACCGTTACTGTCAGGGTAGTAGTTGCTGAAGTTTCCCCAGGTGGAATCGTTAGGTCAGCGGAACTACCTGCTATTGTAACATCGGTATTTAGTACCCGTCCCGCTGGCAATGTATAAGTCAACGCCACCGTCGTAGCCGTTTCGAGCGCTCCACCAGCCAAGACACCTTGAATTTCAAGATCATGGCCAGTGCCATCCTCATCTATCGTGGATGGAGTCACAGATAGAATTATATCAAAATCATCATCTATGATATTCACATCGATATTTGCAGGATCAGCTGCTAGACCATCATTTGAAGGAGAGCTAACCGCTACAGTTAAATCTCCATCATAAGTTTCATTATCTACAGGAGTCAATGTAAAGGTAGTTGAGCCAGTAAGAGATCCAGCTGCAACTACGATAGCGTCTGGAGCAGTTGCGGCCCAAGCAGCATTTTCAGCCACTGCGATATCTATAGTGGTCGCTGCACTAGATGGTAGACTCAATTCAGCTGATACTGTTACCAACTGATCACCTTGTTCTTCATATACGTTTGTTGGTGTATGTGTCAACGTAGCCGAAGGAGCATTCTCGATATCAGTTAGAGCTATTGAAGTAGGTTTAATATCGAGTTCACCTGAGGTGCCGGTTACGGCAATAGTACGTCCATCGGTGTAGGTCACATCAGCAGTTGGCGCGACAGTAATAACCGCCGTTCCTGAATTACTCCCAGCAGCTATCGTTATCGTGGTCGTCCCACCAATGACTAGGGTAGACTCGGTTTCGCCATCAGGCCAGGTAAAGCCTAGGGTGATATCCAATGCATCGACTGCATTAGCAGGGAGAGTAGCAGTTACCGTTTGAGATTGAGTACCGCCATCTTCAGTTACGGTACCATTCGCAACAGTAAGTTCTGCGTCAAAATCTTCGTCCACTAAGTCGATGTCTACACCAGTAACAGCTAGATCATTATCAGAGACACCTGAAACGGCAATTACAGTGTCACCTAGATAGGCACTGTCATCCGTTACTGTCACGTCGAAAGTGCCAGTCTGGGTG
>CAZQGS010000024.1:0-1619 GCA_964593235.1 uncultured Gemmatimonadota bacterium | reverse complement strand
AAAAGAGTACAAGGCAAGGTTGCATTAATCAGTGGTGCAGCCCAGGGTGTTTCTGGGAATGTCATGGGTTTTGGAGGTGGTTCAGCTCGTATATTAGCAGATCATGGAGCTAGTGTGATGTTAGGTGATATCGATGTCGATAATGGGGAGAAAACGCCTTCTGAAATACGTGAAAAGGGCGGAAAAGCTGAGTTCATAAAACTAGATGTCACTTTGGAACGTGATTGGGTAAAAGCAGTAAATAAAACCATCGATAATTTTGGCAGATTAGACATATTGGTCAGTAGTGCAGGAACTACAGCTCCCGGATCTGTAGACGGAACAACTGTTGAAATGTGGAATTCACAGATGGATATGCATGGCAAAGGCTGTATGCTTGGTATAAAACATGTGGTTCCACAAATGAGAAAAAATAAGTCTGGATCCATAATCAATATGTCTTCAACTGACGGCATAGTCGGTGGAGGGTTTTCAGCTTCCTATGCTGCAGCTAAAGGAGCGAACAGGCTATTAACGAAAACAGCCGCTTTGCAATATGCAAGTGAAGGCATAAGAGTCAATTCGCTTCATCCAGGAGAACTTGATACACCTTTAGCAAGATCTGCTATGGAGGATATAGTAGGCAATGATCCTGACTTTGAAGATCCGAGGTTAAATTGGATCCCCCTTGGCCGCTTGGGTACTGCCATCGATGTTGCTAATTTGGTGCTTTATCTTGCTTCAGATGAATCAACTTATGTAACTGGATCAGAATTTGTAATTGATGGAGGGATGCTTGCTAAAGGTTTACCAGGTTAATTTAACTCTCCTGTAGTAACACCGCCATTTTTCTTTAAGATAGCAATTATTTTATTTAAAGTATCTGACAATTCTTTATCACTCCTGTTGGATAGTTCACTAAAAATAGCTGAATCAAGTGGAGTAAATTGATTTGCATCTACCAGATTAATTGCAGCTCCAGACTCAATAAGTAGAATAACCATGTCAGTGACACCGAAAAATGCTGCCCAATGCAGAGGTCCTGCCTCATCCTTGTTCTTAGCCTTAATATCTATGTTGGCACCCGCTTTAATGAGCATCTTTGTAATGGTTTTGTTATTTTTCAGCACTGATAGATGTAATGAACCTGCTCCAGCACCAGGTTTTTGGTCAGGTATGAATTGATCGTCTATATTTGTTCCAGCATCTATATGGGCTTGGACTTGCTGAATGTTTTCCTTATCTATTGCTGTTAGAAGGTCCATCAATATTTTGTCGGAACTTGATTCAGAATTTGATTCAAAGCAACTAATCGAAGTAAAAATAGTCAGTAAAAGCACAATAGATAAACAAAAATTTCTAAGCACGATTCTAACCCAAGTATTTTTTAGGTATTTCTGCACCAACAGTGTATTCAAGGCTGCCCATTCGCACCATTTGATACACGTTAATGCGGAAATCCGGGTTAACACAAGTATGAATGTAAGCTTCCTCGGAAGTAAAGTTATAGTCCTCTACAAGCCAATGCATCAAATCATCTACTGCTTCGTGTATCGCAGTTTCCAAGGGGCGATATGAAAAGACGGAAATTATCGACTCGGGCTTGTCTAAACGCACAAAAGGGATACTTTTATTTTTTA
>CAZQGS010000023.1:0-20697 GCA_964593235.1 uncultured Gemmatimonadota bacterium | reverse complement strand
GCCGTGTATTTTTAATCCGTAAATTTACAGGTACTCCTAGTTCTCCAGCAGCGCCACATAATTCACTGATACGAACTTCGCTTTGCGGCCCATGTTGACAGTCAATATTGAAAAAATCAAATTCAACTTCCTCTAGGATTCTTTCAAGATCTTTTTTTTGAGAACACATGGGAATCCCTATGCCATTAATCATTTCACCATTTTTGATCCGGGCTTTTAAGGTTAGTACTTTATCCATTCTTAACTCACTCTCGTCCACCGTTCATTGCTTTTTTAGGACCCGAATTTGAACCGGGGTATCAACTTGAATAATCGCTTTAGAGTTATTCTCCATAAGTAGATTAAGTCTTTTTGTTTCTAGGGGCCCTAAGCTTGCTTTATCCCAACAATTAGCTCTATATCGATCAAAAACTTCAGTACTATCAAGGTAATATCGAAAAACGAAATTTGTATCGTAAGTTGTTAAAAAATTATTGTCTTTGATTGTCTTGTCAATAACCAGATCAGCAAAATAAAATTTGGTAAAATCACGCATTAATGTTCCAACAAATATTTTATCTTCCTCTGTCACACAGAAAACCTTTTGGCTTAGCTCTGTTGGGGAAGACATACTCCCTGGAAAAAAGGGACGAATATCAATGACACAACCAGAAACGGTTAAAATCCGATATGCTTCGCAAAGGGCATGCACCATGCCCTCTTGTTCAACTCATCACAATGACCATGAAAAAAGAGCAATATCAAAGCTACCGTCCCTAAATGGTAGATGAGACGCATCAGCTACCGCAAAATGACCAATTTTATCCAACCGTTTTCTATCATATGCCTGCCGCAATTCTTCTCTCGATAAATCTACAGCAGTTACTGAATGAATCCAGGAGCTAAGTCTACTAGCTAAACGTCCATTACCAGTTCCAATATCTAGAACACGGGCACCAGCAAATGATACCTGTTTCATAAGTAATCGTACTTCTCGTCGTTCTGGATCAACTCGGACACCCTTCATAATTTACTCCATTTTAGAATGCTCAGTTAGGTAGTTTTTTCGTTAATCTTGGCCCAACCGCCTGAGTCTTTAGATTCTTCAATAGCTAGTCCTGCAAGATATAATTTTGCTGCTAATTGATTCCCAGTTCGGCTCGGTTTGTTCTCTAAAACTGCTTCTATGAAAGCTGCAACACTCTCTGCTTCTCCAGGCCACCCACCAACAATTTCGAACGTTGGTTGAACCTTTATTTTTTTACCAACAGGATTGTCCATTGTTTGTAGTTTGATAGTATTTTTAAAATAGTCTAGTTGGAGTTCTCCGTTGTCTCCTGTCACGTCGATTGTGGTCTCTAACTCGGCACTGGAATTGATATTTAGGTTTATGGTACCCCAGGTCCCATCGTAATCCAAATGAACCAGACAGTTATTCTGTCGGCGCCCTAACTTACCAAATCCATCCATAACAAGCACCCGCTGCGGAAATTTTCCAATCAGGCTATTCAATCCATCCATATACCAGGGGCCTAGATGGTGAGCAAGGCACATATCTGGTCCTTCGAATTGCGCCCAGTTACTTCGGAGCTTCAATTCTAAGGTCTGTATTTTACCTATAACTCCATTCTGCACTAATTCGGCTGCACGAATCAAAGCATCTGAAAAACCCAACTCCAAATCTGAATGCAAAATCTGATCCGTTGCCAATAACTTTTTTAACAAATTTTGAATGCCTTCTCTAGTGGTAGCTAATGGGGGTTCGTAATATGCGGCCACACCAGCTTCTAGAATAGCTTCCATTACATTTTGATGAATAGAATCTGGGACAGCTACCATGACCGCATCAATTTCTTGACCACCCAATAACTCTTCGTAACTCCCGTAAATACTCACATCTTTTCCTAGCTCGTTCCTGATATTTTGTTTTGAAGCCTCACTGCAAGCAGCCGCAGAAACTATTTTTACTTTATTGCTTTGGCGAAGTGCAGGAACAAATGCCATCCGAGTCCAACTCCCGTATCCGATCAATCCTATGCGTATTTTTGACATTAATTACCTTCCATGTTCTTTTAATACTATTTCACTATCGAAAGTGGTTTTTCAATGTTAAGCTGTTGAAAACAGATAATAATTATAAATTCCACCGAAAATAGATACCTCTTACAATAGAAACCATCTTGACTAGTATCTAGGTTATATAGACGTGAAAACCGATACCTGCAATCTTTAATTAGTCTATTTTTGACTATTTAGTTCTACCAAAGCAATAAGGTTACCACAGGTATCATCAAAAATCGTCTGAAATCCAAAATCCTGTGGGACAGGACCCATAAGGAATTCAACTTTTAATTTTTTCAACCTCTCATATTCTTCAGTGATATTATCTACAGAGAAAACAATGACGGGAATTCGAGCCTTGTAAAGAGCTTTCTGGTAATCTGCGGCTAAAGATGTATCTATTGGTTCTAGCAAGAGTGTGGTCCCACTTGGTTCTTCTGGAGAAGCAACTATTGCTAGGTTCGCTTCCGGAGTATACATCACCTCAGTAAAATTAAGTACAGTTGTATAAAACAAGTGGGCTTTATCTACTTCCTTAACATAGATCCCTGTCATTTTAATTCTCATTGTTTCTTTACCTCTCAATTTCATCACACAATAGCATTCGTTGTTCAGTAACACCACTGACAAAAAACCAATCTATTAATGATTGTGGACTATACCTCCTCTTGGCTTGATAGAATCAATGTCTGTTTAGGGAGCTAATCTTTCTACAATCCAACTCTTTCCTTTTCCTTGTCGATATCTTATTCGGTCATGCAAACGTAGTTTCCGCCCTTGCCAAAATTCGAATTCTGCTGGAACGACCCGGAAACCACCCCAATTCCCCGGACACTTAATAGAGTCCTTTTTTACCTCTTGTTCAATTTCACTATACCGATCTTCTAGTAATTTTCTATTACTAATAATTTCACTCTGGTTAGAGGCAACCGCGGCAAGACGGCTTTCTAACGGTCTTGAATTAAAATAGGCTATAGATTTGCTACGTTCAACTTTCATTACTGCACCAGATATCCGAACCTGGCGACCTAATTCACGCCAGAAAAAGACAAGAGAGGCTTGGGGATTCTCGAACAAATCATGGCTTTTGTTACTTCCATAATCGGTATAAAAAACAAATCCATCTTTATCTAATCCGCGTAGAACAACTATTCGTGCTGAAGGAGTTCCTGTTTTTGAAGCAGTTGCTAAGGTCATTACATCAGGAAGTTCAATTTTTGAGTCAATAGCTGCTTGGAACCATACATCAAACTGAACGTATGGGTCATCAGCCACCTCACTTTCATTAAGACCTTCAAAAGTGTATTCCCTACGGAGATCTTCCAGGTTCATGTTGGTTTCCTTCGCATGGGTTATTACTATTATAAATTGGAAAATGAATTCATGTTTCATGTACTTGACAAAAAACCACCATAGTGCTATATAAATGCACAATCAATTTGTTAAAACCAGATAATATTAATTTGTAAGTCTAATTAGGAGGCACCGTATGGCTCGTACAGTCCACTGTACAAAACTCAACGAGGAGTTAGAAGGTTTAGATTTTGTACCTTTTTCCAATGATATTGGCCAACGTATCTATGATAATATATCAAAACAGGCCTGGCAGATGTGGATTAATCACTCAGTCATGGTGATTAATGAATACAGGCTAAATCTTGCTACCACTGAAGGACAAGAAGTATACGACAAGCACTTAGAAGAATTTTTCTTTGGTGACAGTACCGAAATGCCCGCCGGATACCGGCCACCTCAATCCGAATAATGTAACCTTTTTCTTAAGAAAATAAAGTTCCTTTTTCTATAAACTCTGCTCGAACACTAACTAACTTATTCATTCTGTTTAAGAATATATCCTTCTTGGGCAGAACCACAGTGTTGCTCTTTAGATGGAGCACTATACTGAACCCGTAAATCGGGGGTTTCGATTCGGATCCCCCCAGCTTTTTTTGACGTAAGACAGTAATCAAGGATTCCACAAACAGTTAAAGTTCGCTCTACCGGTATGGGTGAAATACCTGTTTGAAACATCTCATCAATCTTTGTCACCAAACAAGCTGAGTATGTTACTGGAGGGGTAGGTGGGAGAAAAAATTGGGTGGATTGCAATTTTGGGTTATCCTTGATACGAGCCGCAAAACAGTAATCCCCAATAGCTCCATTTAACATTAACAATGTTGTCTTAAGTCCATCTAAATGTTCAATGAAATAGGCCACAGGAGCCTCTACGAGTTTATATAACTCACCCGTTGCAAGCAGGTTTTGGGTCCGCCCATCTTGCTCTGGCAATCCTTTAGGACTATCACTACGAGACAGGGCAGATTCAAGCAATTTTTTCGAATAACGTCCACTCTCACCAGCCTTCCACACCTGATCACCCAAAACCATTTGAACTGCCTTTACACCAGTTTCTCCACCTTTACGACGCTCTATCATACATTGCATAGCTTCCAGGGCATGGTAATCCATCGCATCAGATCCTCCTACACCAATCATAAGGGCATCCTCAATCTGGCATCCATGTGGAAGTTCTAGATCAGGTAATCGCCAGGTAACTGGCAGACTTGAACCGGCTAATATTGGAAAATTTAAACGCTTAGAATCTGAAACCATTTCCTGTCCCTTTTCGAAACTGTACGATAAATTTTTGTCGTTATATATTGGTACCGAGGCACCATCTTGCTCAAATACTTTGATACACGATTTAAACATCTCGTAACGAGGATACAGTTTCTGACCCTTTTCATTATCCGGATATTCGCCATGTTCACAGATTATTAAAATTCCATCTACTGCTAGTGAATCTCCACCACATCGGAGCGCTTCGGCAATAGTTGGGTAAACTTCGAAATTAAACTCACGAGCCCGATCGATACTCTGGTCTCCTTCGGGCTGTTGATCCACATAAAGAGAAACGATCTCAACATCCGGCCTGTGCCATCGACCAGATCTTGGATACCCAACTAAGAAACGATCTACAAAATGCTGGGTGTGAGACAAATATTTATAAATTGAACTAATAACAGCAAGACGTCTCGGCATAGTTTTAATATCTCCAGAAAGTGGATTCCTCAGGTGCCGGATATACTACATTGAGATGTGGGGTTTCTATTCTAATTTGCCCCTTATGAAGACTTTCTACCCCAGCGGCGGTTAGACCAGACGTCAACAATGTCCGTTCGATAGGGTAAGTGGCTTTACCAGATAGGAACATTTCCTCCACATTATTAACCTGGGGCGAGAAAAAATTGGCTAAGGTAGTACGTTGAGGTGGCATTGGAAGGTACATCTGTGTAGACAATGGCTCTTTGCATCCAGCCAACTGTGCTGCAAAGTTAAAGTCTTCTACTAATCCATTCAATAATATCATAGTACACTTGACCCCATCTTTGTGTTGGTACGTATACGCAATAGGATCTGAAACGAGCTGCTTCATTTCGTCAATATTCGGAAAAATATTATTGAACCCAGCACGGGATGGTGTCAAAGTATGACTACGGCAAAGAGCGGCTTCAAAAAGTTCATGCGACCAGATTTTTTCGTGGTGGGCTTGCCAAAATGCATCACCCCGCCGTGCGTGTAACCAATCGACCCCTTTTTCACCCCCTAAGCGTCTTTCAACCATACTTTGGAGTGTTTCTAGAGCATGAAAATCATAACTATCGACACCACCATAGGCAACACAAACTGCTTCCTGAATTTCAGCGCCCAATGGCATATCAATAGAAGGTGTCCTCCATGTCACTGGTAAACTTGAACCAGCCATAAAAGCAAAGCCTAAATCCTTAGATGTATCATACATTTCTTTTGACCATTCCCAGTTCCATGACAAATGTTTGTCATTAAATATAGGAACTGAACGGCCTGTATTTTTAAAGGTCTTAACAATTTCTAGGAACAATTCGTACCGAGGATAAAGCCGTTGGCCTTTTTCATTTGTTGGGTATTCTCCGTGCTCTCCGACCAGGAGGATACCATCTACTTTTAATGAATCTCCTCCAAAGGTAAGTGCGTCCCGTACGGTTGAATATATTTTAAGTTGTGGGAATCTAGCCATCCTATCTCTGCTAAGATCATTTTCCTTAGTTTGATCAACATATAACGATACCAAATCCATAGGGGGATAGTGGTGCTCACCAGCCCACCCATATCCCTCCAAAAAACGATCAACTATATGCTGTGTATGGGCATAAGGATGATATATAGTAGTGACTGCCGCGATTTGAGGCCTTTTACTCATATATTAGGGGCACTCCATCTTTATAGGTTTTGGCATTATATACTAAAAATTTATGGTTATTTATTTGACCCTTCATCCGCTATACGATCGTGCTTTATTACTGACATAGCGGACGCTATAATCGAACTAACATCACTTAGATTTGAAGGTATTATTAGGCTGTTTCCTTTTTGAGCAAGGTTTCCAAATGTATCAATATATTGCTCAGCTACCCTTAATTGTACAGCCTGATCCCCACCGTCTGTTTGGATAGCTCCAGCAATTGCCTTAACACCTTCCGCAGTTGCATTAGCGACTGTCAATATAGCTTGAGCTTCTCCTTCAGCCTCATTGATTTGTTGCTGTTTTTTGGCTTCTGACTCCTTAATAACCTTTTGTTTTTCACCCTCCGCTTGGTTAATATTAGAATCTCGCATACCTTCTGAATTAAGGATAGCTGCTCGCTTTTCTCTTTCAGCACGCATCTGTTTTTCCATGGCCTCTAAAACATCCCTAGGCGGATTTATATTTTTAATCTCGTACCGGAGAACTTTCACACCCCATGGATCTGACGCCTTGTCTAATTCACTTACCACAGCAAAATTGATAGCCGACCTTTCTTCGAACGTTTTATCCAAATCTATTTTGCCAACTTCACTTCTCAAAGTTGTCTGAGCCAACTGAATGATAGCCATTTCGTAGTCGCCTATACCATAAGAAGCTCTTTCTGCATCTAATATCTGCAAATAAAGAACCCCATCTACGCCAACTTGAACATTATCTCTTGTGATACAAAGTTGTTCTGGAATATCAATAGATTGTTCTTTTAAAGTATGTCGATAACTCACTCGATCTATAAACGGCATCAAAATGTAGAAACCTGCCCCTAATGTCCGGTTATATTTCCCAAGACGTTCAATAACACGAGCCTCTTGTTGCGGGACCACAATAATCAGGTTTCTTAGGAAAATAATTACGGCAATAGCTACAACTACAGTGACTAATAGGCTATCCATTAAATTATTCCTTCCAGAACGCAGCGAGATGGTTAAGAGATAGTAACCATCTGGGTTAAATTACGCGCCCTTTACCCATAGTGAAACACCTTTAACTTGTTCAATAATACATTTCTGTCCCTGCTCAATTTCCCCATCACTTTGGTTGACAGCATTCCAATTTGAACCTCGAACTTCGACCTTCCCCGAACCACCAGAAGGAATAGATTCCATTGCCGTCCCTATTTCACCCTCAATAGTATGAATTTGCCCACCAACTTCTTTCAAATTTAACTTTTCATTAAGCCATCGACGAAAAACTATGAGAGAAATTATTGAAATTATTGAGAAAAGAAGGATCTGAATCCAAGTAGTATCTACTAAATTACTCCAAGCGAGAAACCCCACCAGGAGAGCCGAAATGCCGAAGAACAACAGATAAAAAGCCCCCGGTGTGGCTATTTCTGCAACGCAGAGGAATACCCCTACAATGACCCAAACCCACCACGTCATAATAGTTCTCCTTAATTAGCTAGAAATGTTCCTAACGACATTATCAAACTTCAAGTAATAAGCCTGTTGGAATTTCAACCATTGATTTTACTCGTTTAAGAAACTGGACAGCTTCTCTGACTTCTATCACCCTACTATCGTAACTTAGGGCCGTATACATCATCGGCTTTATCACTACTTCTCCATTTATCACAACGGGTCTCTCATCAACCTGATTTAAACCTAATATACCAACATGAGAGGGACTCAACAAGGGAGTACTAAGAATCGAACCATATTCTCTCATATCTGTAATCCCAAAACTTCCTTTATCTATTTCTGTAGGAGAAAATGATTTCGTCTCAGGCATAGAATAGTCCCTTAGTTTCCTATCAATTTTTGCAAAGGACATCTGAGCAGCATTCTGAAGAACTAATCTAATATCCTTATTCTTACCCCCAATAGAGATCCCGATATCATAGTCTTTTTTCTTTAAAATATTACCATCTCTAATTTCCGAATTTAAATTTGGGAATTCTTCCAAAGCTCCTACGACGGCCTTTACAAAAAAAGAGATTAAATCTAATAGTTTATCGTTGTTAAAATTTTCTAACTTTCTATTTTTCCGGCGTAACATCATAGCTGTACTCATATCAATCTCATTAAAGGTAGTTGAAACAGTACCCGTTTGATGTATCTCAGTTATGAGTTTAGCAAGAATTCCTTGACTCGTTGTTTTGTCTTCTGCAACAACAGGTTCTGAATTCTCAAGTTTTATTTTTGATTTACTTCCTAACGGAGTAATTTCGCTGATATTATCAGAGGTCCGTGGTTCAGCATTATGAGAGGTTAACAAAATCGCCTTTTGTACATCTTCCTTACGAATTCTTCCCCCGATACCAGTCCCTGAAAGACTTGAAAGATCAAGACCTTTTTCTTCAGCAATTCGCCGAGCAACAGGAGTAAATTTGGAATCAACTTGAGATTCATATTCCAATATTCCCACCACTTCACCAGGGCGAACGGTCTTGCCATCCGGGCATTCGATATGTACAAGTAGCCCGGGTCTGATAGCATTAATTTCTAGATTAATTTTATCGGTTTCCAACTCCAGAAGTGGCTCCCCCGTTAAAACCATTTCACCTTTCTGCTTTAACCACTTAACAATTGTTGCTTCAACGGTGCCTTTACCTAGTTGCGGGACGATTATACTGATCGACATTTTTGTAATCTCTCTAGAGGAAATCCACTTGTACTTTTTCTAATCATACCAACCCCATGTTATTAAGGTATGGAGGTTAGTCTTCAATGAAACGAACAAAATGCCCTAGTTTCGATGATCTGTCAAATCATCTCGGTCTTAAACAATATTAAAATATTGTTTTGTGTAACCAATCAAGCTCTGATTAAGCCTTAGGAATGCATAACTGTGACTCTATAACCTGCTTGACTTTTAGAAATTTATTACATTACTTTTTGCATTCTTCTTATTCATTAATCTGCATATTATTGGGGAATGTCAACTCATCTACAAATGAATTGGAGTTTCAAAAGAAATGAATCTAAGTAGTCTCAAAGGACGAACAGTAGGTGCTGCAGTATCGGGAGGACTTGATAGTTGCACTGTAACTCGCTGGCTTGCAGATCATGACGTCGAGGTTTTCTGTGTTACAGCTGATCTTGGGCAACCTGATGAAGAACGTATGGACTATGTGGCTGAACGAATGATCCGTTGCGGAGCTAAAGACGTAGTAATCGTGGATGCAAAAAACCAATTAGCAAAAGCAGGAGTAGAACTAATTCAGAGTCAGGCGATGTATGAAGGAAACTATTGGAATACTACAGGAATAGCGAGGCATATCACGGTACGAATGATTCTTCCCGAACTTAAAAAACGTGGAATTGATATTCTTTCTCACGGGGCAACCGGCAGGGGTAACGACCAGGTTAGGTTTCAACTTGTCACAAATATGATTGATCCATCTATTGAAGTCTACGCACCGTGGCGAGACCCGGAATTTTTAAATCAATTTCCGGGGAGAAAAGAAATGATAGATTTCTGCCAAAACAGTAATCTCCCGATTCAGGCTTCTCATGAAAAACCATATTCTACTGATGCTAATATACTTGGGCTAACTCACGAGGCTGGACAACTTGAGTCTATAGAAACTCCTGCTGGATTTATCACACCTGGGATGGGGGTTCATCCAGTTCAAGCTCCAGACAAACCAGAGAATTTCACAGTTCGTTTTGTCAAAGGAATACCGGTAAAGATAAATGAAGATAAAGTGGCCCCCCTAGCAGCAATTGAACTGGCTAATCTTATCGGTGGTAGGAATGGTATTGGGATCGGTATCCATACAGTCGAAAATCGTTTTGTAGGGATCAAAAGTAGAGGGGTTTATGAAGCTCCGGCTTTGTCCCTACTCGGCAAGTGTTATGAATACCTGCTTCAACTCATTCTTGACAGAAGAGCCCGTCGTACATTTGATCAATTATCAGTTGTAATAGCTGAACAGATATACCAGGGATATTGGTACGATACATCAACTCAAGCACTACCTTCTTCCGTAGAAATTTTTAACACACGTGCTACTCGAACAATAACTGTTTAACTATACAAAGGGAATGTGGCTTTTGTATCTGCGAAAGACGTCCCAAACTCTCTTTATTCTGAAACTACGGCCTCTATGGAAGGGGTAGGAGATTTTGACCACAAAGACTCTGAAGGGTTTCTTGGGGTATTGGGAGTAAGTGCCAGGGCTCTTAATTCATCTGGCCAAACGGACAGAATCTAAAATTTCTATAAATACGTATGGAGATCACCAATTATGTCAGAGGAATCAGAAAATCAGGTTATTCCAGGATGTGGGACGCACCACGTGGCTATTCAGTCAAGAAATTGGGATGCTTCAATTAAGTTATACCAAAATGTTCTTGGGATGAAAATTATAGCTGAATTTGGCACGAAAGAACGTAAAATTATTCTCCTTAATACTGGAGATGGCAGCCATATCGAGTTGTTTCAGCCCACGGCTGATTCTCCTCATGTGGATGACCCAATTCCTAACGACCCAGTCACCCACATCGCGTTAAAAACAAGTGATACCCGGGCTGCTACTGAACACGTTCGTAAGCATGGTTATGAAATTACAGTCGAACCTAAAACTATGGACCTTGGTGGCTTAGATGTAACTCTAGCTTTCTTTAAGGGACCGAGTGGAGAAGTAATTGAGTTTTTTGAGGTGCACTAAAGTTATTAACAAGTACAATCCTTTCCCAAACATAAAACAACAGGTAGTTTTAACAACGGTTTCTTAATTCATGTATCGGTTTATATTTGTAATATATATATATTGTATAACTAATCCTCTAGCTTCTGCTCAAGATTATGACTTTTCTGAACTTAAAACTAGAGCAGAGAGTTCTTATTTTGAAGAAACCACAAGATACCATGAGGTCCTTTCATTTCTTCAAACTTCTGTGCTCTTGTCTGACCAACTCCATCTAACTGAATTTGGCTATACAACAGAAGGAAGAAAGCTACCTCTTCTGGTCTTTGGGGAACTATGGGATGCCACTCCTGAAGAAGTTACTCAAGCAAAAAAAACACGGGTCTTAATTCAGGCTAATATCCATGCTGGTGAGGTTGCCGGTAAAGAAGCTCTCCTTATGCTGATTCGTGAGTTAGCTTCTGGAGCTCACTCTAGCTGGTCCGACTCATTAGTTCTTTTGATAGTTCCTATATACAACGCTGACGGGAATGAAAAGATCAGTCTATATAATAGACCTCGTCAACATGGTCCAATCGGTGGAATGGGACAGCGAGCTAACGCTCAGGGCCTAGATCTCAACCGAGACCATATAAAACTGGACTCCCCTGAGGCTCGGTCACTCGTTAGTCTAATTAATAAATATGATCCTCACGTAATGATTGATCTTCATACGACCAACGGTACAAAACACGGATACCATCTAACCTACTCTCCACCACTTAATCCTAATACTTCTCAATCGATAATTAAACTGCTACGGAGATCGTGGTTGCCAGAAATAACTAAAACGATCCGAACAAAATATGGTTGGGACTTTTATTACTATGGGAACATTCCAAGATCTGGTTCTAACCGGAATTATGGTTGGTATACTTTTGATCACAGGCCTCGATTTAGTAACAATTACTTAGGCCTCAGAAACCGAATTGGAATCCTCAGCGAAGCATATTCCTATGCATCATTCGAAGAGCGCATATTAGCTACTCTGGCTTTTGTCAAAGAAAACCTTAACTACATCCACCACAATTCTACCTCGATCCGTCACTTGCTAGAAAAAGTAGACCTGACAAGTGTGGTAGGAAAAAGTTTAGCCATAAAATCTCAATTAATGAAATCCTCAAAACCCGTTGAAATTCTACTGGGTGATGTTATAGAGACATATAACCCTTATAGTGGTGAAAAAATCCATTTAAGAGAGGACTTGGCCAAACCTACCTTGATGTATGAATATGGGGAGTTTAAACCAGTTGAAACGGTTCAAGCGCCTCGCACCTATTTTGTACCACCAACATTAACGACTGTTATTGATCGTCTCCGTGCTCACGGCGTATGGTTTGAAGAACTTACCGGTCCACGAGAACTTCAACTGGAAAAATTTAGAATAGATTCCACTAAGGTATCAACTAGTATATTCCAAGGTAGACGGGAACAGTCTCTTGAAGGGAAATATGAACCGGTCATTGCAGTACTGGAACCTGGGACACTTGTGGTACCGGTTGATCAGAAACTAGGCAGGCTTATATTTTATTTACTAGAACCCCAATCTGACGACGGTTTAGCAAACTGGGCATTTTTTGATGATGTTTTAAAAACTTCAAAACACTACCCTATTTTACGCGAACCGGCAGACTAGCTAACTAAATTTTAAACTATGGAGCTTTCCGGATGCCTAGACGTGTCATCCTAGATACTGATACTGGGGTAGACGATGCCCTAGCTATCCTACTTGCTTTGCGATCTCCAGAACTAAGAGTCGAAGCTATTACAGGAGTTGGTGGAAATACTCCGCTTCGCCACTGCATGCGTAACATTCTTATAACTCTAGAGGTCCTGGGACTAAAGACATTACCTGAGGTAGCTTCGGGCGAAGCTCATCCACTAGTACGCAAATTGAACTTCTCTGGCGATATACATGGTAGTGATGGTCTAGGTGAAGCTACTCTCTTGTTAAACCCAGATGGTTCTAGAACTTATCCGGACTCCTTATACACCATAAGCCCTATTCATGCAGTAGATTTAATTCTGCACCATACCTCTCAATATAAGAAAGATCTAACTTTGATTGCGGTAGGCCCTCTAACCAATATTGCCAAAGCAATTATCAAGAACCCTCAAAATATGTGTCAAATCCGAGAAATAATTATAATGGGAGGAGCATTTGAAACAGGAGGGAATGTATCGAATGTTGCTGAATTTAATATTCATGCTGACCCAGAAGCAGCCCAGATAGTCTGTGATTCTGGAATTCCTTTACTTTTCGTTCCTCTTGATGTTACTAGGCAGGCCCTACTCGATGCGGAAATCATACAGAAATATGCCTCACAGGGAGGCGCCCAAGCGAAATTTGTGTATCATAGTACATCAAAATATGTCGATTTTCACCGCCAGGGGAAAGGGATTAACGGGTGCTTCCTTCACGATCCTCTGGCTGTCGCTGTAGCAATTCAAGAAGATTTGGTGACACTGGTTCCTGCCAGAGTCGATGTCGAAACTACTGGGAACTTTACTACTGGAATGACTGTTTCCAATTTACGATGCTATCCTGGGGCCAATAAGAATGCTAGAGTAAGCATAGGTCTCGACGTCCATAAATTTCTGAATTTGTTTACAGAAAGAGTCCTAGCATGATTCTTACAGGAAAAATCGCAATAGTAACTGGCGGGGGGCAAGGTATTGGCCAAGCGATTTGCAAAATACTAGCCGAAGAAGGGGCATCAGTTATAGTAGTTGATATAGACATATTAAACGCACGACAAACAGTATCAGAACTAACTCATGAAGGTTTTAAAGCTGAAGCTACAAAAACTGACATATCAAACGGAACTGAAATTAAGCATCTAGTAGACCTAGTTCGCCAAAAATATAATCATATCGATATCCTCATCAATAATGCAGGATTGGGGCTTTTTAGATCTATTGAGGAATGTACAGAAGAAGAGTGGGATCAAGTTATGGCCGTAAATTTAAAGGGACCTTTTCTTTTATCAAAAGAACTACTCCCTATAATGAAAGCTCAAAGAAAAGGAACAATTATCAATATTGTTTCTGTCGCCGGTAAAACAGGAGGGATTGCTTCAGGTGGACCTTATTCCGTCTCAAAAGCTGGCCTTGAATGCCTGACTAAATCACTTGCTAGAGAATTAGCACCTTACCAAGTGAGAGTCAATGGTATTGCCCCGGGAATCATAGAAACACAATTAACAGCCCATCACAAACCATCATTTATAGAAACAATTCCCCTGGGAAGCAAAGGCAACCCCAGAGATGTTGCTGAAGCTGTACTATTTTTGGCATCTAGCCGATCAAAGCATATTACGGGTGAAATTCTTGATGTTAATGGTGGGTTACTAATGGATTAATTCTCCTTACATTTTTTAAATAGCTATTGAATACCCTAATTGTACCACTTCCTAATTTTCCTGTAGATATCGTAGGGAGACCAATGACCACCCCGGGCAACCTCGCTATAAAACAGCAAATAGTTTGCTGGACGATTTCTGAAAGAACAATCTGACATTCTATGATTACTGCATTATCAGAATACTTAGTTTTAGATCTCACTACTAATTTGCCAGGTCCATATTGTTCGATGCTGCTTTCAGACCTGGGAGCCAAGATAATAAAGGTTGAACCACCTAAAGGTGATCCTTTACGTCGTTTCCCTTCAGAATTCGCGAGCATAAATCGTGGTAAGCGTGATATTGTTATCGATCTAAAAACAGACCAGGGGAAAAAGTTAATAAATCAGCTAATTACTAAAGCTGATGTTGTGCTTGAAGGATTTAGACCAGGAGTTTCTAAACGCCTTGGAATTGACTACAAATCTGCTAAAACCCTGAATTCAAAACTTGTGTACTGTTCAATTTCTGGCTATGGCCAGAAAGGACCTTATAAAACCCGACCAGGTCACGATATTAATTATCTTGCTATTGGTGGCATGCTTGGAAGATCTAATCCTCCAATGGTGCCCCCCATACTGATTTCTGATTTATCATCCGGTTTGTACGCAGCGCTAGCTATCTCAGCAGCCTTAATTGACAGGGCCTCCAGAGGCAAAGGCAACTATATCGACCTTTCTATGACTGACTGTATTCTGTCTTGGATGTCCCTCGATTTCGCTAGTGTATTTAATGGCTCTCATATAAACGAACAACCAATTCTTGAAAATATCCCTCATTATGGTATTTTTAAAACTTCAGACAGTAAATTTATTAGCATTGGTATCGTCCATGAAGATCATTTTTGGATACAACTATGCGATATTTTAGGTCTAGATAGTAGGAAAAATTGGCCCCTTAGAAAACGTCTTGAGGATGACGCAATGATACGTGAGAAACTCAAGAATATTTTTGCTACCAATTCATGTGAAGAATGGAACATCCTTCTTTCTCAGGCCGATGTTCCATTTGCCCCTATTTACGATCTTGACGAATTAAAGGAAGATCCTTATATAAAGTATCGAAAGCCCTTTTATAGTCTTTTTGCATCAGATCATACAGAAAGCCACCAAATTAAGCCACCATATCGAATGTCCCAGTCTGATGACATCGTGCCTCTTCCACCTCCTACCCAAGGGGAACACTCTCGTCAAATACTAGCGGAATGTGGCTATACCGAAGATGAGATTAATCATCTCATTCAATTGGGAGTTATACACGAATCTATGAACCATAAAAGTTAGGCTTCCAAAGGAATTACATAGAAGACGATGAAACAGAATCCTAAGAAGATGACTTTAAAATATAGAACCTACTATTAAATTTAAAATAGAAGCCAATTTGAATGGACCCACAAAGTGAAAAAGTTACCTACTCGAATTTTAGGACGTACTGGTATGCGCCCAGCAGCATTAGCGATGGGAGCGGCATTCCTGCATGAAAGTCCAGATGCGATCGCTGGTATACAAACTGCTCTAGATCTTGGAATTAATTTTTTTGACACTTATCCTGGCCACAATGAGGAAAAGTGGGGAGAGGCTTTATCAGGAGTTCCCCGATCTTCGTATTATCTTCAAGCTAAAATTGGCACCCATCCTAAACGAAGTAAAGACTTTTCTGGGGAAACTACGAAGTGGAGTTTAGAGCAAAGTCTCCGCTCTCTCAAAACTGATTATCTCGACTCAGTCTTGGTGCATGATCCACCAGATATTGAAGTCACATTACGTAAAGATGCTGTATTTGACACTCTAATAAAACTAAAAGCTCAGGGGGTAGTAAGAAATATTGGGCTGGGAGCTCGACCACATAATTGGCATGTAGAGTTAATTGAAAAAGGTATTAACGACTTATCTCTGACCTTCTTAGACTATACGTTGATAAATCAATCGGCTGCTTCTACTATCTTCCCTTCAGCAAGGAGCCATCAAACAGGGATTATTCTTGCCAGTGTGCAAGGCATGGGACTCCTCACTGGATTGGAACCTGATAACAAGCGAGAGCGTAACATGCACCCCGGGTGTGAACCTTCTGCTCATAAAATTTGGACATGGTGCCAAAAAAATGGTATAAATATCCGTCACCTGGCAGTACAATTTTGTATGGCAGCACCAGTTAATAGTATTGTCATGGTCGGTCCAGCAAATGTTCAGCAGATCCGCGATGCCTATGAAGCTGCAACGGAAAGTATTCCATCTGAACTCTGGACAAAATTTGAGCAAGACTTTGGCATTTACCCCGGGATGGATAAAAATATAGCATAATTAAAATAAAGTTCTTGTTTACTGACTAGTTTTTATTTAAACAAAGGGAATTCTTTTTTTCATTAAAATTTTTACTAAATCTAACTAAACCGGTTTAATATGTCCTCATTAACATTTTCACCTCGTGTCCCCGTTATTGATGCCAATATATGCGTAGGCAATCATAATACGGGCCCTTCTCCGTGCCAAACCCCGACCGAATTACTAGCCGAAATGGATATTTTTGGTGTACAACGTGCAGTGATTTATCATGCCCAAGGGGAACATATTAGTCCGACGGATGGCAATACCATGCTAGCAAACTGGCTTGATAAGGATGGGCGATTAATTCCTCAATGGGCTGTTATGCCAGTAGAAGTTTCAATAAAACAAATCGAAGATCTGTATGCCCAAGGTAAAGCCAGTTCTGTCAGGTTGCATAATACCCATGGCAATCTTCCTTTCCGGCCATGGGGTTTTGATAATCTACTGTCTTTTTTGTCAGAAGTAGAAATTCCTCTATGGATACCTCTAGTGGATGTAGATCTTAATGACCTTGCTATAACCTTAAATAGCTATCCAACAATTCAAACTGTACTTATCGGCGCACATTACACACATAATCTTGCTGTCCGCAATTTACTACTGGCCAATTCTAACACGGTCTTGGAGCTCAGCAGATACGAACCGATCGGGGCAGTGGAAGATCTTGTAGATGAGTTTGGTGCTGAACGGTTCATCTATGGCTCTTGGTATCCACGGTACGCTATGGGACCGATATTATTCTACCTACACCATACCCGGATCAGTGAAGAAGATTTAGCTCTAATTTGTGGTGGCAACACAGAACGGCTACTTGGATTACACCGGAGGGATAATGATTGACGGAACAAAGGTGATTGATTTTCATGGTCACGTGGGCCGTTGGGAACGGTACGGGATGACCGAGGTTGATAACCCCGAAATTATGTTATCTGCCATGGATGCAGTTGGTATTGATGTCGCATGTCTATTCCATATATTCCACCCTGATGGAACCACTGGGAATGATTTGACAGCAAAATTTGTAGCTCAAAATCCAGACCGTTTTGTAGGTTTTGCTTATGTTTCTCCAACCATGCCGGATCGTATGATTCAGGAATTAGAGCGGGCCATAGACAAGCTTGGCTTCCCTGCTATCAAGCTCTACCCACCATATACCCCGTGGCCTTTTAACGAAGAGCCTTGGCACCCGATTTATGAATTTGCCGAGGAACGAGGACTGTCGATAATTTTTCATACAGATCATTTTAAAAATAATCGGCCTCGTTATTTTGAAGAACTGGCTCCACAATATCCCCATGTTAATTTTGTTTCCGGCCATTCAGGAAATGTCCCCGAGGCACGTGCCGAAGCGATTGCTGCGGCACAGAAATATCCGAATGTATACTTAGAAACTTGTTCGACATACCGCACCCCGGGAGTCATCGAAGAACTTGTAGAAAAAGGAGGAGCTGATCGGGTTCTATATGGATCCGACATGCCCCTAATGGATCCTAGGCCTCAGATCGGTAAAATTATTACTGCGCAGATCTCTCTTGAGGCGAAACGGATGGCACTCGGTGGTAATGCTGCCCGCCTGCTTAAATTATAGTAATCGTAGATCGGACAAATTAATCTCCGGAGGCTAAAGTGTTTTTTGCTCAAAATGAACTTCATAATGTAGAAGAATTGTTAATCAATCCTAATGGGGATGGCAAAATATTTTCGCGTGTTCCTAACAATATCCGGACCAGACTAAATGAAAATGCACAAATTAATGCTCTTCAGACAACAGGGTGCGAAATCCGTTTTAATCTTGAGGGTCCACAAGTTACTATCACACTTCAGAGTCCTGAGGGCCCCGCCCTTGTTGAGGTATTTCAGGGTGATTTCTTCAGTACAATTCATACTATTGACTCAACTCCTACAAGTATCCAAGTAGGGCATCCAGATTCTCAAAAGTTGATGCGCAATGTCACTCCATCCAATGCTAGATTTGACACAGAACTCACCCGAATAGTCTTACCATGGCGACCATCAATAAGACTTCTAGAAATAGAAGGAGACACCTCAAAACCTAGATCAGATCAGACTCCAAATACTCGATATTTAGCCTACGGATCATCCATCACTCATGGAAGCACCACTATTCGACCAACCGGAACTTATCCATGTCGAACAGCAGAACTAATGGGTACAGATCTTTTCAACTTGGGCTTTGGAGGTGGAGCCCATATGGAGTCAGAAATGGCAGATTATATCGCCCAAAGATCTGATTGGGATATAGCTACACTCGAGATGGGGATCAATGTAGTAGAAAAATTTACTGAAGAACAATTTCGTCGTGCAGTCCAATATTTTGTAACAACTATTGTAGAAGCACATCCGAATCAATGGATCTTCTGTATTGACATATTCCCATGTATTTATGATTTTATCGGTAACAAGAAAGTAGAAGTTTTCCGCTCTATAGTTGCAGAACAAGTTCGGGAACTAAACCGACCAAGGCTCTTTCATATTGGAGGAGATAGCCTGTTAAGATCTAATACTGGATTAACAACTGATCTAGTGCATCCAGGCCCTGCAGGTTTTGAAGAAATGGCACACAATCTTGCTGATATCATCCGTAACCAAATAACCTAACTTCTTAAAATCAAGTTATTAACTAGACCAGATAAGGAGTAATATATGGACACCATTCGTGTAGGGGTAGTTGGTGCTGGCACCAATACAGTCGCCAAACATATACCTGAACTTCAAGCTATTGAAGGAGTAGAAATAGTTAGTGTGTGTAATCGATCTCCTGAATCCTCTCAACGGATAGCTAAACAATTTGGTATACCAACTACTTATAAGACATGGGCAGACCTGATTGAAGCAGATGATACTGACGCTATCGTTGTAGGTACCTGGCCTTACTTGCATTGTGCGACTACTCTTTCGGCTCTTGCCTCGGGGAAACATATTCTTTGTGAAGCTCGTATGGCGATGAATCTTGAAGAAGCTCAACTCATGCATGATGCTGCTCAGAGTAATCCGGACCTTATTGCTCAAATTGTGCCTTCACCTATGACTTTGTGGGCTGACAAAACAATTCAACGCCTAATCAAGGAAGGATATACCGGAGACATTCTTAGTGTTGAAGTCAGAGCCTCGGGATCCGATTTTATTGACAAAGATTCTCCGATACATTGGCGCAACAATTATGACCTAAGTGGAATGAATATTATGAGCATGGGGATCTGGTACGAAGCCATGAGACGATGGGTTGGAGATCCTCTAAGAATTTTCGCCCAGGGTAAAACTTTCACTAAAATGCGAAAGGATAATGATACTGGTGTAATGCGAGCCATCAGGGTCCCGGAACACATTGACATCTTGATGGATCTAATTTGTGGAGCTCAAGGATACCTTAAAGTCTCAACTGTCCAAGGACTAGCTAACGAAAATACTGCAACAATCTATGGAAGTGAAGGTACTATCCGTATGGAAGATGGAAAACTCTACGGTGCACAACGCGGTGAAACCACTCTTAATGAAATAACGATTCGGCCTGAAGATCATGCTGAATGGAGAGTAGAACAAGAATTTGTCAACGCTATACGTGGAATAGAAAAAATAACCCATACTCCGTTTGATATTGGCGTTAAATATATGGAATTTACCGAAGCCGTAAACCAGAGTATGGCTGAAGGGAAAGCGATATCTATCCCTCTCTAAAAAGGACCAGGCTCTCTTCCAAAGGCCGAGAAGTTACTCGGATATAATATCGTCTACATAGGCAAGTAATTCATCGCTCATATCTTCAGGGGTAGAATTATTAATTATAGTAAGATCTGCCATCGCTATGGGACCGCCTTTTTCGATATTTTCTATTTCCGTATGGTCTCGGACTCGGGCTTGTTCGGTTGTAAGAGTACGCATACGATAATTGGGGTCCTGGGCAGCATCATGTAACCGTCTCTCAAGGCGCTCATA
>CAZQGS010000022.1:0-58518 GCA_964593235.1 uncultured Gemmatimonadota bacterium | reverse complement strand
GGTCATGTAGAAAATAGTGCAGCAAAAATGCTTGGAGCTGATCCATATCAAATAATGACTTCACAGGCCGAAAGAGCTGACATTGGTAGTGATGGGTTAGTTTTTCTTCCCTACTTGATGGGGGAACGGACGCCCCACAAGGATGCAAATGCTCGTGGTGGATTTGTTGGTTTGACTGCTAGGCATGAACGCTCACATATGATAAGATCTGTTATGGAAGGAGTAACTTTTGCTTTAAATGATTCTATAGAAATTATGAGACAACTTGGGGTGTCAATTGATCAGGTAAGGTCAATTGGTGGAGGAGCTCGGAGTTTTCTCTGGCGTCAGATGCAAGCGGATATTTATGGCGCGGAAGTCGTTACTGTCAATGCGGATGAGGGGCCAGCATTTGGAGCTGCGATTCTTGCGGCTGTTGGTACAGGATTTTATGGATCTGTGGAGGAAGCTACTGATCAATTAGTTACTATTACCTCAACTACAGAACCAAACGCCCAGGCGGAAAAAAAATATAGAGGATATTATAAGATTTTTAAATCTTTATACCCAGCTCTCAAGCCTAGTTTTGATGCCATAACAGCTCAGATTTCGACTGACCAAAAAGACAAAAGGTAGAAATCACTAATATTACACTATTTCCTATATTTTAAGGAGTGCTTAATTGAATTTACATGAATATCAGGCGAAACAAATTTTTAACCAGAATGAGATTCCTATACCAAGGGAAAAGATTGCACAAACAGCTCAGGGAGCATCGAACATAGCAGAAGAATTTGCTACCAAAGTAGTAGTTAAGGCTCAAGTTCATACTGGTGGCAGGGGAAAGGCGGGTGGAATTAAACTTGCCAATAATCCAGATGAAGCTTTTGAACATGCAAATGAAATAATAGGCATGAGTATCAATGACTTAACGGTTCGAACTGTCCTAGTTGCAGAGGCAGTGAATATTAGTCATGAAAGCTATGTAGGAATAATTCTTGATAGACAAACCCGCCAACCTGTTGTCATGGTGAGTCCTGCAGGAGGTGTCGATATTGAGGAGGTCGCCCGTGAAACCCCAGAAAAAATATATAAAGTTGGAGTTGATCCTCTTTTAGGCCTTCAGCCTTATCAAGCCCGAGCCTTAGCATATAAGTTATATAGTGAGTCGTCTGTTGTGAACCAGGTTTCAGGAATACTCCTTAAATTATATAACCTGTTTATCCTGAATGACATGTCTCTAGTCGAAATTAATCCACTAGTTACCGATTTGGACGGGCAGGTTTGGGCATTAGATGGGAAGGTTAACATAGATGATAACGCACTGTTTAGACATTCAGAGATTGAGTCTCTGCGTGATCCTGCATCTGAAGAACCAACTGAAGCTGAAGCAAGGGAGGCAGATTTAAGTTTTGTAAAATTAGATGGAGATATAGGATGTATCGTAAATGGCGCCGGACTAGCTATGGCTACGATGGATTTGGTTAAATTCTATGGAGGATTGCCCGCTAATTTTCTAGATATAGGAGGCAGTTCCAATCCTGATAAAGTTGTGGCGGCAATGAAAATTATAACAGCTGATAAAAAGGTAAAAGCTATTCTTTTTAACATCTTTGGTGGTATTACCCGGTGTGATGACGTTGCTAATGGTATAGTAACTGCACTCGATAGAATAGGAGTTAGTAATGAAGGGGCCCCGACATTGCCAATTGTAATTCGTCTGACTGGGACAAATGAAGAGGTAGGTCGCGAAATTCTCAAATCAGTCGGTCTAGTAGCGGTTGATACAATGGCAGAAGCTGTTCAAATGGCCGTTAGCCTTGGAGGTGGAGCAAAATGAGTATTCTGGTTGATGAAAACACTCGGGTTGCAGTGCAAGGGATTACGGGTAGAGATGGATCATTTCATACCCGGCAAATGGTTGAATATGGTACCAAGGTGGTTGCTGGGGTAACTCCTGGGAAGGGAGGTCAGAAGTTTGATTGTCTGCCAATCTACAATACACTAATTGAAGCGGTAGAAGGTGAGGGAGTAAATACATCAATAATTTACGTCCGGCCTCCCTTTGCTGGAGATGCTATTTACGAGGCTATCGATAGTGGCGTAGGTCTCGTTATCTGCATTACAGAAGGAATACCTGCACTTGAAATGGCAAAAATATCAGCTTATCTAAAAGGTTCGGATGTCCGACTTTTAGGTCCTAATTGTCCTGGCGTAATTACACCAGGAATCACAAAAGTTGGTATTATGCCCGGCCATATTCACCAACCCGGGCACGTGGGAGTTGTATCCAGAAGTGGAACTCTAACTTATGAAATTGTACATCAGCTTACAACCGCAAATATTGGCCAATCTACGTGCTTAGGTATCGGTGGGGATCCGATCATTGGCACCGGATTTATCGACGCTCTTGAAGCATTTGAGGCAGATCCTGAAACCCATGCCGTAGTTATGATTGGCGAGATAGGGGGTTCAGATGAGGAAAAAGCGGCAGAATTTGTAAAAAATAAAATGAAAAAACCAGTTGTGGGTTTTATTGCTGGTAGAACGGCACCTCCTGGAAAAAGAATGGGACATGCTGGTGCAATTATTTCCGGAGGACTGGGAGGGGCAGAGGAAAAAGTGAAAGCTCTGAACAATTCAGGAATTCCAGTGGCAGATAGATCGGTGGACGTTGTTAATATGATACAGACAGCAATTAATTAAAAAGCTTATTTTTTCTTGACATAATAGCCCAAAATGGTATTATAGGAATCTTTTAACTGGTTGTGGTGTCTTGAGTTAAGGTCTGAGGAGGAGTGGTTCTAGAATTCCACCTTTAATTTAGGGATCCCGAACAACATAAAATGGTATGGAACTTTCTATAGAAAAATTACCTGATGGTTTGCATCCTGTCTCTTTAGAGGGGAACTTGGGAGAAGCTTTTGTTTTGGATGATGATTGTCATTTAGCGTCACCAGTTAGGTTAAATGGCTCCCTCATGGTATCTGAGAAATCAATAGTCCTCCAAGGTGATATTTCTGTATTGATGAACTTTTGTTGCTGTCGGTGTCTAGAAAAGGTACAAGAAAAAATTAGTAGTGAGATAATTACCTACTTCGAAAAAACTGATAGAGCAATACCGGATGGAGAGAAATTAACAGAAGCTGATGACTTAGAAATATTAGACTATGGTGTAAAAACGATAGATCTGAGTCACCGAGTTTCCGAAATTATTAATCTTAATTTGCCAATGAAACCTTTGTGCAACAGCGATTGTAAAGGGCTTTGCCCAAAATGTGGGAACAATCTAAATAAATCTTCTTGTGCATGTATAAAACAGCAGATTGATCCACGCTGGCAATCATTGTTAACTACCTTGAAGGAGGAGTAAAGATGGCCCTGCCAAAGCGACGAATATCCAAAGCTCGGGGTCGCAAACGCCGAACCCACTGGGTTCTTCCCCTACCTACCTTAATTGAATGTGCACATTGCGGAGAGAAAAAACGCTCACATCGGGTTTGTCCGCATTGTGGATACTACCAAGGGAGGGAAGTACAAGAAGTTGAGGCTATCTAATTTCGGTGTGAATAACTATGACCCAACCCAGGATTTCATTTTTATTTCCAGGTCAAGCATCCCAGTATGTTGGTATGGGACAGGACCTGTATAGCGAATATTCTGAAGTGCGTATGTTGTACCAACAAGCCCAACAGATCTCTGGCTACGATATTGCTAAAATTTCTTTTGAGGGTCCTGCTGAAATACTTAAAGAAACTCAATATACTCAATTAGCGATATTGGTCCATAGTGTTGCATCTGCTTTAATTTTAAGTGATAGCGGGATAAAGCCGGAATATGTTGCCGGCCACAGTATAGGAGAGTATTCCGCCTTGGTGGCCTGTGGATCTTTAAAATTTTTAGATGCAGTAGAATTAGTTTGTTTACGTAGCAAATTAATGCAAGAGGCAGCCGACAAGAATCCAGGCACTATGGCAGCGGTCATAGGCTTGTCACCCACGCAAGTTGATGAGTTGTGTCACGAATCGACAAGAGAAGGTGAAACGGTTCAATCAGCGAATTTTAATTCTCCTAACCAAACAGTTATTGCTGGTGCTGTGCCAGCGGTTGAACGTGCTATGGAAATCGCTCAAAAAATTGGGGCGAGACGAACAGTTCGTCTCAATGTTAGTGGGGCATTTCATTCGGAATTAATGGCGGAAGCTAAAGATGGATTAAGAGCAGCTATAGAAAATGCTAAGATCTCAAGGCCAAACGTCCCTTTAATTGCTAACGTTACTGCCCAAGCTATTAAGAATCCCGATGATATCCGGAAATTGCTTATTAAACAATTAACTTCGCCGGTAAGGTGGGCAGAATCCATCCAGACCTTATTTGAAGCTGGTGTCGATATCATGATTGAGGTTGGCCCAGGTAATGTACTTGGGGGGCTTTTGAAACGTTTTAATCGTGACATTAAAGTTTTTAAAGGTGATTCGTTAGAAGATATTTCTAAAATAAGAACAGAACTTAGTTAATTAATTTTAACTGAGATCAATAAAAGAAAAATTACTTATGCGTGGATTAAGAGATAAAATTGCTGTGATAACTGGTGGTGCCCAGGGTATCGGTGCAGCAATATCTAGCCGTTTTGCCGCTGAAGGGGTCCGTGTTATTATTTTGAGTCGAGAAGAAAACAAAGCACAAAGTTTTGCTGAAAATATAAAAAAAAACGGTGGGCATGCTCAAGGATATGCTGTTCAGATTGAAAATCCGGACAGTGTAAAAGATACATTTGGGGCTATCATAGATCAAAATGGAACCATTGATATATTAGTAAATAACGCAGCGACGGTCCGAGATACGCTTTTAATGAGGATGAAACAAAAAGACTGGGAGGATGTAATTCGAGTAAATCTAGGTGGGGTGTTTTTGTGTACCCAAGCCGTACTCCGGATTATGGCACGTCAAAGAAAGGGGCGTATAATAAATCTTACATCCGTCGTGGGGATTTCGGGGAATGCTGGCCAGGCTAACTATGCGGCTTCTAAAGCTGGAGTTATCGGATTTACTAAATCAGTGGCGAAGGAGATCGGAGGTAGAGGAGTGACTGTCAATGCAATTGCTCCAGGATTTATAGAGACTCCTATGACTGAAAATCTTCCGGTTGAGGTATTAGATACTTTGGTAAAAACCACCCCGCTGGCCCGGGCTGGCCAACCAAATGAAATCGCAGGGGTAGCTGCTTTCTTAGCGTCGGATGATGCTTCTTTTATAACAGGAGAAGTGATACAGGTGGATGGTGGGATGGGAATGTAATTGAATTAGGAAATTAATAACTTAGAATAGTTAGTGAACAAGCAGTCCAAACAAAATTAAAATAGGAGGTTAAAGGTGGAAGATAGGGTAAAGGAAATTATTGCTGAGCAACTTGGTGTTGATAGTGAGCAGGTAACAGAAAATGCTTCATTTACTGATGATCTTGGTGCTGATTCACTGGATACTGTGGAATTAGTAATGGCTCTTGAAGAAGAGTTTGATCTGGAAATTCCAGATGAGGAAGCTGAAAAAATCGTTACTGTTAAGGATGCGATAAACTATCTTGAGAGTAATAAAAACGGTTAATTTTTCTTGAAGATTAAACCTGTAAATTTTTCGTGAGGGATGTATTGTGGCAGTAGAACGGGTCGTTATTACAGGAATGGGTGTTCTTAGCCCGGTGGGTCTTAATTTAAAATCCTACTGGAATGCCCTTTGTGCGGGAAAAAGTGGTGTAGGTCCCATAACAAAATTTGATGTTGATTCATTCTCGGTAAAAATAGGAGCGGAATTAAAAAATTTCGATCCTTCGGAATATTTGGACCGAAAAGAACTAAAACGAATGGATGACAACGCTCAGTATGCTGTAATAGCAGCTGGGATGGCAATTGAAGATTCAGGCATCAAATTGAACGATGAAAATCTAGAACGTATCGGTGTTATAATGGGGACTGGTGTCGGTGGGATATGGACATTTGAGAACCAGCATTCTAACCTGATTAACAAAGGTCCCGGTAGGGTTAGTCCATTTTTTATTCCAATGATGATAGCGGACATGGCTCCTGGCCATATCTCGATGATTCATGGATTAAAAGGTCCTAATTATACAACGGTATCAGCTTGTTCAAGTGGTGGACATGGCATAGGGGATGCATTCCGTACTCTGCAATATGGGGATGCCGACGTCATGGTTACCGGAGGGACCGAAGCAAGTATTTCGCCTATGGCAGTGGCTGGTTTTAGTAATATGAAAGCCTTGTCTACTAGAAATAACGATCCAGAACGGGCAAGTCGGCCATTTGATTCAGGGAGGGATGGATTTGTTCTTGGAGAAGGTGCGGGAATGGTGGTTTTAGAAACATTAAATCATGCTAAGAAGCGGAACGCAAAAATTTATGGTGAATTAGCTGGTTATGCTGCTACTGCGGATGCTTATCACCTTACACTTCATCATGAATCTGGTGAAGGTGCAGTAAGAGCTATGAGATTAGCTCTAAATAATGCAGGGCTTGAATTAGATGAAATCGATTATGTTAACGCCCATGGGACCTCTACCCCTTTAAATGATAAAATAGAAACTCTTGCTATAAAAAATGTTTTTGGAGAACACACCCAAAACTTATCAATTAGTTCCACGAAATCTCTTATTGGACATCTGCTTGGTGCGTCAGGTGGAGTTGAATTTATTGCTACCGTATTATCGGTAGCTAATGATCATGTTCATCCAACTATAAATTATGAGGTACCTGATCCAGAGTGTGATCTAGACTATGTTCCTAATAAAAGCCGTGATAAAGTAATTCGAGCAGCCTTGACCAATTCTTTTGGTTTCGGGGGACATAATGTATCGCTTGTTGTTAAAAAATATCTAGAGTAATATAACTGTTGTCTACTGGTTGAAAGTTTAAAAGGCTTAAATTGTCAATCCTCCAGAAAATAATAGGATTCTTTAAAGACATAAATGGTCAGAATCCATCAGGCAGAGACACAAGAGATAATAGCTTCAGAAAGATAGAAAAAATAAATGCCGCCCGAGTTGAGAAAAACCTTAAATACCGATTTAAAAATTTTGAAAATTTAGTCACCGCACTGAAGCACCGTTCCTACGTTTATAAAAATGAACATTCTGGAGTCAATTCAAACGAAAGAATGGAATTCTTAGGTGATGCGGTATTGGACCTAGTTGTTGGTGAATTTATTTTCAATAAATATCCTAATTCCCGTGAAGGACAACTTACACAATTGCGTTCAAGTTTGGTTAATAGAAACGCTCTTGCCCGCGAAGCTAAAGCCATGAAACTCGGTAGCTATCTCTTGCTGAGTGAAAGTGAAGAAAAGTCCGGAGGTAGAGCTCGTCTTTCAATATTGTCTGATGCATACGAGGCGATAATAGGTGCTATGTATCTAGATGGGGGGATTAAGCCCGTTCGGAAATTTCTATATTCAAACCTACTCCAAGATATCACAAATGATACATTTAATTTTAATGAAAAGCCTATAAATTATAAAAGCAAATTATTAGAATATACTCAGGCAGTACGAAAAGGACAGCCTGAATATCGTTTAGAATCTGCATTAGGTCCTGAACACAATAAGATTTTTACAATAAATTTGTACATCGATGGACAAGCACTAAGCAAAGGTGTTGGGAGTAGTAAGAAAGCAGCTGAGCAGGAAGCTGCCCAGGCGGCAGTTCACCTCGTTAAATCAAAGTAGATTCACTAACTATGCTTCGAATAATTATTGACCCTCCATCATCCCCAGCATATAACATGGCCGTTGATGAAGCATTATTAAATACTAGTAATCAAAGTAATGAAAGGCTAACCTTGCGGTTATATTCATGGAACCCTCCGGCAGTATCGCTTGGATATGGACAAAATTTAGAAGAAGAAATAGATCCAAGGAAATGTGAAAGTTATGGTATCTCAATCGTCAGAAGGATTACCGGTGGTAGGATTGTATTACATGATCAAGAATTGACTTATAGTCTGGTTGGCCCAATCTCCAATTCTACCATTGAACCATATTCGAGAGTGATTTTCCAAAAAGTTAATGATATTTTACTTGCGACGATGAGATCCTTTGGGGTTTTTGGAGAACTTGCCCATGGAGGTCTGTGTGGCGGTGGAAATAGGGCAGTATGCTTTTCTGGTATTGGAAAGAACGAAATTAGCGTAAATGGAAAGAAAATAGCTGGTAGTGCACAACGAAGAACTAAAAATTCTTTGCTTCTGCAGGGTTCTATTTTACTTGGTCCAGGCCATAGGAAATTACCTCTACTAATGCCCGATAGGGATTATGCACGCCGAAAAGAAATTTCTCAAATATTAAATTCACGAACAATAACCGTTTCTGAGGTATTGAATACTGTCCCTACTTTTGATGAATTGTGTCAATGTTTGATTAATAAATTCTTTAAAAAAATGGACATAAATGGTCAGAAAACATCTTTAGAAAATAATGAAAAAAAAGAAGTTGCTTGGCTTATAAAAAACAAGTACGGAAATAAGAATTGGAACTATGCTCGAAGGATCAAGAATCATGACCAGTGATCCTATAGCGATAACAGGAATTAGTTGCCGGTTCCCCGGAAATATTTGTGATACAGACACCTTTTGGGAGTTTATCGTAGCTGGCAAAGACGCAATCCGTCCTATTCCAGCAAACCGAAAAAGCCTTAGTTCATTATGGTCTGAAATTGATGATATTCCCAATTATGGTGGTTTTATTGATAACATTGAACATTTTGATGCCGCCTTCTTTGGAATATCCCCACGTGAAGCCCGTTTTATTGATCCCCAACAACGGATTCTGTTAGAATTAGCGTGGGAAGCCCTAGAAGATGGAGGTAGCCCTCCTAATCTTTTGAGGGGCAAAAATATTGGTGTCTATGCCGGAATCTATCTTGATGAATATTGGGATTTGCAACGTTATCTGATCCCCGATCGGCTAGGTAGTCATACTAACACTGGTGGTGCTTTAAGTATCGCCGCCAACCGTATATCTTATTTCCTGGATCTTAAAGGGCCAAGTATTTCTGTTGATACTGCTTGCTCTTCGTCGTTGACAGCAATCCATTTGGCTTGCCAGGATATTCGGTCTGGTCTTATTGATACCGCGCTAGCTGGAGGGGTCAATCTAATTCTAAATCCCCAGACCTCAAAAGGGTTTCAACATGCTCAGATGTTGTCTTTAGATGGAAAATGCAAAGCTTTTGATAAGAATGCTACAGGATATGGCAGAAGTGATGGCGGTGCGATAGTAGTTCTAAAATCCCTAAAAAAGGCCCTAGTAGATGGGGATTTTATTTATAGTCTTATTCATGGGTCTGCTATCAATCAAGATGGGTATACAAAAACCCTCACATACCCTAATCAGAAATCACAAGAAAAGGTAATTGAAACCGCGTTACGGATAGGAAATATTAATCCTAAGGATATATTTTTTGTAGAAGCGCATGGAACTGGAACCCCTACGGGAGATCCAATAGAAGCCCGCGCTATAGGAAAAGTAGTTGGTCCCGGAGGTTGTTTGATTGGATCAGTTAAAACTAATATAGGTCATACAGAAGCAGCCTCTGGTGTAGCAGGTATTATCAAGGCAGCATTAGCACTAAAAAACGGACTTCTTCCTCGTTCAATTCATGTTAATCACCCCAACCCCAAAATTCCATTTGGGAAATTAGGATTGAAAATAGTAAGAAGAACTAAAGTCCTTCCGGATGGGGTTTATGGTGGGGTAAACTCTTTTGGTTTTGGAGGAGCTAATGCACATGTCGTTCTAGGACCTCCGCCAAGGAATCCCGAAAGTTTAGTTTTCAATCAGTTCCCAAACTCTCAAAAACTACAGGTCGATAATAATTTTTACAAAACAAAAAATTCCTATCCTATAGATTCTCAGAATTCTCAAATATTTATGTTATCCTCCCGTAATCCGACAACACTTAGACAAAAAGCAATGCTGACAGCAGATCAGATCAAAAGGTCTCCCAATATATCTTCTTACGATATTGGATCCTCCCATGCTCTTAGGAGATCTCATCTGGAAAGCCGATTAGCAGTTGTATTTCAAAAGAAAAGTGAGCTGGGGGATATACTAGAGACGTTCGGGAAAGGAAAATATCCAGATAAATTAGAAATAGGAGGTGGTGATCGGAAGCGATTGATACCAGTTTTTATTTTTACCGGAATGGGACCTCAATGGTATGGCATGGGAGATAGACTGTATAAAACTGTTCCTGCTTTTCGCAATAAGATGGAGAAAATTGATAATCTCTTTATCAAACTGGGATCACCCTCTATTATCGATGCCATAATGAACGGGAATAGAGGAACCCAGATTACAGATATCGAGACCGCTCAGGCAGGTAATCTCCTGATACAGTATGCAATAGCCGATTGGTGGCGAAAGATCGGTGTGAAACCTGAGATTATAATCGGACATAGTGTTGGCGAAATTTCGGCTGCCTATGAGGCTGGAATTTTGAAACTTGAGGATGCTGTAAAAATAATTTATGAGCGGACCCGGCTACAGAAAAAATTTGTAGGTAGGGGTGAGATGCTGGCCGTCGGAATTTCTACGGAAGCGATCCAACCGTTAATCAAACCGTTTAATGATATTTCTATTGCAGCTATCAATAGTTCTGTTTCTGTTACACTATCTGGCTCAAAAACAAGTATTGAAAAGATCCGGAAAATTCTTATTAAAAAGAACTATTTTTACAAAAGCTTGAATACAAATATAGCTTATCATAGTGACCAGATGGATGTTATTAAAAATGATTTTATAAAATCTCTAGATGGTTTGTCATTAAACAAAAACAAAAAGCCTTTTTATTCTACAGTCACAGGAAATAAGGTTACAGGGACGGATTTAACCCCGGACTACTGGTGGGCAAATCTTCGCGAACCGGTTTACTTTAATAAAGTTTTCAAAAATTTATCAAAAGAAATGAATTATGTTTTTATTCAAATAGGGCCTCAGCCGGTACTATCTATCCCCATCGTTGAGAACCTAGCTCATTTTAACTTATCAGGAGAAATCCTACCATCAATGCTTCGCAATGATGATCAATGGAAAGTTCTATTAGAATCTGCATCAAAATGTCATGTAAACGGACTTAACTTAAAATGGTCCCAGATATATAACAATCCAAGTGTAAAGTTCCCAATGGTTGCTTACCCATGGGAAAAACAGAAATTCTGGCTGGAAAATCATACCAGCCAACCCAATATTAATTTGCCAAACAAATTTCTTGGGAAAGGTTTTGAATCTTCAGTCGATCCAGATTCATGGTTATGGGAAGGATCTATCAGCCTTACGACACATCCTATACTTTCGAAACATAATATTAAAGGCCGAACTATTATGCCATTAGCTGGTCAGATTCAATTTCTCATGGAAACTTTGCCTAAGAATGAACTAGGTGTTATTTTTAATAATGTAGAAATAGTTAATCCCATTGTTTTTAATCGTCCCGAAACATTAAAGATACAAGTGGTGCGAAAAAATAACAAATATGTCATTGCATCCAAACCTTGTTCTGATATACAGAGGAATTTAACATGGCTTTCTAATTTGTATGCTGAGCGGGCCGGTCATGATATAAGAAATATCAAAAATGATCTAGGCAAGATAAGAAAGATGTGTCAAAGTAATATAACCGGAGACAAATTTTATGAGGATCTCTATAAACGTGGATACGACTATGGCCCCCAATTTAGGCATATCAAAAAAATTATTTATTCTGAAAAAGAAATTTTAGCTGATCTGTCAGTTCAAGACCCCAATGATGTTGGGGACAAATTTCATCTTGGAATACTAGATTCTTGCTTTCAATTATTGATATTGATATGTCCTCAAAATAAACAATATTTACCCGTTGCTATCGAATCTTTTATGCTTCATAGATATCCTGGTCCAAAACAGGTAATGTTGGTCTATGCTAAGAGACGAGAACATCCAGCTGGTGGCAAAGAATTAGCCGACGTTTTTTTGGTGGACGAGGAAGGTTCTTCACTCATAAGTTTCGTGGGTGTAACCCTGGCTACAAGTAATAATTCGGATTCGGAAACTAATTATAAAAATGATGATTTATTTTATGAGGAGAAGTGGATTTTAGAACCTTTGCCAGAACCTCAGATAGAAAGAGGTAATAAAAAATATTGGTATATTTTAACAGCCAATCAGAAATTGGGTTTTCAATTAGCTAAAATATTAAATATTAATGGCGAATCAGCAGAATTTATTAATATCTGTGATTTGACAAATCGGATGGATGAGAACAAAATTTCCAAAATTCTTTCGTCAGATAATGGGAAAAACAAAGAATTAGGTATCATTACTATTTGGACCGGAAAAGAAAAAATCGATAACCAAACTGAGTTAGCGGAAGAAAGCTTTAGAGTAATTCGGGCAGTATTAAAAAATTTGAATCTCTCGATATCACTTCACTTTTGCACTCTGGGAGCGAATTCAGTAATTCCCACCGATATTGTTTCTCCGGATGCTACCGCTATATGGGGTAGTAGTAGGGTTTTTATGAGAGAGCACCCTGAAATAGATTTTTCTTTAATTGACCTTCCGCAAAAACCTGGTTCTACTGATCTAAAATATTTAGTAAATTCCCTTGGGATGGATAAAGCTCCTCAAGAAATCGCTATCCGTAACAAAGAAAAATTTGCTCGTAGATTAGTTGGTTTGAAATTACAAAAATACCCATTGAAAGAATTTAGTACCCCAAGGCCGAAATCTGGTAATTTTCGGCTGTTCCAAAATCAAACTGGATCACTTGAAACCCTTCATTTTAGAAATTGTCAGACTTCTAAATTAGAAGCCAATGAAGTTACTATTCGGGTTCGGGCCACCGCTCTAAACTTCAGAGACATTTTAACAGCTCTAGGAATGTTAAAAAACTCAGGAAATACCCTATATGGATGGGAATACGTTGGGGAAGTAATAGCGAAGGGACCGTTGGTTACCACAATTAATATTGGAGATCTGGTTGTAGGTATAAAGGCCGGTTGTATGGCAAACATCCTTAATACTAATACAGATCTAATTGTTCCAATTCCTAATGAAACTAATATAGAGAACATAATTACAATCCCAATCGCATTTCTGACTGCCTATTGGGGATTATATAAAAAAGGAGAAATATCATCTGGGGATAAAGTTTTAATACATAATGCCACCGGAGGAGTCGGACTTGCCGCGATTCAACTTGCTAATAAAATCGGTGCGGAAATATTTGCAACAGCAGGTTCTTCCGAAAAACGGGAATACCTGGTTAGTCTTGGTATTAAAAATGTAATGGATTCCCGGACATTAGATTTTGCGGAAGAGGTAATGGAAAAGACCAATGGGCAAGGGGTTGATATTATCTTGAATACATTAACCTCTCAGGGCATGAAAGCCTCCATGTCTGTTCTAGCAGATTATGGTCGTTTTATAGAAATAGGGAAAATTGGATTGTTGGAAAATGATTTTATTGATCTTAAATATTTTGATCAAAATAAATCTTACCATCCCATAGATCTTTCTCAGATTATAAAAGAAAAACCTGATAGGGTTAGAAAAGTCCTAGAAAAAATAATAAATATGTTTTTGGAAGGAACAATTAAACCACTACCATACAAATCCTATAGTTTGGGTGATGCACGAAACGCTTTCCGTTTTATGGCTCAAGCCCGGCATATAGGAAAATTGTTACTCCTAGACGATGATAAATTGATCCCTTGCCAACTTTCTGATAACCAAACCGCGATAAGGCCAGGAGGAAAATATCTAATTACTGGAGGAGGAGGAGGCATTGGGGAAATTTTAATTCGTTGGTTACTGGAACGAAAAGCAGGTTCAGTCATTATTACTGGCCGGCGGAAACGAAAATTTTTAAAATTAAAACAATCTGATCAGCTGAAAATAAAATATGTCCAGGTTGATGTTACTGATAAACAAAAAATGCAACATCTAATTTCAGATATTAACGAAAAAAATAATCCTCTCAGAGGGGTTTTTCATGCGGCAGGTATCTTGGATGATGGAATTTTTCTAACTGTAAATTCGGCCCGATTTGAAAGGGTCCTTAGACCTAAAATTCTTGGCTGTAGAAACCTTCATGAGATTACCAAAAATATTGACTTAGATCTTTTTGTGCTTTTTTCGTCAGTAAGTTCACAGGTAGGAATTCCAGGCCAAGGATCTTATGCCGCAGCTAATGCATATCTAGACGGAATGGCTGATTATCGTCGCCAAAATAAACAGCCAGTTACTACTATCAATTGGGGGCCGTGGCAAAATATTGGGATGATGGCCAACCCTCGGTTGTCAGATTATCTTGAGAAACAGGGATTTAAACTAATAACTCCAGAAAAGGCTGGGATATGGTTAGATGCTATCCTGCGGCGTTCGGTTTACCGAGTAGCGGTTATGCCTCGGCAGGAAGGTAAGAATGACAATAACTTAAATAATTTGTTAGGGTTAGAACATTCTCGTCAACCGTCTGGATTAGCAAATTTGAAAACGATAGGAAACGAGATACAACAGATTCCGGTAACCCAGTTGCGTTACATTATCCAAAATTGTCTTATTGATGGAATAGTTAAAATAGTAGAGATGGAATCTAAAAATATTGAAATGACTGATACTTGGCAGGCTCTGGGAATTGATTCGTTAATGGCTGTTGAATTAAGAAATTGGATCGAGGAAGGTCTTGGGCTTTCTATTTCAGTCGATAGATTCCAATCTGAATCTTCTATTGCAGAAACCGGCGAGATTATTTTATCAACCCTAAAAGCCACGAGCCGGATTTGAACCGGCGACCTATTCATTACGAGTGAATTGCTCTACCAACTGAGCTATCGTGGCCTGAAAAGATCTCGGGAATATAAACCATTCCAATGTCAGATGCAATTAAATTACAGTCAAGAAGGCTGTAGTAGTTTTATTATATTTTCTCGAGTTCCATCAATATCAAAACAGTCTTTCTGGTTTTTTTCCATGAGGCGGTGGGCGATCGATAACGCTTGTTTTTCATTTAAAAAACCTTCTTTTATTTCAGTTTGAAGTACATGTGTGAACCATTTTCGAGTCTGCACAGAATAAGCGTAAGCACTCGTAGGCCATTGAGTGTCCCCACCAAAAGCAAATAACTTATTTATCGGAACGGCATGAATGAAGCGTCTAACAAAATCAAAGGAACTGTAGGGGTCAATAGACCAGGCCCAGCAAAGGTCGACCCAGACATTCGGATAATGTTTAGCTATCGCAATTAACTCTGAACTGTAGGGATATGCAATATGCATCAGTATAAATTTAGCATCGATATATCGCGCTAATAATTCACACATATTCCCACTTTTAATCCGATTAACAGGCATTCTACTATGGCCAGCATAGTAACCAGTATGAATTTTAAAAGGTAAATTATATTGAATAGATAATTCTATACCCTTTGCCCACGCCCAATCTCCTAAGCAAAGTGCTATCTCTACTGGGACGTTTTCAGGGTCACACAATATAATATTAAGAGCTTTTTCAGCTTCCTGATCGGTTCTTTCTATCCATTTGAGAGTTCTTGAATACGCATGCTGAGATTTTACAGCTATAGCATAGGGCCCATATTTTTCAAAAATTAGTTCCATTGCTTCTTCAAGTGTCTTGATATTTTTAACAGAGATTCCAGTTTCTTTATAGATCTCTTCCAGGGGAATTACCCCATTACAGAAGTCAACCCATGAGAGATCATATAAGAAAAAATCAGAGCCTGATTGGTCGGGTTCACACCTCCAAACAAAATTGTCAATTTGAACATGGTCAATATTAGCGTGCTCCTTTAATAATTTTAACCGATTACCTGGTTTCCGTAGCCTTTTGTTCTCGATATCGGCATCTAACAATCCCTGAATGGTTATCTGTTCCAAACCATAAATATCACGTGCCAAAATCCCAACAGCTTCACCATAACCAGTATATTTAACACAATCCCACGCTTTTTCTATACTACTGAAACGTGTTCCAATATCTCCAGAATTAATATCCAACAGGTTATCAACATCATCCTGTGATGCCCCAGCTACAACTAAGTCAGCTATGATATAATTACCAAAGATATCTTGAAGGACATCGGGGCCTTCCTGAACCCATTCTTCTTCAAACTTTAAATGTTCATGGGTATCAATAAGAGGAGCATTGTGTATATAATCAGACAAATCTGACATGTTCATACTTTCTCCTATGTTAATATTTTATATGAGTAGTAGATTTTTATACCCCCGGGGTGACTCGAACACCCGACCTACGGTTTAGGAAACCGGTGCTCTATCCTCTGAGCTACGGGGGCATGCGGGTTACCTTAAACCCGGGTAAAAATATCAACAAGTTTACGATGTGTCAATTACTTATTCGGTTTCATCTTGTCTTGAAATAAGGGCAAATATATATTAATCCCATCTTCAAAAATACTTAAAAAAAAAGGGAAAATGATGAAAGGACTTGTTAAATATAACTTTGGGCCAGCTAATATGGAAATCAGAGAAATGCCCATTCCAGAAATAGGTCCTGGGCAGGTTCGAGTAGAAATTAATACGGCAGGAATATGTGGAACCGATGTTCATATCTATAAGGATGAATATCCATATCAACCGCCGGTTATCATGGGGCATGAGTTTTCTGGAATAGTAGATCAGGTTTCAGAAACAAAAAAAATAAATTTAGGTGATAAGGTGACAGGAATACCAACTACGATTGTCTGTGGGACATGTCGTTATTGCTTACTGGGACAACTTAGCTTGTGTAACAAACGACAGTCCATAGGGAGTGGTATTCATGGTGTATTTACAAAGTATGTAGTATTGCCTGAGTGGGCAGTGCGGCAGATTCCCAACAATATAAATTTAAGAGAAGCTGCCCTTAGTGAACCCCTTTGTTGTTGTGTGAAAGCTGTCGCAATTCGAACATCAATATCATCAGGGGATATTGTCGTGGTCACTGGCCCGGGTCCGATAGGTTTGCTAACTACTCAGATAGCTAAATCTGAAGGAGCCTATGTAATTCTTACTGGGATTTCGGCTGATAAAAAACGGCTTGAATTGGGTTCAATTTGGGCTGATGAAGTTGTCAATAGTGATGAGGTGGATATCTTGGAACTGGTTAAAGACCGAACAAACGGCTATGGGGTTGATTGGGTTTATGAATGTTCCGGGTCTCCTGTTGCTACAACTCTAAGTATAAACCTTGTAAAAAAACAAGGTACAATCATGCAAATCGGACTCCATGGAAACTCTTTTGATTTTGATTTTTTGGAAGCGGAATTAAAAGAGATTACAATTAAAACATCATTCGCTGGATCTCTAGATGCCTGGGATCGGACTATGATATTGTTGGACCAAGGAAAGATTGACTTGGCACCTTTAGTTTCCGATGTTTTTACTTTGACTGAATGGGAAAAAGCTTTCGAGAAGATTTTTAAGAAGGAAGGAATCAAAATTATGTTGGAGCCTAATTAGTGATATTTTAAAATAAAGGGAGTTGTCAATGAATCTGGGACTAGAAGGGAAAGTTGCTTTAATCACAGGGTCAAGTAAGGGTATTGGACGTTCAATTGCTTTATGCTTTGCAGCCGAAGGATGTAATGTTAGTCTTTCTGCAAGAGGTAATTCAAAGTTGAGGGAAACGGAAAGAGAAGTCGCTCAACTTGGGGTGGAAACACAGGCGACCGTAGGAGATTTAACAACTGCCAATGGTATTGAGGAAGTAGTAGTAGAAACACTTGAACGGTGGGGGAAAATTGATATTCTTGTCAATAATGTAGGTGGTAGTATATGGAACAGTTTTGTTGATGTTACTGATGAAGAATGGCTGGATATTTTTAATCTAAATATGTTTGCAGCTGTTCGAGCATCCAGGGCAGTACTTCCTATAATGTTAGACAGAAAGCAGGGATCCATTATCACAATATCATCAATTTTTGGCAGAGAAGCAGGAGGCCCCGCTAGCTATAATGCAACGAAGGCCGCCGAAATTTCTATGGGCAAGACACTCGCAAAAGAAGTTGCTCATTCAGGGGTACGTGTGAACACGGTCGCTCCAGGATCGGTTATATTCCCAGGTGGCAATTGGCAATCCCGAATGGATAAAGATCCCGAGGGAATAAAAAGGTTTGTTGATCAAGAGATTCCCGCTGGTCGTTTTGGATATCCTGAAGAAATTGCTGATGTTGTAGTCTTCCTAGCATCCGAACGAGCAAGTTGGGTTACTGGGGCATGTATAAATGTTGATGGTTGCCAATCTCGTTCTCTCATTTAACCGTTCTCTTTAAATTGGGAAATAAAAACTGAGACTTACTTGATAAAATCAGATCAGGGGTATGATTATTAACCGCGGAACTTTAGTTGGGTTTGCCCAATCTATATTAGGTTGGACTTTTATCATAATTGGGATTATCGGTATTTTCCTACCTCTACTTCAAGGGGTATTGTTTATTTTAATTGGTTTAACGTTATTGTCGACAAGAAATGCCCTCGCGCGACGTACGTTAATACGCCTTGAAAAAAAATACCCCAAAACTTATGCTAAAGTTAACAATTTTCAATACAAGGTGATCCAAAACCGTTACCTTCTAGCATTGATAACAATAATTATTTTAGGAATTCTGGCTGTTGGGGTTTATCTAGGAATAAGAGGATTTTTAAAAATTTACTCTTTGTTTTTGAACCTAAATTAACTCCCAGTCAAGACAACCTAGGTTTTAAACAAAGTAGTATCATTCTTGGGAGTGTTAGATTAGACGATTAATAAGGCGTCTACTTCTTTTATCCAAATTCTCTAGGCTGGAAATTTCAAACCGATTTCCATCTTTATCTGTCATAAGAATAAAACCCGGAGATAACTCTACCATTCCTTCTCTCAGGTCTCGCATTTCGATAAGGGTTGAACCATGACTTGTTTCAACAGAGAACCATGAATTTCCTCCGCGGGTATCCATCGCTATAATCCGTGTGATTTGGGGCCGATAATACCGCCAATCTAATTCTTCTTGGATAATGGAAAGGGTTTCGGTGTCGCATGATTCCGGATCTCTAATGGTTCCTAAATATTGATCATCACTGTCAAAAATAGTTATGAATTTTCCTTCGAATGAGAGTGGGAATGCTTGTCTTATCTTAACCTTAAGAAAGATATCACCGGATATAGATATGGTGGGTGATTGATTTTTTTCGCGTGAAAGATACATTGTTTTTGTTTCTAAAAATGACATAAGTTATCCCATGATTCCTACAATACTAGATACATTCGCGTGTAATTGAACAAGCCGATAATATTCGTTTTGCTGTTGGATTAATTCATCATGGGTCCCCAGTTCTATTGGTTCTCCATCTTTCAGGACTAGAAGACGGTCAGCGTCTCTTAGGGTTGAAAGGCGGTGTGCTATCGCAAGAGTAGTACGTCCTTCCATCAAGCGGCCTAATGCTTCTTGAATTTTTTTCTCTGTTTCTAGATCTAAAGCTGAGGTTGGTTCGTCAAGGATAAGTATACGAGGATCATGTAAAATAGCTCTTGCTATAGCAATCCTTTGCCTTTCACCGCCTGAAAGTTTATTTCCTCTTTCCCCAACATTAGTATCATAGGCATCAGGTAATTTAATTATGAATTCGTGGGCATTAGCATTGATTGCCGATTCAATTATTTCTTCCTGTGATGCTTTTTGGTTACCAAAGCAAATATTATCGCGAACCGAACCCGAAAAAAGAAAAGGATCTTGTTCAACATACCCAATTTGACTTCTTAATTTACCCAGATCCATTTTTTGAATATTAATCCCATCAATAAGAATCTCTCCATTGTCGACATTATAAAACCGACACATCAGCTTAATAAGGGTAGATTTTCCGGCACCCGAGTGGCCTACTAGCCCAATCATCTCACCCGGTTTAATGTCTAATGTTATATTTTTTAGCACTGGTTGATGCGCCACATATCCGAATGATACATTTTTTAATTCAAGATGACCTTGGAAGCGGGGGATTTCTTCATTTTGTTCTGGTTTATAATCTTCAGTGGGGGTGTCAATAACCTCAAAAGTACGTGTTATAGCGGTCATCATTTCTGGAATCCAATCTGCCATGCTCGTTAATTGTTGGACTGGGCTATAGAACATACTCAAATATAGAAAAAATGCCATTAGCATTCCAATTGTCATTTCTGATGATTGGACCTGGATACCCCCAAACCACCAAACGAACATTCCTCCGATCGATACAAGGAAAGCAAGCAGTGGTCTGACTGTTCTAGAACGAATATGGATACTTCGTTCAGCTTTAAACACTTTTTCATTTTCTAATTCCATTTCTCGACTTTGTCGCTTTTCTTGAGCAAAAATTTTCACTACCCGTATTCCCGCTAGGGCATCATTGATTCTTTCAAAAAAGGTTGCCCAACTATCCCAGGTTCTTCCATAGAACCAGGTCAAATATTTTTTGATATAAATAGAGCCATAGATAATACCTGGGATTGGTATAAGTACAAGGCAGGCAAGCTCCCAATTTAAATAAAACAAAACTCCAGTCATGCCAAAAACTAGCAATCCCTGTTGGATAACAGCAGGAACAAAATCGATCCAGAAATAATGAATTGATTTAGCGTCTCGAGCAATTCGGGCCATAAGGCCACCTGTCTGTTGTTCATCATAATATTTAAGAGGTAGTAACTGGAGGATATTTAATAATTCCGTGCGGGCGTCGTAGGCTAACCGATCTCCTAATACCGCAAACATTCGCCCACTTAGGATTGTCACTCCAGTATGAATAACACGGGAAATTGCCAACAATCCAACTATCAGGCCTAGCCAAACATAATGGTCGACATCGACTAGTACTTGATCAACTAAAATCATTGTTAAGTAGGGAGGCAACAAATCAATCGCTGAGGCACCAATTGTCACAAGAATAGCTATAAAAAGTTTCCGCCAATGAGGTAGGCAGAAGGACCATAGTCTTCCGAAAGTTCGAATATGAGCTTCCCGGCTTGACCAATCAATTTCTTCCGCTTCCTCAATTGGCTCCATATCTATCATTGAAGCTTTAGGGCCAATCAGGTTTAGTAAGGTTTCTACCAGATCAGCTACATCCTCGGCTACTGAATGGCTATAACGTAGTAAACGAATTTCGGTCCCATTTACTTCAGCCAGTAGGGCACTTGCTCCGACTAGGGTGTCAACATCAATTCTTGATATATCACTCAAGGGTATTTGGTTCATTATCTGCCAACCATTTAAACCCTGGGTAGCGATTGCTAGATGAACTCGAGTGACAACTATCATTGTTTCCTGAATACTACCATCAGGTGCTAAATCTGTTTTACAAGCAAAAAGATAAATCATCGATGATTTATCTTCATGTAATGATTTCTTCAATAGACTATCTAAGTCGTCAGGTATTTTTTTGGTTAAAGCCATAATTATTTAATTAATAGGGTTCCTACTCAAGAACATAAATTAGAAAAGTGTAGGGTGTAGTGATCTTGATAAAATTTCAACCGCTTTAATTATACGAGGCCCAGGCCTAAGTAGCCAATCTTCTGGAATAAGAACAATTTGGCTATTACGTATAGCACTAAGGTTTTGCCACCCCTCAAGATTTTTTGCTTGTTTAAGTATCCTTTTCCTTACCTCAGCCAGGATCTCACCTTCTGCCATTGTGGATAAGATAAATTCAGGATTCTTGGAAATCAACATTTCCATTGTATAGACTGCCCATTTTCCCGGTGGTAAAGATTCGCCAATGTTACGGCCTCCAGCCCGTTCTATCACTCTAGATATAAAAGTCCCGGGGCCTGGGGTCCAATTTTCATTTCTGGATGGGCTTCCAACAAACACGCTAGGGTGGTCATTTTTATTAAGGGAAGCAATCTTTATGCTGATGCCATCCAATCTAGATTTATAGGAGGCGACTAATTTCTCAGCTTTAAATTTATATCCAGTTAAGTCACCAATCATAATTATTGAATCAAAAAGCTCTTCAAATGTCTTTGGGTCAATAACAAATACAGTAATGTTTAAATCTCTTAAGCTTAATATTATTTCTTCAGGGTTTCGTTTTGATGCAAGAACTAAATCAGGGTTAAGAGAAACAATCTTTTCTAGACTCATTGCTGTGTGATCGCCTATTTTGGTTATATCTTGGGCTTGAATTGGAAAATCGCAGTAATTAGTAACCCCTACAACTGAAGTGCCTGCACCGACTGCAAAAAGGATTTCAGTATTATTAGGAATTAAAGAAATGATTCGTTTGGCAGGGCTAGGCATAGTTATTATACTCCCAGTATCATCTTCAAGGACAATCTGGCTGAAACCAGGAGAGGCGGATATTAAGACGAGGATATATAATAAATTTTTCAAGTTATTTGGCGTATTGTAAAAAATTAGTTATTATATAAAAAATATTTTCGACCAACGCACGTTCAGGTCTATAATACAAAAAGTATAATGTCTAAGCAATATAGAATTATGCCCTCTGGCACTACAGTTCCCTCCAGATTACACTAGGAATTGTAAAATCTAATTATGAAAGGACGATTTTGCATGGGAAATTTTGGTTACTGCCTAAATACCAGTACGATTTCGTCAGCGGAAATGTCTCCACTAGAATATATAGATTTAACTGCAAAAACAGGTTATGATGGGATCGAACTTTGGGTAGAAGATATTGACAGATGGGTTGCTCTTGGAGGGTCTTTAACCCAATTAAATGATTTTGCAAAGGAATCTGACCTGGAAATAGTTAATCTAATAGCATTTTTTGAATGGGCAGTTCCTGAAAAAGATAAGCAAACTAGAGGACTGGTCGAAGCGCAACGGTGTTTTAGTATCGCAGAAGCGCTTGATTGTCCGTTTGTTGCTACTGCTCCACAGGGTATTCATAATCGTAAAGTAGATTTATACCTTGTGGCAGAAAGGTTTGCTGAGCTAAACGATCTGGTTTCGAACTTCAAAGCTCAGCCTATTCTTGAGTTCTGGGGCGTTTCCCAAACACTTCGTACTATTGGGGAAATACTTTTTGTAGCGGCTGAAAGTGGAATAGATAATTCAAAAATATTGATTGATATTTTTCATATGTATAAAGGAGCTGGTCATTTAAACGAAATAAGTTCAATCCCTCCAGGGCACCTTGGATTAGTCCACGTTAATGATTTTCCATCTTACCCCTCCAGGGCTAGTATTAAAGATGAACATAGAGTTTATCCAGGGGACGGTGAAACCAACTGGCCTGACTTTATTAATAGTCTTGATAATAATGGTTATGATGGTATGTTATCAATAGAACTTTTTAATCCAAACTATTGGAAAAAAAACCCATTAACTATTGCGGAAAATGGATTGAAAAAATTAAAACTTTGTATTGAGAATTAAGATCAATAAATATCTTTTGATAGGGAAACGAAATGGAATTATCCGTACTTGATCAATCACCAGTCCGTGACGGGGGCACCGCTAATCAGGCTCTTCATGAAAGTATTTTATTAGCACAGACTTGTGGAGAATTAGGTTACAAAAGGTATTGGGTGGCTGAACACCACAATGCTCATTGTCTTGCCGGGAGCTCTCCCGAAGTATTGCTGGGTTCAATCGGGGCAACAACTCCAAAGATAAGAATAGGTTCTGGTGGAGTAATGTTGCCTTTTTATAGCCCATTTAAAGTAGCTGAAAATTTTTCAGTATTAAGTAACTTATTCCCCAGTAGGGTGGATCTTGGAATTGGTCGGGCTCCCGGTGGAGATATGAAAACTGCTCAAATGGTAGCTCCTGGTGGGCGGCCCCAATTTGATAAATTTCCTGAATTAGCCTCGCAATTGTTTAGTATGTTGCACAACCCCGATTTGGATCCTCCTATTACGCCAAAGATTGAAACACCTCCGTCTCTATGGATGCTTGGGTCTAGTCCGGACAGTGCAATCTTAGCAGCTCGTTTAGGTATACCGTATAATTTTGCTTTGTTTATAAATAGTAAAATTGATAGGAGAATCTTAGATTTTTATAGGGAAAATTTTAATCCTTCGGTCCAATCTACTGAACCCCGTACATGTATCACCTTAAATGTTATTTGTGCCGAAACTGAACTTGAAGCAAAACGTCTTTCCCTAAGTAGAGATCTTCTTTTCGCTCGTTTTGCAACTGGTCAATCTAGTAATGTAGTTCCAACTATTGAAGAAGCTGAACAATATAATTTTAATGAAGCTGAGAAAGCTTATTTAGCCGATAAATTTCGCTTCGCAGCAGTTGGCAATCCAACCCAAGTCAAAAACACTATCGACCAATTAATTTCAGAGTTTGATCCCGATGAAATAATGGCGGTTACCATTACCCATGATTTTAATTCCCGAGTGAAATCATACCAACTTCTTTCAGAATTATATTTCTAAGATTACTTTATCCTAGAAATATAAAAAGTATTGTGGGTAATTATAAATAACAGCAGATAGAAAGTTCAAAAAATAAGTTTTTTAAATACTATTTATATTATATAGAGTATAGTCGGCAAAATAAATTGAGTTGATAAATAAGAATGGATTTAATAGATTTTAAAATAAATCCAGGGAGAAAAAAAAATGGAGAATAAAAGACTGGTACTAAAACCCGACCAGATTACATTTTACAATCAAAATGGATTTCTCCATATAAAAAATGTATTTACACCTACGGAGACATCGGAACTATCGAAGCAATTAGATCGTTTGGTTGAGGATTGGGCTTTTACCAGCCCTGGATGGTCTGGCCCCTGGAGATTAGCTTACATGGATCCTAAAACTGAAGCGAAATCAAAACTTACAGCTATGCACGACCTTCATTTTTACTCTCAGCCCTGGAGCCGGGCAACTACAAATCCAGTTTTGGTAGGCGCTTTAACTCAGTTACTAGGATCCAACATAGAATTACATCATACGACAATGCATATAAAACCTCCACAGACCGGACATCCGTTCCCATTGCATCAGGACAATCCTTTTTATGGCCATGTTGATGGTCGCTATATTGATGTTTTGGTCCATCTTGACAATACCAGCCATGAAAATGGAGAAATCCGTTTCTTGGCTGGTTCACACAAATTGGGTCACTTGGAACATATTACGGAAACTAAGGATGGACCTTGTGCTCCGCATCTACCAACCGATCTATATAAGATTGACAGGACCGTCCCTGTACCAGCAATGGCGGGTGATGTAGTATTGTTTTGTATTGATACAGTTCACGGATCGTATATTAACAAAACCAAAAAGCCAAGGCGATTAGTTCGTATGGGATATCGAGATCCTAATAATCGACAAGAATATGGACAAAGTATGGGTCGACCTGGATTAATGGTTAGTGGATATCGTGAACGCCAACTAGGGGATGAATTGCTTTCGGGTAACTGATGTCTGATATTTCTCTACTAGGATATTGTGATAAATTATCTGGCCGCCCCGGTGATGAAATTAGTTTTAAAGTTAGTTCAAATAATTCCCTTCCCTACGTTGCTAGTCTAGTCAGAGTAGTCTGTGCCGATCCAAACCCAGAGGGCCCTGGTTTTACTTTAGAAAAATCCCCCATCGCTTTTGGTGGACGATTTCAATCAAGATACCAACCATTTTACCCTGGTTCTTATGGACTGATTTCTGCCAGGAGCAAAATTAAACTTACCACAAAATTAAGTTTATCAACCAATATTTGGCCCACCACCCCAGAAAAAGATAATCAAGGAATCATTAGTTTCTGTGATCAAAAAGGAAAACCTGTTTTTTGCCTCTCGTTAGAAAAATGTTTAATTTCTGTTTTAGTAACAACAGGCCCAAACCAAACAAAACGTTTTGTTGTTCCAACAGAAATTATTAAGCCTAGAAATTGGTATTACATCTGGGTCGACCTATCAATTAATAAAATCCAAATTGGTATTAAAGACTACAAATCATTTTCCCAACCATCAAAATTCGTCTATGAGACCCAAATCGAATTCCCTGAAATAGCCGATATAGTTTTAGCAGCTGTTGGCGGTCACCCAGTAACGGGCCATTTTAATGGGAAGATCGATTCACCTAAGCTTTATCAGGAAACTGGCTCGCCATATATCCGTGATGATAAACCTAATAAACTTCCAAATATTCTAGCTGACTGGAATTTCAGTTTAGACATGACCTCAACTAAAATTATAGATCAAGGTCCACTGAAGCTAAACGGTATCCTCATAAATATGCCAACTCGAGCAATGACGGGTCCGCAATGGACAGGAGAAGAAATGGCTTGGAGGCATGCTCCAGAGCAATATGGTGCAATACATTTTCATGATGATGATATTTATGACTTTGGTTGGGAAACTGATTTTAAATTTAAAATACCCACCCAAATGAAATCTGGGCTTTATGCCGCTGTTATTAGTTGTTGTGGCAATGAAGATTTCATTCCCTTTTTTGTTTGCCCTCCGCAAGGGAAACGTAATTCTAGACTCTGTGTCCTAGCTTCTACCTTTACATATACAATTTATGGCAACCATGCTAGGCCGAATTTTCATTCGTCATGGTTAAACCGAATCAAAGAATGGAACGCCTATCCTTGGAATCCAGCTGTTCACAAAGAATATGGTCTTTCTACATATAATTTTCACACAGATGGAAGCGGGATCTGTCACGCAAATCATAAACGTCCTATTTTTTCCTTAAAGCCGGGCTACATTACGTTTGGTGAAACAGAAGGGAAATGCTCAGGACTTCGCCATCTTCAAGCCGATACCCATTTTTATTTCTGGCTTGAAAAGTTAAATATTCCTTACGATATAATTACTGATCAAGAATTGCACGACGAAGGTATTGACGCAATAAGTGGATATCATGCTCTTTCTACCGGGACCCATCCCGAATACCACACGACGGAAAGTCTTAATGCAATCCAAGAATTTAGGGATCAAGGAGGAAATTTACTTTACTTAGGTGGCAATGGTTTTTACTGGAAAATTGCTACTCATAAAGAAGGAAATGGAACGCTAGAAATTCGACGTAACGAAGGAGGAATCCGGGCTTGGGCTGCTGAACCGGGAGAATATTACCACGCCTTTGATGGAGGTTATGGTGGACTCTGGCGCCGAAATAACCGACCACCTCAAAAGTTGGCTGGTGTAGGTTTTACCGCACAAGGTAACTTTCATGGGTCTTATTATCGAATTGACCCCGATGCACTTCTTAATGAAGCTACAGCTTGGATTTTTGAAGGTGTTAAAACTGATATTGTTGGAAATTACGGTTTCAGTGGCAATGGAGCTGCCGGTTTTGAATTAGACCGTGCTGACTACCGATTGGGTACTGAGGAAGAAACTAAGATAATAGCTAGGTCTGAAAATCATCATGAATCATTTGTGCCCGTTCCAGAAGAACTTCTAACTCATATTACTACTTGGTCAGGAGAAACCCCCGAAAATCTAATTCGAGCCGATATGGTTTACCAACAATCATTAAATGGAAGTCAACTTTTTTCGGTTGGATCGATTACCTTCTGTGGAAGCCTTCTTTTCAACGATGGTTCGAATGATATATCTACAATTGTTAAAAATATTTTGGCCCGTTTTATGGAGTAGTTTTGAAAATAGCTGTTTTTGCTGATATTCATAGTAACCTCCCAGCATTGGAAATGGTCTTAGATGATCTCTCGCGATGGCGACCTGATCTTATATTGGTTGGGGGAGATATTATTAACCGAGGACCCAATCCTTATGCCTGCACTAAAGTTGTTTTAGAAGAAGGAAATAAAAAAAATTGGGGAATTATTAGAGGAAACCATGAGAGATTTGTTTTAGATATAGCCAATGCCCCATGTCCCCCCAACGGTCCAGATTATGAAATTAGTATGCATGCTAGATGGACACTTCAGAAATTGGAAAAATTTATAAAACCATTGGGTGCTCTGCCAGATAAGTGGCAGTTCAAAGACAAATTTAATAATGAACTTCGGTTGGTACATGCCTCAATGCTTGGTGACCGAAAGGGAATCTTTCCTGATGACACTGATGAACAATTAAAACATAAAATAGCACCAGCTCCAGAGGTTCTGTTATGTGGACATACTCATCGTCCCTTAATCCGGAAAATCGATAAAACTCTCATCGTTAATGTAGGTGCGGTTGGTGTGCCAATGGACTTGGATCCTCGAGCTAGCTATCTCCAATTGACTCAAAACCAGGGACAATGGACCGCTAAAATTATTCGACTAAATTACGATCGTGAAAAGGCTATTAAAGATTTTTATAATACTGATTATCTAGAGAAAAGTGGTGAATTTGGTCGCTTGATTCTTTTAGAATTTTTAGAAAGTAGATCTTTAATTCCTGGTTGGTATCGTTCTTACGAACAACCCGTACTTCAAAATAAACTTGACCTCAAAACATCAATAGATCTATATCTAAATAGTCTGGGCATAAGGGGTTAGAAAGGTTTAATAAGGTTATTCTCGAAGTGTTGATATTCCTGGGTATAAAAAAATACTCATTAGGCAGTCAAAAATAGCGGGGTCAAATATGGCAAAAAATATTATAATGATCGTAACCGATACCTTCCGGTATGATAACCTTAAAGAAAGAGCACAAATTCCCGTCCGTACTCCTGAATTAGACCAGTTTGCTAAAGAACGAGCTACCGAAATATCAAAGTATTATATGGGTAGTTTTCCAACCATACCTCATAGGACAGATTTAGCAACGGGGGTAACAGGTTGGCCCCATTATGGGTGGCAGTCGATTGAACTAAGTAGTTCTAATCATATAGCAAAACTTTTTGGGGAAAAAGGATACGCTACTCAACTAATTTGTGATTGTCCTCATTTATTTAATGCTGGCTTCCCATCTAGTTTTGATGCAGCATATCAACACCGGGGCCAAGAAGGCGATAAACCATTACTTCATTTGAATGATCAGGTGGAGGAAATTGTTCGGGATGAAAAGACTCGAACTACACCAACTTATCGGGGCCATAATCTGGTTAATCAACACCGATGGACAAACCGATATTTTAAAAACGAATCCCAAACATTTTCGGCTCGGACCTCAAAAACGACAATCCAATGGTTAGAGGAAAACTATACAGTCAATCCATTTTTTCTTTGGGTAGATCTTTTTGATCCCCATGAACCTTGGGATCCACCGGAGTATATGGTTAAACGTTATGACCCTTCATATAACGGGCCACCTATGTTACACCCTAACTATGGAAGATCTTCAGATTATTCAAAACCGGAATTAAGAAATCTTTGGGCCCACTACGCAGCTGAATCAGAATTGGTTGATAGACATATCGGTAGTATCTTAAAGAAAATTGATGACCTGGATCTATGGCAGGATTCAATTGTCTTGGTGTTGTCAGACCATGGTATTTCTCTTGGCGAACATGGACGAACCGGCAAGTCAAATATTAAACAAAATGACGACAGATATTGGCCAATTTATCCGGAAATTGGACATGGGATATTAATGCTAGCAGGAGGTGATATCCCCCGTGGTAAAGAACTGCCATTGATTACGCAAACTATTGATATTTTACCAAGTTTATGTGATCTAGCAGGTATTTCAATCGAACCACCCCAATCTTTTGATGGTCGTTCCTTTGCTAGCGCAGTCCTCAATCAAAGCAAAAACCACAGAGAATTTGCCGTTAGTGGTTGCCATATCTTAGATTGTAAAAGTGGTATTCCAAGGAGAGCAACTACCCCCTTCCTTATAACGGAACAATGGGGTTATGCTCCACTGGGTGCCTATGGTGAAAATGAAATTTATCATCTTTCTAGCGATTCTTTAGCAGAAAATGATCTATCCCAGCATAACAACAATCTAATAAAAGAACTATATCATTTGTTTAAAGAACATTTAATACAAAACCATGCTTCTGAGGAATTGATTTCTCTGTGGGATAAACGCCGATGGCAAAAACCATCTGGGGGAAAATGGGCGACTGATTATACTTAATTTTATACCAACGGGACCATCAATGTATAATAATGATATGTTACAGGAATTTATCCAAAATATCTACCCCGGTTCCAATTTAAACAAAGCTAAAGTACTTGGAGGTGGAACCTCCGCTAATGTGACCTTACTTATTTTACAAAATGCCCAAGGTCAGGAAATTAGAATAGTTAATCGTCTTCACGGCCCTAAGGATCGTAAAGATAATCCAACGGTTGCAACTACAGAATTTAAAGTACTCAAAATCTTATATGAAGCAGGACTAAACGTTCCTCCACCGATTTCTATAGATCAAACAAATTGTTTCTTAGGCGCCCCTTCTGTAACCGTAGGATTTTTAGAAGGGGTGGTAAATCTAAAACCATTAAACCCGAAAGATTATGTAAAAAAAATTGGTATTGAATTAGCAAAACTCCACTCTGTGGATCTCATTTCTCCTAGAATTTCATTTTTAAGAAATTTGAAAAATCATTGTAATAGTATCTTTGGTCCAAAATATCTAGGTAGAACAAACCATATTCTAGACTTTTTAAAACCATATTGGCCTTCTGCTGTCAGGAATCCTTCAGTGATTCTCCATGGCGATTTCTGGCCTGGGAATTTGTTGTGGATGAATGAGAACATCGTTGGGATTATCGATTGGGAAGATACACTTTGGGGCGATCCTATCCTCGATTTAGCAAATGCTAGATTTGAAATTTATTTTCTTTTGGGTAAAAAGTTAATGGATTTCTTTACTAAAAAATATCTGGAATATAATCCGATAGATATACTATTTCTACCTTGGTGGGATCTTTACACCGCTTTTCAGTTTTGTGATAAAATCCACATGTTTAGTAATGATGAGCGACCATTATCACAAATTCAAGAAGATTTTGAAAATTTAGTCAAAATTAATCAAAGAAAAATTCAGGATTTACATTCCCCTAGAAAGGACCAAAAACCCCTTGCTTAATTGGGTTATTTTACCTAGATTAGGCCAGCTATTTTCGGGGCGTAGCGCAGTCCGGTAGCGCACTTGACTGGGGGTCAAGTGGTCGCTGGTTCAAATCCAGTCGCCCCGACTTTTCAGGGAATTGTTAGTTTAATCGGGGCGTAGCGCAGCTCGGTCAGCGCGCCTGCTTCGGGAGCAGGAGGTCGGGAGTTCAAATCTCCCCGCCCCGATCTCTATTTGTGGTTCTGACCCTAGTAGTTTTAATTAACTTCTTCTTCAAAGCTAAAACTAAAATCTGTGGTGATTGTAAAACTAGCTAAAGAAGTAAAGGTCTACTTATAAAGACCTTTACTTAATAAAAATAAACTAATAGATTAAACTCAGCGGTACAGATTCCCCATTATTTCAATCAAAAAAATTTTATTCTCGTCCATGGCATATATAATAATTGGATAGATTAACCGATTATTAAAAATCGCGAATGGTATGTCGTGAAAAACGCCCGGAGGATGGTTATGATAAAATCTAGTAATTGGAGCCGGTTTTGTTTGGCAATTTTCGTTTTTGGGTTAACGAGTATCTATGTGATCAGTTGTCAAACAACACCTGATAATCTCCAAGGAAAAAAAATCCCTATAAAACAAGGTGATGGAGAATGGAGGACATTGGGACGAGACCTTGCATTCACGAGATATTCTCCTTTAGATCAAATCAATAAAAATAATGTTGAACGTCTCGAAGTAGGGTGGCGTTGGAAACAGGATAACTATGGCCCTACTCCTGAATACTATGCCCAAACTGTGCCAATTTATGTTGATGGGATGCTTTATGCCACAGCTGGCAAAAGACGTACTGCAATAGCTATTGATCCATCAACAGGAGAAACAATATGGACCTACCGTCCATCTGAAGATGAGGAAAGGTGGGATAAAGCTCCAAGAAAAAATTCAGGGAGAGGGGTTTCCTTTTGGACCGACGGTAATGGGGACAACCGAATTATTTTAATTACTAGGGGTTTTTATCTTGTAGCGTTAAATGCAGAAACCGGAATCCCGGTACCAAGTTTTGGCAACCAAGGTGTTGTGGATATGATGGAAGGTTGGCGGGGTGAAACTACTCCTGTGGGGAATATAGGTAATACTTCTCCTCCAACCGTAGTAGATGACGTTATTATAGTACCACCTTCCCTTGCCGCAGGTTTTCGACCTAAATCAAAAACAAATTCTCCAGGTGATGTTGTTGGCTATGATGCTAGGACCGGAAATATTTTATGGAAATTTAAAACAGTTCCGGAAGATGGGGAGGAAGGAGCTGAGACCTGGGAACAAAACTCCAAAGCATATACAGGAAATTCTGGGGTCTGGACATCAATCTCAGTAGATCCCGAATTAGGTTATGCCTATTTACCTGTTGAAGCACCAACTAATGACTACTACGGCGGTCACCGATTGGGGGATAATTTATTTGCGAACAGTCTTGTCTGTATCGATTACAAAACCGGTGAGAAGATATGGCATTTTCAAATTGTTCACCATGATGTTTGGGACTACGATAACCCTGCTGCCCCAATTTTGGCAGATGTCAAAGTTGATGGCCAAGAACGAAAGATCGTAGTTCAGAATACTAAGCAAGGTTTTTCATATGTCTTTGATAGAATCACCGGCAAGCCAATTTGGGAAATGCCCGAGACCGATGTGATACCGACAGATGTACCAGGTGAACGGACTTCACTAACCCAACCAATTCCCTCAAAACCTGCCCCTTGGGAACACCAGGGTATAAATGAAAGCAACCTTGTTGATTTTACTCCAGCTGTTCGTAAAGAAGCTCTTCTTTTAATGTCCAATCATCGATATGGGCCATTATTTACACCGCCATCTTTATCTGAAGCTCCAGATGGTACGATTGGTACAATTCAAATACCTGGAGCTAATGGTGGTGTTAATTGGAATATGACCTGTTTTGATCCAGTGCTAGGTGTCAATTACATACCTTCTAATACTAGTATTTCAAAATTGGCTGTTCGAGTTCCTGAACCAGATGAATCCGATATGGATTATTTTTCGGCTGGTCTTAGAGCACCTAGAGTTTTCGGAAAAATTCCTCTTGTCAAACCTCCATGGGGAAGAATTACTGCCGTAGATATGGGTAGAGGAGAACACATTTGGATGGTGCCTAATGGTGATACGCCAGAAGATATTAAGTCTCTTCCTGAATTAGCTAATATAGAACTACCCAAAACGGGTAAGGCTAATAGAATTGGCTCATTGGTAACAAAAACATTGTTGTTTGCAGGAGAAGGTTATAATGGCTCCCCATACCTCCATGCATATGATAAGAATAGCGGAGCTGTTGTTTCCTCTGCTACTTTGCCAAGTAGTCAAAGTGGAATGCCAATGACTTACATGCATAATAACGTCCAATATATAGTCATGACAGTTGGAGGAAGCGGCCATCCAGCTGAGTTAGTAGCTCTAAAATTAGGTGACCCAGCCGTTGAAGAATAATCCTACATATTAATTAGGGAGGTAACTTATCAAAAATTTAACCAAACCCATAATTGGGGTTTTTATAATAATTTTCTTAGCGGTAGGAAATGTGCAAGGTCAAGATAATGTTTTATCTGCTAAAGAAAAAGAAGCTGGTTGGAATTTATTATTTGATGGTAATTCGCTCTTAGGTTGGGCCCATCGAGGTGGAGCAGCCCTATGGGAAATAGATGGTGGCTTGCTGATAGGGTCAGCCCAAGGGCGAGCTCCCAGCTATATAGGTACATATGGAGAGTTCACCAATTTTGAACTAAGTGTTGACTTTAACCAGGACTCTGGACATAACAGTGGTATATTTATCAGAGGTCCCCGTGAAAAGGAAGCTCGCGTTAATCAATATTCGTTCTACGAAATTAATATTGCCGATACCCACAGTTCGGGATATACGACAGGAAGTTTAGTGTCCCTTTCAAAGTTTGAGCCAGCCCCACAAACCGAAGGTAAATGGAATACAATTTCCATAATAGCCGAAGGACGAGACATTAAGGTTACCCTTAACGGGATAGAGACCGTAAATATTCAAAATTCGTCTCATTATAGTGGGGTAGTTGTCCTCCAAGCCTTTGGTAAGGGAAAAATCCGCTTTAAAAATATTAAGATTCGTGAATTAGAGTAACCTTAGGTGAGTACGGAAACGAAATTATGGCGCACTCAGACTAGAATATCTCAGATGAAATTCATTTCATTTCTCTATATTTTCATATGCTTTTTGGGCGTTTTTACCAATCTTGCATCAGCTCAGACATATGAAGTTAGTGACACTACAATTGTTGAGATAGAACATATATTACAACCACTAGATGTTACAGCGACAAGATATTCTAGCTCACTATTAGATATCCCTGTTGCTGTTGATATTTTAGAACGTAGTGATATTCAAAAAGCCAATCTGGGTTTGTCACTTGAAGAAAGTATAAGAAATCTCCCGGGGATAAATGTTCATAATCGTAATAATCTCTCAATGGGAGACAGAATAAGTATCCGAGGGCTAGGTAGTAGGGCATCTTTTGGAGTCCGAGGAATAAAAATCATATTAGATGGCATCCCTTTAACGATGGCTGATGGTCAATCCCAACTGAACAATTTAGATTTAACATCGGTAGGCCGAATTGAAGTACTCCGAGGTCCAAGTTCAGCTCTGTATGGCAATTCGGCAGGCGGTGTAATCCAAATAAAGACGGAAGAGAATACCAAAAATTATTTTGGAATAAATCCTGGTTTGATTTTTGGTTCGGATGGTTTTACCCGACTACAGAATAAGGTTACAGCCCAAAAAGGAGCTTATGCTTTTTTTCTTAATTTTAATACTCTTTGGTTGAATGGTTTTCGGGAACATTCTTTTTCAAGATCTACAGCAATCAATAGTATAATAAAAAGACAATTAGGTAATAATTGGAAGGTTTCAACTGTATTAAATTATTATAATGCACCTTATCATTTTAATCCAAGCACCCTTGACAAACGAACCTCATTGGAGGAGCCAAGGTCAGCCCGATCTTTCGTCCAAAAACAAGGGGCTTCAAAAAGAATTAGCCAATTTCAAGGTGGAATCTCCGTAAAATATCAAGGAATTGATACCATGGGTGAAATATCACTTTATGGAATCAAACGTTCTCTCTTCAATCCAATTCCGGGTGGAATAATAGACTTGAAAAGACGGGCTGGAGGTCTACGGAGTTTATTTACCCGAGAACTTTTGTGGAATAAGCAAAAATTAATATTAACAAGTGGTCTGGATATAGAATATCAAAGGGATATCCGAGAGGAATATGGTAATAACGGAATACCGTCTGGCTTGGTTGGAAAACTACGTGATTCAGAAATCTTTCAAGTAGTTTCACTTGGAGAAATCAAGCTTTCTCAGGAAGAAAAAGTCATAGGACTTGCTCCCTTTATAAACTTAAGTTGGATTATCGATCCAAAACTGAGAATTACATTTGGAAGCAGGTATGATCATTTTCTTTTTGAAGTTAACGATAATTTTATTGGTGATAATTCTGAGGACTCCGGAAGTCGAAGTATGAGGGAATTTAGTCCTCATTGGGGGGCTACTTACCGACCAACAGAGTCAATCGCAATTTATGGAAATATTTCTTCTTCATTTCAAACCCCAACAACCTCCGAATTAAGTAATCAATCCCAAAAAGTAGGGGGGTTTAATTTTGATTTACAGCCAGAGCGTTTAAAGGGTTTTGAAATAGGAATTAAAGGCGTTCTGGAAAGTCCCAACTTCCAATATAATCTAGGTCTTTTTGGTTATAAGATATATAATATGCTTCAACCATTCCAAGTCGATGATGCAAATACAGATGAAATTTTTTTTAGAAATGCTGGGAAAACAAATAATCTTGGGGTTGAGGCAAAATTAGCTTGGTTACCTAAACCCCATATCAAAATTGAAATAACCTATACAGGAATGAAATTTAGGTTTTTAGATTACAAAATTAGACATATTGAGAACGGGATAGAGAAGTCATTTCAAATGGAAGGGAACACCGTACCAGGGGTTCCTCCACAGCATTTGTATGCCGGAATAAGTTTTAATCATCCTGGGACTAAAACATTTTTCGAATTGAACGGGCAATGGGTAGCTAGTTACTTTGCTAACGATTTCAATGGTCCTCCACCCGGAACCAGTAAACCTAATTATTATTTTGTGAATGATTCATATACTTTATTTGATTTCAGAACCGGTTTTAGTTATAAACAAAATCGGATTGGTACGGAGTTTTTTATTGGAGTAAATAATTTGTTTAATAAAAGATTTAATGGCTCAATTGTACCCAACGGTTATGGGGATCGGTTCTTTGAGCCAGGCAGTGGACGGACTTGGTATTGTGGTTTAACGGTACCATTAAACAAAAATTAGAATATACTAAAAACCAAACTAATTTGAATCTGGAGACCATAGGTAAAAAAGATGACTAAAACTTTACGTATTTGTGGACAATTTGCTTTTGTAATAATTTTAGACCTTCTTGTAATCGGCTATATTTTCCTAGCGTCCGAGCAAAAAAAGGCATTTGATGCCAATGCAAAGAGTGCTGAAATTATTCCAGCAAAATTATTTGATCCTCGGACTGGGCTTGAAATAAATCGTAGGACTCGGTTAATCGTTGGTGAAGGCTACTCTGTAGTCGAAAAAGAATGTGCCCAATGTCACCCTACTCAAATTATTCGCTCATACAGAGCCAATCGGTCAGATTGGTTAGATGCAATCAGGTGGATGCAAGCCGAAAAAGGCCTTAAAAAATTTGACAAAAAAACTGAAGATATTATTCTCACATATTTAGAAAATTATTACGGAAAATAAATAATTAACTTAAGATTAAACAAAACGGCCTAGAGATTGAATGAGGTAAATATTCCGGCTTTAATATAAGTGGTGCTGAACCATTAAATTCTAAAGACCTAATGCTTTTTTAAAAAATTCTATGCTTTTAGGTATTGCCTCTTTTAAATTTGTATTCCGATAGACTTTCACGGAGCTAAAATATGGATATTGAATTCTTTTTAAAACTTCCAGTACCATTGCGAAATTAATCCCTCCAGTGCCCGGCAACCCCCCATTACTCTCACAAAGATGTACATGTCTTAACTTTGAACCACAAGAATAAATTGGTTGGTGTAATGTTCTTTCTTCTATATTCATATGGATCGTATCAACCATAGGGTAAAACGCCTCAGATCCTATCGATTGGATCAAATCTTTAACCTCTTGTACTGTATTATTAAATCCAACCTGAAGGTGATTTACCGGTTCAATTACGATGTCAACATCATTATCAAGCGCAACATCCCCAATTTCTTGGAGACAAGAACAAATTCTTTGATTGGCAATAATAGAATCCGATTCATCAGAACGTAGTCCCTGTAGAAGTCCCACTACCAATATACTATTTAAACTTGAGGCTAAATTAATATTGTTTTTTAATCTTGTTACTGCCTGTTGTCGGATTTGTAGTTCTGGACTAGCCAAACAAAGTCCCTCAAGGTATGATTGTCCTGTAAGCATTGAAACTATTTGAAGGTTATTTCTGTCAGCCGCCTCCTTAACTTCGTCTATATTGGCTATCAACTCTTGACTAAGGTTTAATTCAATTCCATCATATCCATTGCTCCGAATGAAATTAAACATATCTTGAATATTACCACCCCATTCTGATGGTGGATCAATGAGCATAAAAGAAAAGTGTTTCATTGCTGAATTTCCTTTCAATTTATTTAAATGTTCAAAGTAATATTTATAGACAATTTTAATTCTTAACAGAATTTTAATGTAATTATGATTAATTTAAAGGTTTAAAGAATCAACCTAATTTAACTTTGGGCCTTACGCCGGTTTCATCCAACTAAAAGAATTCTTATTTCATTTTCAGTAAATTTGTTCTCCCAATAGATTTTTGTTGAGTAATTATTAATCGCCTTTAATGCCAAAGACGTTTTAAATATTGGTAAAATTTTATGGAAACTAATTTAGGGATAATTTCCGTAGTACCTCCATTGGTAGCTATCTTGCTGGCTTTTATTACTAGAAATGCAATTTTTTCTTTGGCTCTTGCATGCCTATTGGGTGTTTTATTAACCGGATCCGGCCCCCAAGGCTTTACGAAACTCATGATTAATGCTTTAGCTAACTCCAGTTTTACATGGGTATTTCTCTTAGAAATTTTTATCGGTATCCTGATAGCGTTTTTCTTAAAAACAGGCGCTATTAAGGGCTTTACTATTTTTGTTGAACGGCAAAATTTATCTAGAGCGGGAATCCAGCTTTCAGCTTGGGCGATGGGGATATTTGTCTTTTTTAGTGATTATTTTAGCCCACTCTTTGTCGGTACTACTATGCGAAGCATAGCGGATAAAGCGCGAATATCAAGAGAAAAAATGGCCTATATTGCCGATTCCACATCGGCACCGGTTTCTGTTATCGTTCCTATCACCGGATGGGCGATTTATATAACCGGAATTACAATTGGAATGGGACCAATTTTGGATTCCACTGTAGCTATTGGGTTTTTTATAAAATCGATTCCATATAATTTTTATGCTATAATAGCTATCTTTCTAGTGGGGTTGATCAGTTCAGGAGTTATTTCTGATTTTGGCTCTATGTTTAAGGCAGAAAACCGAGCCAGAGATGATGGCAAAGTGCTTGGAGATGATGCAACTCCAATGATTGGTCGAGAATTACTAGAAACATCTTTGTTTACCAATTTCCAACCTAATATAATTTTATATTTTATAATCCCTGTCTTTTTAATTATAGGAATTGCCGCCGGAAGTTTTTTCCTGTCTGGGTCAGCACAAACAATGGAGGCATTTCTTGGAGCTGTTGTTTTCTTAGGAGTAATGATCAGAATCCAGGGTATCCCATTGTCAGAAATCATGGACACCGCTATGTTAGGAATTAAGAGTATTATGCCAGCAGTAATGATACTTGCATTAGCGTATACTATAAATCAACTTACTACTGAATTAGGAACCGCCAATTATATTTTATCAATTTCTAGTTCTTTTTTAAATCCTTCAATGTTACCAGCTTGTGCATTTTTATTTGCTGCTGTTATTTCATTTTCCACTGGCACTTCTTGGGGAACTTTTGCGATAATGTTACCCATCGCAGTCCCAATGGCCTTTAATTACTCCGGAGACGCTATTACTCCCTTAGTTTGTTCAACCTTAGCGGCGGTTGCCGGGGGAGGAGTTTTTGGTGATCACTGCTCTCCTTTGTCAGATACTTCAATCTTGGCTTCAACCGGGGCAGCGTCTGATCATATGGATCATATAAAGACCCAAATACCCTACGCTATTCTTTCAGCCGGAGTATCACTAGTAATTTACTTTGTATTGGGGTGGTTACTTTTTACTAGTTAATAGCTTAAATTATTAATTAATACTCAGGTGTGCCCCCCTCAAAATATTTAAAAATATTAATGTCTTATTTATCCCAACTATCAACTAGGAGACTATACTAATGAAATTTATTATGTTTACAAAACACCTCGAAGGCCTATCTGTCCCAGAAATTTCAGTGGCCCTAAATAGCGTTGGGGTGACAGGCGCTGATTTGTGTGTTCGCGAAGGCTACCCAGTCAATCCTTCAAACATTACTAAAGCGTTGCCGGAGGCTGTAAAAATCATGAAAGAGGAAGGTCTTTCAATTCCTTTGGTAACCTCCCCTGGTGATTTCAACAGTATTAAACTAGACTATGTTGAAAATTATTTCCATGCTTGTGGTGAAAATGGGGTTAAATTTATAAAACTTGGATACTGGCATTGGAAACCAAACCAGGATTATTGGAAAGAGATCGACCGGGTTCGTAAAGAACTCGAAGGATTTGAGGCCCTTTCAGCTAAAACGGGAGTTAAGACTATAATTCACAACCATTCAGGCCATTCTATGGGTTTAAATTCTTCTGCCATGATGCATGTCATAAAAGGGTTTGATCCAAAAAATGTAGGTGTTTTCGGTGATGTAGGTCACCTATCAATTTGTGGCGAACCAATTGATATGGCCCTGAATATAGTCAAAGATTATTTAGCTGTAATGTCCTTTAAAGATTTAATTAAAGTTCCTATTCTGATAGATAATAAACGAAGTTGGAGTATTGATGTAGTTAGGCTAGGAACTGGTTTTGCAGATTGGAAACAAACATTAACTACCTTGCAAAACCAGGGTTTTGTTGGTCCAGTTAGTATGCACAGTGAATATGGTGGTGTTCCAGTTGATACAGTTATCGATCTAGCAAGAATGGACTTAAGATTTATTAAGAACCTAATGGAGGCATAAATAAAGAAACAAAGATCAACTAAGCCTATATTAAAACTACAAATTAATTCAAATAATAAATTTGTATGGGTGTCTCTTTATTTTGATCATTGCGGGAATAACGGTTTATCAGATTTAGGTAATACTCCTAGTTTCTCAGCTTCACTAAAAAGTGTATTAATAGCTGCTTCCCCCTTGGGGCCGTATCTAATTGAATATTGATTAACATATAAATCAATATGTTGCCTAATTACCCTATCATCTAATTCTTGTGAATGAAATTTAATATATTTCATAACTTCATCTTGACTTTTGTAACTGTAGGATATGCTGGAAGAAATCAGAGTTTCGAGAAAGAAATGTATTTCTTCTCCCAAATTTCGCTTCGCAAGAATACCTCCAAGAGGTATAGGCTTGCCTGTCTTGTTTTCCCACCAATCTCCAAGGTCTATAATCCGGTTAAGGTTAAAATTTTTATAGGTAAAACGACTTTCATGAATTATTACTCCGGCATCAACTTCCCCATTTTGGCAGGCTAACACAATTTTATCAAAGGGCAAATATACAAGTTTGTCTAAAGATGGATCAAAAAGTTTTAGTAGGAGGGCAGCGGTTGTATAGCGACCTGGCAATGCAATAGTTCTGCCTTTGAGATCGACAGGTCTAATAGGATCTTTGGCTACTATTAGAGGACCACATCCATTGCCTAGAGCTCCACCGGATCGAAGAAGGACATAATCATCTCTAACATGACCCAGAGCGTGAAAAGAAATTTTAGTTAAATCTAATTTTCTTTTAAAAGCCAATAAATTTAGCCCTTCTATATCTTTTAATATTGTAGAGGATGGAGGGCAATTTGGAAGCAACCCATGGGTAATTGCATGAAAAATGAAGGTGTCATTGGGACATGGGGAATATCCGATTTTTAACTTATCCATTTAATAGGCTTTCTGTAAATGTTTCTACTCGAGTCCTGTGATAATAATTTTTTCAACCGCATTTTGGATTCTGTGTACAGCTAATTTCAAATCCCATTTCTTAATATCCCGATCTATTACTTGATTGCTAATTGCCCTTATTTCGACAAAAGATTTTTTATTTAGGTATGCAACATGGGCCGCAGCTGCACCCTCCATATTTTCACAAATCGCATCAAAACGATTAGCCAGACTATCGCCAATTTTTTTAATTCCGCTACATTGTTGTATAGTAATGAATGGGCCTAAAAAGACGGCTCCTCCATCTTTTTGAAAAATTGAACAGTTTTTATAGATTAGATTGGCATATTTGTGATCTAAGGGGATTTGATTATAAAAAGAATTTTTAAAGTTTTTATTTTGTTCGTCTGCCTTAATCATTGGAAATCCAATTTCCTCCATTCCAAACCATCCGTTTGGGGTAATTACACCAGCATCACCATAATGTTCTTTAGTGGCAATTACCAAATCTCCAGGTATCATATTACTAGAACAATAGGCGCCTCCGATCCCAAATTGGAGAATTCTTTTGGGAATCCATTTATTAAGAGCTTTAGTTAACGAAATAGCGGTATTGACCTGACCTACCCCGGTTTCAATCAATAATATTGTTTTGTCAGCAATTTGGCCATACCGCCACAAATAACCGTAATGGTTCTCTTCAGCAAAATTTTTTATTCGTTTTGCTAATAAGGATTGTTCGATCTGCGTCGCAGATAACAACAAAAAATCTACGTTACTCGGGTTTTTATTTTCCATTATTTTTTTAAATTTTTTTTAAATACCCACAGGAATTAGGCCTCTCCGTTGGGAAGTTGGGAAATTAAACCAGTATGGCGCATTAGGGCTTTAGTATTAGGTTCTCGTCCTCTGAAAGCTACAAAAACTTTTAATGGTTCTTGGCTTCCTCCAAGGCTTAGGAAGGTTTCTCGAAATTTATGACCTAATTGTTTAATTTCATCTTCATTATCTAATCCAATTTCCTCAAAAGCTGCGAATGCATCAGCACTTAAAACCTCGGACCATTTGTAGCTATAATAACCAGCTGCGTACCCGCCAGAAAAAATATGAGAAAAAGAACAATAAAATCTATCTGATTCTTGCGGAGGGAGGATCAATGTCTCCCTATCGATACGACGTTGGATATCAAGAATGGTCTCTGAGGTTTCGGAAAGTTGTGTTTGATGAATCTCTAAATCTAATAGACCAAAATTAACTTGTCGCAGGGTGTTAGTTCCCTCCCGATAGGTTCTAGCCTTTAATAGTTTATCTATAAAGGATTCAGGGATTGGCTGATTTGTCTCAAAATGTTTCCCAAGTTTTCTGAGGGTCCCACGATCATAACACCAGTTTTCCATAAATTGGCTAGCAATTTCTACAGCATCCCATTCAACGTTAGAAATCCCTGAAGCCATTCCCTGGTCAATTGTAGTCAACATATGTTGTAAACAATGGCCAAATTCATGAAATAGCGTTTCGACTTCTCTGAACGTCATTAATGACGGCTTGCCACCAACGGGTTTACTTTGGTTACAGATCATATATGCTACAGGTAAACGAACTTTACCTTTGTCAGAACCCAAAATGATACTCCTGCCTACCAATGAATCCATCCAGGCGCCCCCCTGTTTTTCTTCCGGGCGGCTATAAGGATCTAAATAAAACGAAGCCAAGTGTTGGTTGTTTAAATCAAACACACGAAACAATTTAACATCTTTATTCCAAAACGACATTCTTTCGATATTTTCTTTTATCTTAACCCCAAACAGTTTTTCAGAAAGCTCAAATAATCCAGCTAGAACATGAGGAAGTGGAAAAAAGGGCCGTAACTCTTCATCGTTTATTTCGTACTGCTTTTCACGAAGTCTTTCTGCCCAATAAGGAATGTCCCAATGCTTTAACTTACCAAAATTATTTTTATCTGCTAGTGTTTGAATGGACTTCAGCTCTTCTTCTGCTACAGTTCGACTTGAATCCCTTAATTCATATAAAAGCTTTTGGACCTTGCTGGGCGTTTTTGCCATTTTTCTACTTAAACTAAGATCTGCAAAGTTTTTAAAACCTAGCAACTTAGCCTTAGCTTGGCGAAGGTTAATTATCTCATTTGCAATGAGAGAATTATCCCATTCCCCATCTGAGGCTTTTGAAATATAGGCCTCATATAATTTCTTCCGAAGTTGTCTGGATTTACTATGTTGCATAAAGGGTATAAAACAGGGAGAATCCAGGGTAAGGACCCACGGTCCTCCTGTGGGAGTGGCTTTACTGTGTCCTTCTTGTTTTGCTGTGTCCGCAGTTAGTTCTAAAAGTGTAGTTGGTAGCCCTATTATCTGTTCGGGTGAAGTAATAGTAATTTTAAAAGCTTTAATCGCATCCAGGATATTATTTGAAAACCGAGTTGTAAGTTCAGCTAATTTTTGGCTTATTTGATTATACTCTTTTCGTTCTTCAGAGTTTAAACCTACCCCGTTTAATTCGGCCTCATGAATTGTTGATTTCAAAATACGTTTCTGAGCATCGTTAAAATTTTTAAATTCATCGCTTTTCTGAAGATTAAGGTAAGCTTTGTAAAGATTTTGGCTTTGATTTAATTTATTTGTGAATTTAATAACGTCTCCCAAAAGCTTATTGTAGACGTCACGCAACTCCGGGGAATTCTTGACATGGTGAAGATGAGAAACAAGTCCCCAATGGCGACTAAGGTCATCCTCAATCATTTCTAGAGGATCCATTAGCTCCTCCCAACTGGTTGGGTTGGCTTCCTCTAATTCATTAAATTTTTTTTCACAGCGGGCTAAAACGATTCGTACTCCTGGTTCAATATTCCCAGTTTTTATTTCATCAAAGCGAGGCAATATTTTCCAATCTATCAAGGGATTTATCAATATTAAGTTCCTTTCATGAACTAATAATAGTTTTTGTTAATGGAGTTAAATATATATAATATAGATTCTACCAATGGATATCGAAAAAACTGAAATTCTTGCGTTTTTGAACCCGGTTATTATCTTTGGTTTTTTAAACATTCGAAACAAACTACGCAAGGGGCCAATTGAAATCAACTCCTCATTTTAATAGCGCTTTAGGAAGAATTAAATGAATGAAAAAAAATTTCGAAGAAGATTGCAACGGTACCCAGCTATAGCGGACCTTCGGGAACTTACTCAAAGGCGTTTACCCAAAATATCTTGGGAATATTTAGATTGTGGCACTGGTGATGAACAAGGGGTAAGAAAGAATATTAATAAAATGGCGCAGGTAAGCTTTCTACCAAAATTTATGAAAGGTGATCTCAAGCCAAAATTAAAGACAAAAATTTTTGGCACAAACTATGATCTCCCTTTTGGTATTGCACCTGTTGGATTGACTGGCCTTATGTGGCCCAAAGCAGAACTAATTCTTGCCAAAACTGCACTTGAATATAAAATTCCATTCTGTCTAAGTACTGTAGCAACCCAAAAACCAGAAGTGGTTGGTCCGATCTCAGGGGATGTTGGTTGGTTTCAACTATACCCACCAAGAAAACCTGAAATACGAAACAATTTAATTAAACGGGCTGAAAAGTCTGGTTTTAAAACCCTTGTAGTTACAGCAGATGTTCCGGTCGGGAGTCGTAGAGAAAGAACTAGTCGAGCTGGTCTTGAAACCCCTCCTCGGATTACTCCCGGGTTTTTATACGAAGCTTTTAAGCATCCAACTTGGACAATCCAAACCCTGCTTAATGGCTTACCTAAATTGAGAACAATCGAACAATATGTAGGCTCAAAAAAAATGGGAGAGGTTGCTTCATATGTAGGACAGGAGTTGGGGGGTACCCTCAGTTGGGATTATCTGCGGGAAGTTCGAGATTTGTGGAAAGGCCCGCTAGTTCTAAAAGGAATTCTTGAACCAGACGATGCAGACAAGGCAATTAGTATTGGGGTTGATGGAATACAAGTGTCAAATCACGGTGCTCGCCAATTTGATGGTACACCTGCTGCTATTGACGTGCTTCCGGTTATAGCAGATGCGGTAGGAGGCCGAGCTAAAATATTGTTCGATAGTGGAGTACGCACTGGGTTAGATATCCTTCGAGCGCTTGCCCTTGGTGCTGATTTTGTGTTTTTAGGACGGCCATTTTTATATGGAGTCTGCGCGTTCGGAAAATCTGGAGGATCCCATACTATAGAAATCTTAAAGGCGGATCTTGAAACCAATTTAATCAATTTAGGTTGTGATAATCTAAACGAGTTACCTCAACCGGTTTTTGAAAAAATAATTCTTAGATAACTAGATTTTTTCTATTTGGTTTATGTTATAGAAGAAACATTTTATTCCCAAGGTCAAAGAACTCAGTATCCCGATCACTGCTAATAATGTAATTCCCCCTAAGTCAAACAAATAACCTGTGGTCAAACTAGCAAGACTTGCCGCTAGGGCAATAAAAGTTTCATTTATCCCTTGAATTCTTCCTCGTTCGATAGGCAGTAGGGTAGATGATAACAATGAGGAACCTCCAATAAAGCAAAAATTCCATCCCACCCCTAAAAGAAATAATGCGAGAGCTAAAGGTAAAAATTTGGGTGATACAGGAACAATCAGACAAGATATTAAAAGAATTAACATTCCAATTAGGATAACTAACTTTTGTCCATATAGTTGAATCAAACGTCCGGTTATTCCAGAGATGCCAAACATACCAAGGGCATGTCCCATGATAACCCATGAAATTGACCAGGTACTATGCGCATGATAGTCCATGTGTAAAGGAGTTATTACCATTAAAAGTGTCATCACAAATTGTCCAAATACCATCGAAATAATTCCATGTTTTACATGTTTATTTCTCAGGATGATCGCTAATCTTCTTGATTTAATGTTTTTATCAAACACATCCTGTTTTAATTGTTGGCTAAGAGTAAGTGGGTCAGGGCGGACTAAGACAGATGCAAAAACGACACAAAATAAACTAAGGACCGCCCCTATTAAAAATGGCCCAGCCATCGGTGGGTAACCGTATTGTGCTATAAAGATCCCTGATGGAGTTACCATTAGTGCCCCTCCAATAGCACTAAATGTACCGGCTGATACAATTTTACTAAGAATCTTAGGTCGTTCTTCCTCAGGATAAATCTCAGCAGCTATAAACCTAGCTTGCTCACTAGAACTCCTTGCCATACCAGCAAATATGGACGCTAAGCAAAATATTGGGAAAGAATTCATAATTACACTAATAAAGCTTGTTACCCCAGCAGTAATAGATGCTATGTAACCTGCGATCAATCCATACCTGCGGCCGAACTGATCCATTATCCATCCGAAAGGAAATGCAAAAATTGCTCGAGCCATAAACGCTACAGTCATTGGTATTCCAGTCATCCTTTCACTGTCAGAGATCTGAGCAGAAAGAATTGGTACGACAGTAAATGCAGCGACTTGGGTTGCACCAAATAGTGCCTGTGTCACGAAAAGCGTGTTAGTGATTTTACTGCGAATAGACTGGAGCTGAATTTTATTCATTTATCTTCTTAAGATAATTATTAGGCCCGATATTAAGATTTTTCCAACAAATTTACTTTCAAAAGGTTAGATTACTTCTAGATATTCTCTAGAGGGAAGTTTCGGCAATGGATTGTGGGGCAGTTTTTGATACCAATAAGCCACAGAAGCAAGATCATCTTGAAGGGGTAAATATGGACCTCCCTCGGCCCAACCAAGTTTTTGTCGCCAACCAAGAGCCTGAATTGTTACCTTGAGATCTGTTTCAAATCTTATTGGATCAGTAATGTGCCAACGATAAAGACCAAACCGTTGTTGAGATTTATATAATCCATCTGGTCTAATAACCTGTGGCATTCCAGCATAAGGTGTTGTAAATTCTACATAACGTCCATTAGAATCAAAGTTATATGAACCGCAAAAGTAATCCTCTGTTCCTGTCCCACAAATTGTTGGAAATTCTTTATCTCCATCAATAAAAAATTTAATCTCTCCTTCACCCCACCAACCATTATTATTTGCTCCCCAGGCCATGTAGGTCCCAACATAGTGGCCATGACCTTCAATGCCGTCTATAATTGTGAAAACATCTTTGTAGGGCAGGGGGTTGACTCTACGGAAACTAGCATGGAAGTAACCTATGCCTTCGGGGACTTCTGTCAGAGTATAATCAATTTGATAAAACAAACGCATTTTCTCATCTGCTATGTTTTCCATTGTAATTCGGCAACTTTTATGAAAGGGCATTTCCCAATAACAGTTGAATGCGCTACCCGGATTTACGCAAATTGCTAAAGAACTTAATTGGGCATATTCTCCCCACCCACAACCAAAAAAATCTCCAACAGGGCATTCAACCGATGGATTTTCTTCTCCATCCCAGTAAATTCTTATTATTGTAAAACGCCAGTGTCCGGTTGGAGTCATCCATATATGTTGAATTGCTCCTGAGCCACTAATATCAGCAATAGTTTTGGTTTCTCCTGCCTCGATATCCACTGAAGGGGAAACTTTCCATCCCTGGCCCAAATCCCTGCTATGTATTGCCCCGGTTCCATCGAGAGCCATCCCGCCAGCTCCCTTCCCACCTGTTTTATTTTCGGCTGATATAGATCGGGTTTTTGCGTGCGACAATAGGGATAAATTACCCATGTTCATTCCGAGTCCGTTAAACATTTTAATCTCTCCTCTTGATTAATTAATGAATCTTTTGCTATTATACACGTTTGGGATGTGTTCTAACAAGGATTTCAAAACATTAGGTAAGTCTAAAATGAAAAATGATGTTTTATACTATATTACAAATCCTTTTTCGCCTTGGTGTTGGGCCTTCGCGCCCGTTATTGATAATTTATCAAGTTTCTTGCCCGAAGAAATACCTATTCGTTATATAATGGGCTATTTGTCTCAAGATACAAAAAAGGTAATCACATCAGAACAAAAAGAAATGCAAAAGCAGGCCTGGCGAAATGTGAGTGAAGTATCTGATGTTGAATTTAATTTTAATTTTTGGGAAGATCATAATCCAAAAAAAATAACAGATCTTGGCTATAGGGCTGTTGTCGCCGTAGAATTTCAACAATTTGGTGCATCTGTTGAAATGTTTAATGCAATACAATATGCTTATTTTGTTGAAGCTAAAAATATCTTTGAGCTAAACACTTTAACTCAAATAGCAGGAGAAATTGGATTAGACCGAGATTTATTTGTGGAAGATATTTTTTCAGATAAGACTAAAATAAGGTACAAAAAAGAACTGGCTCTTTGTGATTCCCTGGAGGCTAACAAAACACCAACTTTAATTCTGAACTATAATGATAGTATCTTGTGGATAAACTATGGTTATGAAAGTGAAAAGGTCGTCATGGATCTTTTAAATTCGGCGCTATTAGCTTAGGTATATTCCTTGATTCGGGGATCCAATATCAGATATGCTAAATCCACAAGTATATTAGCCGTAACAACCATTCCAGATGAAAAGATTACGACTCCCATAATCATCGGTACGTCTAGGTTAAATACTGATTGCAGAGCTAAACTTCCGAGGCCAGGTAGAGCAAAAACATTTTCAGTAAACACCACACCTCCCATTAGAGCTGCGATATCAATTCCAAGTATCGTAATTACAGGAATAATGGCATTTCTTAATCCATGCTTAAATAGTATTATCGTTTCTGATAGTCCTTTCGCCCTAGCAACTTTAATATAGTCAGAATTTAAAACTTCCACCATATTAGTATGGATAAGTCGGGCGTAATATCCCGTAATGGCAATAGCAAGGGTTCCAGCCGGTAAAATAATATGGTTCCAATTATCTAAACCCGCTACAGGAAATATTCCCCACTTATAGGAAAATAAATATTGATTTATACGAGCTAGCCAAAAAATAGGCAATGAAATAGTGATAAGAGAAATAAGGAGAATTAAACGATCCTTCCGACTACCCTTAACTTTAGCCGTAAAAACACCCAAGGGGATAGCTATTAACATCCAAAAAAAGACTGCGGTAATAGCTAAAATAAAAGTCACAGGGAAGCGAGCAAATATAGCGTCTATTACTTTTTCCCCTGTTATAATTGAAGTTCCCAAATTACCGGTGGAAAGATTTTTCATGTAACGGTAATATTGAACTACTAGTGGTTGATCAAACCCCATTTCTTCTTGAATCTGTCTTATTGTTTCAGCATCGACATTTGGACCAGCATATACCCTGACTGGGTCGGCTGGGACTGTGTGGATGATCAGGAAAGTAATAACTGTTGTTCCCCAAAGAACAACAAATCCCCAACCTAGACGGGCTAATAGTCGTGTAACCATATTTTTCGATCCTTCTAAAGGTCTATCCACATAAGCTCATAACGGATTGGCCAAACAGGATTAAGCCTTATACCTTTTAACCAAGGTTGCCGAAGTAAAAACATTTGAGGATGGTAGAGAAAAACCCAAGGTGCATCATCCACTATCATACGTTCGACTTCTCTATAAATCGTAATTCGTTCATTTTTATTAGTACTCAAGGCAGCCTTTTCTAACAATTTGTTAACCACTTGATTATTATAAAAAGAGATATTATTGCTATTAATATTGGTAATACGCTTACCATTAAGAAGAACATCTAAAAAGTTACTGGGATCAGGATAATCTTGATACCAACCGAATGTAGTAAAAGGAACAGACCCTCGTGTACTTGCAGCTTGGATGCGAGTAGGAGATGTTACTGGTTTAAGCTCGATATCAATTCCGATATCCGAAAGATCCTGTTGAACCGCTTGACCAATTTTGGCTTCTAAACTACTCTGGGCTACGATCATAAGTTCCGTAGAAAACCCTTTTTGATAACCAGCCTGTTTAAGAAGCGATCTGGCTTTTTCTGGATTGTAGTCATATCCGCGTAGTTTTGGATTAAAACCCGGCATCCCTGGAGGAAGAACACCCTGAGCTGGTATTCCTCGGCCACTGATTAATTTGATGATTCTTTTTTTATCAATAGCGTAATTAATAGCTTTTCGGACTTTAACCTTATCAAATGGTTTTATTTCATTGTTCATTGATAAATACATAATAGCATTTAAAGGCTGATGCTCCACTAATTCTCTTAAGGTAGAATCTTCCTTAACTCTAATAAAATCTGGATCAGGAATACCTGTTGATGTAATATTAGCTATATCAAGTTCACCTCGTTCGAACATCATCATATGTAATGTTTCGTCTCCACCAATTTTTAGATTTATTCCTTCTAATCTAATATCTTCTGCTTTAAAATATATTTGATTCTTTTTTAATCGAAGTTGTAGTCCTCTTTGCCATTTTTCTAATATAAAAGGGCCCGACCCGACTGGCTCTTCTCCAAAACGGTCTCCTTTCTGATTTACTTCTTCTTTGGGTACCGCATATGCAAAAGGCATAGCTAAACAGTACAAAAATGGCAGGGAAGGTTCTGTCAGTTTAATGGTAAGAATTGTAGGGTGAGGAGCAGCTAATCCAGATACTGTTTTTGCTTCTCCATTTTGGAAAGCTTTTGCTCCTTCGATATTCCGATAAAAACCTTGGCCCGGAGATTTAGTCTTGGGATTGAGTACTCTTTCTAGTGAGAAAATATAATCTTCCGATGTTACCTGTCGCCCGTTTGAAAAATGTATATCAGAACGTAATTTGAAAGTAAATAAACAGCCATCATCTGATATTGCCCAAGATTCGGCATTCCATGGTATTAAATTAAGGTTGTCATCATAATCAATTAAACCATTAAACAAAGTCCTGACCAAAGGCCAAGTTACAACGTCGTATGCAATAGCTGGATCTAAAGTTCTAGGGTCTGAGGGAACGGCAATCTGTAAAATTTTTTCGGATTTTTTTAGCCTTTCATTAACTGGGAGATTCTTACAAGACAAGTTACATAAAACTATAAACATAAAAGCTGCGACAAATTGATAGGCCACAAACTGAATACGAATTTTTTGACTAACCATGGTATGAAAAATAAAGTTTAAAGGCCGCGTATACATTATTTTTCTTTTTCCTCGTATGGATCAAGACAATCTTGAAGCCCCTGCCCAAGTAGATTAAAACCAATAACTGTTAGGACAATTAATATTCCAGGGACAATGGTCAAATGTGGGGAAATTATAAAATATTGCTGCCCTTCTGCGATCATCGTACCCCATGAGGGTGTAGGCGGAGGAACCCCCACTCCTAAATAGCTTAACCCAGCATCTAAAAGGACAGTATTTGCGGTGCCTAAAGAGGCTAAAACTATAATTAACGGCATTAGGTTTGGGAGAATATGGTGGAACATAATACGTAAATCTGAACAACCTATAGCCTGAGATGATGTAATATATTCTCGGGTTTTTAAAATTAGGGTCTGTCCTCTTATCGTTCGAGCGACCCATGCCCAACTGACTATTCCTATAACTAAAAATACACTAACAAGCCCTCGTTTTAATGTTATGTCTAACCAATGCCAATCAAGGAATTTCGGATGAAGGTGGATTTCTCGGCCATCCATTAAACCGGCAAAAGCAATAGCTAATAATAAGCCCGGGATGGTCATCATTATATCTGCTCCACGCATTAGAAAGGTATTTATCCATTTACCATAATATCCAGCGATTAATCCAACTGTCACTCCAACAAAAATTGCTGTAAGCATTGCTACGACCCCAACAATTAGAGAAAGCCTACTGCCATGCAGTACCCGAGCTAGTATATCACGGCCCAAATGATCAGTCCCTAGCCAGAAATGATGATCTGGGGTTCGAGGCAAACCATTATGGTTTAAACCCTCGGGGAATTGTTGCATAGGATCGTAGAGCAAGCCGAGATTCGTAAACACTGGGGCTAAAACCGCAATCAGCACTAAAACCAATATTATAATCCCACCGGTTATAACCATGGTATTATTCAGGATATTTTGGCGAAGAAAATAGAGCATAAAAGATTTCTTTATGGTCGGTCGTTAAAAAAATTGTTTATGGATACCGTAGCAGCCTATCAGCAAGAAAGGTAGACGGATAAATCTTATGATTGAAGATTTTCAATATAACAAGAACTACCTTTCCTATATGATTTCCGGAGGCAAGCTAATAGTTGTTGGTAAAAATTATAATCCCCAGAATTTAGGAAATCTAGTTTATCATTGTCTTCAAAACTATTCGGGTTTTGGGGAGTCAAGTTTGGGTATAATTTAAGATCTGATTTAGTTAATATTCCGGGAGAATTTATTAGTGTATTTACAGATAATGTACCTCCCGTACCCAGAAATAATATGTCATCTCCTACCCTGATATTATCAGCTGGAACTATCAAATGGCTTATGGTGTTTTGTTTTGTGGTTAAAGTTATAGATGCATGTAATTGAGGCCCTCGGCCATTAGCAGCAATATAAATATGCTTTAACGGACTATCCAGCAATTGGGTCGCAAGTCGACATAGCTGGAATGCTGACCACCATTTATTTAATAGAGTTTTTTGGGAGGATGCAATAATCCTAAGATATATTGGGTTCCCAAAACTTAACTTCTGACTTAAACCTAGCATTACTTGGAGTTGTCCATCTGTTTTATAAATATCGATAATACCGTGTCGTTTGGTGATGGAGCTATTTTCTATCGGACCAGCCGTTCTAACCTCGACCTGTTCTTTCAGCAATTGTTTTATATCCGATACAATACCTCGATAAGAAGAAAGAAATATAGCTTTTTGAGGATGAATTGTTTTCAGGATATTCGACAGAGGCCCGTGAAGAAAATTATCTGAATTGAACGATGGTTTTTGACTCCCTGGTATCTGGACAAAAATTGTTTTTTCCTTCACTGGGTTTTTGTTAAAATATTTATTATAATCCCTAATCTGCCCAACCAGCAGTGTGTCTATAGGTTTCATTAACACGCCTCTTCATTAAGGTCCAAAGTCACTGGAGAGCCATTTAGAATAGATTCATAAGCTGATAACAGTAAATTCATATGGTATTGAGCATCTTTTACGGTAAATTTAGGTTTGCCTCCTGTATCTAACGCATGAATAAAATCATTAAGAGCTTCTTTAACAAAGTCCAACCCGGTTGGAACCAAAAAATTTGGTGACGCACTATGCCATTGCATTGGATCATCTGGGTTGACCTGGTAATCATAGTTTGTCAAATTTTCCCGCATAAAACTAGCGACCCCAGGTCGTTTGCCATCTATCCGCCCCACACCTTGGGTTCCAAAAAGAAAACCTTGAGCCGGACCTCCAGCTCCGTCAGAACCAATCCCTGTTCTACCTGAAGAAATTGTGGCTACTCGTCCAGTATTATCAATAATGGTTAGAGTGCCAAAATCATCGGCTCCATGGGATGCATGTTCTTTAAAGAAATAAGCTCCCCCTTGACCATAAACTTCGGTTATTGGACCAAAATTGATTTGGACGAGGGCTACCGCGTATGCACCTATAGTTAAAATTTCTCTTTTAATATCTGGAAATTTCCACCGACCAGGGGGAAGAAAGGGTTTATTTTTATTTTCATCCGGAATAGGATTTGGGATCCCCTTTCCAAAAAATATATCTATATGAATAGCTCTTAATTCTCCAAGTTGACCAGAATTAATTAACATATTGTTTTGGTTCATAAGATCGTTGTAAGCGTAACTAGGAATTATAGTTTTAATGTTAGCATTGTCAGCAGCTTCAACTACCGAAAGACATTGAGAACGATTGGCCCCTATAAATTTATCTATCCATAAATGCTTGCCATATGAAGCAGCAGTGATAGCAATGTCCGCTCTTTTTTCGATTTCATGTCCGATGCTTACGATGTCTACTTCTCTAAGCTGAATTGCATTACTAATTCCTTCAAAGTAAGGTACATTTAACCGATCAGCCCATTTTCTATTTAATAATTTTAATTCATTTTCTACATCATCATCATCGGCAATACCAACGATTTTTATACGGGGATTATCTAAAAATGCCGTAACAAAACTATTTTGGTGGCTATGCTTACTGAAGCTTACGAGTAATACACCATAAGTTTTGAGGCCCATTGGTCTTCCGCTTTTTAGGATGGTTTATTCTATTAGAATTATAGATTTGAATTATGCCACACCAATAACTATTTTTGTTATTGTTCCTAAACACCTTGCATTAAATATCATGTCATTCAAAGTAAATATCCAAATTTATTTTAAATTATCTATGCTTCCGAATACAATTAAAATTACCTCGGTCTATCTTGACGAGAGGCCTATTTTGTGCTATATTAGTTCCCAGAAAAAAAAAACGAACCATTTTCCGCTTGGGCGCCTCTTTATATTATAAGCATCCTAAAATTAATCGAACAGTATCATTGCAAAAACAATATTATTAACTTTATGAATAGTTTATCTGATGAAATTATAATTGCAAGGATCCTCGACGGTCGGCACGACGATTTTGCAAATTTAGTGAACCGATATGAAAATGAAGTTAAACAAATTGTTTGTTCATTTATTCGGAACCAGCATGATCAACAAGATATCGTACAAGAGGTCTGGGTCTCAGCATTTCAAAACCTTTCATCACTTTCGGACCATAAAAGGTTTTTGCAATGGTTAAAAGTGATTACACGGAATAGATGCCTCAGCTATTTTAGACAAACAAAAGGTTCTTTAGAAAAATTAGTAGACCTTGAACCTCGAGATATTTTCGTAGATGTACATAAAAGGACCACTCGTAACAGAAGTGTTAGAGCTGCAGTAAGTATGCTTTCTCAGGTACTTCGTAATACTGTAGCTCATTACTATTTTACTGGATATTCATGTGCTGAAGTAAGTGTCAAAATGGATGTTCCAGTCGGAACCGTAAAACGGAGACTTGCAGAAGCCCGATCAAAAATTCGAAAAATCTTAGATGCTAGATGGTCTCAAATGCCTGAAAGTGGTAGTTTCTATTTAAAAAACTTGGTAATATTTATACCTTTATGGACAAAATTCTAATCTCCCATTTTTTATTTAGGTGTTTATTAACAAATGTCACAAAATACAAACGAACAGAACCGAAACGCACAAGAAAGAAAATCCCAGCCTGACAAATCAAAGAAAAACAGGTCAATCCTAATTTGGTTGGTCCTCTTTTTATTTTTCCTGATGGCTGCTCAATTTCTCCCTCGACAGAATGATAACATATTAACCGTTTCTTATACCGAATTTCAGGAATTCCTCGTTAATAACAACATTGAAGAAGTTTTCATTACAGATAAGTTAATTACCGGACGGTTACGTCAAAACACCTCTATAGTAGCGGAAGGGATGAGTCAGAACGTGCGGGAATTTAAGGTCTATATCCCATTTGACGACCCCGACCTTATTTCTAGCTTATTAGACAAAAATGTTGTTGTAACGGCCGAACCGGAAGGCACAAATTGGGTTGGGTATCTAATAGCTGGGCTCCCATGGCTACTTTTAATTGGCTTTTGGGTTTTTATTCTACGGCAAATGCAATCCGGGCAGCGGGGCATGTTTTCTTTTGGTAAAAGCCGGGCTAAGATGATTACAGAGGATCGCCCCACGATTACTTTTGCCGATGTTGCTGGAGTGACAGAGGCCAAACGGGATTTACAGGAAATAGTAGAATTTTTAAAAACTCCTGACAAATTTCATAAACTCGGAGGCCGAATTCCTAAAGGAGCTCTTTTGTTAGGCCCCCCAGGAACAGGGAAAACTTTACTGGCTAAAGCAGTTGCAGGGGAGGCAGGCGTCCCATTTTTTAGTATGAGCGGATCTGATTTTGTAGAAATGTTTGTTGGGGTCGGAGCATCACGTGTTCGAGATCTTTTTGAACAGGCTAGACAAAATTCTCCCTGTATTATCTTTATTGACGAAATTGATGCTATAGGGCGCCATAGAGGGGCCGGTTTAGGAGGAGGTCATGATGAAAGGGAACAAACACTAAATCAATTATTGGTAGGATTAGATGGATTTGAGAAAACTGAATCAATTATTGTTATTGGCGCGACTAATAGACCCGATGTCCTTGACCCAGCATTGCTAAGACCAGGCCGTTTTGATAGACATGTTGTAGTAGATCGTCCCGATGTTGTCGGCCGTGAAAAAATATTAGAGATTCATATCAAAAGTCGTAAAATTCCTCTTGATAGTTCCGTCAAATTGGATGTACTGGCAAAAGGCGTACCTGGCATGGTGGGTGCTGATTTAGCAAATATGGTAAACGAAGCAGCTCTAATTGCGGCCCGTTATGACCATGATACCGTTAATAGTGACGATTTTGAAGAAGCAAAAGAAAAACTTGTAATGGGTTCAAAACGTCAATTAGTGATAAGTGACGAGGAACGAAAAATCGTCGCATATCACGAAGCAGGCCATGCATTGGCTTTTGAGCTAATTCCTGAAACCGATCCATTACACAAGGTTTCAATTCTTCCGCAAGGAAGGGGGCTGGGTGTAACTATCCCTTTACCAGAAGAACGTTACCTTCAATCCCGTGCCTATTGTTTGGGTACTATGGCTGCTGCATTAGGAGGCCGGGCAGCCGAATTAATAGTTTTTAATGAATTAACCTCAGGTGCCCAAGGAGATATTGAACAAGTCACCAGGATTAGTAGACATATGGTCTGTGATTGGGGAATGAGTGATCTACTTGGGGCAACAGCTCTCGGAGAAAAAGAACACGAGGTATTTCTTGGACGAGATATTGCTCATCAAGCTAACTATAGTCAAACTACCGCCCAACAAATCGACCAAGAAATAAAGCGTTTCGTTTCCGAAGCTGGTGATCGTGTTGAAAAACTACTTAGAGACCATTTAAATCAACTCCATCTAGTTGCCAACGGGCTTTTAGAAAGAGATTCGTTGTCCCGTGACGAAGTTGCAGAATTAATTTATGAAAAGGTAGATTCTGATCAGACATCCGAGGTCAACATTAAAGAATCTGAAATTCCTGAGATAAAAGAAAATAAAACTAGCCCAACTCTTAAAGAAAAAAAGAACCTATCTCCCAAAACTGCCAGGGAGAATAAAACCGTTGAAGTATCTAAGTCAACAAAACCTACCCCAAAGAAAAAGGTAGCCGCCCCAAAAACTAGAACTACAAAATCTCCTCCGGCTAAAAAATCGGAATAAATTTAATTAAGTTGAATATTTATAGTTCTTTTCATTTTTATTAGGAAATGGATTAAGATTATTTAATGAATAATCCTTATGAAACAGATTCTATATTAAATGAGTATCTTTTAATGCACTATGGCTCAAAAACATTGCAGATGCCATGGAGTTTTGGGCCTGTTCCTAAAAAACATTTTCCCGTTCGTACTGCGCAGTATTTTCCCAAAAAACAAGTTGATAGGGCACTAGATTTAGGATGTGCAGTCGGGCGCTCTAGTTTTGAGATGAGTAAATGGTCAAAAGAAGTTTTGGGTATTGATTACTCACAAAAATTTATTGAAACCGCAAAAAAATTAGGTAAACATCATACCTGCGATTATAACGTCAAAATAACCGGTAGGACCGAAATCAAAGCTAAAGCTCGATTGCCTAGGGGATGCTTTTCAGAACGATGTAATTTTGTGCAAGGGGATGTGCTTGAATTACCGGGCAATTTAGGAATTTTTGATAGAGTTCATGCAGCAAATTTAATTTGTCGTCTTAGTGAACCCGAGAAATTTCTATTAAAATTGCCTGATCTTTTGGTCAGTGGTGGGAAACTTTTAATTTCCACTCCGTGTACTTGGCTAGAAGAATTTACACCGGAAAAACACCAACCTCATTTAGATACGATAGACTGGCTCAAATTAAAACTAAGTTCTGAGTTTAAGTTAATTAAAAAAGCTGATGAACCTTTTTTAATCCGAGAGACCGCAAGAAAATTTCAGTGGGGAGTTTCTTTAGTAACTTTTTGGCAGAAATTATAATTTAATATTCCCATGAAAAATTGGTTTTCCAGTCATTTTTTTGTTTCTATAATAAATTTTCTAAAAAACTATAAAAGACTAAGTCTCTAAATCAACCTGATATCTTCTGACCAGTCCCGCCAAAGATCCCCCACCGGATCCCGTAAGACTAATTCATCAGGTACAGAATGAGAAGTTTTTGCAAAAGCATGAATAGTCGCCTGACGTATGACGTCCGATCGTGTATTTTGACCCGCAGTATGCAAGAGATTAGCATGCCAAAGGACTACAGATCCAATTGGGCCTGAGGTTTCAATCGGTTCAGTGTCGGCTTTAATATCCAAAAGTGGAGGACAAGAATAACCATCCCATTGGGGGCTAGACTTTTTGGGGCCCGACGACGCCTGGTCAAGTTGTAAATTCTCCAAGTACTCCCAAATTCTTCTGTGACTTCCGGGCCATAGCGTTAGGCCACCGGAT
>CAZQGS010000021.1:0-1645 GCA_964593235.1 uncultured Gemmatimonadota bacterium | reverse complement strand
TTTCTTTCGCAATATTCATAGCTTCTAAAACATCTACTGTTTCCCCTGATTGGCTATTTGAAACCAGCAAAGTTTCAGGAGGTAATGCAACTTGTCGGTTGCGAAATTCCGAGGCATTGATTACGTCTGTTGGAAGACCTGTCATCTTTTCGATATAACAACGCCCAATCAAAGCTGCATGAAAGCTAGTTCCCATCCCCAGCAAAACAACATGTTTTATTTTTGATAGTGCTACATCTAAGCCTTGAATACCTTCAAGATTTAGATACGTGGGATCTACACTAACTAGACTTTGAATCGTGTCAGATAATGCTTCAGGCTGATCCATAATTTCCTTCAACATTAAGTGCTCATACTGTCCCCGATGGACACTTTCAATATCTTGCGATAGATCACTCACATCTAAGTTTATTTCGTCGCCATCCAGGCTAAATGCGGTGATAGTATTTTCAGTAAGCTGAACAACTTGTCGATTAGCTAAATATGCAACCTTCTTCGTATGAGGAAGGAGAGCAACAACATCACTTGCAATCATCGCTTCATCTTTTTTAAATCCAACAACTAATCCACCTGCATTACCTAACCGAACACCAACAATCACGCCTGGTTCATATTGACTCATTGCTACAAAGGATTGGGATCCTTCGAGGAGACTGCACACCTGCGATACTGCATTTTTTAGTGAAAACCCTTCACTAATATGCTCCTCGAGCAAATGAGCTATAACCTCACTGTCGGTTTCACTTAAAATATTGCGGCCACGACTTTTTAACTCAACACGCAAAGAATTATGATTTTCAACAATACCGTTATGTGCCACGACAACTGACCCAGAATAGCTCGTATGTGGATGGGCGTTCATGTCACTTGGAACCCCATGAGTCGCCCAACGGGTATGGCCTATTCCTGAAAAGGAATCTGGGAGAGGAACCTCCTGCATATAATTTTCCAGGTCAGAAAGTTTCCCTTTTTTTCTAGCTATCGAAATAGGTTTCTTACCATCAATAACAGCGATACCAGCCGAATCATACCCACGATACTCAAGACTTTTTAAAGCTTCCAAAATTACCGGTGATGCAGATTGTTTACCCGTATACCCAAAAATCCCACACATCGATAGCTACTCTCTACAATTCATTCTTGGCATTTGGCAAGCATAAAAGACAAACATACTAATTTCTAAGACTCCATCCTCGGTATATTAGCTAAAGCAAGAAATTCATCCTCCCACGATAGAACAGCTCCTATCATTACAGAATCAAGCATTTTTGTAGCATCTTCACCAGTTAAATCCACAATTCCAGCAATAATAACTTCACTGGACTCACCTTGAATACCAAGCTTTCTCTCATTTGTGAGTATAAATTCTATTAATTCTCCCTGAATAAAAATACCTTCTTCTTGTAATTGATCCCATATCCAGGATGCGCACTCAGTAAAAAGAGCCCCTTGCAAACGTCCGTTTAAACCATCAGTCATAGCCTTCGCAATTAAGCTACCTCACCCCGAATACGTTTTAATCGCCCCACATTCTCTAGATCGGGACCTTCTTTTTGTAAACCTGGTACTTCAAGAAGAAACGGTACTTGAGAAAACGCTGGGTGGGACATCACTGATCTAAAGCCATCATACCCCAAATAACCAT
>CAZQGS010000020.1:0-187520 GCA_964593235.1 uncultured Gemmatimonadota bacterium | reverse complement strand
GCCGAATTTCAAACGGTTCAATCATCCGGAATAGGTATATAACATCATACCACCCAAACAACACATACCACACATACCACCCCCACAGTAACCACCTGGAGCTGGTGGCGGTTCCTTCTCAGGAATATCTGTAACTAATGTTTCAGTCGTTAACAGAAGGGCAGCTATACTTGATGCGTTCTGTAGGGCAATACGAGTTACTTTCGCTGGATCTATCACACCAGCAACCAGTAGATCTTCATAGGTACCAGAACTCGCATTGTAACCTACATTACCATCCTGATCTTTTACGTGCTCGATAATTACTGAACCTTCAGCACCAGCATTGGAAGCAATGTGGCGCAACGGCTCTTCTAGAGCTCGCCGGATAATAGCAACTCCGGTTTCCTCATCATCATCAACTTGCAGAGAATCTAGTGCTGCAGTTCCACGGAGATATACCACTCCACCACCCGGCACTATACCTTCTTCTACTGCTGCCCTGGTTGCGTGAAGTGCGTCTTCAACACGAGCTTTCTTTTCCTTCATCTCCGTCTCAGTTGCTGCCCCAACATTGATTACAGCGACCCCACCGGCTAGTTTAGCCAGACGTTCTTGAAGTTTCTCTCGGTCGTAATCAGAAGTTGTTTCTTCAATTTGACGGCGAATTTGAGCAATCCGACCTTCGATTTCTGACTGCTCACCTGCTCCTTCAATTACGGTCGTTTCATCCTTATCAATAGCTACTCGCTTAGCTTGGCCAAGGTCCTCAAATGTTACATTTTCGAGTTTGATACCAATATCCTCGGTTATCACACGACCACCAGTCAGAATCGCTATGTCTTCTAACATAGCCTTCCGCCGATCACCAAAACCTGGTGCTTTCACTGCAGCTATTCGCATTGTCCCTCTCAACTTATTAACGACGAGAGTAGCCAATGCCTCACCTTCTATATCTTCAGCTATAATTAACATAGATTTACCCTGCTGGACCACTTTCTCCAGGATAGGTAAAAGATCCTTCATCGCACTTATTTTTTTCTCATGAATGAGAATATAAGGATCATCCATGCTACATTCCATTCTTTCAGAATCAGTGACAAAATATGGTGATATGTAGCCTTTATCAAACTGCATACCCTCAACCACATCTAACATGGTATCCATGCTTTTAGCTTCCTCAACCGTGATGACACCATCCTTGCCAACCTTCTCCATGGCATTGGCTATTAAATCACCAATTTCAGAGTCGTTATTGGCAGATATTGTCGCGACCTGTGCAATCTCGGTTTTTCCAGCTGTTGGCTGGCTTATGCTCTTTATCTGTTCTACCACAGCTGCTACAGCTTTTTCTATTCCCCGTTTTAGAGCCATGGGATTATGCCCTGCTGTAACGTTCTTAAGACCTTCTCGGTAAATTGCTTCAGCCAAAACCGTAGCAGTCGTAGTTCCATCACCTGCTATATCACTGGTTTTTGAAGCGACTTCTTTTACCATCTGGGCTCCCATATTTTCGTAGGGATCTTTTAATTCAATTTCTTTAGCAACTGACACACCATCCTTAGTAACCGTTGGTGAACCAAATTTTTTATCGAGCACCACGTTCCGACCCTTAGGTCCCAGGGTAACTTTAACCGCTCTGGCCAGGGTTTCTACCCCACTAAGGACGGCCCGCCGCGCTTCATCTCTGAAGATTAACTGCTTCGCCACGAGTTCATACCTCCTTGAATTCATTCCCATTTCAACCGCAGACGGAAAATTGCGGTTACGATCAATCTCAGTAGTTCTCTACGATACTATGCCGAGAATGTCTTCTTCTCGCATCATCAGATATTCATCATCATCTACCTTAACTTCAGTACCGGAGTATTTCCCAAACAAAATTTTATCTCCGACTTTTACTTCCAGGGCTACGCGATCACCGTTGTCACCAACACGACCCGGCCCAGCTGCTACAACCTCTCCCTGCTGTGGTTTTTCCTTTGCAGTATCGGGAATGATTATTCCACCACGCTGCACCTCTTCTTCTTCGAGACGCAGGACCAGGACTCGGTCGCCCAAAGGCTGTACATTCATTGCTGCATGCTCCTTTCAGCTCGTTAATAATTACGCTGACCAAAATCAGCTCGATTTGTTTTCGTTCTGTATCTAATAGAGTTGCAAAATTCATGCCAACCAAAATTTTTATAACAAAAAAAATTTTAAGTTATTGATTTTATTTAATTTATGTACTAAAAATAAATTTATGCTATACACTTGACAAATTATTTAAAATTGGACATGCTGCCATATTGGCACTAAATGGCCCATTGGGCGCCATAATGGCCAGGCCATTATGGCGCTTCGTGAAAATAATTCTGATTGTCATTACTAAACTACATAAATATCTTATTGTCGCCCTTGTTGCATTTTATTGTAAAGATAATACCCTTCCAAGCATTATTTAGATCGTTAGGAGCAAATTTATGCCTGTAGTACCTTATGATAAGCTCAACAAGTTAAGTCGCGCAATTTTCAGGTCTACCGGAATCCCAGAAGAAGATGCAAATATCTTAGGTGACCATCTGACAAATAGTAATCTTTTGGGCCATGATTCCCATGGTGTTTGGTTTCTTCCTCGATATGTCCCGGACCTTAAATCAAAATACCGGTCTTGGGAAGAACGGCGGGTTATTATAGACAAACCGGGGTTTACACAAATTGATGGGAATAATGCTAATGGAATCGTTGCCGTTACCAAAGCGATTTCTCTTGCTGTGGAAAAAGCTCGTAATTCTACTATCGGCTTAATCACTCTACAGAATGTTTCTCATATTGGGAGATTAGGTGACTTTCCTCCTCGGATAGCCGCAGAAGGGATGATTGGGATGGTTGGATTAAACGGTGGGGGAGAGTTTGTCTCACCGTTCGGTAGTGCAGACCGTCGCCTTCGGCCAGAACCTATTGCATTTGCAGTACCACGAGGAAAAGGGCCACCACTTATGCTTGACATGACACTTAGCGTTGTTGCCGGAGGAAAAATAGAACAGAAAATTGAACGAAACGAACCGATACCTGACGGATGGCTAATTGACCAGGAAGGCCAATATGTTAATGATGGTAGCCGCTACCACGCTGAGCCCGACCAAGTCGGAGTACTACCCCTCGGTGGTTTGCAATTTGGCCACAAAGGCCATGGACTAGCAATGATGATTGAGGCTATTATCGGCCCTCTGTCAAATGCAGGTTGCACAGGAGGGAAGGGAGGAGGTGGAATATTGATTGCAGCATTGAACATCGAAGCTTTCATGGACCTAGACGACTATACAGAAGAAATAGAAGCCCATATTGCCTATGTCGGGTCCGCTAAAACACTTCCTGGCTTCGAAAAAGTTTATGCTCCGGGAGAAATCGAGGAAGAAAATAAGCGTAAAAACCTGGTAGAAGGAATCTATATCCCTGAAAAAACTTGGAAAGCTATTGCAGAAACAGCACGAGAATGTGACGTTGATTTTCCGAATATATAGTTGTTTTTTATTTGCGCTATTACTTACAAAGACCATAACCAATAAAATAATATCTGAATATGTTTAATATCTATGGAATGAGGGGATGATAGATGCCTGACAATGAAATTCGTGTAGCCGTTTACGGTATAGGAAGGTTTGCCCGTGCAACGCACCTACCAAACTTGTGCCAAATTGATGGAGTTAAAATTGTTGCTCTGTCTGATATAGATGAAAACGCCCTTCAGGCAACCGCCACTGAGTTCAATGTACCAAAAACTTATTTAGATGCTCACAAAATGCTTGAAAATGAAAAACTAGATGCTCTTTGGTCTATTGTTCCGGCCTTTGCTCGAACTGATGTTGAAATCAAAGCAGCAGAAAGAGGCATCCATCTGTTTAGTGAAAAACCTCAAGCAATCAATATGACACTGGCTAAGCGGATAGACAAAGCCGTCCGACAAAATGACATAATTAGCACTGTAGGTTTTAGGGAACGTTATCGCCCAATTTTCCAGGAAGCAAAGAAATTACTAGAAGATAAACGTATTATACACGCCCGTTTCCAGCAAATAATCCTTCCGAGATTGGATGCCACTCCGAAAACTACTTGGGATACTCAGATGGACAAAGGAGGCGTTAAGTTCTTCGACTGGGGAGTCCATGCCACAGACTATATTCGTTTTATGACAGGACAAGATGTCGTTAAAGCTCAAGCCTTCCTATATAAGCCAGATCAATTAAATACTCCTCTCTCATCATCGTTCCATTACCAACTTTCTAACGGACCTACTACATCCCTAAACTTTATTGAAGAGAACCCCATAGGATTGGGGGAAGAACCCTACTTCAAAATTTTTTTTGAAGGCGGCCAACTAGCCCTATTTGGCTATGAGCGTATCGAGATAAATAACAAAATAGTTTACGAGGCTGAACAATTTGACCCCTGGTTAGCTCAGGATACTGTTTTTATTGAAGCAGTTCGGTCAAACAAACCCGAAATCCTGCTAAGCAATTATCAAGATGGGCTACAATCACTCGGACCAATTTTAGCTGGATGGGAATCAGCGCGACGAAATGGGATTTGTTTAGATATTCCATCATTTATTGAAGAAGCCTAATTGTCTATCGTTAGGAATATTCATCTACGTTAGTAGTTAGATGAAAGGCTTGACAGCTCTTCCCATAAGCTTTCCAATACTTGCCATCTTCGTTTTGTTATTTCTCCATCGTAAATCCCATCCACAATTGATGGGAGATTCACCAATCCTTCCGGAACTAATTCGAATGAGGGAATTTCCCTATGGCACCAACGAGGCGTACTTAAAAAATACCCATTCCTAATATATAAAGCTGCCAAGAAATCGTTTACTGCTTGGTTTATTAAGCAATATAAATGAATCTTATCGGCAGCCCTCTCTGACTCACACCATGGGTTTTGGAATGAAGCTAATCGGGCTTGAGCACTATTGTAGATACCTGCTATCAAATCTGGAGATAATTTCCCCATGAATTGTTTCCACAAACTTAATTTTCTATTACTATCTACTAAAATATGGCAACGCTGTAACTCCTCTGCCAGAATACGATTATGAGGTGGCGCCGGGAACCCTAACAACATCTCCTCAGTCGTTCCAGTTGTCCAATAACGGATATGAATCATTACGCCATCAATCAAGACCGAATCACAAGCTGATTCAATGATAGGCCCATATTCTATTGATGGCCATTTTGATATAAATTCTTTTCTAGCTTTCTCACTAGGCATCCCCAACCCAAATACTAGGAGATCAATATCGGACTGGCTATCAGCAACCCCACGACCAAGAGATCCCCCCAGAGCTACACCCTCTACTCCCTCCAAAGTTTTTAGCCTATTAGCTAGTTCGTTAGCCCAATCATACAGCTCCGCTTGGTTCCGGGTCTGATTTGATTTGAAAACCCCTTCCTTGATCTGGTGTTCTCTTGACGATAAATCATAATTTTTCGAAACTTGATTCCAAATGCTTAGAGTAGAACGAATTAATTCGGCAGCGATACTCCAGGCTTTCTCTTGCTCCCGTTCAGTAGCTAGACTCTGTAACCTTACTCCCACCTGTTCTGGAGTGTTAGGCAAATTATCAAGTATATTCCGAACACCTTTAATCCGGGAGGGGAAGTACATGACTCCCTTGTGCCCGTTTAGGCTATAGAGCACAGTTACTATTTGATGAATTATAAGATATAAAGCATACCTAAAGCGGACATGGTCACCTCGATCAATCAGGTTTCGAGGTGGCAGAGCGAGCCACCAGTGTAGTTGTGTTACTGCTTCCACTAAATAAGTAGACATTATCTATAGTACCCAATATGCCTGGTGATCTTAATATTCTTAACGGATGACTGAAGCCGGCATAATCAAAGAAGGATCTTTTTGTTCTACCAAGAAAGGGGGATCGGGGGGGCGCTGATTCTTAGGAATAAGTATTCTCTCCTTGGCAATTTCATCACACTTGTCAAAACGAGCACAATGAGTACAATCTTTCCATACTTTGTGGGGTAGTGTCTCCCTATCGACCAATCCAAAACCCTGTTGGCCAAAAAATTTTGTTTCATATGTCAGGGCGAAGATTCTAGCTAAACCCAGTTTCTTTGCTTCGGCTACGAGGTCATCAACAATACTCTTCCCCACTCCACCTCCAGTGAAACCTTTCCTTACGGCTAGGGAACGAATTTCTGCAAGATCATGCCAGACAATTAGTAATGATCCACACCCAACTAAATCCCCCTCTCGTTCAGCTACAACAAAATCTCTTATCTGTTCGAATAACTGATAAACTGAAACAGGTAGAAGTATCTGCTGATTAATATAAGGTTGGAGGATCTCTAGGATTGGGCCAACATCACTTATAATCGCGGGCCGAGTAATTATAAGTGGCTCCTTAGAAGCCACTTTCTTGGAGAGATTATTATTCATCATTACTGGACTAAACTCCTAACACACACAATTTATTATGTTTCTGGCTTCTTCTAACTGTTTTAAGACAGAATCTTTACCAGTACCACCTAAAAGACCCCGCTTATCAGCACTTACCTCAAAACTTAGTTTTTTTATGACATCATTGTTAAAATGTTTTGAATGATTTTGAAAAAGGGCAATTGGCAAATCCCGGAGAAAGCAACCTCTACTTTGAGCCTCATCTACCAGTGAAGCAACAATCCCGTGCCCTTCGCGAAATGGAACCCCGCACTGTGTCAGATAATCAGCCAAATCAGTAGCTAGCATAGTATCATCCATGCTTTCAGTCACACGATCTTCTTGGATTTCTACTGTCTCCCAGATTGCACTAAAAACGTTTAAGCTAAGCAGAACCGTATCAACTGTGTCAAACAATGGCTCTTTATCCTCCTGCATATCCTTATTATACGCATGAGGTAAGCCTTTAAGCATAGTTACTAAATTAACTAGGTTACCGGCAACTCGGCCCGTTTTGCCTCTCAATAACTCAGCTGCATCCGGGTTCTTTTTCTGAGGCATTATACTACTTCCCGTTGCTAGTCTTGGATGTTGCTTTACATAGCCAAATTCTGTAGAAGACCAAATTATAAGATCTTCACAAGCTCGGCTGACATGGACCATTAAAATAGTACATGCAGAAAGGAATTCAGCAATAAAATCACGGTCACTTACGGCATCTATACTATTAGCCGTGATACTGTCAAATTCAAGTTCCTGAGCGAGAAAAATCCTGTCAATAGGAAAAGCGCTTCCCGCCATTGCACCAGCTCCTAAAGGAAGAACATTAATACGTTTTCTGCAGTCCTCTAAACGTTCTTTGTCTCGTTGAAGACCAAAAAATATTGATAATGGATATTGAGCAAAACGTATAGGCTGTGCTTGTTGAAGATGGGTGTATCCTGGGAAAATAATATTGAGGGTTCGTTCAGCCAAACTCAACAGGGCCCTCTGACAGTTTCCCAATTGATTATTGATGTTAGTCACAGCATCCCGCAAAAATAACCGCTCATCAGTGGCAATTTGATCATTCCGACTTCGACCGGTATGAAGCTTCCCTCCTGTTGGACCTATTTTTTCAATCAAACGTCTTTCCACTGCCATGTGAATATCTTCCAGGTCTCTTGTCAAAGCATAGGCCCCACAGTCAATTTCTTCTTCGATTTCTTTTAAGGCCCTTTCGATTTCAGCCCCCTCGTCTTGGGATAATACTCCTATTCGAACTAAACCTCTGGCGTATGCAAGACTACCCTGAATATCAACACGAAAAAGACGACGATCCACGTCAATTGACGAGTGAAATTCTTCCATTAAAAGTTTTAGTTTTTCTTCTCTTGATTTGGCCATATTACGCTCCCTCCTTTGTTATAAGTACCAATCTAGCAAGTTAACATAGGAGCGATGAATCTTTTGAATGTACCGTAGACATAACTAAGATTCATATTAACCCTAGGTACAATTTAACAGAAAGTATTGGATATAGTGCAGGTCTATCGACTGCTCAAAACCCTCTCAATTATGGCTAGCGCTTCCTTTACGTGCTGTTGCTCTATTACCAAAGGGGGTGCCAATCGGAGCACTCTTTCTCCGGCAGTGCCTAAGATCAATCCCGCATCTCGACACGCAGCCATAATTCCATCCACTTTATCTTTAAACTCTACCCCTATTAACAATCCGGAACCTCGGACATCAACAATATCATCATTTTTTTTCCGTAAGCCATTTAAGCCATCAATCAGTTTTTGACCCATTTCTGCTGCTTGCTGATCTAGCCCTTCTTTAATCATTTTGCTAACTACCGCATGCGCTACATGACAAGCTACAGGATTAGCTCCAAAAGTTGAGCCATGCATGCCTGGTTTAAGCGACTGGGCTATATGGTTCTTCATTATCACCGCACCAATAGGTAGACCACCTGCCAAAGGTTTAGCAAGCGTCAATACATCTGGCTCAATGCCATGATGCTGATAAGCAAAAAATTTGCCAGTACGACAGAGCCCACATTGAATTTCATCAAAAATCAGGACTATTTTCCGTTCATCACAGATTCTGCGCAGGCAACTTAGAAATTCAACATCGGACGGATTAACTCCTCCCTCCCCCTGAATGGGTTCTACGATCACAGCAGCTGTACGTTCCTCAGACAATGCCTCATCAAGAGGGCCCCGTTCATTAAACGGCAGGGCAACCATTCCAGGCAACATCGGTTTGAAACCTTCGTGGTACTTGGGTTGAGCGGTAGCACTAACTGCTCCATAAGTGCGTCCATGAAAAGCGTTATTGAAGGATACTATTTCATGTTTAGATTCTCCTCCCAAATCCGATGCCCATCGTCGTGAAAACTTTAGAGCTCCTTCTATAGATTCTGAGCCACTGTTACAGAAAAATACTTTAGCTGGGAAGGTATTATCCACCAAAAGCTTAGCCAGTTTAACATGAGGTTCTGTATGATAAAGATTGGAAACATGCATCAGTTTTGACGATTGCTGAGCTATAGCACCAATTATTTCTGGTACCCCATGCCCCAGAGAATTTACCGCAATACCACCGAGGAAATCTAGATAGCTCTTTCCGTCAAGGTCGTAAACGTAAACACCACTACCTCTTTCAAATACTACTGGTGGCCGCACGTAAGTTGGGGCGATAAATTCTTCCTCAAGCGCAATAATTTCGTTGGTAGTCATTCAATCTCCTTTCATTCGGCTATTACCACTGTGCCATAAATACTATTATCCGATGCCAACTCTTTCAATAAGGTCCCTGGACCTTTCCAGCCTATAATCCGAACTCGACTGACACCATCCGCCAAGCATTCTAGGGCTGAACGCACCTTGGGAATCATGCCATCTTTGATTTCACCAGCTCTAATCAGTTTGTCAGCTAATGCCGGAGTAAGACTCCGGATAGTCTGCCCATTTTCCCTATAGATACCAGGTACATCAGAAATGAACACCATTTCATCACAAACTACAGCCCGAGCGATATCTAGGGCCGCATGATCCGCATTCACATTGTAGGTTTCTCCATTTATTCCCCACGAAACCGGCGAAACTATTGGTGTAATTTGGTTTGAAGCACAAATATTTAAAAGATCAGTATTTACTTCAATGATTTCACCTACAAAACCAATATCAACACCATCTTTCTTATACCTAGTTGCCTGTAGTAAATTCATGTCTTTCCCACTTATTCCGAGGGCACGTAACCCAGAACGCTGAAAACGGGACACCAAGTTCTTGTTGATCTTACCCGACAGAACCATTTCTACCACCTCAACTATATCAGCATCTGTTATTCTGAGCCCCTGAATGAAGGAAAATTCCTTTCCCATCTGTTTCAAATAACGTCCGATCTCGGATCCTCCACCATGGACAACAATTGGAGAAAACTTGGGTAAGGCTTTTAGATCAGCCACCAATTCTTCTACAACGCCATCCTCTTCTATGGTTTTTCCTCCGAGTTTTAGTACTATACTTTTTTTCATTAATCTTCTTTCCTAAATCAATCCTGTTATTTCGTCCAACCCAAACATAATATTCACATTTTGCAATGCTTGTCCGGCTGCTCCTTTAACTAAGTTGTCAATCGCTGATGTTACTATTGCAACATTGGAACCTTCCACTTTATTAACTCGTAAATCACAGTAATTTGTCGAAGTTACAAAACGGGTTTCAGGGTACCTCGAATTAGATAATCGAATGAAGGGTTCTTCACTGTAACTTTCTTGATAAAGTGCAAATAAGTCGTCTTCAGTAGTATTATTTTTTAGTCGAACATACATAGTGGCTAAGATACCTCGGCTCATCGGTGTCAGGTGAGGCGAAAAAATCACATATGGAGTTTCATTAGACAACCTAGATAATTCCTGTTCAATTTCCCCTACGTGTCGGTGAGAATGGCCTATATTATAGGGCGTTATACTCTCATTAACCTCTACAAAAAGATTCCGTAGCTTTAAGCCTCTACCAGCCCCACTTACTCCTGATTTAGCATCAACTATTATTTGTCCAACATCTATCACTTCCGCTTTAAGAAGTGGAGCTAGGCCAAGAATTACAGAAGTAGGGTAACAACCTGGGTTACCTATAATCAGAGAAGACCGTATCTGATTTCTGTTTAATTCTGGTATCCCATAAACAGCAGAACCTAGCAACTTTGGTGCGTTATGAGGACGGTTGTACCAAGTAGTGTAAACTGTGGGGTCATCAAATCGAAAATCTGAACTGACATCCACTATTTTAATTCCTCGGTCAAGAAACCGACCAACATTATCCATTGCGATCCCATCGGGTGTGCAAAAACACACGACATCAACTTCAAACTGGTCAATATCCTCATCCTCTAAAGATCTCAATATGGTATCGGCAAAAGGATCTATATGTGGAAACACCTCGCTGACATGATTTCCTGTATATTGTTCAGACGTCGCAAAAACAATAGCTATATCCGGATGATTCGAAGCAAGTCTATACAATTCGATGCCCGTATAACCTGTCGCTCCTATAATACCCAGCTTAATCATCTACTACCCCCCTTTCCCCTTCATGAAGTACTTAATTTGTTTGAGGAGCTTTCTAGCCTGAAAATTAGATTTGGTAATCAAAAGAACCGTATTTTCGCCAGCAACACTACCTACAATTTCGGGCCAACCTGCCTGGTCAAGTGTCTCACACAACCCTGATGCACGACCCGCCGACGTTTTTAGAATGACCTGGTGCATTGCATCATCGACACTAACAACGAATTCTCGGAGCTCACGTTCAACAAGTCCATCCTCGGCGGCTAAAGAAGAGGAGGGAGGCAATACATATCGATATCTTCCATCATCAAGACGTGCCTTTGTTACATGCAGGTCTTTAAAATCTTTGGAAAGTGTACCTTGGTTAACATGAACACCCTGTACCCGAAGAGATTTTTGGACTTCTCTATGGGTGTGATAAGACCCATTTTGGATCAGCTCCCGAATGTATTCCTGTCGTTTGTACTTACTGTTCATCATGACCCTAAGAATATTTATGTGTTGTTTTGGAATATTTATTCGGGTTAAATATATGCTCATTCCTCACACTGTCAATACAAAATATGTATAAACCTCTTTGGATTATTTTAAAATAAAGCTGTGGATAATCTAACTGGAGAATTGCTTAAGAATTACTGGGGTTTTTCCATCCCAAGCGCTTGTATATTCCAGATTTTCCTCCCTGCTTCTCCACTAACATAAAGGGACCAATAACCATGGACCGATCTGCTGATTTACACATATCGTAAATTGTCAATGCTGCAAGTGAAGCTGCAGTCAATGCCTCCATCTCCACCCCAGTTTTCCCCAAGGCGGTGGCCGAAGATAGGATACTAATCCTCCCCTCATCCTCATGCAGTGTAAAATCAATTTCTACGTGGTTCAAGGGTATAGGGTGACACATGGGAATAAGTTCGCCGGTTCGCTTGGCACCTGAAATTCCTGCAATTTTTGCTACAGTTAGGACATCACCCTTACCAATTTCATCTGCAGAAATTTGACGTATTGTTTCGGGGAGAGCCCTAATTTCTCCATATGCCAAAGCTAGTCTTTTAGTAACTTTTTTTTCTGAAACATCTACCATCTGAACGTTACCTAGTTCATCAATGTGTGTGAAGTCCATGATCGCTCTTTTCCAAAATATTTTTTATGATTTTTGACAACGGCAATGCCACTCCCCCTGCAACCAAAGCCTGTATTAGATCGCCAGGAATCTGTGTAAGTGCAGCTACTGGACCAAACATTATTGTCCCTGCCAAATAGTAACCAGCAACCATCCAAATACCACCTACTAACACTGCCACTAAAGGTACAAATCGGTTAGCACTAGGACTTAAGGAGTTACCTAAACCAGCAATAACACCCACAATTACACCTTCACAACCTTTGATAAGCAACGTCCAGGGGGCCCATATTAAAAAGCCACCTAAAACATCAGCTAAAGCAGAACCCAGGGCCCCAGCCACTCCAGCAACACGCCAACCGAAGATTAAAGCAACAATGAACAACATAGCGTCACCAAGATTGATATACCCCTGGGTTGCCGGATTAGGGATACGGATAACTAGTGTCGCCAAAGCTATCAGCGACACTGCTAACCCAATTCTTGTTACCCGCTGACTCAAAAAAGAGGCCATCAAACACCCGATCTTACCATTGCCACTGATAAAGCATCAAATATACCAGGACGCCAGTAATAGAAACGTATAACCAAGCTGGCAATGTTAATCTAGCTAGAGGAGCATGTCGTTCAAAATTTCCTTTGAAGGCATGGCGTAAAGTTAATATTACCATGGGAACAATAACAATTGCCAAGATAGTATGGGTAATAAGAATAGTAAAATAGAGGTAGCGAATCCAGCCCTCTCCAGTGAAAGGGGTACTGCCGTGATAGTAATGATAAGTCAAGTAACTTCCAAGAAAAATAGTCGACGTAATAACCGCTCCAATCATACAAAACCTGTGCCTAGGAATCTTATTTTGTTTAATAAAAATATACCCTACTGTAATAAAAGTTGCACTAAGCATATTTAAACATGCATTTACCAAGGGCAGATCAGATATTTCCAATGGTTTCTCCTTATTAATTATCTCGTTGATTAGAGGCTATCTGAAACTTCTTGAGCTTTGCCTTTTCATCCATTTACACAATTATATTTTGTCAAAAGCCATCGTCGAGAACTGGACCAGTAGAAAAATCAAAGTAACAAAAAACAGCTTTCTTGCTGAAGTTAGTGTCCGAGTCACTGTCAAATGTATCGCAAACACTATCAAGCCTAACCCAGCCAGAAATGTTGTATAAAAATATATTTCCCCTGTTAGCCCGATTATCGTTGGGACGAGACTAACTACTATTAAGACGAAACAATGGACCAGTATCTGGATGCTTGTGAATCGACCTTCCGGATCTACAGCTGGTAAAAGTTGGAACCCTGCCCGAGCATAATCGTCCTTATATAACCATGCTAAGGCAAGTGCATGGGGCATCTGCCACAGAAACAGTATGGCAAAAAGAATTCCGGCCTCCACTCCCAACTCATTTCGGGCTCCAGCCCATCCAATTACTGGGGGTAATCCACCGGGGATGGCACCGAAGACTGTTGAAAGAGTGGTACGGGACTTGAGCGGTGTATAAATAAAAAGATAAGTGATAGTTATAGCCGCCGCTACTAGACAACTAAGAACGTTGACCACCAATCCAAGGTAAAGAAGCCCAACCGCAGTAATCCCCACTCCGAAGATCAGTGCCTCTCGAGGTTGTAATTTCCCTCCAGGGAGTGGGCGCATCTGGGTTCGGTGCATTAAAGCATCCTCTTCTCTCTCCATATACTGATTGAGAGAAAGAGTTCCCCCCGCCGCTAACATCGTCCCAAATATTACATGAATTAAATCTAACCATTTTAAAAGCCCATCAGATCCCAAATAGAATCCGACACAGGTTGTAAGTACCAACATAACAACCAACCCGGGTTTAGTTAAAGCTATAAAGGCCTTCATAGATAGTATCCCGGAACCAGCAACCTAGTTCTAAAATGATTAGATATTTCTTGGTTAATTTGATCTTTGCAGTCTAGCATGGCCAGTCTATTTTTTCTAAACAAAACTATTTTATTCGCTCCCTACTTTTTAGGCGGAGATATTCATTGTTAGTAAAACTATACCGAGGAAAGTTGCCAAAGCAAAAAGAACAGCTCCTACAATACCCGATGCTCGGGATTTAAATCCAATAGATCCATCGGGAAGAACTCTCGGCTCTAGAAGCCTTACTGCATGGTGCACTATGAGAGCAATAACGACAAGCAATTTTATTGTCATAATACTCTCATAACCAGCTGGCAATAGAGGATAGGTTTCTGGATGCTCAGAAATAGCCCGGGCTGCAAGTCCTTCCATTATACGAGCTCCGAGGCTGAATAGGCCACTTACGGCAAGAATAATTATTGCTAACCAAGAAATCCGCCTAAACAAAATTCCTGTCTTACGCATTATATCCACTCGTTCTTCAGTAGTTCGACCAGATTGCAAAGCTGGCAAAAGCCCTACAAGGACGTAAAAAAATCCCCCCGCCCACAATATAACTCCCATCAAATGTATCCAAATCCATATGACTTTTGTTTCTATTAACATTATCCCATAGCTCCCGCATCAAATTGGTTTTTTAACTTAAATTGCCCTATTGATTATACGCCCCATATAATAATTTCTCAGAGGCCTTGTCAATTCCTTTTTAGTGTCCTTAATACCTTTTAAATCAGTGTCAAACTATTTGACAGAAACGATCATTTAGATATAATAAATTCAGATCTTTACTAGACACATCGGGGTTACTCTGAACGAACCATAATGACTGAATTGAAACAAAAACCAACACCCAACGCCCGATACCTTATTAGCTATGGCAACTATTGATACTAACTTATCTGTTGTTATAGCTGTTTGTTACAGCAACATTATAAAAGAATTCGGAGACACATAGAGGCGAACAGATTTCCTGAATCAAATAATCGAATTTTTCGTTTTTGCTATAAAGGAGGACAATATGAATGCGATCCGGGTCAATAAATTTGGAGAACCAGATGTAATGAAACTCGAGAATCGTCCAGATTTCCAAGTGGAGGCTGGACAGATCCTAGTTGATATAAAAGCAGCTGGCGTGAATCCTGTGGACACCTATATCCGTGCTGGGACCTATCCTATGAAACCGGAACTACCATTTACACCAGGCATGGATGGAGCTGGAATTGTTGCTGCGGTAGGCGATACTGAAGGAGATATATCGGTAGGTCAGCGAGTATATCTTGCTGGATCACTCACAGGTACTTATGCATCACAAGCTCTATGTTCTGTGACTCAGGCATATCCCCTACCAGAAAATATATCTTTCAAGGAAGGTGCCGGGATTTACGTTCCTTACGCGACAGCATGGCGAGGCCTTTTCCAAAGGGCAAAAAGCCAGGCTGGTGAAACGGTGCTAGTCCATGGTGCTAGTGGCGGTGTAGGTATAGCGGCTGTACAGTTAGCCCGAGCCGCCGGTATGACCGTCATCGGAACAGTTGGCTCAGAACGGGGAAAGTCGTTAGTATTAGAACAGGGGGCTCATCACGTAGTCAACCATTACGAGACTAACTATACAGAAGAAATAATAGAACTTACTAAAGGCTTGGGTGTTAACGTTATTATGGAAATGTTAGCTAATATTAACCTAAGTAAAGATCTTAAATTACTTAATTATGGCGGGCGAGTGGTCATCATCGGGAACAGGGGAGAAATTGAAATTAATCCACGAGATGCGATGGCTAAGGATGCTAATATATTGGGAATGGTGCTCCTTCTTGCCTCACCAGCTGATCTTTCTGCTATCCATGCTGGTTTGTATGCGGGTCTTGAAAAAAACATTCTAAAACCTGTAGTAGGTAAAGAATTTTCACTAGGGGAGGCAAGCCTAGCTCATTTAGCTGTTATGGAACCCGGTGCTTATGGAAAAATAATCCTGAGTCCTTAACCTAACGACATTAATTAGTGTATGCATACACTAATTACCAGTGCAAAGAAGGAATCAGTTTATGTTAAATCCTCTTATCGAACTTGAGAAATATGGTCAAAGCTTTTGGCTCGACAATATAAGCCGAGAACTAATGACTTCCGGAAAGTTAAGAAAACTTATTGACGAAGATGGGCTCAAAGGAATGACCTCCAATCCTGCAATATTTGAGAAAGCCATAGGAGGTAGCACTAGTTATGACAAAGAAATTGAACGACTTTCTCAGCTAAATCAAACAGCTACTCAAATTTACGAGAGACTAGCAATTTCAGACATACAGTCGGCAGCTGACCATTTAGCTCCTATTTATGATAAAACTGATGGGGAAGATGGTTATGTTAGCCTCGAAGTATCTCCAAATCTGTCTGATGACACAGAAGGAACAATTGATGAAGCTCGGCGCTTCTGGAAAGATGTAAACCGGAGCAATGTTATGATTAAAATCCCAGCAACTCCAGCGGGGATACCAGCAGTAGAGCAACTAATCAGTGAAGGTCTAAATATTAATGTAACACTTTTATTTTCACAAGAAGTATACGAGGAAGTAGCTGAAGCCTACCAGAGGGGTCTAGAAACCCGGTCTTCTGGTGGTGGGAAAATCAACCGTATCGCCAGTGTTGCAAGCTTTTTCATCAGCCGTATTGATACTCTAGTTGACTCCTTGCTTACCGAACAAATTCGACTATGTTCTGATCCAACGAAACGAAAAATTTTGACAAATTTGATTGGTAAAACAGCAATTGCTAATGGAAAACTAACTTACCAGCGTTACAAGGATATATATTCAAACCCACGCTGGGATTTCCTTACTAAAAAAGGCGCCCGACCACAGCGTCTTTTATGGGCTAGTACTAGCACTAAAAACCCAGACTATCGAGATGTCTGTTATGTTGAAGAATTGATTGGGGAAAATACAATTAATACTCTACCTGATGAAACCTTGTATGCATTCCGAGATCATGGCCAACTTTCTGATTCGTTAGAGGCAGATTTAGACGAGGCTGCAGCAATAATGATTAGCGCAGAAGAAGTTGATATTTCGATGAACCAGATTGCGGTACAACTTGTCGAAGAAGGAATAAGAAAATTTGTAGACCCATATACCAAACTGCTAGACGCTATAGAAAAGAAACGGGAACAACTTATCTAATCTAGCATTGAGGCGACACATAGATTTGGTATAGATTAACCAAAATTTTGGAGTATGAGATATGAAACTTGGGATGGTGGGACTAGGTAAAATGGGTAGTAACATGACTAAGAGGCTGTTACGCAACAGCCATGATATCATAGTATATGACCATGATATCAATGCCATGCGCGAGATAGAAAAGGAAGGAGCTAAGTTTTCTTTAGCACTTGATGATTTGGTAAATAATCTTCAACCAATTCGTGTAATTTGGGTCATGTTACCAGCTGGCAGAGCAACCGAAGAAACAATCGACAAACTTTCCCATTTACTTTCCCCAGGTGATATAATAATTGATGGTGGAAATACTTATTTTAAGGATGATGTAGCCCGATCTACTAAATTGTCCGCCCAGAAAATTCATTACATTGACGTGGGTACTAGTGGCGGAATCTGGGGTCTTGATCGAGGGTATTGTATGACCATAGGAGGGGCGGGGGAAATAGTTGAATATCTGGATCCTTTGTTCAGGGCACTGGGTCCCACTATCGACCAACATGATAGAGTTAGCAATGGATACTTACATGTGGGCCCCGCAGGTGCGGGACATTTTGTTAAAATGATCCATAACGGAATTGAATATGGTATGATGCAAGCTTTTGCCGAAGGAATGGAAATTCTCCGCGAATCAGCCTCTGAACAGGTAGAACCAGCTAACCGATATGACTTAGATCTTCACAAGATAGCTGAAGTGTGGCGCCATGGAAGCGTAGTAAGTTCATGGTTACTAGATTTACTGGAAATTGCCCTAAGGGAGGACAAAGAACTTTCCAATTATTCAGGATACGTTCAGGATTCTGGTGAAGGAAGATGGACTGTTCAGACCGCTATAGAGGAAGATGTGCCTGCCTCTGTCCTAACAGCTTCATTATTTTCGAGGTTTCATTCTAGACAAGATAATTCCTTTGGTGCACGAGTTCTTTCAGCCCTACGCCATCAATTTGGTGGCCATAAAGAACATAAAAAACCGGAGAATAACCTATGATACAGATCTCTCCTTCTGTTCTTTCAGCTAATTTTGCCAATTTAGCTGATGAAATTCAAGCTGTAGAAAATGGTGGGGCAGACCGGATACATATTGATGTCATGGATGGTAGATTTGTCCCTAATATCTCTATGGGACCATTCATTGTTGAAACGATTAATTCGATTACCGAACTTCCTCTCGAGGTTCATTTGATGATTGATGAGCCTGATCGATTTGTTGATTCTTTTATTGATGCTGGTGCAGATATTCTTATCGTACATCAAGAAAACACACTCCATCTTCACAGAGTCATACAATCAATCAAAGAGAAAGGAAAACAGGTGGGAGTTGCACTAAACCCAGCAACACCTAACCACCTTATTAACGACATAATCAACTACCTTGACTTGGTTTTAGTTATGTCAGTCAATCCAGGGTTTTCTGGGCAAATGTTCATTGAAGAAGTACTCCCCAAAATCAGCCAATTCCGGCAATTAATATCAGACAAAAATATTGATTGTGACATTGAAGTAGATGGGGGAATAAATACAAAAACTGCTCCTGATGTTATATTAGCTGGTGCTAATATACTGGTAGCAGCCACAGCTATCTTCAAACATAAAGAGGGTATTATTGAAGCTATCCAGCAGTTACGAAAAAGCTAACTCTCCCAGATAAATGAAATAAGTCACCTTGCTCATACTACTACTTTTCTCCAGCTTCCTTTATAGTACCGCTTAAGGGTAAGAAGCCCCTGTAAGATACTTGCTGCAAGCCATGCTAGCCAGATGCCTTCTACGTCCAATCCAAAGGGAAAAGCTAAAATATACGCTAAAGCAAGCATTACACCCCATTGGGAAATTAAAGTATAGTAAAGAGATGGTCTAGTTTCTCCTCCACCAGCCAGAACACCACTAGCTACGATAGACAGGGAAGAAAATACTTGGGCAATAGCAAAATACCTGAGTAAGGTAGAACTAATGGAAAGGACTGTCTCATCTGTCGTGAAAATGGCAGCAACCGATTCTGTAAAAGCCCATATTAAAGCTGATCCTAATCCAATTAGAACTATACAGAGTAAAATTGTCTGGCTGCCATACTGTTCAGCTGATCGGATCTGTACCCCTCCCAATTTCTGGCCAACAAGAGAATTTGCTGCAACAGAGAATGCTAAGGCTGGCATTATTGCGAACATTCGAACTTGAAATCCAATGGTTAGAGAAGCTATAGCCGCCGTAGGGTGACTAACACCGGATATAACCCTATAAAGTAATACCCTAGCACCATTACGGAAAAAACCAGAAGCCCCAGAGGGAAGCCCTATTTTAAGCATACGGGAGATTATATTCCAATCGGGCTTAATAGTCCGGGGGAACGAAAGCTGTACTCGTTCATGTCCCCTAACTAAAATCATAAATCCAATAATGAACCCAACCAAACGTGAAATAATCATGCCTAAGGCAGCTCCAGCAACACCCAGTTGAGGCAACCCCCACATACCAAAAATAAAACCATACGAAGCGAATATTTTTACGACAATAACGACAACAGAGATTTTTAAAGGAGTGCGAGTATCCCCAACCCCGCCAAATATAGCACTCATAACATAGTTTAGAATCATAAAAATCATACCAGCAAAATAGAGCTGTAGGAAAAAAAATCCATGGAACAGTACTTCTTCCGGAGCACCGAGGAGGACCAAAGCAGGTTTAGTAGATAGAATACTTATGATTGAAAGAATGAGAGCCAATGCCCCCCCCATAAGAAGAGCTTGCTGTCCAGTCCGTGTAACATCTTCGTGATTTCCCGCACCGTAAAACTGGGCTACTAACGTCCTAGTGCCACCAGTTATCGAAATCGCCATGACCATGACTATAAAAACTATTTGGCGGCTCATCCCAATTGCTGATATAGCAGCAGGTCCCAAGAGTCCTACCAAATAGATATCAACTAGACCTTCGCTTGCGTCTATCAATGAAGCAACTACAACAGGCCACGCAATGGCACAGATATGACAAAAGGCTAGGTAAGTTGGTATTTTTTCATCTATCAATTTGGGAGGAATAGAATGAACATTCATAGATTTCAATCTACATTCTTGGGAAATACCAACAAGTTAATTAATATTGGGCGGGATATTTTATCTAATTAACAGTAACAATTCAGCCCATTAATTAAATCCGGCTAGTGTCCTAACTGGGGAACACTCTGAAGAGTAACCGCTAGTTGACACCAAAACTCCATTAAATAATCAAACACGGTTATTATTAAAAGAGGTCCTAAGGGGGGCTGCAGAAGATAACAGAGGGTGCTTACCCTCTGTTATTGTTTGTTTTAATGACCCCAACGGGATTTGAACCCGTGTTGCCGCCGTGAAAGGGCGGTGTCCTTGGCCAGGCTAGACGATGGGGTCAGCAATTCCAAAACCGAAGTAAAATAAGAACCTAAGCTACTTAAAGCAAGCCTTTTTTACCCTTCGTACCCCATATCTTTCCATATGTTCTGGGCATAAATGAGATCTTCTTGTTTTGGTTCCCGGATACCAAGAATACTTGGTGGAGGTTGTCCCGTCCCAGCTGCGGCAGGCCACGGAGACCACTCATCGTTTTCCCAACATTTCCTATTATTTTCGTCTCTAAAATTTGGGACTTCGAATGGATGACCGTCTTCCAGGGCACTTTTCCATCCTAAAATTCCTACCGACGAAATGGCGACACTAGAATATACATCTAAAAAAGGTTGTTTCCCGGAACGAATAGCCTCTCCAAAATGAAAACTAGTCCAAAAATCTCCACCACCATGACCTGTACTGTTAGCAAGGTCTCCATGCTCTGGCCAATCAGGTTTGTAGACCGTTTCTTTGTGTTTTCCTGAAGGGGAATGCCAAGGTTCATGCCACACACGGATTTCTTCCGGGCCAAAATAGCCAGGGCCTCGAGTGGTCTCCATAGCTCCGGATTCGCCATGCAACCTGTACCAATTACTATGCCCGGGCAAGCTAAGGCCAAAGAGGCGGAAGACCGCACCATTATCCATTCGGCACAGTATAACAAAACCAGGGTCTCCTCTACGCAGAGTCGGGCTACGATCTGGACGAGCTATAGAGAGTGCATTTACACTTACAGGACGGGTATCAGTTATATATACCAGTGGAGCAAGGGCATGAGTGCAATAATACGTAGAAGGAATCCAGGATCTCCAATGGTTAATACCTGGAGAAAGCCTTAGGCTATCGTCTTTGGACATAGGGTGGTTATATTCTCCTTCTGCATAAGTTACTTCACCAATCTCACCCTCTCTATAGAGTCGATGCATTTCTTGATTAAAAACTGTATATGGATAATTTTCAGCCAACATGTAAATCAAGCCTGTTTCTTCGACAGTACGACACAGTGCAACTCCCTCTCCAATTGTCGCATTTGAGGATGTCTCACTCATAACGTGTTTACCAGACCTAAGCGCCTTGATAGCGAAAGGAGCATGTTCGTTAAAATAGTTAGCCAGTATGATTGCATCCATGTCGTGGCTCAGAAATTGATCATAATCAGTATAAGCAACTACAGAGTATTCGCTGGCTAACTGTTTTAATCGTTCTTCCCAGATATCACACACAGCAACAAGTTTCATACCTGTCAACTTACCAGCACTCTCAGCGAAACTTTTCCCACGTCCAACGCCAACAACACCAACACGAATGGTAGAATTATTCATAATTATCTTTCTCAAATTATTCCCACCAAACTTGGGATATCTGTCAACCTTCTGATCGAAGGAAGACGATAACGGACATACTTATCATAACGATCTATAAGGATAGCATCTAGGCCAATTTTTTCAGCCGGTAGGATGTCTTCCTCAGGGTGGTCTCCGACATAAAGAATCTTTCCTATTGAGGTATTGGCATGACTAATAGCTATTCGAAAAATTTTTTCGTTAGGCTTTTCCAAACCAACCTCAGCGGAAACAACCGAAAAAGAGAAATATTGATCTAATTTAAACCGCTTTAGGACAAGAGATAGGTTTTCTGACCAATTTGACAGTATACCAAGGCGAATACTAGAACCTTTCAATTTTTCTAATGTAGGATAAACATCGCTATATAGCTGAAGATACCTGCCATCCTGAAACCTATTGTAGAAATTCTCCAACTCAGAGAAAAAGTCACCCTTCATTCCTGCTTCTTTTAATACCCAGGAATAAAGATCCAAAAAGTACTTACGGGTTTGATTTGGTGAGCTCATACGTCCTTCTGAATCTCGAAACCTAGGTTCCTGCATAGCTTTTGTAAGAGCAGTTTTGGCTTCTTCAATTGTAATTGCAGTCCCAAGTTCCTTGGCTGCTATAACAAAGAAGCTCTCGAAAAAATCTGGAGACTCCCTACCAACCAAGGTACCTGCTGCATCGAAGATTACCGTATCGTAGAACATGTGAACTTGGCACCTCCAAAAGGTTACTCAACAGGCATACCCCATTTTTCGGCTGCTAATCCTTTAACTGCCGGATTTACTAGGCCATCATTAGGCCAACGTCCACTAAGGATACTAACTAGTTGCCTACCTGCTTTTTTTGAACGCTCTATTCCACCTCGTTGTGACGATGAAGCATAGTGAGGCGTCAAGATTACTTGTTCCATCTGCAATAATGGATTGCTTGGATCTGGAGGTTCTTTTTCCAAAACGTCTAGGCCTGCCCCAGCTATCCAATTCCCTTCCAAGGCTTTGATCAAAGCTTTTTCTTCCACAACTTTACCACGCCCAGTGTTAATAAAGTAGGCAGATGATTTCATATTACGAAAATCCTTTTCACCAATAATTTGGTAGGTGCCACTTGTTAATGGAAGATGACATGAAACAAAATCGGATTCTCTAAAAAGTGTTTCCTGGTCAACCATAGTCACACCCCAGGGATCAGCATCAACTTGGCTAACAAAAGGATCACATGCTAGAATATTAAGATCAAATCCAGCCGCAATTTTTGCCATAGCCCTACCTATATTTCCAAAAGAGACTAATCCTAGCGTCTGCCCGTATAAGTGTTGTATCGTCCCTAATCCTTCTAGGTTACCCTGTATCATACCTCGGTTTATATTAACTAACCGACGAGCTAGTGCGAGTAAAAGGGCCATGGCGTGTTGAGCTACTTCTCTTTCAAAAACCCCAGGAATGTTGTAAAGTATAATTCCCTGTTCTGTCGTGGCTTCTACGTCAATGAAATCTACTCCGATACCACCAGCGCCTATAACTCGAATTCTTTCTGGAAAGAGCTTAATAATTTCTTTTGAATAATTTAGACTACCCTGAGTGAATCCATCAACATCTTGAGCATCTTCCAACATTTCCTCGATAGTTCGGTAGGGTCGAATTTTTAATTCAGCACCAATAGTTGCTAGTTCATCTTGGATATATTGATTAAGCCCTGGTTGATCAGGATTACCAGCTGCAAGTATTTTAAATTGGGCCATATTAACTCCTTCAAATAAGGTTAGGTTTTCTATCGAAATGAAAAATAATCTTATAAACTAAACTTAGCAACATGAGTTTTTAATCACAGGGAGATGGTATTTAAATTAGGACCCTATTGTCCAAAACTACTTGCTCTCAATAAAAATTAGTTAATTCTTAGGAGAAGTCGATACTAAATTTGAACAAAAAGTAAAGTCTTAATAACTTTCTATATTTATACAAATTGATCAAAATTCATCCCTGAGGAATCTATGCGTCCCATAGCTCTTTTGCTGACTGGAGGTCTTCTCATCATTTCAGCTACTGTATGTAATAAGGCGGACGAAACAAAGCCTAACGATCTGTTGGAACGTGTTCAAACACTTCATTCCAAAGTTCCCTTAATCGATGGGCATAACGATCTACCTTGGCAATACCGGCAGAAAGCTAATAAAGATGTTTGGTCCGTTGATATCAAAGAATCACAACCTAACTTTCAAACTGATATACCCCGATTGCGTGAGGGAATGCTGGGGGCCCAATTCTGGTCTGTCTATGTGCCGACCTCCATGCAAGGGGATGAAGCTGTTAGAGCTACGCTAGAAGAGATCGATATAGTATATCAGATGATTCAACGATACCCTGAAACATTTCAGATAGCTACGACAGCAGATGAAATAGAAACGGCTTTCCAAAGTGGAAAAATTGCTTCCATGATGGGAATGGAAGGGGGGCATTCGATTGATTCCTCTCTTGGAGCTCTTCGTATGTTTTACCAACTAGGTGTCAGATATATGACACTTACACATAGCCGCAATGTTCCCTGGGCAGACTCAGCTACAGATAGTGTATCAGCAGATGGATTAACAAAGTTTGGAGAAGAAGTAGTACGTGAAATGAATCGTCTTGGTATGCTAGTCGACCTATCTCACGTTTCGCCTGGAACTATGAGGGATGCACTTGCTGTATCTGAAGCTCCTGTCATTTTTAGTCATTCCTCCTCTTTTACCGTATGCAAACATGTCCGCAACGTGCCCGACGATATTTTAAGTCGATTACCTGCTAACGGTGGGGTAATTATGGTAACATTCGTACCGCCTTTTATTTCTGAAGAAACTCGACTCCACAGTGTGCAACAAACTGAAGAGAGAGAAAAACTCCAGGCGATAAAAGGTAGTACTACAGAACTTGTAGACGCTGGCATGAGTTCCTGGAATAGACTCAATCCTGTACCGACCGCTACTTTAAGTCAGGTTGTTGATCATATAGATCATATCAAAACAGTAGTAGGAATTGATCATATTGGTATTGGCGGAGACTATGATGGTTTTTCTACTTTTCCTAAAGGACTTGAGGACGTATCTAAGTATCCCATGCTGACGGCTGAATTAATCCGGAGGGGGTACACCGACGAAGATATTCTTAAAATACTCGGATTAAACATTCTTCGGGTGATAAGAAGCGCGGAAAAAGTTGCAGATGGACTGCAGGTTGATCGGAATCCCTCAGCTGCCCAGATAAATTTGTTCGATCAAAAATAATTTAACTATCCAAGGGTAGATAACATGTCAATAATAACGATAAACCATAAAAGACCTAGGCGAGAATATTCATATGAACCAATCTCAAATTATGGACTTACTGAAGCAAGTCCAATCAGGTAGTATTTCAATAGATGATGCTTCAGAAAGACTAAGGTCTCTACCATTTGAAGACCTTGGTTTTGCTCAAGTAGACCATCATAGAACTTTACGGTGTGGTTTCCCAGAGGTAATTTTCTGCGAAGGGAAAACACCCGACCAAGTTGCTAAAATAGCCGAGAGTATTGTCGAATCGGGTTCTGATATGCTTGCTACCCGAGCTAATAGAGCTAAATATGAAGCTGTTGCCGAACTCTGTCCTCAGGCAAAATATCATGAAATCGCTCAGTCTATCGTAGTACAAAAAACTTGGAAAGATAAAGGAATTGGTGAAGTTCTGATTGTTTCTGCAGGGACAAGTGATATTTCTGTGGCTGAAGAAGCGGCGGTTACTGCCAGAATTATGGGCAATAGAGTAAAATGTTTATTTGATGTTGGTGTGGCCGGGATACATCGACTTATGGCTCATCATAAAATGATTATGGACGCAGCAGTCATTATAGTCGTGGCTGGTATGGAAGGGGCTCTTGCTAGTGTCATCGGTGGGATGGTTTCCAGGCCGGTTATTGCTGTCCCTACAAGTGTTGGCTATGGCGCCAGCTTTAATGGCTTAGCTGCGCTTCTAGCTATGCTCAACAGTTGCGCTTCTGGCGTTACTGTAGTTAATATAGATGGTGGATTTAACGCTGGCTATTCCGCTGGTCTAATTAATAGAAAAACAGAGAATTTAGTATGAGTATCGTAGCTTATTTTGACCATATCCCCTACTTTACCGGTGATATACTGCTTGGTGCCCTGATAGATACTGGGGTTGACCCTCAGAAACTTGAGGACATTCTTAACCAATATCATGGTATAGGTAGTAAGATTGATCTGAAATTGGGGGAGACACATGGAACCAAGGTAGTCTCTGTTTCTGTGTCAGCAACTAAAAAACTTCGAAGAGAATCTATTTGGGCTACCCTCACGGAGGGCAAGGATTCACCGGCAGGTGAACTGATAGGTAAGGTAATATCAAATATTGAAACTCACGCTAAAACTTGTGAAAAGGGGGGAAACCTGATCTCTTTAGCAGATGATGATTGGGATGCCTCTAATGTAATTACTCGTATTTTAGCACTCTGTAATGCTCTTCATCTACAAGAAATCGAAACTCTTTATCACGAACCCCTGCCTTTCTCTCCCGGTGTTCTGAATTCACCACCCTTTATAACGTCACTGATGCAAGGTATCAATATTAGCTGTGCTCATAGTAGCGACGGCGTCGTTATGGATATTGCTGGAATTTCTGTATTAACAGCCCTATCTGCAAGAACAAGATCTATACCAGACTTCACGTTACAAAAAATTGGTTATAGTGTATTAGATATAGATGGAGATCCTAAAAAATTTGTCCGGCTATGTCTAGGCAAAAATGAGCCCTCCATTAATTCTGATTCTGTCGATGTTTTAGAAACCCAAATTGATGACATGAATCCCCAATTTTATGGTCACGTGATTGATCTCTTACTCAGATCCGGCGCTTTGGATGCTTTCCTCACTCCTCTCATTATGAAAAAAAATCGACCAGGCGTACTTCTAACCGTACTGTCACCACCTAGTCTGACGGATCTCTTAACCAAATTAATTTTCAAAGAGACAACCACCCTTGGCATTCGCCGATCGACTACATCAAGAGAGATATTACCACGACGCGAAGTTCCAGTCATAACTCCCTTAGGCACAGTCAGAATTAAAGTAGTCTACCTAGAAAATAAATGGCGTTATACTCCAGAGTATGAGGATTGCCGCCAGATAGCTCTCAGAAAAAGTATTCCATTAGCCGATGTATATGCAGCTGTTCATGAAAAAGCCGGGCATATGAATCTGGGTAAAACATCGTGATCTTCGCCCAAAATATAACTTTTCGTTATCGACTAAACTCTTCCGATTATCCCCCTATATTGAAAAACCTGTCGTTGGAGATTGAGGACTCCGAAAGTGTGGCTATAATAGGGCCTAATGGTTCCGGTAAAAGTACATTGGGACGCTGCCTTAACGGATTGCTTGTACCGCAATCAGGTAAAATTCTTATTGATGGATTAGATACTTCAGATGATAAGAAAAAATGGAATATCCATAAACAAGTAGGGATGATTTTTCAAAACCCAGAAAACCAACTAGTTACAACGACCGTGGAAAGAGAAATAGCATTTGGTCTTGAGAATCTAGGGCTTCCTTCCCCAGAGATCTGTGACCGTGTTGAATGGGTACTGGATAGATTTCATTTGTCTAAATATCGCCATTATCCTCCTCATAAATTGTCTGGAGGTGAAAAACAACGAGTAGCTATAGCTTCGGTTACAGCCATGCAGCCTCGCTATCTAATATGTGATGAACCTACTTCTTTGCTCGACCCCTATGATCGAAGAGTCATTCTTGACTTACTGTTTTCAATAATAGATGAATATAAAATGAGTATGGTTTTTATCACCCAGTCTTCTGAAGAAGCAACTCAAATGGACCGAGTAGTACTTTTGGCAGGAGGAAAACTTGTCAAATCTGGAACACCTGAAAAAGTTTATTATGATTCGAGCATCCTTGTTAAACATGGACTCGAAATTCCAGTTGCAAAACAACTTGGAGACTTGTTGAGAACCCGAGGCTTTAAAGTTCCTGACACAGCTATTCGTCCCAAACCTTTGGTCAATTGGCTATCAGAACAATTATCCTCACCACTCCAATATAAAAACAGGCAAACAAGTTCGGGAATAAAAGCAAATGAACCTCCTCACATAGCCAAAACTGACGAAAATTATATCGGCAAATCTTCTCAACCCCCAATTATTGAGTTTGATAAAGTAAACCACACCTACTCTCTTGGGACAACTCTCGAGATCCCCGCCTTACGAGATATAACGACCCAGATTTACCGTGGAAACTGTGTAGCAATTACCGGAGCGAATGGATCGGGAAAATCTACGATGATACAACATCTTAACGGTCTACTTGAAGCTGATTCAGGCCGCTTAAATGTTGACGGAATAAATGTGGCAACTCCGGATACCAACCTCAAGGAACTACGTAAAAAGGTAGGTCTTGTTTTTCAATTCCCTGAATATCAAATGTTTGAGGAAACTATTTTTGATGAAGTGGCTTTCGGGCCGAGACAATTAGGAATAAAAGAATCTGAGATTCCTCGTCTTGTTAATTTATCTCTCGAACGTGTTAATCTAGATCCTAAACAGTTTCTACAGAGACATCCTCTATCCTTGAGCGGAGGAGAAAAACGTCGTGCAGCGATTGCTGGAATTCTAGTTACCGAACCTTCCATCCTGGCATTAGACGAACCAACTTCCGGACTTGACTCACAAAGCAGCCATCAGGTTGAGGCTATTTTTAAAGAATACGTTAAGATGGGAGCAACACTTTTACTCATTACTCATGACATGGATCTAATCTCCCGTCTGGCTGACCGAATTTTGGTTTTAAAAGATGGGCGACTCAAAGCCGATGGAACAACTGAGAAAATTTTTGCTATGGGTGAAAGTTCTAAAATCCCTGGATTAGGACAGCCTAGTTTATGTGAATTGCTAGATACTATCAAAAAAGCTGGATTTAGACTTGATAGCAATTGTTTCCAACTAGAGAGGGCTGCAGAAATGATCGACTCTTGTATTAAAGCTGAAAAAAATAATAAATCCAACCATAAATAATAGATCCAACCATAAAGGGAGCTAACGTGTTAGTTGATATCCACACAAATCTAATGTGGTACCCTGATCACATGTCTGATGAGTTCGTTGAATTTGCATACTCCGCTAAGAAAGCAAAGATGCGGTTATCTGATGATGTTTACTATGCTGGCCATGAAGAACGGTACAAAAACGCCTTCGATTCGACTCCAGAAGCACTTCTGAAGGCAACCACAAACTGTGACAAAGTGGTCGTTTTTGGACTTAAAGCCCCTTACTGTGGAGTGAATGTCCCTCAGGAGTTGGTTGCTGATTTTGTTACAAAAAATTCGGATCGTTTTATTGGTTGGTGTTCGGTAGATCCAAACGATGATGATGCTGTTGAACAACTTGAGTACAATGTTTTAGAGCTCGGACTTAAAGGACTAAAAGTTGCCCCGATTTACCAACATTTCAATCCTCAGGACCCGACATATTACCCTCTATTTAAGAAAGCTGAAGAACTCGATATACCTGTCATATGGCATCAAGGAACCTCTTTCGTTCGTCCTGGTCCACTAAAATGGGCTAATCCAGTTCAATTGGAAGATATCGCGATTGCTTGTCCAAAGCTTCGAATGATAATTGCCCACATGGGGCATCCCTGGGAAGATGAATGCGTAGTTCTAATTAGGAAACATCCTAATCTTTATGCAGATATATCTGCACTTCATTACCGTCCGCTAAGGCATTACATGGCATTTATGTCGGCGTTAGAGTATGGGGTCGAGCACAAGTTGATCTTTGGATCTGATTTCCCGTCAGCAACACCAGAGCAGGTCATCGCCGGACAATGGAAGGTAAATAACATAGCTAAAAATACATCTCTTCCTGTCATCCCGGAAGAAGCTATTCATAATATGATTTATGAGAACTGGAAATCATTCCTTAAGGAAAAATAAAAATAAGGCTACCCATACTTAAATAGGTAGCCTTGTTAAAATAACTAACCGCATTATTACCAACTACTTTCGTTTAAGTTCTACCCTCCGATTCATCGACCAAGCGCTTTCATTATTTCCGGTAACCGCAGGCTTTTCCTCACCATAGCTGACGGTTTCTATACGATTACTCTCCACTCCAGAATCAACCAAATAAATTTTGACAGCTTGAGCTCGTCTTTCACCTAACGCCAAGTTGTATTCTATCGTTCCTCTTTCATCGCAATGGCCCGCTACGATAACTAAATCTTCAGGTTGATACTCTCTTAATTTTCTTGCGTTTTCATCCATCATTGACCGCTGGTTTTGCCTAACATTTGACTTGTCATACTCAAAATATATAGTTGTAAGAGACATTTTTTCTTTATGCAATTTCTCAGCAGCTAGACGAGATTCCTCTTCTGCTATACGCCTTGCTTCTTCTTCTGCTGCCAGACGCTGAGCTTCTGCCCGTTTCCTAGCTTCACTTTCTAGACGAGATTCCTCTTCTCTTTTTTCCCTCAAAGATTCTTCTATCGCTCGCTGCCGTTCAGCTTCAATAGCTGCTAATTCTTCGGCAGATGGCCCTCGGCTTACGGCACAAGAAGTTGTTAATACGGCTGTCATACCTATTGTTCCAACTAGTGCTAAGACTGAAGCAATATGCTTAATTCCTTTCATCAAAGTACCCCTTTCATCCAAGTGATCACTTTTGCTTTTTGTAACAAAAATTAATTTCTATTTTTCCTGATCATCCGAGTATATGACAACACAACATTTCTTACAACAAATTTTTATTCATGATCCATCAAGATCCATAAATTAATGACCAAAGTAAAGAAGAATCAATTGCCTGGCATCAAATCTAATCTCATTTTGGCTAATTGGGCCTCATTGGAATTGGGATGCTCCTGAATTACACGCCCCAAGTAGGCCCGAGCCTCAGCTTGTTTTTTCCTAGCTAGCTTAATGAATGCAATTTTTAGCAATGCTGCCGGTATTTTATTACCATCCTTCTTCAGGTTCAAAACTATTGTATAAGCATCAAGAGCTTGCGTATAGAGGCTCTGAGTATAATAACACTCCCCTATGTAGTATTGCGCATCATCCACAAGAGCCGAATCAGAGAAATACTCCGAATATTGCAAGAATTGTTGAATCGCTACTTCATAGTTGCCCAGTTGGTAATCCCTCAAGGCTAAATCGTATAGATGTCCCGCATCTATACCTTGGACAGGGGCTATCGTTTTATCTGTTCGATCTGTTGTATTCAATTTCACTTTAATTCCCTCTAACTTACGAACCAAAGTCGAAAACTGTCTATCGTTTTCAGATATACGAGTGTCCAGTATTCGCAACTGATTCTCAAGGCTATTAACTCGCTGCCCCAGATCAGCCCTCATTTTCCACAATTCGTCCATCTGTTTCTTCACAAGAGTTTCCAATCGCTCGATATAAATTGTAAGTTTTTTAAGTTCTTCCTGGCGAGCCATTTCTTCCCGGAGAACTTGAAGTTGTGCCCGGATATGGGTGGTATTATCTCTTAGGGTATTTACTTTCGAAAGGTCAGATTGAGTAGCACAACCACTCGCCGTAACCAGAGTAAAAAGGACAAGAAAAATAATTAATTTCTGAGTTTTGATGATTAATTTTTTCATGTGATCTTAATCCATTTCGAGGTCTGCGGGTCTAGGCCCCCATACGGGTTGTCGATTATTATCTTTGGTGATTACAGGATAGGCATATCCACCATTCCAATACATCCGATAAATATGAAACTCCCCTTTACGATTTCTGTCCGATCCAAAAAGTATTTGAAGGCCATCAGGTGACCACGTCGGGTTGACATTATCACCTTCCCTACTATTAATACCAGTTAGTTTAACAAGATTCCTTCCATTAATATCAGAGGTATAAATATTGAATACTCGGTTACCTCTTCCATCTGCAGGATCCACTTTATCCCCAGCTACGAAAGCAATCCTATCTCCTCTCGGAGACCAGGATGGCGACCCATTATAACCACCCTCATGGGTTATTCTGTGATCACCTGAACCATCAATGTTAATAACATACAGGTGCTTCTTAGTTAACCGATCTGACATATACACTACCTGATCTCCCCTTGGAGACCAGGATGGTGAAACATTAATTCCATGACCTATCACCAGCGGTATCAATTGAACTCCATCAATCGTAGTAATGTACAAATTTGAAAGACCTTCCTTGATTAAACTTATAGCAAGATGACTTCCATCAGGTGACCATCGTGGAGATAAAACAGTTTCCCCTTTAAGCGGCACCTTGGTAGTTTCTCCACTCCGAAGATCTATAATATATAATTCATGAGGGCCATCTCGGTATGAGGTATAAGCTATTCTACTACCATCTGGAGACCAGTTTGGTGAATATTTACGGGAACCATCTCGGGTCAATTGCCGAATATTAAACCCATCATAATCTGACACATATAACTCAGGTTCTCCACTTTGTTGGGAAATAAATGCTAGTCGAGTTTGTGCGATCCCCTTATCTCCTGTTAACTGCATCACGATATCATCTGCCATAAGATGTATAGTTCGTCTTAGAGCTACGTCAAAAGCTATATAACCTTTGTCTACTATTTTTCGACGGGTACTAATATCAACAAGCTCCATTGATATCTCTAACTGAGAACCAACAACTGTGTACTCCCCGGAAACCATAACCTGAACTGATAATTTCCGAAGCAGCTCAAGGTCTACCTTACCAGAACGGTCCAAGAATACATAGGTTTTATCGCCTACATTATTTGTATGTAAAGAACTTTTTTTACTTGTTTCAATATTTGCCGATAAGGAAAGATCCCGGACTGAGAAAACACCGGATGCAATCAGATCCCTGCGAAGTACGTTATTAATTGTATCTTGGATAGCTACCCTTATTTGTGTTCCTTCCTTAGCGGTAAATGGCTTAAAAGCTATCGGAATACGTGGAGACACACGCGCTTGAACTGTAAGGCTCACCTCATCTTGAGCCTCTACAACTTTATAACTACCCAGAGGGAACACTATAATAAATAGGAGGAACCGGAGTGAAAAAAGAAAACCCCATAGATTCCACAGCCCTTTGATTCCTAATTTTTTTCGCTGAAATTTTCTGAATCTGATAAACATACGGTTTTATTATAACGAATATTGGAAAGTAAAATGGACCCCTAAGTAAGGTTTTGTATAACCTCCAGGAAGGGGTGGCAAACGGCCAGCAGCTTTCAAAGCTCTTTGCGCAGCAAGATCAAAAAATGGATTATCGGAAGAACTTTCTATCATAATGTTAAATATCCGCCCCGAGGGATCTACTCGGAAATAAATAATTACTTCAAGATGTTTTATACCGACCATTCGGGGCACTACAAAATTCTGTTGTATTTTCCGCTGCATAATACTTAGGTAATAGGGAAATTCGAATACTTGCTCATCAAGGCGAATGCTTGGAGATTCTGTTTCAAATGATTTATATGCCTCAGGCTCAACAGAAGGCACTTCAGAAACGAGTTCGGGAATCTTTTCCAAGGCCAAAGATGCTTCTTTCTGTGGGACAGCAGCCTCCTTTTTCGAAACTACCTTATAGGTCTTTTCAATTACCAAAGGCCGCCGCAAAGGAGGCCTATCAGGCAAAGTCAGGAGATTAACCCTGTAGACCTGTTGCTCTGGTGTTGATTTGGGAATAAGCCACCAGGTATTTACTCCCAACAAGCCAGCAATAATTGCGAAATGGAGAATACCTGATGCCCAAATTATTAGTGCCATTATTTTGATGTTTTAGGACTGGTAGCCAGCCCAATCTGAGTTACACCGTATTCTTTTAGCTTATCAAGTACAGAAATAACGGCCCCATAAGGAACTTGCTTGTCACCGCGGATGAATACCGGCCTATCCTGCTGATCTTCGAAAATAGCTTTGAATACACCATCAAACTCACCCAACGAGAGTTTCCGATCTTCCAAATATAACAACCCTTCCTTTGTTACCGTAATAACTAATCCCTCTTTAATGCCTGGAGCTACTGCACTCGTCTTGGGTAAATCTATCTGGACACCACTTTGAATCATTGGAGTTGTAATCATGAAAATTATTAAAAGAACAGTCATGACATCGACCAGTGCGGTTACATTAATCTCTGAGATAGGACGAGGCGATCCACTTTTATTAAAATCAAATGTGTTCATTACGGCCTCGCAGCTGGAGAGTATTTATAATCGTTATCGCCATATCCTCCATTTCCAATCCAAAAACTCGAGATTTTTGCACGAAATAATTGTAAGCTACCATAGCAGGGATTGCCACGGCGAGGCCTGCTATAGTGGTAATTAAAGCTTCCGCAATCCCAGGCGCCACGACAACAATGTTTGTTGAACCTTGAGTGCTAATATCCAAGACTGCTGTCATGACCCCCCATACAGTCCCAAACAAACCTAGAAACGGGCATACACTACCGGCTGTGGCAAGTGCTGGCAAACGTTGTTCTAACTGATTTAACTCACGATTGGCCGCTAAACCCAAATCACGGAAAATGGTCTCTAATATAGCCTTGTCAATTATACTTTTATCAACATAAGATGAAAAAATCCCGTGGTGTTTTTTATATATCTGGTGAAAAACAATCGCAGCTGGACTATGGTGCCATTTTGATGCCATGGAATTTACTACTTCAAAATCACTCTGGTTCTCGAAACTTCCAAGGAAACGGCGGGAATCTATCTGAGCACGTCGAAAGTAACGCCAACGTTCAGCTATCAGTGCCCATGATAAGATCGAAAAAACAAGTAATATGATTATTACTGCTTTGGCGACAATTCCTGAATTCAAAATTAAATTTAGAATATTAATTTCAGATAACAACGTAGGTTTCTTTCTATTTTAAGTTCAGTTCATAAAAACTGGCCAAAATAAATTTTTTAATAAGGGTGTCAAACAACTTAGAATTATAAGCCCTTATCGTTGAACTAATACGACTTCAACAGCAAGATTAGGATGACCTTCAACTAGATTTATGGCCTCCGTTATACGATGAGCAGGAAAGACATGGGTTAGAAGAGGACGTAATTTAATTGCCCCAATACAAACAAGTTTTAAACCACGCGCTAATAGATAGGGGGTTTCAAAAGGTTGCTCCTTACCCATAATAAGTTGGAGTGATCTTTCTGACCATTCCTGCAAATTTATGGAAACTTCCATTAGGTGACTCTGTAATACCACGAGGGTTCCACCCCGACGTAGATTGTTTACGCATTGCGAAAATGACTCCTCATTGCCAACACAATCAATAGAAACATCTACTCCATGGTTACTGGTCATTGCCATTATTCGCCGGTGAACATCCTCTGTTGATACATCTACTACTGCATCCGCTCCTAAATCTTTAGCGTTCTGTAGGCGTTTTGAGTATAGATCTGAAACTATGATATTTTTGGAACCAGATATACGTGAAACCTGGGTACTAAGCAGCCCCGTCGATCCAGCCCCATTAATAAAAACTGATTTGTCTTTTACCTTAGCTTTTTCTATCCCGTTCAACACTGTTGGCAGGTGGTGTGCAATCGCTCCCTCTTCAAAGCTAATCTCTCGCGGTAGAGAAACTACCTGAAATACTTGAACCCTCTTGCTTTCGGATAGAACTCCATCAGTATGACATACAATAACCCTATCGCCATCATTAAAAGATTCTACTCTCTCTCCAGTCGATTGTATAATTCCGGTCAAACTCCTATTTAATGGACTACTATCCTTATCATTTTTGATCGATAAAGAATTGTTTAAGGTTTCGGGCATATTTTGGTAAAAAGTACACGCTCTTACCTTAATTACTACCTCTGTATCATCCACACCAGAGATAGAACATCCCAATATTGTAGAATTGTTATCCGTAGAAGACGTTGCGACCTGGGTGTTCATCTATTTATCATACCTAATCATAGTTGCATGGGATTTTTTATTCGAAGACATTACGATTTAAAACACTTTTGTCATATGCTGTATTATCATACTCTTGTAAAACTTATGATACTCCGACTACCAGTACTCTTCAAAATGGATGTTTCCCTTATCCCTTCGATGATCTGCCTTAAACCCACGAGATTCCAATATTTCGACCAATCCTATAGGGGAAGGATACGATTTATCACCTTCCCGGGTATATTGAGGAACACCGATCATATCTGGATTTCCACAAATATATACATGTGTCCTATCCGAATCTAGATTTACACCCGTCTCTTGTTCTAACTGGCCTGTTTTTATCAGATCTTGTAAGTAAACTTTCTGGTCAAGATTCTGTGACTCCCGAGTTGTAAGAGTAATATAATGGAAATTAGAATAGATTTCTTCCAGTCGTTTATTAATTTCTTGGTAACCAAGGTCCCTGGAATATCTAACACAAACCATAGAGATAATATCTGGTTTATGTCCATTTCTGAGTAATTCTGCGACCATACAGTTATGCGGTGCTTCGCCTGTACCTGTTGCAGCAAAAACAACTTGATCACTAGCACCTACGTAGTCAAGCGTGTAGTGTCCTGTTATCTTGGGCCCCATCCAGAGTCGATCCCCTTCGTTTAGCATCCAGAGCCTGGGGGTTAATGATGGATCTTGACCACCATCTCCATTACGCTCTACTAAGGTAATATAAAACTCATAATAATCCATAGCCCCTGGTTCTAACAATTCTTGAGGGAATTTTTTATACATTGGGAAAGACATAGAGTAAGCTCGACGAATCAGCTTTGATTTCAAGTTCTCACCGACATCTTCATTATTAGCCGGGGCATTAGTGGGTTCCCAATCTCCTAAACCCAAGGTTGTATACTGGCCTGGCTTATAAATGGGAAGCTTATCGTCCGGTTTTACTTTAAGAATCCAAAGTTCAGAGTTTAGTTTCTGTATTTCAATGAGCGTGGCATTATAATGCTGCTCCCTCAAAGCTTTAATTTCTTCTGTAGTATGCATATAGACCTATAGGTTTCTTAAATATGATTAGTATGGTTAGCTAAGAAAAATATCTTTAGGTCGGACTAAAAGTCGGCCCCAATTGTAAAGAAAAACTGAGTATCATCCAATGCGTTCTTTAATCGATATGATCGAGTACCTGGAAATTCTGATTCAAGGCCTTGAGGTACATTAGTTAAATTTTCGTTATTATACCAACCTGGCCGCTGCCCTAGATCTAGTTGGTGGGCAATATCAAATTTTAAAATTAAGAAACCCACACGAGCACGTAGGCCAACCCCATAAGCTATGGCTAATGGGCCACCTGCTATTTCTTCCATAGTACTTGGGCCTAATCCATTAGCTCGAACAAGCCTCCCATTCTGGAACTGACCCACGTTCGGATAGCCTGCATATTGGTTTGCTTGCTCAGGACTGGTTGTTTGATCCCAAGCACTACCCACATCTATGAACAAGGAACCACGGATTTGCTGAAAAGCTAAGGGTAATGGCCAGCCTAAAGCCAACATTTGAATCATGGGAAAACGGAATTCAGCATTAACCATAGCGACCTTACTACCCCATACAGACCAAAAATCTACCCCACGAAAATCATAAGGGCCACCGAATGGATAGAGTTCTTGATCTCGCCCAACACTCGTCAATCCATAAAAACGGAAAGCAAAAGCATAGTTTTGTAAAACATTGAAATATTTACGGTAATCCATAACAAGGCGGGTAAATTGTAGTTCCCCAACCGTTGTTGCTACTTCCAGCCGCCCACGTCCACCGGCTATGGGACCAGTCGTTCCGTAAAGTGTGTTATCGGTAACTAAGGCAACTGTAGGTTGGACAAAATTAACACTACCTAAGCTTCCTCTACTTGTTCTCCGGATACCAAAGTAATTAAAACTAACATCTACCAATTCCCGTGACCGGTTGACACCTTGGATACCTACCTCTATACGGTTGAATTTACTAAACGGTCGGCTGAAGTGGACCTGAACACCCCGATTTATTTGTGTTGTTACTTGAGTTAATACAGGACTTCTTGGGTCGTAGAACATATCATGCCGATATTGAAATGCTGCTACGCTCCAGTTTGTTCGGTTGGAAAGATTAGTGTATTTGAGTAATAGGTTTGCATCGGTTAAAGAACCAAAAACATTCATTCCAACCACAATCTTATGATTATTAAGAATATCACTGAAAGATAGGATAGAGCTGCCTACAAGACCAATATTGGTGGCATAGCCGGCGTTACCACCTATATAATCTAAACCAAACTGTGGCGAGTATTTTTTCTTCTTGAAAGTACCATCTGACCACGCTGTCGTATCGGGCAACTCCCCCGCTGGACCAATTCCTCCCCATATCGGACTCGATGGTACTGGTTGCTTGGCTAGATGTTCCTTTGCGATTCCATCATCTTTAACTTCTTTCGAATCTTCCTTAATTGACTGGGTTTCTGATATAGAGGGAGTTTCTGTTGGATCAATCACAATAGTTTCAATTTTAGTAGTTGTTCCCGACTCGGAATTTAGTAACGAATCATCAGCTAGTGAAGTTGAATCAGAAAAGGATGATACATTTTCAATTTCCGTCTTTTCAGCATTTAATATAGGTTCATTATTGTCTTTAAGAATCTGAGTCAATTCTACTGGTTCAGTTCTTAAAGGCGGGGCTAATTGCTTGGATATTTGGCTGTCTCCACCTGGTACAGATTTACTATGGCGATAAGGCTGCTTTATCAAGCTGCTAGGATTATTAATAGCAAATAGATCAAACCCACCCCAAGAAAGAGTTGAAAAGACGAGACGATCTCCTTTCTGAGCCCAGCTGATTGCAGGGCCAGCACCAGTTACATTGGTAATTCCCGTTAGGATATTGGTAATCTGATAAGTTTCTCCTGATGTCCTATCCAAAATAAATATATTAGAAATACCGGTTCGATCTGAAATAAAAGCTATTTTCTTACCATCTGCTGACCACTGAGGAGAGATACTCTTACCTATCTGATCTTTTATTTCTTCAATTTTACCAGTAGTTAAATCGAAAATTGCTAATTGCTGATGACCAAAAGTTAATGTTCGAAAATCTGTGACTTCCCCTCTATCAGTAGAGAAAGCTATTTGGTTACCGTTTGGTGACCAGACGGGGTCTCGGTCGGTATAACGATCACGGGTCAGAGCTTTTAAATTATCACCTTCTATATCGATCGTATAAAGATCTGATTGCCCACCTTGAAGACCGACAAAAACAAGCTTTTTACCATCAGGAGACCAACTGGGCGAGGTGATACCATCTAAATCCACCTTAATACGTCGTATAACCTGTTTACGCCTGACATCCATTATGTAAAGGGCATCCCGTGCACCAACCTTAGCCGGAAAAGCTATATGTTTTTCATCAGGAGACCATGAAATTGATGTCGAGAAAAACCGTAGTGATTCAAAATCGGCGGACCGTTCACCTTCAATGAGTTTGGAAATGATCTTGCCATTGATAGCAGAGGCAAGATAAATATCGTTATAGAGACTCTTATTTGAGATAAAAACTACTTTGTCGCCACTAGGTGATATCGCTGGTGCCAAGTGAAAACCGGCTCGAGATTTACGGACATCAGTAAGCTGACGCGCAAAAGATTGTGGTTTTTCAAAATCCTTAATCTGTGGGAGATATTTCTTTCGGACATACTCGTTCCACTCATCAGAAAGCTTTTTTAAGTCCTTTCCTATAACGGCTTGAAAAGCATCATCAACGTTACGGATCTCACTAGTTTTCATCAGGATTTCACCAATCTTCCTATCTCCATAACGATCGCCTATATATGCAAAAAGTGCTTGTCCAAATCGATAAACCCCAAAACTGTAATCCATAGAAGGGATTGAATCTGGTAGGTAGCCCTGTAGAGCTGCATCACGAAGCCACATATGAGTATACGAGTCTATAAGACCAAGAGATAGGTATTCTGCCATTCCCTCCATAAACCACAAAGGAGCAACAAAAGCCATCGGATTTAAAATAGAAACTCCCGGCCCCGCACCATATAGTATGTCCCCCTGAAAAGCATGGACGAGTTCGTGAGTAAGAACATGTTCTAATTCTGCGTAGGATCCGGTGAAAGGGAGTAATATACGGTTCTTATTAAACTCTGTTACACCCCCAGTTCCCTCACTTATAAAACCTGATAAAACATTCGTCTGTTGAAAATCGGTATGGGAGGCATAAAGTATAATCGGGACTTTTTCACTAAACTGGTGCTTGAGAATGTGACTTAACCGATTATATGATCTCTCCGCCATTCTAGCTGCATCATAAGCAGCTTCCTCTTCCCCCTGGTAATAGTATATTTCAAAATGAGGCGTCGATATTATTTCCCACTTAAAGTCACGATATTGTACCTTATTACGACCAAAATAATTACCCTGGGCAAGGGAAACCATAGGCGTAATAATTAGACATAATAGAACAAGCACAATCCGCAACCAATGTGGCATTAATTATCTCCTTGAGGATGGATTCATCTTACCAGCCTGATTCTTATGTGTCAAGCCAATTATGGAAGACCAATAACCCCGTATTTAACCGTTTCATAGGTCACTGGCCAATTACTCCTGATTACTACTCTTGTACGTTGGCATTGTTCCCAAAGTTGCAAATCATCCTCAATATCAAAAACTTAACTAGTAAGTTGCGAGTACTTAGGGGTTAAACAAATAACAAAGCCTGTTATTTTTCTAAGGGAAATAAAAATAAAATTCTCCGTACAAACAAACGTAGATCTACAAATAAAATTTTGTGGTTTTTACATGGCCTTTTAAAGAAAGAAGGATTATTCTTTGAAAAAATTTATTACTGTCTTTTAGAACCTAAATGCTAACCCCGCGGATAAAAGGCGACCTATATACGGAGCCCCAACAAATGAGCGATATTTTTTATTAAACAAATTACTAGCCTCTAAACGCAATGTTACAAGGGGAAACTCATAAGTTGCATGTGCATCTATTAAAGTATAAGAATCTACTGGCCCGGCATAAACACCATCTATCATCGGGAAGGAACCACGATAACTAACATTGGTACCTAGTGAAAGCGGCTTTCCTCTAGGTTGAAAAATCACCCCTCCATTAAACTTATGTTTCGGAGCATTTAATGGAACATCTCCTTGATTTTCTACATTTCTAAACAAATTTTCATGAAGATAGGAATAATTCCCTGTGATTTGCCACGATCGATTCGGAAAATAAGAGGCTCCCAGATCAAAACCATAGACAGAAACTTTTCCAAAATTCTTGTAGGTTAATGCTACTGCTGTCGGATCTGAAGCCTGCTCAGGAGTGATAGTTCCGAAAGGTATCATTGCTGCCCCACTAACAATCATGCTTATCAGGTTCTCTACTTCATCTGTATGATCTCCGTTCCCATTCCCTCCTAAGGAATTTTGGTCAAGCAAAGTTACCAACAATGCAAGTTCTGCATTGTCAGGATTTGCGAGATGATTAGCTATGCTTTGAGTTAACGCGCTTTGTAGTGAACTGGCCTCGAGGAAAACAGATGGAGTAAAAATTAGTAAAGGTAAGGTATAATTTTTCATTTGGGTCAGATATATATCTGCAGACACAGCAAAATTTCTGTTAAGGAACCCCTTATACCCTACCTCTAAGGTTTGGGTAATTGTTGGTTTTATCTGGGGAATATCTCGAAGGGATAAGACATCATAAGGGTTAAAATCTCTCGTCTCTGAATCAAGTAATCCTAAGCTATTCTTCAATCCTACGAGTTGCGAGGGAATTATATCTGTGAATTTTTCAGCTAACTCGGGAGTAACTAAGCCATCGCTCTGTTCACCGAGTTGATTAACCATCTCTGTAACCAATAGATCTCTGGCCGCTCGCCAAAGAACATTAGTAGACGATTGATCATTTAGGGGGAGATAGGTATCTCTTGATGATCCCGTGGTAATACTAAAGGGTGACCGGTACATAGGCAAGCCTGTTTCATCCCGGTGGAAAGTAAACCCTTCGGCCGCCCCGTAAGACCGAAGATCAATTGTATTATCCGAATCCAGGCCTAAATTTCCAAATAGAGAACCTAACTCAAACACATCGGAAAGCGCCTTAAGGTCTAGTGAAAAAGTGGTTACTGTTGGAGTATCGAATGCTCGATTATAGGTGAGTCTAAAAGTGCTTGCTGGGTTAGGTTTTAAGACCAGAGCTGCCCGGGGTGAAAACACGGGGTTTTCTAACCGATTGTGCTTGTCTAATCGCCCAGCAAACATAAGACTTAGTTGTTCATTAAACTTAGTTTCACTCTGAAGATATACGCCATATTCATTAGTGTTATCATTATTCTCATTCGGACCATGAATTGTACCCTCAGTTTTTGGACGAGTAAGAAGTAGGTCAACACCATAGATAAGATGTTGGTTTTTATTAATTTCAGAGGTGTGTTGCAACTGCATTACCGTTAATGAAGATTTATCCACAACGCTTTCACCCGTCCGAAGCAATTTGGAAGATCCAGCATCACTCTTATTATAGAAAATCTGGCCGAACCACCCTTTGTAAGAGACTCGACTCTGCAGATATCCGTAGACCCAATCCTTTCCTTGGGCTGAACCTTGACCGGTCATCTGGATACTGCTACTCTTTGAAAATCCTCCAGAATTAATGAACGTTAATTCTTTTGTTGGACGAATATCAAGTCTCATCTCCCCATACAACCCTTCGGTATTAAAGTTTCGGGGAATAACCTCCTCCGGGTCGTGGTATTCCCAATCTCGGGCTGTCAGGTATTTCCCAGAGATCTTCATTGCTACTTTTTCATCTAGAATACTAGCATGGCGAAATGAAGCTTGCAGGAGTCCACGTTCACCTCCGGATAACGATAAAAAATTACCCTCCGAATCGAATGGCGACCGAGAGATTATGTGCATCACTCCATTAGAACTATTAGGTCCATAAAGAGCTGATCCTGGACCTCGAACAATTTCAATCTGTTCGATATCTTCACTAATTATTGGTAAAGTATGAAACGAATTGATTCGTAAGGAAGGGATTCTTGCTATTCGATTATCTACCATGGTTAGCAGTAGCCCAGATAAAGCATTGTTAAAACCACGAATAACTGTACTTGCTTGAACTACGCCCGTCTTAGCATAGTCAACCCCACCTAAACCTTTAATATGCTCGTTGACAGCCAATGCCTGAGAATCTCTGATTTTCTGACTATCAACCACCTCCACAGAAGCTGGAGCATCCAAAACCTTTTCGGGTTTTCGAGAGGCTGATACTACATATTGCTGACCTACTAAAGTAGTGGGGAAAAGTTTGATGTTTCTGATAGTTTCTTGGCTACTTCTTATCGTTAAATTAATTAAGGTGATGGTTTCGTAGCCTAAATACGAAATAGTGACTTCATATTCCCCGGCAGGAATATTTGTAAGATAATACTTTCCTTGTTCGTCAGTCGTCGTACCCCTAGATCCTTCTATCACTTGGCCCCTTAGGACCACATTGGCTCCATAAAGAACCTGACCTGACTCGGAAACAACCTTGCCTTTCAGGCTACTTTGATTTTGTCCGGAAGCTGGAATTGAAATAAGCAATAGGGTAAAAAAAACAACCCACTTTAGCATTTCTGAGTCTCCTTCCTAAATGGCTGTGAAAAGCAAGGAAACATTGTGTTTTTTAGATTTGAAATAAATAATGATTTTGGTTAGGTTCTGTATCCCATTTTATTTAGTGATATAGTGACCGTAGGTTAATCATACCAATAACTTTGTCAAGCCTGATTATCGGGGAAAAAACTTTGTTTATATTTCCTAAGAATACTTAAATGACCCCAAAACCCTGACCAGATTATTTTAGAAAATGACTTATATTTTTAGAGTCATTAGGTATTCGATATATTAGGAAGACGTGCTCGAGGGTGGACAGAAAGAGTAGGTCCATCTTTTTGCCCCCTCCCAAAATAATAGGATCCAACTGCTGCGATCATTGCCCCATTGTCCGTGCAAAGTATTGGTGGTGGATAAATCACCCCCAAACTATTTTCTGCCCCCTTTTGGGTCATACGCTCCCGGAGTCTTCCATTACAGGCTACACCTCCCGTTATCAATATATTTTTTGCCCCTACACCAACTGCTGCCGCAATAGATTTGTCAACTAACACATCAACTATAGCTTCTTGAAAAGAGGCCGCTATATGATTTTTCTCTAGCGTAATCTCGTCTTCTGAACATTTTGCTAGATAGGTTCGCACAGCTGTCTTAAGGCCACTAAAACTAAATTCGAAACCCTTCGGATCTAGGTATGTACGAGGAAAATCAATAAATTTAGGATCTCCGTTTCTGGATAATCTGTCAATTATTGGCCCTCCAGGGTAACCTATTTTCATTAACCTTGCCACCTTGTCAAATGCCTCACCAGCCGCGTCATCTCTTGTATAGCCCAACATCTGATAGATTCCCCAGTCCTTGACATAAACCAACTGAGTATGACCACCCGAAACTATAAGTGCAATAAAGGGAGGCTCAAGATTTTTCCCAGCAAGACGGCCAGCAAAAATATGTCCTTCAATATGATTAACCCCAACCAAAGGTTTATCAATAGCTAATGCTATAGATTTTGCCATAGAGAGTCCTATTAAAAGACAGCCAGATAGCCCAGGCCCATATGTTACAGCGATAGCATCCAGGTCTTTAAGTCCGATGGAAGCCTGTTCGAGCGCTGACTCTACTGCCGGTAATAGTAGAGTTAAATGCGCCCTGGAAGCTAGTTCCGGCACAACGCCGCCATAAGCTGTATGAATCCCTTGGGAGGAAATAACATTAGAAAGGATATTATTTTCGTTATGCAATACCGCGGCAGCTGTTTCATCGCATGAAGTATCAATACCAAGAATAATCATAGAGTAAATACCAAAAGTATATTTGAATCAGACCAAGGGTTGACCAAAAATTCCAATCACTATTATTATTTTGTATATTAGACCCATAACAAGCTTTATACTTTACTTTGCCATCTTTTTACCCGTAATCAGAAGACTAGACTACATTTCTCACACTTGGGAAAAGTCAAGTCGATTACTGACAATTTCCCTTGGAGTTAGAGTTGACTCAGCCTAACAAAATTTACATGAAACGTAGTAACCTTCAGTATTGGTGAATGAAGAGATGTCTAATTCGGATTGATAGTTTTTGTCAGCAATTATTATTTTAAAACAAAATTAACTTCTGATAAGATTACGTAGAACAAACCATAGATTTTCTCTGTTCCCCCTGATTCTACGATAAAAATAATTCATCCATTCAGGGCCACATGGCACATAAATACGCATGCGGTAACCTCTCCTACTAATTTCTTGCTGAAAATTCGGACGCAATCCTAATAACATTTGAAACTCAAATTGGTTTGAGGATATACCTAATTCCTCGGCATAGCTTATTATCTTATCAATCAAATAATCATCATGAGTAGCAAATGCTGGGTAATTACCATCTTTAAGCAATTGTTCTGCCATAGAAAGATACGCACTCCGAATGTTGGGCATCTTCTGCACAGCAAGCTCGGAAGGCTCCCGATAAGATCCTTTGCAAAGTCTTACTGAAGCTCCAATTTTATTAAGGACAAAAATATCGTGGGGACTACGTAATAACATTGCCTGTATGACAACACCAGCATTTGAATAGCTATCAACCAATGAATAGAAGATATCAAGAGTCTGTTGGGTATACAATGACCCTTCCATATCTAATCGAACGAAAAGATTTCTCTCTTTCGCAGCCTCCAGGATCTGGCACAAATGCTCCAAGCACTTTTCTTCGTCAATATTTAGGCCCAAATGGGTAAGCTTTAGAGAAATATTAGCCCGAAGGTCTTCATCGCAAATTTTGTCCAAGACAGCAATATAGTTTTGAACCGCACTTTCTGCTTGCTCTGGCTGTTTGATTCCTTCCCCAAGCAAATTTAATGTCACATCAAGGTCCAATTGATTCAACGCCTTAACAACAATGACCGCATTTTCTATAGATTCTCCAGCAATGAATCGCTTGGCAATGAAAAAGAAACGCCCCATATCGTCCCCGGTCCGACATACTTCATTTTGCAGTCAATTGTTTTGATTTAGGCTTGGACAGAAAAATAGTTAACTTAAGGAGTTTCCCCATTGGGTATCGGATCAATCGGGTTGAAACTTAATTTATTTACCATTTCTAGCATAGCTGTCATGTAACCTATTGCATAAGCCCGACCCCGGTGGCTCCAATCAGTATCATCAACAAATTGTGGCACGTGATCAGTTATCATAAAACCCGTAAATCCTGACTCCTTCAATGTTCGCATAACCTCATACGGATCAACATTGCCCTCATTAATGAAACATTCGTTAAAACAAGGTACGTTCCCCTGGACATCTCGAAAATGCACATAAATAATTTTCCCCCGGCTACCAAAATACCGTATTGCATTAATCACATAATCATGCCCTCCCATTTCTGACCAGCAACCCATACAAAAATCAAGGCCATGGTATGGGCTATCGAACATTTCCATAGCGGCCTTAAAGCCTTCAAAATTACTAAAAATTCGGGCTACTCCACCGAGCATAGGTATAGGTGGGTCATCAGGATGCAAAGCAAGTTTGACGTTACTTTCCTCAGCGACAGGAAGAATCCGACTCATGTAGTATTCGTAATTATCCCACATCTCTTCGGCTGAAAAAACCCTTTCATGGGTATTTTTTATATCCTTATGGAACTCAAAATTAAACCGAGTAGCCGTCGCTCCACCACGCAACACCGCTCGATCTGGGGTTCTCCATACAGCACTAGGCATCCAATGATATCCAAGGATGGGGATACCAGCCTTCCCTATGTTGCTGATAGTACATTTCATATTTTCAATCTGTTCATTGCGGCCAGGAAGACCAAGCATGGCCTTATCATAGAAGGAGATAGGGACATTCTCCAAAGCCATTAATCGTAGTTCAGCATTATCTGATTTACGTTTTAAGTCGGCTAGATCTTGAAGCTCCCATACTTTCTCACCTGGAATCTTTGGAGTATTCATCAGAAAATCATCAGCTCCGAGTTGCTTAATATAACTTAATTTTTCTTCGGTAAGAACGTTGAACTGTCCTAGACCAATCCGCATCTCCAGGGGATTCATCAGCCGATTCCTTTCTTAGTCAGATTCTATATCCTCTATTTTTTTGTTAATTTGACACTCTTGATCGCCTTAGACGCCATGCGAATACCTTTAGCCCGGTTTCCACGGATCGGATAATCGGAAAGATTGAAAACTTCCTCGAATACCCGCATACGGGCAGTAGGTTTATAGTATATAGTTGCTAGAGTGTGGGAATCTGTTGTTAGTTGCAGAATCCGGCACCCTTCCGGTACCAACTCATATTGCCGATTAAGAATAAACTTATCTAACTTACAACGTTTTACATAAGCGTAGTTATTTTGGTCTCTATAAATAAGATTAAATACGATATTTGGGTCTATAAACCCGCAGTAAAGCATACCTTTATCCACGAATAATCGTTCAGTTTCATCGTGCAAAGCATAGATGCCAGATTTTCGAATGACAACCACACGATCGTAAGGAGATACACTAAAAAGTGAGTCTCCAGTCTCAAGACTGTAACCCAAGTATCCAGTATTTCGATCATACTTAAGGAGAAGATTACGTTGTGCCGCCTCTCGGGCGGCTACCTTTTTGAAGGAGGTTATGCTAGTCCGCCGAGGATATATTCCCCTATAACTCTTAATGAGGCTTTCCAGAAGCGTTATAGCATATAAAGAAAGGTTGCCAAGGTGTCCTTTGATTTCAGCTAGGCGCTTCCGCACAGCTCTCATTTCGTTGTTAGAACGGGTGATATCGTAAAGAGATATCCGACGAATCGGAACCTTAAGTAGTATGTCTATATCATCGTTTGAAAGATCCTTTATTTTATTTTTAAAAGGCAAGAATCCTGTCCTTATAGCGTCGTAAATCTTTTCTGAGTCGCGAATTTCCTCAATACGTTTATAGATTCTTTCCTTAATGAATACTTGTTCTATTGTTTTTGCTCGGAGTTTCGTATTTAATTGGGTGCGTTCAATTTTTAACTCTGCTTCAAGAACATCGAGGAGACGTTGTGTATTGTGACGCAGAACCTCGGTAACAGGCAAAATACATGGATGCCCATCCCGAATAACTAGAACATTAGTGGATATTGAGGATTCACAATCAGTAAAAGCAAAAAGGGCATCTACCGTTTCTTCAGAATGAACCCCACGGGCTAACCGAATCTCAATTTCTACTTCATCAGCGGTAAAGTCGGAAATACCTGCAATTTTTATTTTATTTTTTTTGGCCGCTATCTCGATCGAAGAAATTAGAGAGTCTGTTGTTGATCCAAAAGGGACCTGACGTATGATAATTCGTTTAGGGTCCGAAACGTCTAGTTGAGCGCGGACTATGACTTTTCCATTACCATCGTTATATTCCGAAACGTCAACCAAGCCACCGGTAGGGAAATCAGGCAAAACTTCAAAATCTTCATTTCTCAGGCAAGCTATCTGTGCTTCCATGAGTTCTATCAGATTATGCGGAAGGATTCTGGTAGCCATACTTGATGCGATACCTTCGGCTCCTAAAGCTAACAGTACAGGAATTTTAGCAGGAAAGGCTACCGGTTCCTTATTACGACCATCATAGGAATCAATATATTCTGTGATTTCAGGATCATGTAAAACTTCCTTAGCTAAAGGTGTCAGACGGCATTCTATATATCGTGCGGCTGAAGCAGGATCACCAGTAAAAATTGAGCCAAAATTACCCTGTTTTTCGATGAAAACATCTTTATTGGCAAGATTGACTAATGCTCCAAAGATTGACTGATCACCGTGAGGGTGATATCGCATAGTCTGACCAACGACATTGGCTACTTTATGAAATTTACCATCATCAATCTCGAAAAGAGTGTGGAGGATCCGCCTTTGCACGGGCTTTAGACCATCCTCAATATCCGGGATCGCTCGATCCTTAATGAAATATGAAGCGTATTTCAAATAATAATCATTAAACAGTTTATCAGCGTAGGCCATTGAAATTCCTATACTTCGTCTAGAAGATTTTCCACTATATAATCTCTGCGTTCTGGTGTATTTTTCCCCATATAGAACGTAAGTGTATCATGGATACTGTGAATCGATCTAACATTGACCTTCACAAGACGCATGTCGGAACCTATAAACTGACCAAATTCACCTGGTGATATTTCACCTAGCCCCTTAAACCGGGTTACTTCAGCACCTCTAATTTTTTCAAGTGCGGCATTGCGTTCTTTCTCACTGTAGCAGTAAATTGTTTCTTTTGTATTGCGAACCCTAAAAAGGGGGGTTTCTAAAATATAAACATGACCAGCCATAACTACATCCTCGAAAAAGCTTAAGAAAAATGTCATCAAAAGATTTCTTATGTGGTAACCATCGTAATCTGCATCAGTGGCAATTATTACCTTATTAAATCGAAGATTTGAAATTCCTTCTTCGATCCCAAGTGCCATCATAAGGTTATATAATTCTTCGTTTTTGTAAATTGCTGCCCGAGATCGTGAAAAAACATTTAGTGGTACACCCTTTAACCCAAAAATTGCCTGAGACAATGGGTCTCTAGCTGAAACCATAGAACCAGCAGCTGAAGGTCCCTCTGTAATAAAAATTGAGGAGTCCTCTCCGTATTTAGCCTGATCAAAGTGATACTTGCAATCCTTGAAATTAGGAATTTTAATAGCTATACGCCGCGCTGCATCCCGAGCTTCTTTCTTAACGGCGTTAAGTTCCTTTCGAAGTCTTTCATTCTGGCTTATTTTTTCGTGAATCAGGTTCGCAGATTCTTTGTTTTTGTGGAGAAAATCGACTACTGCACTTCGGATTTCAGAAACTAACCACCCCCGAATTTCGGTATTACCTAGCTTGTTTTTGGTCTGTGATTCGAAAACTGGTTCCTTCAGTTTTATAGCTATCGCTCCAGCAATAGATTCCCGAACGTCAACTCCACCAAAACTTTTCTTGAAGTACTCATTAACTCCTTTTAGAATACCTTCTCTAAAGGCACTCTGATGAGATCCACCATCTGCCGTGTACTGGCCGTTAACAAAAGAAAATAGGGTCTCACCGTAATTTGTTGTATGTGTAAAGGAAAATTCTAAATGCTGAGCCTTATAATATGAAGGATCATATAGCGTGTTGTCTCCTACCTCAGCTTTGAGAAAGTCAAGTAATCCATGACGTGAGACAAAACTCTTTTTGTTATAGATGATACGAAGCCCACTATTTAGGCAAGCATAGTTCCACATACGGCGATCCAAATAGTCTGACTGAAAAGAGTATTCTCCAAAGATCTCCTCATCAGGAAAAAATTCGATATATGTGCCATCCTGCTCAGAGGTCTCACCATTATTTTGTCCCAGAAGCTGCCCCTGTTGGTATATTGCTTCTGAAAACTTTCCATTTCGATAAGCCACTGCTCTAAAATTTGCCGAAAGAGCATTCACTGCTTTAGCTCCTACTCCATTTAACCCTACGCTGAACTGAAACACCTCATCATTGTATTTGGCTCCTGTATTAATTATTGATGTGCACTCGACTATTTTCCCAAGAGGTATTCCCCGTCCATAGTCACGTACTCGGACTATGTTTTCTTGTACCGTTACATCAATTTTTTTTCCGTAACCCATAATGAATTCATCTACAGCATTATCTATCACTTCCTTGAGGAGAATATAAATACCATCCTCGGAATCATCTCCATTACCCAGCCGGCCAATATACATACCTGTTCGCAGCCTAATATGTTCTAAAGACGAGAGCGTTTTAACTTTGCTTTCATCGTAAACAGGGAGTTCCTCAGAAACTGGGGTTCCATTACCTTCACTAATGTTTGTTCCGTTTTCTAATTCCATTAATTTTTCTTGAGGCAAGGTGCCATTATTACCCAACACCGTTTTGTTTGGGATACTTTCACTCGGAGTTTCTTGAGACGCGAGAAGATCTAGTTGGGGGTGGGGTTGCTTACTGCTTTGATTCGCCATCGGTGCTACTCCAATAGCAATCGGACAAGCCAAGGCCCTTACATTATGAGACCCTGGACATTAGAATATGTTGTACTAGGATACCGGACTGGCACAATATATAGCTATTGAATATTTATGTCAACAGGCTCTACAATTCTGTTCTTGAATTTTTTTAAATTATGATAAAAACTAACTACCAACATGGTGATAAAAGATCCCAACCCTTAGTTAAAAAGCTCTCAACTAGGGGTTAATATTTTTCGGGAAATTACGATTTTCTGAGCTTCAGAAGTCCCTTCGTAAAGAGTAGTTATTCGAGCATCACGATAGAACCGTTCAACATCAAAATCTCTAATATATCCATAGCCACCATGAATCTGTATCGCTTCATTAGTGATCTTTATTGAGGCCTCTGATGCATAAAGCTTAGCCATTGATGATGCAACGATATAATCTTGTCCGTTATCTTTTAGCCAAGCTGCCTTATATGTCATGAGCCGGGCAGCCTCTAGCTCGGTTGCCATTTCAGCTAATTTGAAAGCGATGGCTTGAAACTCCGCTATCGGTTTGTCAAACTGTATTCGCTCTTTTGCATACTGTACTGATGCGTCGTATGCTCCCTGGGCAATTCCCAGTGCTTGCGCTGCAATACCAATCCGTCCACCATTAAGAATAGACAGTGCGATGTTCATCCCCCTGCCCTCTTCACCCAGAAGATTTTCCTCTGGAACTCGACATTTTTCGAAAAGCAGTTCACTAGTATCTGAACCTCTTATTCCCAATTTATGTTCCTGGCGACCAATCGTAAAACCAGGAGTACCCTTCTCCACTAGGAGCATACTGAGTCCACGGTGGCCTGTTCCAGGAGCTGTCGTTACTAAAACAAGAAGATTATCGGCAAAACCACCATTAGTGACAAAATGTTTCTTTCCATCAATCACATATTCAGAACCTATTTTTAAAGCTGAAGTAGTTGTTGCACCAACATCTGTTCCTGCTTCAGGTTCAGTTAGGGCAAGACATGCCTGTGCCTTACCACATCCAAGTGGCGGGAGATAAATCCTCTTTTGCTTCTCCGTTCCAAACGAGCAAACACCATCAGCGAAAAGAGAATTATTAACCGAAACACATACTCCCGTTGAAGCACATACTCTAGAAAATTCTTCTACTGCAATTACATAGCTTATTGTATCTAACCCTGCTCCACCGTATTCTTCAGGAACCATCATAGCCATAAAACCCATTTCACCTAGTTCTCGTATTGTTTCGTATGATACTGTTTCACTTTCGTCGATCTCTCTAGCAATGGGTTTCAATTTTTCTTCAGCTATTCGACGTGTGGTATCTCGCATCATGATGTGATCACTATTGAGGGCGAAATCCATTCTTACTCCCTTGTTATTTAAATTCAAGTAATCGAACCATAGTAAGCGCCATTACCTTACAGCTTTGCACAAGATCATCAATGCTGCAGTATTCATCTGGCTGATGAGCCAGATGTAAAAGCCCCGGACCATATGCTATACATTGTTTGACTCTTCCTGTATTGTAAACATGTTTATGGTCATAGGTTCCTGGACTTGCTACGAATTGCGTTGAATTGCCTATTAGTTCTTCAATTGTCTGAGCAGTTGTTTGCACTAATTTAGTATTCGGGTCAGTTTCTACCGGATGAACAACCATTAAATCGGACACCTCGCTACTGAAATTAGAATCCTCCTGAGCAAGAGTGGATAATAGGTCCTCAATTTCCTTTTTTACGTCGGAGAAAGACTCCTCTTTTAGGTATCTACGATCAAAAATTGCTGAACAGTGATCAACTACGCATGGTGACCCTACGCTTCGACTTTTCTGTCCTCCAACAATACCGTTCACATTGATAGTTGCGTACCGAGCTTCCGGTGGCTCTACCGGCATATTTGTGATTCGGTTACTGATCGCCGGCATTAGTTTAGATTCTATTTCGCGCAATATACGTCCCATTAAGCTTATCGCATTAACTCCTAGAAAGGGCATACTTCCATGGGCCGTCCGACCGAAAGTATCAATTTGGAACCAGTATACTCCTCTGTGTCCCAAGCAGATTCGATTAGGCCCGAAGGGTTCTGGAATTATAACATACGACGTCCTTTCTGGTGAAATCCATCCTTTCCTAGCTAAATAATCCATACCGGCAAATCCACCGGTTTCTTCGTCCACCGTCGCACTATATTCAAGACTCCCACGAAGCTCAATACCAGCTTCCCGAATAGCGGCCACTGCAAAAAGTGCAGCTACTAGACCGCCCTTCATATCACTGGTTCCTCGACCATAAATTTTCCCATCTTTCACAATACCCTGAAAGGGATCGACTGTCCAATTTGCCCCAGCGGGGACCACATCTGTATGCCCATTAAAGTGAAGTGTAGGCATTGGCAAATCACCATTTAGGCGACCTACAAGATTAACTCGAGGATATTTTTTTGAATGATCAGGATGGTTTTCTGCTATTACATATTGGGTATCGAATCCCAATAATTTTAATTTATCACCTAATAGCTCTGCACACTGATGATATCCTTCCCCGGGTGGATTCACGGAAGGTATCCTTACTAGCTCCTGTAAAAATTTAACCATGTCCTCTTGGAGATCATCAATCTTCTCTACAATATCTTGTTCGACAGATGTAATCATAAGTTAAATAATGGTTATGTTTTTCACAGGAATAATTAGATTAGCCAGCACCTTCTATTTCGTCGTAGAATTTTGCCATATCTCCCCGATCCTTCTGGGCGTTGAAACGCATACCTGCCCGGGGATGCTGATTCATCAAACCCGTTATCATATAAGGTATGTCAAACCCCCACATTAATTCTGCTCGCATAGGTTCAACTTCGTATTGAATACACTCTAAAAGAGGGCGCAACCGCAATTTGGGGTTATGGAGAAAACCGACAATCAGTTCCATAGGGCAATTCCCTGCCCCTCGTCCTAATCCTGCCAAACTAGCATCGAGATAATTTGCACCTAAAATCAAAGCTTGGATAGTATTGGCAAACGCTAACTGTTGATTATTGTGAGCATGAATACCTACTTCCTTGTTAGTTGACTCTAAAACTCTGAGGAATTTTTGAACAAGAGATTCTATTTGTTCACTGTAGAGAGCACCAAAGCTGTCAACTACATAGATGGCATCTACACTTGAGTCTACCAACATTGAGAGGGCTTGATCCATTTCCTTTTCAGAAATTGTCGAAGCAGCCATGAGATTTAATGAAGTTTCATACCCTTTTTCATGGCAGTCTTCTATCATATCAAGCGCTAAAGGAATTTGATGGATGTATGTCGCAATTCGAATCATATCTAACACACTATCTTTAGCAGCTAAGATATCAGTTTTATAATCAGATTTTTCAGCATCAGCCATGGCAGCAATCTTGAGTGATGTTTCATTATCTCCAACAATGCGCCTAATATCGTCTTCGGAACTGAACTTCCATGGTCCATGCTCCTTCGAAGAAAAGATCTCGCGAGAATTTATATAGCCTATTTCCATATAATCTATTCCACCACTTACGCAAGCCTTATATACTGCCTTCACTGTATTGTCTTCGAACCAGTGGTTATTCATTAGCCCACCGTCTCGTATCGTACAATCAATGAGTTTTATCTCTGGTCGGTAAGTTAACCACTTCCGTGCCGGTTCTTCATGCAGAGCTGATTGATCCATAATGATTTTAATTTTACTCCTATAGTTCTAGTGAAAATATACACCAAGCCTAGTTAATAATAAAATTAGTATAAAACATTTTACAAAATGTACATACCATGCAAAGGTGTAACAAGATATTTTAAGAGTAGCCAATCATGTACCTGGAGCTGATATATAGAAATTTGACACCATCTAAATCTAGGCAATCGGGTGAATTGCCCTATCCCTATTGTATCGGTTGGCCTAGAGTTGTTTATTGACCTTGACTAAATCTTATCCCCTTGTATCATGCATGATGCTTTACAAGAATCACCTTGTCAAAACTGCACGAGATACATACTGTATCAGCAAATTATATCACAGGGAAAGTCATGGGTATCATATTAAAAACTGAAAAACAGATCGAAACCATGCGTCGAAGTAGCCAGGCTGCTACCACAACAATCCAACGTATGGGCGAAGCAATCAAACCTAATATTACAACCTCTCACCTCGATAATATTGCTCGACAAATGATTCACAAATATAAGGGAATCTCATCCTTCTTAGGATACCAACCTACATTTCACCCCCCTTTTCCAGCAACAATCTGCTCATCTATCAATGATGAAATTGTTCACGGTATACCTAGTCCGAATCGAACTATTATTAATGGGGATATTCTTAGCCTAGATTTTGCTATAATTATTGATGGATATCATGGTGATACTGCTTTTACATTTCCTGTTGGGAATATTTCAACCGAAGCCCAAAAGCTACTAGAGGTCACCAAAAAATCTCTATTTAAAGGCATTAAGGAAGCAAAACCAGGCAATCGTATTGGAGATATCGGCCATGCTGTTCAAAGTTATGTTGAATCCCATGGATACTCTGTTGTGCGGGATTTGTGTGGACATGGTATTGGTCATAACCTTTGGGAAGAACCACAAGTCCCTAATTATGGAAATCCTGGACAGGGAATACGACTTAAACCAGGCATGGTTATCGCTATCGAACCCATGGTATGCATAGGAACTCACGATATCAATGTTCTTGAGGACGAATGGACGACCTCTACGGCTGATCGTAAATTATCAGCTCATTATGAGCATACGGTTGCGATATTATCTGATGGTCCAGAAATCTTGACCGAAAATACAGACCTGTGGAGTAGGGATTAATTTTGGTGAGATTGACAAAAGAAAGATCTTTGGCTAATTATTACCTGTTATTCTATGATAAGACTAGGCTATTATAGAAAAGCTACCAAGCCCCCCTATCTTTCCAGACCAGACCCAGTCCCTTCAATCTGCAAATCCAAATCTTGTTTGGTAACCCAATTTAAAGAACCCGGAACAGAACAGGCTAGTCCTGCTGCTGCGGTACCATATTGTAGTCCAGAATAAGTACATTTGGATAGGTAACCATAAAGAAAGCCCGCGGCGAAGGCCCCGAGAGCTCCATAGGGATCGATAACAACAATACCACTGGAACTATTTTCGAATACCTCTCCATCCGGAGACACGGCTGTTCCCTTCCAGTTAGATCCTGTACCAGAAAATAGTTGCTCCATAACCACGGTAGTTTTTCCCTTAAATCCTGATTGCACAAAATCAGGTACTGACAATAATGAACTGTCATAATCCCAGATCGTTTTTAAAGTTCGAAGTGTTACCTGAAATATGTCCACGATATCTACAAGATCAAAAATCCAATTTCTAATCTCATCATCTATGCCCTCTTCACTTGGTAAATCTAGTAGTACGCTAACCTGACAAACTGCAGTTTTTGCATTTATAAGGCTGCTTTTTAACCAATTAGCATCTACGGAATCGATTAGTGGTGGAGTAATGTCTACATGGAAAATTTTTGTTTGATTATTCGAAGACCATTCCATGCTTGCTGGGGACGTTTTACGGAAGGCAGTATCGTGCATATCAAACCAAGATTTTGTTAATCTTGGCGCTGTACCAATTTCTGTATAACATAACCCAGTTCGACCATCAGGAACCAATTCCACGCATGTGGTATCAACACCATGTTCTCGAACTTTATTAACAATTTTAGCTCCTAACGGGGTATCACCAACAGCCGAGAACCACAATGCACGATACCCCAGCCGTGAAAGGCCGACGGCTGTTTCGAGCGCTCCTCCTGCAATAGCTACATTAAAACCTGCCGATTGTTCAAAACGTTCTTTCTCTTTTGGTGTAAGACGTAAAAACCCCTCACCCCACGTTACAACATCGCACTTACCTAGATCATTTGCCATTATTCTTCTCCACAACATCTATTTCTATCGACTCAAGAAATTTTAATGATTTTAAATCATATCGATCATCCATTTGGTATAAGTAGTAAGCTTTTATTAACCGTTTAATTTCAGCTCTGGATGCCTTAAGAGGTTTCAATCTATTTAGACGATCACGAGGCATCTCACATACCCGGGATAAAAATCGAATTGTACCAAGGGAAAGTCGCATAGTATTGCTATCCTGACCTTGGCAAGCCCGACATAAGACCCCTCCCTCGGCTAAACTAAAATTAACTTCTTTATCCTGTAGAGGTTTTGTGCATCCTCGACAATTAGAAAATTCTGGTCCCGCCCCATATATGTAAGCAAATTCTAATTGAAACCTCCAAAATAATACTTCACATGCTTCTGAAGGGCCTAGATCTATTGCCTGTAAAGTTTCAAACATTAAGATAAAAAGTTCGTGGCCCGGCTCTTCACCTAGTACCAAACGATCTACCAACTCACAGACTGCGCTCGCATATCCAACTTTTGAAAGATCTTCTCCGATATTTCTAAAAAATGAACCTACTTCAATCTTTGAAAGATTCTGTAATTCCCTATTAGGTCGTTGGTTAAATATTACGGTAACAATGCAGAATGGCTGGAGGGCGGATGCTATTTTACTTTTGGGACCTCGAGCTCCACGAGCTACCAATTTGACCTTGCCAAAATTACGTGAGTAAACCGTGACTAGGAGGCTGGTGTCGCCTAGTGGGATTCTTTTGAGGATGATAGCTTCTGATGATTGTATGGCCATTTAATAGGCCCAGTGTTTACCTAGTTATCATTTTTATAGCCAGAATCTAATTTTTTATTTTAGTCAGATCTTCATTTTCTTCCGGAAAATGATATATTAACTCGTCTTCCCGCGCCATACCATGTTCTTCTCGTGCAAGTTTTTCGATTTCGAAACGAGTCTCACTATTTGTATCTATATCACCTTCTAATACTTCAAGTTTGTTGATTAGAAGAGTCTGTCTTGTTTCTAATACCTTCAGTTCCGATTTGAGATGGTTCTTCTGAGATTTGAGAGTTATCATATTTAGCCAACCATAACTACCTCCAATATATAAATAACCGAATATGGCAGCTATGAGACCCAGAAAGATCAATCTTCTCCGGTTTCTCTTCATTGTTATAACTCCCTTTGCGAAAAAATACTTCAACTAACAATTTTTTCGAAAAATTGATTTACCCGCGTACTGCGCTTGGTCTCCCAATGATTCTTCGATTCGAAGAAGTTGATTATATTTGGCTATCCGTTCAGATCTACATAGAGACCCTGTCTTAATCTGACCAGCCGATTTTGCTACTGCTATATCAGCTATTGTGGTATCTTCTGTTTCCCCAGATCGGTGCGAAATCACTGCAGTATATCCAACAGACTGAGCTAAACTAATAGCTTCAAATGTCTCTGTTAGAGTACCTATTTGATTAATCTTTATAAGAATACTGTTAGCCACATGACTATTAATACCCCGCGACAGTCGTTCACTGTTGGTAACAAAAAGATCATCGCCAACCAATTGAATCTTCTTACCTAGGCATTCGGTTAACATTTTCCAACCGTCCCAATCATCCTCTGCCAAGCCATCTTCGATTGAGACTACGGGATAATTTTCAACTATTTCCCTATAAAACTTGATTAGATCCTGCGAGGTTTTTTCTGGGCTTTCTTCTGCTCTTAAGGTGTAAACCCCATCCGCATAAAATTCTGATGCAGCAGCATCTAAGGCAATCACAACATCGTCACCTGGGCTATACCCTGCATTTTTTATACCAGAAACAAGCATCTGAATAGCTTCCTCATTTGAGGATAAGTTTGGTGCAAAACCACCCTCGTCCCCAACTGAAGTAACATAACCATTTTTTTTAAGGACAGATTTAAGACTATGAAAAACTTCCGCTCCCATTCGTAGAGCTTCTGAGAAGGTTGATCCTCCAATTGGCATAATCATAAACTCTTGGAGATCTACATTGTTATCAGCGTGCGATCCTCCATTAAGTATATTCATCATAGGAACAGGTAGCACAAATGCTGATTCACCCCCCAAATAACGATAAAGGGGTTGATCTTGAGCGGCGGCAGCTGCATGAGCTACCGCTAATGAACACCCTAGTATAGCATTTGCGCCAAGAACATTCTTGTTGTGGGAACCATCTAATTCGATCATTACCCGATCTATATTCGTCTGATCAGTTCCATCCAATCCTACTAAAGCTGGAGCAATTTCAGCATTAACACTTGAAACCGCAAGTAATGTACCGTTTCCAAGATAACGGGAATTATCTTTATCCCGCCTTTCGTGAGCTTCATGAGCGCCTGTTGAGGCACCGGATGGAACAATAGCCCTGCCAAAGGCTCCTCCAGACAACTTAACCTCAACTTCGACTGTCGGATTACCTCTTGAATCTAAAATTTCACGACCATGAATTGATAAAATTTGTGTCATCTTTTAAGTCCTAGCTTACCAACTTTAACATTATTAAATCTTTTCCATCGTTAGCTCGTCAAACTTATATTTGTTACCTTACTATTTTAAGAGGTTTGTTCCAGGCGTCAAGAATAAGACAACTAATCTTAATTGTTTTTAAATTTTTTAACCCTGAAATTCACCTAAAAGAACAGACTAAATCTTATAATAGCAAAACAATCAGCATTCTCTAGCAAATTATCCTTCAACGGTTAGTAGGCTGGGTTAGATTAATTTCAATATAAATAACAATTGAAGGTAGAAAGACTAATTACTCCTGAAAAATCTTGACATCATATCAAGTAATTTCTAAGTTTATCGGACAAATTTTGGGATTAAAGAACCCTTTTTAGTGTTTTGGGGGATTATGTAAGTTCCATAATGAAAAGAGTTACCATGAAAACTTTAAAATATGCTATAAGCACATGTTTTATACTTTCGATCTTGTTAGTTGCAACTGTAAATGCTCAACGTGGTCCAAAAAATGTACAGGTTTTGACCGACTTTTCTAGCCGTGAAATACGAACCTATATGAAATCAGTAAGCAAAGGAATCGGAGAAAAGTGCGTCTATTGTCACAACTTGAAAGATTATTCCAGTGATGAGAAACATCCCAAAATTATTGGCCGAGAATTTATCAAACTTGTCGAACAGATTAACAAACAAGTAGCTGAAATTAAAACAAAAGTCTTAGAAAAGAAAACTGTACAGCCTGTTACATGTTATACCTGTCACGCTGGTGAACTGACAATAATATCTGAGAAATAGTAAACAGAAATAGACAATTCAGATATGATCAGAAAAATAGCTGGTATGTTTTTCTGATTTGACCGAGGAACGCCAAGATCCTCACACACCCCAGCCTGGAATTCTCCCTGATCAATAAAATGACACGATCCGCCTTTATTTTTGGACTTCTAACCTGCTTTATCCAGGCCTTTGTCTCGGCTCAGCCAGATAAGAACACCTTTGAAGGTAATCTCAATTTTAATGTGACTTTTGCTGGGGGCGAGGAAGAGGACCGGGCTCAAGTTACAAAGATGGTTCCGGAGTCATACAAAATATACATTAAAGGGAACCAGACGAAAGTGAATATGCGGGGTGGCCTGATTGGAATGATGATGGGAGAGGTGGTGATTGACGGATCGATGGGGCGGGGATATGTTATTAGTCACCTAAACAATACAGCTTATGAAATTAATCCTGATCCAAACCTTAAAGAAAGGTCTCCACCTAAAATTATAGACGAAAAAGAAACAACGACCATAGCTGGTTACGAATGCAAAAAATTTAAAGTTATCAGATATAACCCCTCGGGAACAATGATTCAGTACATGTGGGTTACCAATATAATTCACATGGATCTAGACTCAACACTAGGCGGAGTATTAAAAGATAGTATGCCCTTCTGGACCGATGGGCTATCTGGATTTCCTCTAAAGATAACTACAACATTTCCAGGGTCTCCCCTAACAATGACTATGACGGTAACACAAGTTAATCAACAAAGCGTTGATCCATCAATTTTTGCTGTACCAGCCGGTTATAAGATAGAATCCCTTGATACAAGGCAACTTCTAGGTAGATAAGTAACAAGGGTTCTAGAATTCTTTACTGAATTAATCAATAACCCTTCGGTGGGAATGATTAATGATTTAAAAACTTAGCTTTAAATGAAACATACTTACATCAGGATTATCTATGAAAATCACGTCCATAAATCAGTTTTTTCCAACTCACCGCAGTCGGCTTGTCAAAATCATGACAGATGAGGGTATATCTGGTTGGGGCGAAACTACTCTCGAGGGAAAACCAGAAAGTGTAGAGGGAGCAGTGAGAGAACTTGCTGACTACCTGATCGGGAAAGATCCCCTTCGAATTGAGCATCACTGGCAGCATATGTATCGCTCAGCTTTTTATAGGGGAGGTGCTATTCTTATGACTGCTATATCGGGTATAGATCAAGCGTTATGGGATATTGCTGGGAAATACTACAATATACCTACTTACAAACTTCTTGGTGGTGCCGTCCGTGATAAAATTCGTGTATATGCACATTGGGGGATAACCAACCTTTCTGACGAAACTTTATCTAGGGCAAAAGAACGTCTGGACTATTTACAGAAAAATGGTTACACGATGTTTAAGTCTGGCCCTGCAGGGCAATGGAGAGGACATGAATCTCCGGCTGTCATTGACAAATTTGTTGAATGTGCCTCCCTAATGCGCGAATGGGTAGGGCCAGAAATTGAATTAGCATTTGATTTTCATGGAAAAATGAATCCAGCATTAGCTATTGAGATATGTAACGAGATAAAACATATGAGACCTATGTTCGTGGAAGAACCTGTCCCTCAAGAGAATATAGATGCATTAAAACTTGTATCTGACCACGTTCCATTCCCTATCGCTACGGGTGAACGTCTTCTAAGTCGATGGGATTTTCGTGAGGTTATAGAAAAGCAAGCCGCCGCCTATCTCCAACCTGACGCCTCACATGCTGGGGGTATAACTGAAATGAAAAAAATTGCAAATATGGCAGAGACATATTACATCGATGTTCTGCCTCATTGTGCTATTGGACCAGTAGCTTTTTCAGCTTGCATGCAAGTCGACGCTGTAATCCCCAACTTTCTTGTTCAGGAACAAATCGACCAGGCTCTCGGCAATGAATTACTAGAAGAAAATTGGAAGGTCAAAGATGGGTATATTGCATTACCTACAAAGCCCGGATTGGGTTTTGATATTAACGAACAAGAAGTACAAAAACGGGTAAAATATAAAGAAGAGCTTGGCGGTGAATATCGACATTTAGCTGATGATAGTGTAGCAGACTGGTAAACTATAATAATTCTTGATGGCTATTTAATGACAAAACACTGTAATTAATAAGGGAATATGTTCTTAACCAACTTTCCCAAGGGTGAACTAAATCCCAAATTATTTCTCCTTCTTTGGAACATCCCCTATTTTGAATAAAAACGCCAAATATATTGTTTATTAGAAAATTAACTTTGTTATGAGTGATGACTCTTCAAACCAAGACCCAAAATGGGCATCAGTTCCACTAAATAACGATTGGCTATTACCTACTAATCAGGTTCATATCTGGCGATCTACTTTAGAGCTTCCAATTCATCAAATCAATAACCTTAAACACCTCCTGTCACCGGATGAGCTTGAGAAAGCTACCCATTTGGCTCTGACTCAAAAACGGCACCAATATATTATTGCTAGGGCAATTCTACGAAGGATCCTTTCATTATACGTCTCTTTACATCCCTCTGAACTAAGGTTCCGATATAATAGAAATGGCAAACCCGTATTGGCTTGTTCTTCGAACAAGATACAATTTAACGTCTCTCATTCCCACAATCTTGCTATTTATGCCCTGAGCTCTGACTGTTTGATCGGAGTTGATGTGGAATACTTATATCGTCGCTCCCGAATTGACCGAATGAAAATAGCATCGAGGTTATTTACACCGAGGGAATATACTACACTACAAAGTCTGCCTGAGAACCAACGGGATAAAGCTTTTCTAACATGTTGGACCAGAAAAGAAGCATTTATTAAAGCCATGGGGTGGGGCTTATCTTTCCCTCTAGATAAATTTGAGGTTACGGCTGATCCAAATGAGTCACCGAAATTACTCACCACACCCTATAAACCTAAAGATGCTCTTGATTGGTCTATGGTACCAATCGATCCGAGTGATGGCTATGTTGGTACTCTCGCTTTAAGGAAAACAAACTTTGATCTTAGCTACTGGCAATGGAATCACAACTTTATTGAAGAAATACATAAGTAAGGAGTAAATATATGTCTAATAAATTTTGTCCTCTTAATCTAACTCCAGATGAACTTATCGAATACACCCCAGACTGGGATGGCGAAAGGTTTAATGATGGCCGACCCAAAGTGTCCGATGATATCCTCCGACGGATGAAAAATGTTTCTGTCACCCAAGCTTGGGGTGTAGTCAAAGGAGCTGGGTATGAACACCAATATGAAGGAGGTTGGCATCAAACTCACCCCGGAAAAACACTTGTTGGTAGAGCTGTAACAGCTATGTATATGCCTCGCCGTCCAGCTATGCGAAAAGTAATGGAGAGTAAAGGGGCTGCCAGCGGGTGTATCGGAGATCAAATCTCTTGGCCAATCGATATGCTTGTCCCTGGAGATGTATATGTAGCTGATACCTATGGAAAAGTTACGGATGGGCCAATAATTGGCGACAACCTTGCAACAGCTATCTTTGCTAATTCCGGTAATGGTGTTGTATTTGACGGTTCGGTAAGGGATCTAGAAGGTATTGAAGAAATCCCCGAATTTTCATGCTTTGTCCGAGGATGGCACCCCTCTTATGCTTCTCCTACCATAATGCTACTCGGTATCAATACTGCTGTGCGGATCGGCCAAACAACAACAATGCCTGGCGACGTCGTACTTGGAAAAAGAGAAGGAGTAATATTTATCCCTCCACACCTGGCGGAAAAAGTTGTCAAAACTTCGGAACTTGTTCAACTCAGAGACATGTTTGGGAAACAAAGGCTGAAAGAGGGGGAATACACTCCTGGCCAGATTGACGACCGATGGTCTGACGCAATGGAGGCTGATTTTTCAGTATGGCTAGAAGATCACCAGGAAGCCTTACCTGTTTCGAGAGATGCCATCCAAGACCTTCTTAAGGAACGAACTTGGTAGTAAGAAAAATATCGTATTATTCTTTGGATTCGGTCCCTCTTATTTCTGGGTCCGATCTTGGAGAATCATCTTGAACCAACTTCTGGATCGAACTAGGAACGGTATCTATAGGGTCAACCTCAGGCATGTCCCTACTTACGGGTACATTCAACTCAGGAAATCTTCTGGCAGAGGCTGCTACACGATTATCCCAAGATCCTACGCTTCGATTATATCGCTCGATAGCTTGCCTCAAAGAATTTCCAACGTTAACATAGTGCCCAGCAAAAACAGCTAGTCGTTCGTACATTTCCTTCCCCAAATCGCTGATCTGCCTTGCTGTCTCAGCAACCCGAATTTGCTGCCAAGACATTTCTACAGCTTTGAGCAAAGCTAGAAGGGCAGGTGGAGTAACAATAATTACATTTTTTTCTAAGGCCCGTTCTGTCAAGCCAGGTTCTCGCTCTATTGCTGGCAAAAAGGCAAACTCGGGTAATACCATTACCACCATATCGGGAGTCGAAGAGAGAACATTCCAATATTCTTTCTTTGCAAGGGAGTCCACATGGTGTTTTACTTGGGTTACATGCCGGTCGAAGGCTTCTGATCTTTTAGTTTCATCTTCCGTTTCGAAAGCTTCTATCAGAGCAGCAAGAGATATTTTTGAATCGAGGATTATAGTCCGTTCTTGAGGCAACCGAACGATAACATCAGTTCGATTTCTTCCACTCTCCACTTCAAAGGTGTCCTGTACTGTAAAATCAATATCTCTACGCAGCCCTGAAAGTTCGAGAACCCTTTCTAGTTGAGTTTCACCCCAACGGCCTCTAATATCGGGTCTTTTCAATGCATTTGACAAGATCTGTGTTTCCCCAGCAAGTTCTTTATTCGTGCGCATAAGATTTGATATTTGGGTTCTAAATTCACCTGCATTTTCGGAGCGAGCCTTGTCCAGTACCTCTATCTTATCTGACAAAGGTTTAACAAGTTTTTCGACTGCCTCATTGCGGGTTTTAAATGACTCTTCGATAGTTTCTTGTTGGGATTTAAGAACTTCGCCAGAAAGTACTTTGAAGGCATCCGTAAAACGTTTTTCTACCTGATTCCGCTCATTGAGCCGTCCCTCAGCCCCTTCAACTTTTGTTTTTAACTCAGCTTTTTCAGTAAACAATTTTTGTAATTTTTCCTGAAGTTCTCCTACTATAGATTCTATTGCTTGTTTTTCGGAAGAAGTTCGTTCATATGCCTCTTCAACTGCCACAAGTTTTTGACTGAGTTTGGCTTGCTCAATCTCTAATCCTCGTGAATGTTCTAGTTTATTACGTGTTTCAACTAATTCTTCCCGTAAACTAGTTAGTTCACTATCCAGCCAGGCTTTCTTACTCCCCAATTCTTGGAGTTGACCGTTGGTTTTCATTATCCAAACCCCTAGTATACACGCCAACGTTATGCTGATTAATAGTGAAATTAGGAGGACAATATTAGTTATATCCATTTATTATTTTCCCATCGGTATAGGACTTTCTAATTTATTGATGATATTACTTATATTGCCTAAATCATCCAGATTTTGCAATAGAGATCTTTTATTTTGGGTCGACCAAGGAATGACATATTTTACTCCTACCTTATAAGGCAAAACTAAATACCAGAAGGCGATATTATTGGCTAAGAAGATATCATCCTTTATTTACTTTTTTAAGTTTAAAAGGGCGGTCATGCTTTAGACTAGGAATCTGTTTGCGGACCTTGGCTACCACCTCCAGATCCACAGTAACAACTTGGTAGCCTGGGCCCTCTCCTCCATCACACAGCACCTCACCCCAGGGTGATACGACCAGAGAGTGTCCATATACCATTCCCCCTCCTGGCACTACCCCCGTAGAGCAAGGAGCCACTACTACTGCACCGTTCTCAATTGCTCGCGCTTGGTTTAAAACTCTCCAATGCGCTTCTCCTGTTTTCTTGGTAAACGCAGCTGGGATTGCTAAAATTTCAGCTCCACTCTGGGCTAATTGACGGTAAAGATGGGGAAATCGAAGATCATAACAGGTAGTCATACCGAGCAAGCCCCAGGGAGTAGCGGCAACAACAGCCTCACTACCTGGGTTTACAACAGTAGATTCTCGGTAACACTCATCATAAGACAAATTAACATCGAACAAGTGAATCTTATCATATCGAGCTCGAATATTACCTTTACTATCTACCAGAAAACCCCTATTGATAAGCCTTTCATTAGGCCCTTCGACTGCTAAAGAACCTATCAATACCCACACACTATTTTGGCATGCGAAACTACGTAGAGCTTCTAATACAGGATGTTCTGATTCGGGAGCTGCAGGTGGTCTGAATATGCCTCTATCACTCTTTAACCCACCACAATATTCCGGTAAACAAAGAAGTTCTGCTCCCGCCTCCACAGCATTTCTGGAAAGTTTTTTTGCGATGTCGATAGCTGCATCAAAAGTTTCATGCGCTGGAGTTTGAATACAACCGATATTAACCTTACGTCCGGCTGCCATAGATGGCTCCTTATAAAAAAATTAAAACCAGTATAGATTCGGAAACCTATATTTTAACATCTAGATCTAAAAACCCTCTTATAACATTGTTGGTCTAATTATTGCTCTAAATACAATCGGAACTAATTTTACCAGTCAGATAAGTCGCAGTAAAATTAAGTCCTATAAGTCGGATTGCCGGATAAATCAATTGCTAACGACTACCCATAAATACAAACAAATCTATTTCTTTTTCTACTATCTCATTTAATTTGTCCATGGGCCTCTTTGTTTGTAGCATTGCAGACTATTTCTTATCAATGACAGGCAAACCTAATTTTTTAACTTAAAGTCTGGTTTTTATAACTAACTATTATTTTCTTATTGTTCAATCTTTTTTAGATAATCTTTTGAACAAATCCATTCCAGAAAGGATCCTTTTCAATGGCTTATCACAAAAGTATTATGAAAGATAGTTTTGCCCTTCCAAGTTGTGAAAAACACTTCCACGATCACGACGAAACATTGCTACTTCTAAAAGGTAGCGGCACTTCCTACTGGATTGACATATGAAGGGCCCCGGGGGGGAAATTTCATCTTAGATGCGGGTGATGTTTGAATGGTTCCTGCAGGTTATGAACATGGTAGTGATGGCCCAATAGTCCTGATTTCAGAATCAATGTTTTCGATGGCACAAAAACTCCAGACTGTCAAGATACTGTACACTATTATATCGAGGAAGAGGGTCATATTCCAATACTACAGTTGGTCAAAACCCCTACAGATCGCTACAGCTAATCTGAGTGGTTGTTAGATCTGACGAATTTCAATACATTAAAAGAGGAAAGTTATTATGCAATTTAAAGATGACTGGGAGCGAGCCGAATTTGAATATGTCCAAAGCTTAAATCGATACGAAGTAGCACAAGCTAATCTTGAAGAAGCTCGGAGATCTCTACTAGATTTGACACCCGAAAAAGGACGGGAGGGGAATTTACTCAAAGTTCGATATGGGACTAAGAATGGTGCTGTAGACTGGCGAGCAGCTTTGTATGCTATCCTCGATGCAGATGAAAATGCACTTAACGATATAGGCGATAAATTTAGAAAACCTAGCTCCAGTTCTTGGTATATCCGTATGAATAAACTACTAGACAATCCATAAGAATAATGACCTTCATGATAATTTTTTAATTTGCTGACATAAAAAAAATAGATAGATTCACCAAGCAATAAGATACCAATTCAATCCATATTCTGTATAGAAAAAAGGCTTGTGCTATTGGGGAACACACTGCTCCCCTGCAATAAAGACCTAATAAGCTATTATCCCGAAATTACTACTGGAGTTTCATATGTATTGTAACGACCCCCTTCCACCGGTTGATCGTCGGATAACAGAAATACGGCATCTTAACCTCCCTTGTCAATTCAAAGCTCCCTCTTCAAAAAAAGCCTGGGAGGAACGAGCTCGGCAACTTCGAGAACATATTTGGATCAGTATGGGGCTCTGGCCAAAGCCGACAAAAAGTCCCTTACATATAGAAATTACTAACAAAATTGAACGGGAAAACTACAGTATAGAAAACGTCCGTTTCCAAAGCTTGCCTGGCTTCTATGTAACCGGGAACCTTTACCGCCCTACAGACAAAACCAAACTACACCCGGCAATTCTCAATCCCCACGGACATTGGGAAAATGGAAGACTTAACCACGAAACCGTAGGTTCGATACCAGCTAGATGTATAAATTTTGCCCGTCAAGGATACATCGCATTTGCTTGGTCAATGGCTGGATATAATGACAGTACTCAGTTAGCACATCGTACATTTGGCGATAACCAAAAGCTACTTTGGGGACTTAGTCTAATGGGTTTGCAGCTTTGGAACAGTATCCGGTCGGTTGATTTTATTATGTCCCTACCCGATGTCGACACAAAAAGAATTGCCTGTACAGGTGCCTCCGGAGGAGGTACCCAAACATTCATGCTGACAGCTATAGATGACCGTGTAATAGCAGCTGCCCCAGTTAATATGATTTCTGGACATATGCAGGGGGGGTGTATCTGCGAAAATGGACCTAACCTCCGAATCAACACTAACAACATGGAAATTGCAGCCCTAATAGCACCACGCCCTTTACTATTGGTATCAGCTACCGGTGATTGGACGGTTAACACTCCTAATTTTGAGTACCCAGCTATAAAATCGGTTTATTCACTTTACGGTGCGGAAAACCACCTTGCAGAAGTTCAATTTGATGCTGAACATAACTATAATGCAACTAGTAGAGAAGCTGTTTACGCCTGGTTTGGCAGATGGGTTCTGGGGAAGGGAAAAGATTACCAGTTTGTAGATAAGCCCATTCAAACTGAAGAGACTGAATCTATGCTGGCTATCAAACCCGGTTTTAAACCCAAAAATTGGGTTAATGAAACTCAATTAACAGCAGACTGGATTACTAGGGCGCAAAAAACCCTCCAAGAAATTAAACCTATAGATAAACCAACTTTGCATAAATATCGGCAAATTCTATCCATCGGTTTTCAGTCAATCATAGGATTATCCAATACTACTGAAGATAAACTTATTGTAACTCCACAGGGAACTCAGCATACCGAACTTGGCACAGTAAGCTCTCTATGTATTGGAAGAAAAAACACCGGAAGTCTGATTCCAGTAACAGAATTCAAAACAAGAGCAAAATCCCGGGGAGCTGTTCTGGTTATTCACCCTAACGGTGTAAATAATCTGATACAGGACGACAAGAGAAACCCAGGGGCTTTGATTAAGAATCTTTTAATGGAAAATCAATTTGTCATGGCGCCTGATCTTTTCCTGACAGGGCTTTCTGAAGATGAATTAAATGTGGAGCACGACTATTATTCGACCTACAACCGAACCATAACTGCTAACCGGGTGCAAGATATTCTCACAGCTGTCGCCCGACTGAGAAATTCAAGTAGCTTTTCTTCTGTTTCTCTAATAGGTATAGGTAAAGCTGGCCCTTGGTGTCTTCTCGCATGTGGATTATGCTCACATATTATTAGAGCTGTAATTGATATTGATCAATTTGATACTCTTAGCGATTTAGAATATACCAAGAAGCTTTTTATCCCTGGACTGAGACAACTAGGTGGTCTAGCTGGAGCAGTGGCACTCGCTACACCTATCGAATTGTATCTACATAATACTAAAACTACTATAGAAGCTGAAAACCTGGGAGAAACATATAGAGTTACCAATATGGGCCACCGATTTAAAACACAGCATGCCCCACTTGATAAAGGACAAATCATTAGGTGGATTATCGAAGGGGCTTCTGAATAAATTATAGTTAATATTTTAAAAACATGGAAATCCGGATCAGATTATACGATTTAGTAATTACTTATTCCCGTCGATTACAATTGCTCAGAGATCTACATTGGAGTATATTGTAGCGTCGTATTTCTGGGGAATGAGGATGACAAGGATTTCTTGACCGGTATGCCTGTAATAATATAGACTGTATTAGATTCGAAAGGAAACTTCTTAAATGGCTAAGTCTCCCGATTTGGGTGATTTACAAAATGACCTCAAAGACTTTTTCTCACACAAGTATGGTGCTCAAGTTCAGTTCGCTCAGCAAGAGAATGAAGGAAGCCCTACCGATCCTCCAGTAGAAGAAGCTCCCCTAGCAGAATTACGTTTCGATATGAAACCCGAAGAATTGGAGGCTTTCCTAGACTCGTACGTAATCCGCCAGAACGATGCTAAAGAAATATTAGCGACCAAAATCTGTACTCACTTCAATCGGATCCGGCTGCAAGCAGAAAACAACCCTATCGGCAATATTAAGAACAACATTATTCTTATTGGCCCAACCGGGGTTGGTAAAACCTACCTCATAAAACTCATTGCAAGTCGGATCGGCGTTCCCTTTGTTAAAGGAGACGCTACTAGGTTCAGTGAAACTGGCTATGTTGGAGGTGACGTAGATGAACTAGTTCGTTCTCTCGTTCATGAAGCAAACGGCAATATTAAATTAGCAGAATATGGCATCATCTATATTGACGAGATTGACAAAATTGCAGCTTCTGGAAATAGTGTAGGCCCTGATGTATCTCGCACCGGGGTACAACGCACTCTCCTAAAGCTTATGGAAGAAACTGAGGTTGATCTCCAGGCTCCTCACGATCTTGCTTCTCAAATGGAGAATGCTCTTCAGTTCCAAAAAACAGGAAAAGTTGAGAAAAAACGGATTAATACACGTAACATCCTATTTATTGTTAGTGGCGCTTTCGCCAAATTAGAAGATATTATCAGAAAACGTATGAGTATTCAGGAAATGGGATTCGAAAAAACTCAGAAAATGGCTATGTCAGAGGAGAGGGAATGGCTAACTAACGTTACAGCAGAAGATCTTATCGAATATGGTTTTGAGTCAGAATTTATTGGACGTCTTCCCGTAACTGCTGTTCTCCAAAAGCTACGGATTGATGATCTCTATCAAATTCTTCTTAACCCAAATAGTCCTGTAATAATTGCAAAGAAACTTGATTTTAAGGCATACGGGATTGACGTAGAGTTTGATAAAGAATCACTGCGCTTGATAGCCGAAAGAGCCCACAAAGCTGGAACAGGTGCAAGGGGTCTGATTAATGCTATGGAAAGGATCCTTATTAAATTCGAAAAGCGTCTACCATCTAGTACTGTCAAGCGTTTTGAAGTGACTGCAAACTTAGTTAATCAACCTGAACAAGAACTAGAACGGATACTTGCTGAAGCTCCGGTACAAAGTTTTGAACAGCTATTTTTTGAGGAGCATGGCATAACTCTGACCCTAGATCATAAGGCAGCTGAGACTTTAGCAGAACTAGCCCAAAAACACAAAAAGACCACAGAAGAAATGGGTATGGAACTATTTAAAGATTATGCCCATGGTCTCAAATTGATTCAGGCAAAAGAACTCAAAATCACCCAAACAGCAATTGAAAATCCAGAAGAATACCTTGATAAGCTAATAAAAAAATTCTATGAAAAAGAAACCCAAGCCAATTAATGTTTACTTTACCAAATTTTGAAATATGATACCTATAGCACTGACAATAGCAGGATCAGACTCCGGCGGAGGAGCTGGTATACAGGCCGACCTAAAGACCTTTGCAAGCAAAGGTGTTTATGGGATGTCTGCGATAACAGCTGTTACAGCTCAAAACACCATAGGGGTACAGGCTGTTCATAATCAGCCTCCCGATCTGGTTAAACTTCAAATTCAATCAGCACTTTCAGACATAGGTGCTGATGCAATTAAGATTGGGATGCTTGCGAATAAGGAGATAATCACTGCGGTTGCTGAAACTATTCAACATTATCCGCAAATTCCACTCATCGTAGACCCAGTTATGATTGCTAAAAGTGGCGATTTGTTACTAGAATCGAACGCTATCTCAAGTCTGATAGAACAGATATTACCTCTTGCTACAATTATCACTCCAAATCTAGACGAAGCCACAGCTATCACTGGGCTTAAAGCTTCAAACCAAGACGAAATGGAAGCAATAGCTTGCAAACTCTTTGAGATGGGGCCACGCTATGTAGTAATAAAGGGTGGTCATCTTGATGGACCAGCCCTAGATGTGCTTTATGACGGCAAAAATTTTCATTCTTTTGTAGCCGAACGAGTAGATACCCGTAATACCCATGGTACTGGCTGTACTTTTGCCGCGGCCATCACCGCAGAAGTAGCCAAAGGATCTAGTATAATCGATGCTGTAGACCGAGCTAAATCTTATCTTACCAACTCGTTGGTCCATTCCATACCGTTGGGAAAAGGCCATGGGCCAGTTCATCATTTTCACCATCTCTATAGAAATAGCGATCGAATTTCTGTGCTTGAACAATTAACTTCGGCTATCAAGCGATTGGAAAGTTCCCAAACAGGAGACCTTGTTCCTGAAGTGCAAAGCAATCTGGGTATGAGTCTAGAAAACCCACGGTCTATTTCGGATGTGGCTGCCTTTCCAGGTCGGCTAGTGCGTGTCCATAAAGATTTACGTTCGGTCTCCCAACCAGAATTTGGAGCATCCTCCCATGTAGCCCGTATCATCCTGACTACTACCCAAAAGGATCCTCAAAAAAGGGCCGTTATGAATATTCGATACGACGAGGCTTTTCTAAATTCATGCCGGAAACTCGGACTTTCTATTGCGTCTTTTGATCGGCATGATGAACCCTTTGAATCGCAAAATCGAGAAGGTTCATCTCTCGAATGGGGAACTGCGAAGGTCATTCAAGAGCAGAAATTTGTTCCAGATATTATCTATGATCAGGGGGGTGAAGGAAAAGAACCCATGATTCGGGTTATTGGCAATAACCCCGAGAAAGTAACAGACATAGTACTTGCTATTTTGGAGAACGCTCGAAGAAAATAGTTTAAAACTAATACCCAAGTTGTTGGAGATATGCCCTGTCGCGACGCATCTTTTCCTCATCAGCAAGGTCAGACTGACTTGGACATACGGTCACCCACCGATCGTATTGTATTTCTTCTAACGCCTTCATTACCAAACCAAAGTTGACTAAGCCACCTTCCCCAAGTTCGACAAAACGATAATCTTTATAATCCTGTAAATGAATGTAAACTAGGCGATCTTTAAAATCTCTAATTGATTGTTCTGGATCGTAGTGCCAGAAGGCTGAATGAGAAACATCAATACAAAGTTGAGATTTTGTCATCAACCGCATTAGAAGCTCCCATTCTGACCTAGAATCAACAGTAGTACTAGTATGGATATGATAACAAACATCCAGGTCGTACTGGGAAGCATAGTCAGCAAATGTATCGGAAAGTTCAGCTAGTGCTTGAATATCATCTGTAGTGGAAGCTTCACCGTACGGCCTAGTAGCTCCCATAAACATAAAGGTGTCCGCTTCAACATCAGCTGCAAAATCTATACGGCGTTTGTTACGCTCCATCATTTCATAGTTATTGTCAAGCGATATAGAACCTCCAGTAACAACAGCTACGGGTATCCCTGCCCTATCAGATATCTTCTTTACCCGGCTAGCTGAACCCAACCAATCTAGAGACTGTCGGATTTCCCAGCCATCCCACCCAGTTTCTTTTAGCTGACTAAGTATGTAATCTAGATCAGGCGTAGTCCATCTAAGTCCACTATATCCCAGTTTAAATTTCACAAGCCCCCCTCCCTACTTTTTATTACAAAAATTAGACACCAAACCTATCACTGTTGGAAACAGTGTAATATAGATGATGAGCAATTGGAGAAGCTAAGAGAAGATTTTACTCAGTTAATTTACCCGAAATTGCAATCTTTCTAACCTCTTCCCCATCAAGCCTATAGTTAGTCGACAATGCATCTATGGCATCGCCAACTCTGCTCAAAGGAAGGGTGTGTGAAACCATCTTTTCGAAAGGATATCGACCAGATTCGAGTATCGGTAGACCACGAACAAAGTGTGAAATGTTACTAGCCCAGACACCAACAAGAGTTATGTGTCTAAATACAAAATGATTAAAGGGGTTCATTCCTACATTCCCTGCATCAGTAAAATGACCTCCTTCAACATAGGTACCTCCCCGACGTAACATTTCAACTCCTTCAGGTATAGAAGAAGGAACACCTGTACATTCAAATACGACATCGGCTCCAAAACCTCCAGGAGTTTCGGTCCTAACTTGTTCTATACGTTCATTCTCATCAGTTATATCTTCGATATTAATCGTTACATCAGCACCAAAATCTCTAGCTAGCTGTAGCCTAGATTCTGGAGCTCCCACAACTATAGTACGGTGCGCTCCAGCCTCCCGAGCAGCAGCTAAGCTGAATAATCCAATAGCTCCCGCTCCTTGAATGACTGCGGTAGAGCCTAATTTCATTTGAGCTTTTTCGGCAAAATGAAGCCCTACAGTGAAAGGTTCAAGAAGAACAGCAACTTCCGGAGTGCTTTGTACCTTTAGAAATTTAGTCCGAGGAATATTAAGGAGGACATATTCCGCATATCCACCCTGAAAATGAGGTTTTGTATCACCATAGGGACGAAAACCGTATGCTAATACGTTGGGACATAGTCCAGGTTCCCGTACTACTGTACAAAAATAACAGGTTCCACATTGCTGTCCTGGAATGACAGCAATGTGGTCACCTTCTTGGACTGGCTTATCCATACAATCTGAATCAACCCCAGGTCCCATTTTTTCAATAGTACCTACGATCTCATGGCCCAAAACAAGAGGAAATGCTTTCCGACGCATGTGACCATTATATATATGTACATCTGTCCCACATACACCACACAAGGCTTGACGGACAAGTACCTCACCTGGGCCTGGATCTGGAACTACTGCCTCATCTATCGTAAAAGTACCCTTCTCTTTATCCAAAATTGCTGATTTTCCAACTAACCCCATCTTTTCTCCAGAATTTTAGCGTTGCATTTTTTAGGGTGAGTTTAACTATTAAAACGTTTTTCTGCTTCTACCCAATCTACTACACTCCACCATGCTCCAATATAGTCCGGCCGGAGATTTTGGTACTTAAGGTAATAAGCATGTTCCCAGACATCTAAACCCAGAATTGGAAGCTTCCCTTCCATAAGAGGGCTATCCTGATTGGCAGTGGAATAAACCTCTAAGTTACCCGCACTGTCTTTTGCTAGCCAGGCCCAACCCGAACCAAAACGAGTTGTTCCAGCAGTTCCAAATTGCTCTTTCATAACATCAAAACCACCAAAGGTACTATTGATAGAATCAGCCAAATTACCAATAGGATTCCCTCCACCGTTACTACTCATTATAGTCCAAAACTGGGAGTGATTAGCATGGCCTCCCCCATTATTCCGGACCGCAGTTTTGATATCATTGGGGACGATTGCTAAATCGTTTGCGAGCAATTCCTCTAAGCTTTTACCTGCCAGATTTTGATCGTTTACTAAAGCGTTATTCAGGTTTGTTACATAAGTATTATGATGTTTACCATGATGTATTTCCATCGTGCGCGCATCGATATGAGGTTCGAGGGCATCATGAGCATAAGGTAAATCAGGTAGTGTAAATGACATAGTTGTCTCCTTTGGGAGTTGAATGAACAGCTAAATTATTAGAAACTAAAGATGATCAATGTTTTACCATAAGATTCTAATCAGGTGACGCTATATTACCAAATAAAGTAAAAGCTGAAGTATTATGAACAGTCACTGGTACAATCATATTAGATTGAATACCTTTCCCCTTGGGGAATATTACCGTCTTAAAGGTATCAGTCTTGCCGAAAAGCTTATTAGGATCACGCTTAGATTGACCTTCAACAAGAACATCGACAGTTTTCCCTTTATATTTTTGATTATTATTTTTGGATATTTCTTTCTGCAACTCAATGATTGTTGTTAATCTCCTGGACTTAACTTCTTCAGGGACGTCATCGGAGAATTTTTTTTGAGAAGCTGTCCCTGGCCTCGGCGAATACTTGAACATGAATGCACTATCAAAACTTACTGTCTGCATCATCTCACAAGTTGATTGAAATTCTTCTTCTGTCTCCCCACAAAAGCCGACAATAATATCGGAAGTAAGTACGACATGTGGAATCTTCTCTCTCAGCCGATAGACAACATCTAGAAATAATTCCGGCGTATAATCACGCCGCATTCGAGCTAGCGTTGTTGAGGCCCCTGATTGTAGAGGAAGATGGGTATGAGGACAAATTTTCGGAGTTTCAGCCATAATTTTGATAAGCCGATCGGGGAAATGGGCTGGGTGAGGCGAAGTAAAACGGATCCGTTCAATTCCTTCCAATTCGGCTATTTTAGAGAGCAAATCCGCAAAATCGACTTGCCCATCATTATACTTATTTACTGTCTGCCCAAGCAACGTTACCTCTCGATATCCTTCAGCAGCGAGGTGTTGAATTTGCCTCAATACTTCTCCATGAGGGGTACTACGTTCACGACCCCGTACAAAAGGGACTATGCAAAAAGAGCACATCTTATCACAACCACGCATTATTGTTACCCAACCATTGACTCCAGGGTCTCTTATTGGATCGATGCCGAGGTAATGTTCCTTTTGTTCCCAGTTTAGGTTTAGGGCTGGTTCATTATTGGTGTCAAGGGAACGAAGCATAGCGGGCAGTTGACGATAGCTGTCAGGTCCAGCAACTAAGTCTATATAAGGAGCTTTTTCTATTATTTGATCGCCTAAGTGTTGAGACATACATCCACATAACCCCAGGATCAAGCTAGGGTTAAGTACTTTAAATTTGTTTAATTCTGACATACGACCCAAAACTCGCTGTTCGGCGTTCTCACGAATAGCACAGGTATTCACGAGAATCACATCAGCTTGGTCAATTTTTTCTGTTACGAGATACCCTTCGCCCAAAAGCAAACCGACAATCAATTCGGAATCTGCCTTGTTCATTTGACAACCATAGGTCTCTACATATAAAGAACGTTTTTGTATCGCTACCAACACCGTTAGAGGATCTCCTAGCAAACTAAACTACCTCAATTATCTATATTTATAAGGTCATTTCTCTGCCTAATCTATAAATAAATGAGGTTATCGTCAATCAAAATCATACTATAAAACGCCTGCTTTAAACCTCTATTGTTTCAACTTTTGTTAATTTCAATTTGGGTCTGGATTATTATTGAACCAGCTCTGTGGCAATCTTGATTCCTGCAAACTTGAAGCAAGATCACCATTCCATCTCTGAAACTCTGGATAACTTTGATTATATAAACTTGCTGAAGTAGGAATTTATTGTTCAAAATTAAGAAAAGTAACGCTCATACTATTTCTAGTATCGATGATACTTCTTAAAGGATGGGGATAGGAACTCTTAAGGAAAAATAACCGGTTTTTGTAAATGTTTGACAAGATAAAAAGGCAGGGAGGAGGAATCAACACCTCCCTGCCTAAATTCATTTTCTACCGCTAGCTATTAGTTAACAGCCGTTCTCTGACCGGATATACTTCATGGGGTCTACCCGCCGTCGGTTTTTATGAACTTCGTAATGTAAGTGGTGGCCACTTGCTCTTCCGGTCATACCCACATGCCCAATCAAATCACCACGAACCACCTCCATCCCCTGTTTTACTAAAACTGTAGAAAGGTGGCCATAGCGCGTTTTGAATCCATTCTGATGATCTAAGTCAATATGTAGACCATATCGAGTATCCATTCCAGTTTTAACAACTATACCATTTGCTGGAGCTCTAACGGGTGTCCCAGAAGCTGCCGCAATATCTATGCCTCGGTGCATTGCATAAAGGCCCGTAAAAGGATCGCTACGACGTCCATACGAACTGGTAACAATTCCTGTAACTGGCGTAACTGATGGTATATATTGCCAACGAAGGTCAATTTCCTCTATTTGCTTCTTTATATCTTCCATGCTTCTTAAAGAAAGACTCGACATCCGCCTAGAAGCTTCCATTTCTGAGTATAACACAGAAACACGTTCATCAGTTGAATTGATATTATAGTCCAAATTTAGAGGAATATTGACTCGCCCCCCTACCCCAAGTTGTCGTATATCAGGATGGATTAAAGGCAAGCCAGATATAAGGCGAGCAGATTCCTCCGACGAAATAAGCCTATTTAGTCGATCCCTATTTGCTATACTCGATCTTTCAAGAATTTTAATTTGTTCTTGAAAGATATTTTGTCTATACTCCGCCAACATTAATCTACCTTCTACGTAGGAAAAGGCTGTTACTATAAATACGAGGCCTAAGATTGCTGGAATAACAAAATTAGGGACACGTATTGTCCGCCCCATACAATAAATAACGATGAGCCAAGGTGGCATCACATATTTTCTCAAAACTTGGGATTCCCAATAAATAAAAAGTAATATTCCATTTTTATAAAGCATTCCCTACAAGATAATATTAATAAAATTTCGTTCCTAAGGTCAATTTCTTTTTTATTGACTGTAGAAACCAAGAATTTTTCTATCATTTATCCGGGAAAGACCAATTGGATGGATTTAGAATTCGCCCTTTGTATAGAATTTCATAATGAACATGGTATCCATTAGTCTTTCCTGTCTTACCAACTACCCCAATCACCCTTCCTCTTTGGACTCTATCTCTTCTTTTTATTAAGACTTTTGCAAGATGTCCATACCGGGTAGTATATCCATTTTTATGGACTATCTCGATATATTTTCCAAGACTTCTATTAACTCCTGTACGTGAAACAACTCCGTTGGCTGTTGCCCGAACAGATTCGTTCCTATGGGCAGCAATATCTAATCCGCCGTGGACACGCTTGGATTCGCTCAATAAATTGCGAGGGGAACCGAAAGTTCTTGAGATAGGGCCAACCACCGGTAAGACGATGGGGATATCAGTCCAGAATGAATTATCTTTAGATTTTAACTCTATAGCCTTAAGGTTTAATAATTCTTCTCTGGCTTCTTGCAGCATTAGGTCAACAATGCTATGAAGTTCGACAATAACCGAATGGCTAGAGTTATAGATGTCGATAGACTCTATCGAGGCACTTAAAGAATTTGAGCTATTAAGGGTTGAAGAAATATTAGCGCCATGGACAATGTCATTTATATCTGCAGCCTTTTCAGACAAAGTTTGAATATGAGCTTGGAGGGAAGTATCTAGTTGATTTAGACGCTGCAACTTTTCACTCAGTAAGGTATTTTCTCTCTCACGGGCTATCAGAATATCCCCACTTAGCCACGGAATAATATAACCTGGATTAATAATGTGCCACCCTAGTAGCGACAGAAAAATTACCACTATAGAACCCAGTATTGCTCCCCAGATTCCAATTTCTTTAGGTTCCTTGTGAGAACTACCAGGTAGGTTTACAAGTGAGAAAAATCTTCGCAATGGAATACCCGACTTTACGGCCCAACAGCCGTCGTTTCCCTATTCATTAAAAGAACTCAGGGAATGTAATAAAAGAAACAGTCCGGTTTTAATAGAAGAAGTTAATTAAGGTAAGCTCGGAGCGTTTTACTACGCGATACATGACGAAGTCGCCGAAGAGCTTTTTCCTTAATCTGGCGAACCCGTTCTCTAGTAAGACCGAAATATGTTCCTATTTCCTCTAAGGTTTGTGATTTGTCTCTATTTATACCATAGTAAAGAACTATGACTGTTGCTTCTCGTTCTGTTAGAGAATCTAGTGCCCTAAATATCTCGTCTTTTAAGGAATCTACCATAAGTGCCTCATCTGGTGCTTCCTGGACTTCATCCTCAATAAGATCTAACAGCCTATTGTCTTCACCAGATTTTAGTGGGGCATCTAGAGAAACGTGGCGACTCGCTATACGCATAGTATCCTTAACATCTCCAGGGCTCATATCTAGTTTATCAGCAATTTCTTGAGTATTAGGCTTGCGGCCATGTTCTTGTTCGAATTCACTCGACAATCTCCCAATCTTATGAAGGATTCCAACTCGGCTCAAAGGGAGTCGAACTATTCGAGACTGCTCAGCAAGTGCCTGAAGAATAGCCTGCCGTATCCACCAAACTGCATATGAAATAAACTTAAAACCTTTGGTCTCATCAAATCTTTTAGCAGCTTTAATCAGTCCTATATTTCCTTCATTAATCAAGTCTGACAGGGAAAGGCCCTGGTTTTGGTACTGTTTAGCCACGCTAACGACAAAACGTAGGTTAGAAGCCGTAAGTTTTTCTAAGGCCTTTTGGTCACCTGCTCGGACTGACCGAGCTAATTCTGTTTCTTCTTCGGCAAGTAACAACGGGACGTTACCAATTTCTTGCAGATAAAAATCAAGAGAACGATCTTCGGATATGCCCGACTGTGTTTTTGATGTAGTACTCACGTTCAGCAAAAACTCCCTGTTTAACAGTTTAACTTTGAGGTTATTTATCCCCATTAACACTATGCACTTCTCTGTTGCATCCTTTGCTAGACAGAGCCAAAAAATGACAGAAGGATTAAAATACATGCCAAAAAAAACTTGTCAATATCTAAATACACTAATCGGCTAAGTTATTTACGCTATCATAATTTAGTGACTGCGGGTTCCCCACGATATCAATATGATCTTGACTTCCTATTTCTTCTAATAAAGCATCCGAAACTGAAATATGTCCAAGCGAAAGGGTATTTCTTATACGAATAGCTCTCCCTTCTGCGGGCTGTTTGAGACCAATGGTAGCAAAAGCTGCCTCAAGAACCTCTCGGTCATTGTCAAAAAATACCGGTATCCTAGATTTCTGAGGACTCATTCCAGTAATTGCATTCACATAAGTGTATTGATGATTAATACTATCTACTAGGCGACGCGTAGTAAAATCAGCTAGGCCAATACCTACAGCATTGCCTTCACTCTCCGGCGTCAAATCCCGAACAACAATACGGAGTACCCTAGGTATTTCTGGTTCATTCTCAAAATTTTGCATACGACGACCGATAATATTCGTGTCCATTCCAGTACCACTAATATTCTTTCCCATTTCGTCGATAATCAAAACATCAATATCATCAGTGGGAAGGCGAGGCATCAGGTCTTGAGCTTTCTGGAAAAGCCGACGCTCCTCACTCTGGAGAATCTCTGCAGGGACCCCAACAATGTGGGCAGTTTGATCATAGCCATTTTCTATAATAGCCAAACCAAAAGCTATAGGAGCATGATTTAGCACATGTTGTGATACGGTAGTAATCATGTGTTCGAAACCATACTCAAACGATGCCCCGTGGTAATAACTAGCCCCCTTCTGTTTTCCTAATCCAATAGCTAACATCTTCATCAAGCCACTTCCAACAGAACCCTTGAAGTCGGTATGAGGCTTTACTCGGTTTATCACCACAATATGATCTGCTCTGAGGGCATTAGCATCAAGATAAACAGGTAACCCATCCCCAGTATGCCCTAAATTTTCTGGGGTTATTTCTGAATAAATGGGACAACTCATCGAACTCTCGGTAATACCATAGTTTTCTAGTACCCTTCGCTGTCCTTCAGAAGTTGCTCCACCATGACTACCCATCGCGGGCACTATAAAAGGAATGAGTCCAGCTTTACTAAACGCAGAGATTACATGTTTTACTATTATAGCTATATTACCTATACCCCGACTCCCTGCTGCAACAGCAACTGTACTACCCGGTTTTAGACCTTGTTTTTCTATCATACTTTCGACTTCGTTTTCGGTCGTCCGGGCTATATCTTGAACAACAGGAGCATTAAAATGCTGTCGTATCTCGGTGAAATTAGGCAATTTCATATTAGCACCTCAATTATCATGCTTGGCGAAAAAGTGACTACACATCACTTTTAGAAAAATTGTTATGTTCCGTCTATAAAACGACCTGGATTTAATGTAAAATTACGATCAAATCGACACTTAAGCATCTTCATGATCTCTTGGTTTTTATTGTCCGAACCCCAGACGTTTACCCTTTTTTTAAGGGCTAATGGTGCATGTTCCAAAACTAATGCTCCTTGCGTTTCTGATGCCTCTTGTAATTTTGTTATCAACCTAGCAAGACCATCAAAAGATTCATCTCGAGAAGATTCATCTAAATAGAATACAAGGGAGACATGACCACAGGTAAAATGTGAAAGCATACCCACAGTTATGGATAGTTCATGACATTGCTCTTCTGCCAAATCAAAAAGACTTTCTATTGCGTCCGGGGGAACACTAGCTCTACATGTTATGGCGCGTCTCATTCCTGATGGTACAATGAGACCTGAAGGAAAATCTCGAAGAAACTCAAGCCCCCTAATATCTCCGCAGCTATTGAGTGTTATCAGACCATACTCTTCGTTTTTGCTAAATAGTTTTTCACACTGCTCGATTTGCCAATCAACTGTTTCCTCCGCACCTATCATCCCTCCTAAAAGAAAGCAACTGTGTTGACCAAAAGAATCGTTTATTCGCCCCTTTTTCACCCATGGACTTAGCAACATGGTTTGAGAATTTATTAATTCCAAGAAGGAAGGCATAATATCAGAATTCATAATACGAAATGCACAATCACTGGCAATTTTTGTGGAGGGGAATTGAGCAATGAATATCTTTTCCACCTCGGGCAGCGGTTGGATTTTTAGGGTAACTTCTGCTAATATCCCTAGAGTACCTAATGACCCTATGTACATCTTGTTTAAGTCATATCCAGCAACGTTTTTAACAACCTGCCCCCCTGATTTTACAATAGTACCATTTGCTTGAACTACTTTTAAACCTATTACCATATCCCTAGCTGAACCGAACGAACTACGTAACATTCCTGATCCATTAGTAGCGAGCACCCCCCCCAATGTGCTACTGGAAACGAGAGGGGGATCTAGTGGCAAATACTGTCCTTGTTTTTCCAAGCTAGCCTGCAGAGATGCAATGCTGATACCAGCTTCTGCTATAACGGTCTGGTCGGCTGGTTCATGGGATACAATACGGTTCAATCTTTCTAGAGATACTAAAATGTATGGACGAATTGGTGGAAAGCCAAAGTCCATTTTAGTACCTCCTCCTCGCGGCACCACTGCAAAACCAATTTCGGAAGCTAATTTAACGACTGCAGCTAGACATTCCACAGTATCAGGAGCTACTACTGCAATAGGATCTTTTTTGTCCACCCCAAGACCTGTTAGTGTTTCCTGACTGGCAGGGTTGTAATCATCCTGTATAGATTTTAGTTCTTTGTGTAGGATCTTGTGAGACATTAGTAAACTCATCTTCCATTATAAGATAATCTTATAATAATGCTGCTTGTCTATTTGTATACTTTAGCTCCGCAGTTCCACATCCTATACAAGATCGGTTGGTAGGAAACATCTTACCTGGATTACTAAGATTATATTCATCAAAAACTTGTTTAACCGTTTCCATAGCTAAAATATCTGTTTCATTAAAAATTAAAGGCATCAAATTAACTTTTTCGTACCCTATTCCGTGTTCACCAGTTATGGACCCACCAAGCTCGACACACGCCTGGAGAATTTCATTACTAGCCTCAACAGTCCTCTTCGCCTGATCCTTGTCTCTATCATTATAGGCGATACAAGGATGGATATTACCATCGCCAGCATGAAAAACATTACCAATTAACAAATTGTATTTCTTACCGGTAGCCTGAATAACTTTCATTATCTCGGGTATTTTTGTCCGAGGAACAACCCCATCCTGAACATAATAACTTGGACTTAAACGCCCCATAGCACCAAAAGCCCGTTTGCGGCTCATCCATAATAAATTTCTTTCTTTCTCATCTTTAGCCGTCTGTATCTTGCTGGTCTTATTTTCCTTACAAACTCTTATTACTTGATCCGCTTGCTTATCTAGGCCAACCTCATGGCCTTCAAGCTCAATAATCAGGACAGCTTCAGCGTCTAAGGGAAAGCCAAAATGGTAAGCCTCCTCAATTGCACCAATCACAACTTTATCAAGCATTTCAAGAGCAGAAGGGACTATGCCCCGAGCTATAATACCTGCTACAGCCTGGGATGCATCCTCCACTGTATCAAAAACTACCAGAAAAGTTCTCCAAGCCTGAGGTAGTCTAGTTAATTTAACCCAAGCACGGGTAACGATACCCAACATTCCCTCCGAACCTATCATCAGACCTCGCAAATCGTAACCAAAAGTGTCATCGGATTTTCCACCAAACCAGGTTATCTGCCCGTTCGGCAGTACAACTTCAACTCCTAACGTGTGGTTAGTCGTAACTCCATACTTTAAGGTGTGAGGCCCCCCGGAATTTTCGGCTATATTACCACCTATCGTACAGGCATATTGGCTAGAGGGATCCGGTACGAAATGATATCCTTGTTGGTTCACTTCATCTGATAGATGTAGATTGACAACCCCTGCCTCTACGAGTGCTCGTTGATTTCGAATATCAACCTCCACTACATGATCCATTTTGGTCAGAGCGATCATAACACTACCTTCTGGTGGTAAACTTCCCCCACTCAAGCCAGTACCGGCTCCTCGGGCTACAAATGGAACCCGGGCTTCATGAAGAATTCGAACCACCCTAGCAACTTCTTTAGTTGTGGAAGGAAAAACAACTGCATTAGGAGCTTTTCGATCGATAGTCAATCCATCACATTCATAAACAATTAATTGGTCAGGTGCATCTATGACATTTTCTCGTCCTATAGCTGATATCAATTTTTCAATTAGCCCGTTTTTACTCATCAGAATCCCTTTAGGTATTATGGTTCCCTTCCCTCAGAATAGTTTTTATTATTTGTTTTTTGATTGGGTTAATTCGAGAAATTCAATACGAGTACTACGATCCTCCCTGAATACTCCAAGCATAGCACTTGTGGTAGCCTTAGAATGTTGTTTTTCCACCCCACGCATCATCATACAGAGGTGACCAGCTTCCATAACAACAGCTACACCAAGAGGGTTGAGATATTCTTGAAAAGTTTGAGCAATTTGACTGGTTAGACGTTCTTGTACTTGGAGACGACGAGAAAAAACATCTACAATACGGGGTATTTTACTCAGTCCGATAATTTTCCCATTGGGAATATAAGCGATGTGACATTGCCCAAAAAATGGAAGGAGGTGATGTTCACAGAGCGAAAAAAACTCAATATCTTTCACTAATACCATCTCATCATAATCTTCTTCATATATCGCATCGTTTATAACCGTCTCAATATCTTCCCCATACCCCTTAGTAAGGAACCGGAGTGATTGAGACACACGCTGCGGGGTCTTAACTAAACCTTCCCTATCTGGATTCTCACCAATCTCCGTGATCAATGATCGTGTTAATCCTTCTATCAGGTCCATCGTTCTCTATCACTCCTTTTCACCAAAATATTCAAATACGTTATTTGAAGTTTCCACCAAACGAAGCTTATATAGTACGGGTTTTGTGAATAAAGGGGCTAAACGTTTCCAAATCACCCGTAAAAGTTCTTCCGAGGTTGGATTAATAGACTGAAATTCCTCCACGTCGTGGTTCAAATGTCGATGGTCATAACGGTCAAGGACCTCCCTTTGCAGGATGTCATCAAATCGCCCCATTTCAATAACCACACCCGTTGCTTCGTCTATAGCCCCCCCTACAGTTACTGCAAGTTCGTAATTATGCCCGTGGCCGTGGGGTCGGTTACATTTACCAAATATACGTATATTCTCCTCATCACTCAACCTTATACTATGAAGACGATGTGCAGCGCTGAACTCAACGCTTCTAGTGACATAGATCATACTCTTATCTCCAATGAATTCAACATTTCTCTGCGGACTTTCATGTAACCGAATACTCATAAGTCTACATATCTTTATTCGTTTTTCTAACAACTTCCAGAGGATCTGTATTAAAATCTCGCTTGTAGGTACAAAATCATCAATAAATCCTGACCCAGGATCAGAATGACTTAATCCCACTGGCTTAATTACTTTTTCAAGATGCTTTTTAATTTCACCCAGGTTTAGAACAACCCCTGTAAGAGGATCAACTGGTCCACTAAAGGTAAACTCGCCCAAATAGTTATGGCAATACTCCTTACCACTGGAGCAATCACTATAACCTCGCCAGTTTTTAGCATTTGTCAATTCGGTGTTACGACATAAATGAGCTGCCGAAAACCGCATTTTTCGTGTTAGAAACATCATACTTTTGAAAGATCAATTTGGCCAATGACCAAATCCATTTTTTTGAGAGGAGGTTGTCAATTTAAACCGCCGTACGTGCTACTTCTATTACTGTCTTTACGGCCTCTTCTATTGTGCCTGTAAACAAAACTCCTGCAGCATTTTTATGACCACCACCACCCAATTTGACAGCAATCTGATTAACGTCTGTTTCGGGTCGGGAACGTAAACTGATTTGAATTCTACCGTCTTCAGCTTCAACAAATATAATCCCAATTTTAATTCCTGTGATGGTCATTGTTACATCAACAAAGCCACTAGTATCAGATGGTAACGCACCGGTCTGCCTTACCATTTCTTTTGTCACTATCAACCAAGCTATCTCACCACCATCGGTAATACGGATACCTGCATAAGTTTTCCCCATCAGACGGGTCCGAACTTCACTATTGTGATTATATACCTGATCATAAATCCTAGATGGATCTACCCCTAGTGAAATAAGCTTAGCTGCTATATGGTGTGCACACGGGTCTTTCCGGGCGTAACGGAAAGATCCTGTGTCAGTAAGGATACCAGTATAGAGAGCATCTGCAGCCCTCGCTGTAATTGGAACATTCATTGAATCAACGAGATCATAAATAAGTTCAGCGGTCGAGGACAACTTAGTCTCTATTACCGAGTAGGGTGCTATCTCTTTTGCATAAGGATGATGATCGATTACTACTTTTACCGCTTCTGATTTCTCCAAAGATTCTTTTAAGCCCCCTAATCGATTCCAAGCATTAGCATCTACAATAAATATAACATCCGACGAACTTATTAGTTCAAGGTCAGGCTCCTTAAAAGGAGCAAGAATATCTCCTTCGGGATCGAGCCATCGGTAGGCTGATGGTATAGAATCACTCATTGCTACGACAACATCCTTTCCTAGAGCCTTTAGGCATTCAAAGAGAGCTAGAGCTGAACCTACGGAGTCCCCATCAGGATTCACATGACTACTGATAACAAAAGAGTGATTTGAATCTATTATATTTTTAATATCATCCCACATAGCGCTATTCCAGAGGGTTAAAACTATTCTAGATCAGGCAGTACTTAGACATGCCTGGTCCTTTTTGATAGTCACTGTAATATTTAAAGAGAAGCGGCAAATATACGTTTTATTATACTATCATGTCAAGGTTTATTGTTTATTTATAATATTTTACTTATGTGTTAAATAGTTGATAAATAAGTGTTTTATTTGACACCTTAATCCCAATCGGGTAAGTTTTCGAATTCATCTAACTTTTACCAGATTATCCGGCGCAGATTTTTTATAGTAACTCCATAGAGAGTAATTCTGTATGTCAAAAATTCTAATTCTTTTCTTAAAAACTCCGAGGCCTGGCCTTGTAAAAACACGATTAACTTCGATTTTTTCTCAATCGGAGGCTGCTGAGCTTTATTCTTCTTTTATCAAAGATACACTTCATTTAGCACTGAACATTACCGGGGTTAGTGTATATGTCGCCTGGACCCCAGACGACGGGTTACCAGAACTCCAGTCTGTGTTAGGTTGCAATGCTAAAGTGAGTTGGTTCAAACAAAAAGGGAACCATTTGGGAGAAAAACTCTCAAATGCTTTGAAGGGCTTCTTAGAAAAAAAAACACAAAAAATAGTTATTTTAGGTGGTGATAGCCCGTTACTTCCTCAAAATTACGTTGAACAAGCATTTAGTGCTCTTGACAAAAATGAGATTGTATTCGGTCCCGCTATTGACGGTGGATATTATCTAATCGGCATGAGTAGCAAAGCGATCGACAAATACAAAACGGTATTTGAACTAATTGATTGGGGTACTAGTAGGGTACTTGATCAAACTCGAAAAGCAATCCGAAGTTGCTCTCTCTCTTATCATGAACTTCCAACATGGTACGACGTCGATTATCCTGAAGATCTGGAGAAAATTAGAAATGACATTAAACTTCTAAGAAAAGATGGTGATTACAAAACGGGGAGCAATACGGAAGCCACCATTAAAGCAATATTTGAAAGAAGGTCATAAAGATGAAATCGTGTCGAAAAGAACTTAATTCGATTTTCTCCCGATTACCGTCTGTACATTTGTTACAAAAACAGCCTATTATCAAAGATCTTAAATGTTTTTATGAAGACCAAAAAATTGACTATACGATTCGTAAGGTATTGCAAAATAATAGAGCCAAGCTTCTTTATCATCCTAATATCTTGGATGCCTGTAATATAAATCAGATTACCGAGGAAATCATAGCGTACCTAGACGACGAAAACCCTGAGCCAAAAGATAGGATTATTAATGCAACTGATGTTCTTTTTAATCCAAGAGCATCTAAGTCTTGCCTAAGCGAAGTTGAACGACAAGCGTCAGAACTAGAACTTAGGGTCGGGACGTACCATGATAATGACCAAAATACTCAACTAATTAGAAGGTTAACCGGAGGAGAGGACTCACTTGTAGTAGATTCGGTGCAAAATGCATTACTTTTAGCCACCAGGGCTATCGCGAAGGATAAAGAAATCCTTATTAACAGACACCAGCTCGGTTTAATTGATGCCCCATATGAGGAAAAACCAGTTGATCCAATATCAATTTGTGAGCTAGCAGGTGCTCGGGTGGTCGAAGTTGGAACTACAAATAAAACTCGAATATCAGACTATGAGTCTAATATTAACTGTAGTACTGCACTGATAGCTATAATTCGACCCTCAACCTATTCGGTAGAGGGATTTACCCAAGATGTGGGACTAGAAGAGATTATCAACAACTCTTTTAAACCTGACACTACTATTCTTTACATGCCGGGTGATACCACTCTACGTCATACCTCTTTAGCAATGTTTTCGGCTCCTTATTCTGTTTCCGAAGCTATTCGGTATGGTATTCAATTGGTTATCATCCCCGGAGGGGGATTGATCGGGGGACCACCTTGCGGTATACTAGTCGGGAATCGACAAATAATGAAACAAATCAAGGAAAATCAATATTGTTCGGCTATGCAAGCCTCTCCCCACATACGAGCAGCTCTAGAATCGAGACTACGGGATCTTGTTTCCTGCCAATCAGATCTACAAAACCATTCGGCAAACTACATACTAAATGTTACCCCAAAAGATGTGGAGATTCGTGCCCAAGAACTGTTAGATAGCCTTTCAGGCATTGAAAAACAAGACGTTTCAAGAGTAATACTTGAAAAACCAATGTATCTTACACCTTACAGACTTCCTCAAGATAGAATGTTTGGTTTAGCTGTGTCTATTCGCACAAAAAAACTCCGTCCTAAAGATGTAGCTAGGCGCTGGATCAGTGGTGATCCACCTTTACTTGTCGATTACAATCAAGATGAGCTTCTCATTCAGATGCGAGGATTGGCGAAAAAAGATTTGCCCAAAGTAATTAAAATCCTAAAGGAAAACCTATAGGTTACTAAGAACGAATTTACTTGTGCGAAATTTTTGCGCCGAATATATTCGTCTTTAATACCTCTCAATCGATAATTAGTTAATCAAACGGAAGTCTTCTATCTTGCATCTACAGCAGGCTATATCTGACGTGATTCAGGTTGGAAAGCGGATGTATAATCGGGGTTATGTTGCCTCGAACGATGGTAATATAAGCGTCCGTTTATCTGAAGATCGCCTTTTAATAACAATGTCAGGAGTAAGTAAGGGTTTTCTAACTCCTGAACAACTAGTTATAGTGGATTATGACGGCAAGGCTATCTCCGGAACCCAAAAGCCATCGTCAGAAATGAAAATGCATCTGATGGCGTATCGTGAACGCCCGGATATCCATGGTGTTGCCCATGCCCACCCCCCGACTTCAACTGGGTTTTCTGTCGCCGGCATTGATTTACCCAAAAATCTTCTACCTGAAGTTATTGTTTCTTTAGGTAACATCCCGACCGCACCCTATGGTACACCTGGGACTATGGAACTGGTTGAATCACTAAGGGAATACGTCTGTACTAATGATGCAATATTGTTAGAAAACCATGGGGCCTTGACCCTAGGTTCCGATGTTATTTCAGCATATCATAAGATGGAAACTATGGAACATTTAGCACATATAGCTCTCGTCGCCCGTTTACTCGGCAACGAAAATACTATCAATAATGACAATGTGGAAAAATTAATTCAACTGTACCCTCGATCATAAAAGATTTAGATGAAAGAAGAATAATGACAACAACACGAAAAGAGTTAGTTAATAGCGTCAGCGAAAAACTGGACCTAAATAAAAATCTGACGTCTCCAGTAATTGACACCTTATTCGAAGTTATGCGACAAAACCTTATAGAAGGTAACCGAATCGAGATTAGAGGATTTGGAGCACTAGAGATAAAAAAAACACGGGCTAAGCCGGCGGCCCGAAACCCTCGCACAGGAAATACCATTGAGGTCCCAGCTAGGAGAAAAGCTAAATTTAAACCTGGCAAATTACTAAAGGAAGCCCTGCGGGCTCAGAGAAAATAGATAGGTTAATCCAAAGTTAATATTTTGACCTCGGGGTAATAATTAATCAATATCCATGCCTCTTCACTACCCGGTCGGGAAACTACCCACCAAAGACCTAGAACGAATACTACAACGATATGCTTCTAGACCTGACCCACGACTTCTTGTTGGGCCTGGTATTGGGAGAGACGCAGCTGTTATTTCTTTTGGTTCTAATGTTCTCGTAACCAAAACTGATCCTATAACTTTCGCCACAGATAATATTGGTTGGTACGCCGTCAACATAAATGCTAATGATGTTGCAGCAATGGGAGCTATTCCTAAATGGTTCCTAACAACGATTCTTCTTCCAGAGGGTAAAACTACCCCTAAACTGGTCGAAAATATTTTCTCCGGCCTGTCAAAAGCCTGCGATGAACTTAATATTACGCTATGCGGTGGGCATACCGAAATTACTCATGGCCTGGATCGCCCGCTACTGGTTGGCCAGATGCTTGGTGAAACTACCAAGGATAGATATGTTTGCGGGACCGACGCCAAAGTAGGTGACCGAATACTTATAACTAAAGGTATTGCTATTGAGGCAACTGTATTAATCGCTATGGAAAAAAGAACGGAGATAAAGGCTCATTTTTCGGAAATTTTTCTTGAAAAATGTTATAAATATTTTGAAGAACCTGGTTTAAGCGTTATAAAAGATGCTCGTATCGCTATGGAAACTGGGGGAGTTCATGCTATGCACGATCCTACAGAAGGAGGGATTGCCTCGGGGTTACATGAAATAGCTATCGCAGCTAACGTTGGGATGCTTATTGAGGACGACATGATCCCCATTTTCCCGGAAAGTAAGGCTCTTTGTTCGTTCTATAAACTAGATCCACTAGGAGTGATCGCCTCAGGTGCTTTGTTACTCTTTGTAGAGCCTAACTATTCGGAAAGGGTTACCAAAAATCTTAGACAAGCGGGAATTTTTACGGCTGACATCGGTTGTGTAAAAGAGTCTGATTTTGGGGTCAGAATAAATCGCAAGGGATCACTAATCGATCTTCCCGTATTTGCTAGAGATGAAATAGGAAAGATATTCGAAGCATAAACAAAAGAATTAGGGAGGGAAAAATAACTTGCTTATTGCCCCTTGCAAGATTAGATTTTCAAATTGTAAATAGAGAACAGATAGGATGAACAACTGGGTACCGATCTACGGTGGGAATCCAGTGACATCTTTGGATTTTCTGGAGAAAAACATGGAAAAAGTGATGGAAATCATTGTTTTCCTAATGAAGCACATGCAGGATGAAAAAGGCCGTTTTAGTGATATTGCTGATGTTTCGCAAACACTAGTTGGACACGGGTATACACAACAAGAAGTTAATACAGCGTTTGCCTGGTTATTTGACCGTCTTCAGGCTCAAGCAGAAGTTGTGGTCGATTCGACCAATCCACTTCAACCCAAACCCAACCGAATTCTGCATGCGGTAGAACAGTTAATCATTGAACCGGAGGCGTACGGTTATCTTCTAGAACTGAGGGAACTCGGTCTCATATCTGATTCGCAGACAGAACTAATTATAGAACGAGCTACCCTGACTGGAGCTCGTTCTATAACACGGGACGACATCAAGACAATCACTGCTCCTATCCTGCTTGAATCGGAGTCTGGTCAAGCTATTATCTGGTTACCCGATGACCTTGATGATGATTTTATTGGAAACTGATGGTGACCCTCCTTCAGAACATTATTTAAACCTTTATTCAACTTTATAGAAATGTCCAAGTCTCTCGTCATTGTGGAGTCCCCAGCTAAGGCCCGTACGATTCAAAAATATTTGGGCAAGGACTTCGATATTAAAGCTTCTGTAGGTCATGTAAGAGATCTACCCCCAAAAAGCTTGGGCGTGGATGTTGATAATAATTTCAAACCTGAATACGTAACTATTCCCGGGAAAGAAAAAGTTGTAAAAGAAATTCGTAGTGCTGCAAAGCTTGCTGATCAGATTTTCCTAGCGACTGACCCTGATCGTGAGGGTGAGGCTATTGCGTGGCATGTTGCTAGCCAGATAGAAAGTAATAATAAAGAGATTGGTAGAATCCTTTTTCATGAAATTACACCAGTCGCGGTACAGACAGCTATTAAAAAACCTGTTCCGATCGACATGCAAAAGGTAAATGCCCAACAAGCCCGGCGCGTTATGGATAGACTAGTCGGGTACCAAGTCAGTCCTGTTTTATGGAAGACAATTACAAAAGGGTTGAGTGCGGGACGGGTCCAATCTGTAGCTCTTAGGCTAATTTGTGAACGGGCAAACGAAATAGAAAACTTTAAGGTCGAAGAATATTGGTCCATAACAGCAAATCTGAGGACTGATGAGAATACTGTTTTCCCTGTTAAAATGATTCGACTAGATAATGAAAAAGTTCATATCCCCGATGAAAAGAAAGCGCAAGATATTATAAAAAAACTTGATGGTGCAATATTTCAAATCCAAAATATTGCCAAGAAAGCAACAAAACGTAACCCATACCCACCATTTATAACAAGCACACTTCAACAAGAAGCGGCTAAAAGCCTCAGATTCAATACCAGAATGACTATGTCAATTGCTCAGCAGCTATACGAAGGTGTTGATTTGGGGAATACAGGAACCATAGGCTTAATTACGTACATGCGGACAGACTCTACCCGTATTGTGGATGAAGCCATCCAGGCAGTTCGTGATTTGATAACCAAGGGTTACGGTCAAGAATATCTACCTAGAAAACCCAAAATATATAAGACAAAACAGGGAGCTCAAGATGCCCACGAAGCAATACGCCCGACAGATGTTGAGCAAACCCCTGAGAAAGTAAAACCTTTCCTTACTCCCGAACAGTTTAAATTGTATGAGTTAATCTGGCTACGCTTTGTTGCTTCTCAGATGGAACCAGCCCGTTTCGACGTGACAACAATAGATGTGAAAGCTGGAGCATGTATTTTTCGTGCTACTGGAACTGTACCTACGTTCCCAGGTTTTCAAAAAGTTTATGAAGAAGCCCTAGATGACGATGCGGAGGAGAATGAAAACAAATTACTGCCTAAAATAAATGGCAATGATCTACTAAATCTTGTAAAACTAGAACCCAAACAGCATTTCACACAACCCCCGCCTAAGTATACAGAAGCTAGTTTAGTTAAAGAACTAGAAGTAAGGCAGATCGGCAGGCCTAGCACCTACGCCCAGATTATAAGTACATTACGTCAGCGAAAGTATGTGGAACTCGAGCAAAGGCGGTTCTCACCATCCGAACTGGGCATGGCTGTTAACCAAATTTTAGTTAAGGCTTTTCCTGACCTCTTCGATGTGGCTTTTACTGCCAGGATGGAAGATGCATTGGACCGTATAGAAACTGGAGAACTGAACTGGACCGGTATACTAGTTGATTTTTATAATCCCTTTAATGAGCAGCTTCAGTCTGTTATTGCCAAACGATCAGAGTTAAAAAATACTCTTACGGAAAAAACTGATGAACTTTGTGAAAAATGTGGCAACTCAATGATTATAAGGTGGGGAAGAAACGGGCGATTTATGGCCTGTGAAGGATTTCCCGAGTGTAAGAATACTAGACCCTTAAATATGGATCAAAAACCAGAAGAAGTCTCGGATAAAATCTGTGAAAAATGTGGAGAACCCATGGTGGCGAAAACAGGCCGGTATGGTCCGTTTTTAGCATGTACAGGATATCCAAGTTGCAAAGAAACTCAGCCCATCGAGCTGGGTATTACCTGTCCGCAAGAGCAGTGCGGTGGGTCGTTAACAGCAAGAAGATCTCAGAAGGGACGTAATTTTTTTGGTTGCACCAATTATCCTAAATGTCGTTTTGTACTGTGGGACACTCCTCAAAATAAACACTGTCCTGCATGCAACTATCCCATTATAGTTGAGAAAACAAACAAGTCTGGTGAGTCTACACTTCAATGTCCTGATTGCAAGCACCAAATAACTGCCGATGCTTCTGATGCCTCTTAACAGAAGGAAAACCATTTTGGAAGCTGAGATTAAAAGTTTTCTTGAATACCTTGAGGTAGAAAGAAATTACTCACCACATACCAGAATAGCCTATGCTGGAGATTTAAAAAAGTTTAAATCCTTCATCTATGACTCCTATTCTGTAAGCTCAATGGAACTTGAATCTATCAACAAGTCCACCCTAAGATCTTTCCTGCACCATTTACATCAAGCTGGTTTGAGCCGACGTACTATTGCACGTCGTTTTGCTGCTGTACGATCTTTCTTTCATTATCTTTGTAGAGAAGATCGTTTATCTACTAACCCATGTATATACCTAACAACCCCGAAATGGGAAAGTCATTTGCCACGTTTTCTGGATCGAAATCAGGTGGATATGCTTCTAAATCAGCCTGACCGAAATGAAGTTTTAGGACTCCGGGATGCGGTTATTTTAGAAATGCTTTATGGGGCAGGTATGCGGCTTTCAGAGCTCATTAATTTGGATACAGAAGCCATAGATCTAGTAGAAGAACGGATAAGGCTAGTAGGAAAAGGAAATAAAGAACGGATAGTTCCTTTAGGAAAACACGGGCTTTCGGCATTGGCATCTTACCTTGAGGTAAGACCTCATTTACTGAAACAGGGGGAGAGCAAAGACATGTCAGCACTACTCCTAAACCAACATGGCAATAGACTAACAGGGCGTGGTGTACAATATATCCTGGGCAAGTATGGGCTACGTATAAATCATGAAAATTTAACCCCCCATATACTACGACATACAACGGCGACCCACTTACTGGATGCTGGAGCTGATTTGCTAGCAGTAAAAGAACTACTTGGCCATGAGCGTCTATCGACTACTCAAATTTATACTCACGTAGCCTTAGAACGCTTAAAAAAAATGTATGAAGAAGCACATCCTCGTGCCTAATATATGAACAGAATTCTGTGCGGGATAGCACTGATTCTATCAATTAGTCTCATCTCGATAACCTGTGCCCGGGAGGGTTTTCCTCCCGGAGGGCCAAGGGATATCTTCCCCCCTTTCGTAGCAGAAAGCCAACCAACCTCGGGTTCGACTGAGGTGTCTTTTAATATTTCTCCAACATTCTCTTTTAATGAAGCCCTAGAGACTTCGTCGATAGAAACCAATATTTTTATTTCTCCCATCGTAAAATTTGGTATCGAAACAGATCGGTGGAATAAAAAAATAAAAATAAAATTTAGAGAATTCCTTAAGGAAAATACCACTTATATTATTACCCTAGGGACTGGAATTAAAGATAACTACGGAAATCGGATGAGCTCTCCCTACATTTATGCCCTCTCAACTAGCTCTCAAATAGATCATGGGATCTTATTTGGGAAAACCATTTATAAAAAAAAATTAACTCCTAGAACCTATATCTGGGCCTACGACCTTTCCAAAAACAAAATTCCAGATCCTACTTTAACCGCCCCAGATTATCTAACCCAAACCGATATAAATGGGACCTTTCGTTTTACTCATATTTCACCTGGCCAATATCGCCTTTTTGCCTTTTTAGACCAAAATAGAGACCAGAAGTATAATTATCTTGAACCTCTGGGAGTTCCTCCTCGAGATATGATGATTTCTGAAAAACAAATATCTGATGGGCCAATATGGTTTCAGTTAACTACTAGGCAAGGTATAATATCTTTGATCTCAGCCCAACCATCGCACCGAAATGAGCTAAATATTATTTTGAGTAGAACCGCTGAGAAAAATCAAATAAACGATAAAAACAACTACCAAATTCAAACTATTGAGGATGGCCTAGAACTTGATATTACTGGCATCTATTTAAACCCTAACGACCCTAGATCAATCAAATTAATGACCGCATCTCAGGAGCCTCTAAAAGCGTATATTTTAACTGTCAAAGGGTTGGCAACCAACAATTTAACAAAGAGCAAATTACACTTTTTGGGCTCTGATATTGAAGATCGATCTCAACCCAAACTTTTGGGAATTCACCCGCATAACGGATCTCACTACAACCAACTAACAACTGAAATAGTATTGTCTTTTAATGAACCTGTTACTTTCAGCCAAAAAGCTATTACTATAAACGAAGTAACTGGACCTAACCTAGAATACGAAATATATTGGAGATCACCCAACACTGCGCTGATAAAACCGTTGGTTTCCCTTAAACCAAAAACAGAATATGAAATCAAAATTCAATCACATCTCATAAAAAATATGGTGGGATTAACTTTAGACTCCCCTTCTGGTACTTCTGACACTATCTCTTCTTCCTTTATCTCTATTGGGCCTGAAGAGTATGGTTCGATAGGGGGTAGGATAGGAAATAATATGTCGACTGGACATATAGAAATCTCGCTGTTTTCTACCGAAAATTCTAATAATACCACAAAGGTTAAATTGAATGCCCCCGGTATTTTTCAGTTTAATAAAATATCCCCAGCAAAATATATCCTATACGGCTATAATGATACCAACATGAATGGCCGCTATGATGATGGCATAGTGAGTCCTTTTTTGCCTGCCGAGCGATCGGCCATTTATCCTGATACATTAGCGATCGAACCAGGACAAGATATACGGGAAATAGAACTAAATTTAACCCCTTAAGCATAAAGGTTATCTAAGGAGCTATAAGTTATGAACAATATCTATCCGAGATTAACTCTACAAGATGCAGTTTCTATTCTAAAGGACCAGGGTATCGTGACGGTAGAAGGTGTATTTTCGGCTGAAGAAATGAAAAATTTTCGAGATCACCTAGATGAGACAATCACTGAAGTAGAATCTGTTGAGGAGTATAAAGGTCGGCCTACTGAGAAATTACTGGGTAAATCTAAGGATACAATCTTTTTACTATGGGAGCTCTATGCTGTCTGTGAAAAGGGGCTCAGGTTTACACGCCATCCTGTAATCTTGAATGTCCTAGAAAATACCCTCGGAGAACCTGTTAAACAAGCGAGTATAGGAACAATGTTTGATAAAGTAGCTGGGGGCGATGCAGAAATCAGCTGGCATCAAGACACATTTTTTATAGTCGATCCCCCTAAAAAAAAGGGAATCAATCTCGAAAAATATTGGACTCAATTTGGTCACGTCCATATACGGCCAACAGATATCAATTGGCAAGAGGATTATTTTCTAAAAACTATAATTGTTCGAATCAACGTTGATCCTCAAACTATTGAGAATGGAGCGATGAAAATTCTTCCTGGCTCTCATCTTCAAGGCCCTTTAGAACTCACTGGTGGGCTTAATGACTACATTAATACCCACGAAAATCAAGCTATTGACTGCATTGCAGGAGAAGGCAGTGTTACATTTTACTTCCCTACAACAATCCATAGCTCAGAAATTAGCCAAGCTAAGGCTGGTATACATCGCAGAGCAGCGGCTCATAGGGTTCGAGCTGCCAGTCTGGAAATTCCTGGATGGGAATGGCCTACGAATTGGCCAGAGGGAATGCAAATCATTGAACCTGAATCTGATTTTGATCTAAATCCATTTGCCTGATTTCTAACGCCTAGAGTTCAATTCGCTGGTTTCTCCAATGTAAAGACTTGAGAATGCCGGGGCAAATCCACTCCAACGGCGGTCTCCATATCTATTTTCTTCAATACCTTTAACCCAGGGTTTACTGAGTGTCGCATTTACCATATTGTAAAGAAAAACACCGGCCGCCTCCTTAGCTAAAATTTCCTCGGCATCTTGGTATATAGCCACACGTTTCTCATTATTAAATTCCTCTGCTGCAGCATCTACTAATCTGTCAAAGGTATTATCTCGCCAGTCTTGCCTTCCTGACCCCATCGGTTGAGAACGCCAGGGTATAGCTATCATGTCACTAGGATCAGGGTAATCCATATTAAACCAGAGGAAACCCCAGGGAATTTCATGGTTGCGCATGAAAGAATTAAATGAATTAGTAGGCTGCTGTCTGAGACGTACCTTTATATTAAGATGCTCTTGGAACATTTGTTGCATAGCTACTACCACATTCCATTCATCGGGCGTTGGTGGTTGTCCTCGAACCCAAAGTTCCAAAGGAGGTAAACCCTTTCCGCCGGGATACCCAGCTTCAGTTAATCTCTTTCTAGCTAATTCTGGATCAAATACTTGATACTTTCTAATTCGGTTTACTTGATACCCTGGAAAACCTTTGGGCAACATTCCATAGGATGGAGTTGCAGCACCCCCTAGAACAACTTTGCATATCGATTCACGATCGATAGCATGAGCAAGAGCCTGCCGCAAAAATACGTTATTGAAAGGAGGTTTATTCGTCTGAAAAATAGTGTAGTAAGTTCCAAAATTAGGATAGGTTATTAACTCTCTTTTAAGAACAGGGTCCATTCGGGCATGCTGGTAATCAGGTCCGCCAACACCCATTCGGTCAAATTCATTATTTTCATAAGCGGTTAACCCTCGCCAACCCGGAAGAACAAAAGTAAAATCTATTTGTTCAAGATATCCCTGCCAAGGTCCATTATAATGAGGGTTTAACACATATTGCATTTCGACATTTTTGTCCCATGAAGCAAGTTGCCATGTAGAATTGGATACACAGTATTCTGGTTCTGTCCATTGCCTACCATATTTCTCAACCTGCCAACGAGGCGCGGGGACAGATGTAAAAAAGGTAAGAATAAAAGGAAAATAAGAGCAAGGTTCTTCTGTCTCTATTATAAGTGTTCGTTCATCTACTGCTTTAATACCAAGCACGTTCTTATCAGTCGTCTGGCCAGTATTATAGGCTCTTGCTCCTTTAATTGGATAATAAAAATAAGCAAAGATGTTACCTGATGCTGGATCAATTAATCGGCGAAAGGACCATTCGAAATCCTGAGCTGTCACGGGCCGACCATCGCTCCACAGAGCTCCTGGCCGGATCTTAAAAGTCCAAGTGACATGATCATCAGCTACAGACCATGATTCCGCAGCCGCACCTTTGATCTCCATATTTTCGTCGCAAACCAGCAAGGATTCAAAAAGGAAAGCGTTAAATTGCGCATCAAAAAGAGAGATCCCCACATCAAGAGTAGAAGGCTCCACCATACTCAATCTAATGTACTGTTGGTCTAGGGCTGCACCATCCGAGGGAAGTTCTCTCCCTATAGAATTAATACGTGACAACTCTGCTTGGATGGTAGGGACATCATCCGATGTCTCACATCCAAACAATAATAAACTTAAAAAAAAGCTAATGCCCCAGGTCCATCGCTGTATAGGGCAAAATTCTATAAGAGGCATTCTCTTCTTCCAAGAATTAGGTTATTCTTCTGAAAAAGCAGCATCAAAAGCTAAATTTGAAGGTGGAAAATCAACGCTTTTTGTAAATGCACAAGCCTCCTCAGCGCCATGTTCACGATCCATACCACTATCTTCCCATTCTATTGACAGTGGCCCCGTGTAACCAATTTCATTCAGAGCTCTAATAATTTCTTCGAAATCAATACTTCCTCGGCCGAGGGACCGAAAATCCCAGTATCGGTCCGAACTTCCAAAAGCTATATGCCCACCAAAAACACCCGCTTTAGTTGGTTGTTCAGACCACCATACATCCTTCATATGGACATGGTATATACGGTGACGGAAATTTCGAATAAATTCTACATAATCTACACCTTGATAGCCAAAATGGCTCGGATCGTAATTGAAACCAAAAGCTTCCCGATTTCCTAAAGAATCAAGGGTTCGCTCAGCTGAAGAAATATCAAAAGCAATCTCTGTTGGATGCACTTCCAATCCAAATTTCACACCTACTTCGTCGAATACATCCAGGATAGGATTCCATCGGTCTGCAAAATCTTTGTACCCATTATCAATGGAAGTGGAATCTACTGGTGGGAAGGAATAAAGGAGATGCCAGATTGATGAACCTGTGAAACCATTGACTACCTCAAGCCCCATGTTTGAAGCTGCTCGTGCTGTCTGTTTCATTTCTTCAGCAGCTCGATTACGGACACCCTCTGGATTACCATCGCCCCAAACATGAGGTGGCAGGATGGCTTCATGACGCGAATCAATTAGGTCACAAACTGCTTGTCCAGCTAGATGATTGCTTATTGAAAAAATCTTCAAATTATGCTTGTCTAATAAAGCTCTACGATCTTCGCAGTAAGCTTTACTTTCAGCACCCAACTGAACATCAAAATGATCCCCCCAACAGGCTAATTCAAGACCGTCAAATCCCCATTTTCTTGCCTTTTCAGCCAGCGAATCTAATGTAAGGTCCGCCCACTGTCCGGTGAAAAGTGTTACTGGACGAGACATGGTTACTTACTCCTTTCTTTCTTATGATCAATGAAGGACATATCACTATCCATAAAGCAAATTTGTTCAAAGGTCGGCTATTTTGACCCAGGTGCCGTTTTCAGAGGATAATGATATGGCCTCTAAAACTGCTTGATCTCTTACTCCTTCGTCGAAGTCAGGATGAAGAAAATGGTTTGATCCAGCTATAGCCTGCATGAGATCATATACCTCATGGATAAAAGTATGTTCCCAACCAATGGTATGCCCAGGAGGCCACCAGCGATCCATGTAGGGGTGGATCCCCTCCGTTACTATAATTTCACGAAAACCCTGAATGTGATCTTCATCTTCTCGATTGAAGTATTGTAATTCATTCATTTTTTCTAAATTGAAGGTTATTGATCCCTTGCTACCATTAATTTCAAAACGATTTCCATTTCTTCTTCCACCCGCAAAACGAGTCGCTTCGAACGACCCCACCGCACCATTCTCAAAACGGGCTAGAGCTAATGTTGTATCGTCAACAGTTACGGGGCCTGTGCGGGTAGAAGTTCCCGTGGTTGCTCCTAGAGCCGAATCAATTTCGTCAACAATTGGACGCTCTTTTATAAAGGTCTCTTGCATCCCTGTAACTTCAACAATTTCTCCTATTAAATACCTCGCTAGATCAATAATATGGGCGTTTAGATCTCCATGGGGGCCTGATCCAGCCTTCTCTTTCTGTAAACGCCAAACTAGAGGGAAATTAGGGTCCATTATCCAATCCTGAAGATAGACAGCTCTCCAGTGATAGATTTGGCCAATTCGGCCTTCTTCAATAAGCTGCTTTGCTAGAGCTACGGCTGGCACTCGTCTATAGTTGTACGCAACCATACTTTTTACACCCGCGTTTTTTACCGCTTTCGCCATAGCTCGTGCATCTGATAGGTTGTTTGCAAGGGGTTTTTCACAAAAAACATGTTTACCAGATTCTGCAGCAGCTATAGCAATTTCGGCATGACTATCTCCGGGAGTTGAAATATCGATAAGATCTATATCCTCACGAGATATCAGCTCCCTCCAATCAGTTTCATATCCTTCCCAACCGAACTCATTTGCAGCACTCATTACATTCTCTTTATTACGGCCACATATTGCTTTCATAACTGGCATTCCTTCGGCATCTGGAAAGAAAAAACCCATATCCTTAAAAGCATGACTATGAGCTTTACCCATAAAGGAATAGCCCACCAGACCTACATTAACGTTTCGCCCCATTTAGAACTCCTTTCACTCACTCTTACTTACCTGGAAAATCTAATCAACTAGCTAGTGATTCTTCTACGTAATCTTTAATTTCGTTGATTGGAACCCTATCTTGTTTCATTGTATCTCGGTCACGCACGGTCACAGTATGATCTTCGATGGTCTGAAAATCAACCGTGACACAAAGGGGTGTCCCAATTTCGTCCTGACGCCGATACAGTTTTCCTATAGCACCAGAGTCATCATATATAGTACGTATCCCAGTCTCCATTTGAAGAGTTTTACTAATATCTTTAGCAGTAGCAGAAATCTGTTCATCAGTCCGTTTGAGTGGAAAAACTGCTACTTTTATCGGTGCTAGATGTGACTTTAAGCGTAACACGGTCCGGTAATGGTCACCGATAATTTTTTGTGACAAGTTTCGAAGAGTTTTACCATCTTTAATTCGGTCAGCCCCCGGCATTGCTAAAAGAGCTTCTATAAGCGGCATATTTTCTGGCAGATCTTTAGAGATTGATTCTCCCAGAGAAAGCATAGAGTCTTTCGTGTCAACAGGTAATTTATCATTTTTCGCAACTGATTTATTAAAAGCCTGCAAACCATTTTTAACATCACCCAATTTCTCCGGGGTCGGTACCTTAACCATCGGTTCATCATACGCTTCTGAAAGAATAGCTAACATACATCTACCAACTCCTGCTGAAGGTTCCACCACAAAAGGAATAATGTGCTTATTCTCACGCGGATCAAAATAAGAAAGCCTAGTCGTGCTAGACTGGTTCTCAACTACCTTTGCAGTAAGTTCATACTGCTCTTGATACCGTGTATGAGACCCTAGATCAAAATCAGTCCGACTAGCAATTCCTTCTAGTTCTTCATAACCTAGAGTCGGAAATTTGTACATTAGATCGTATGTTTTTTTTGAATAGTGGGCGAGATCCTTTTTCGGAACTTCATCAACCCGAATCTTATTTCGACTCAAACCAATCGATTCCCACCATAAAAGACGTTCTTCTAACCATTTATCTTGCCATTTATCTTCAGTTCCAGGATAAACAAAAAATTCAATTTCTAACATATCAAATTCACGAACTCTAAAAAGGAAGTTTCGGGGATTTATCTCATTCCGAAATCCCTTTCCAACTTGCGCAATGCCGAAAGGTAACTTACGGGCAGTCGTAGTTAATACATTATTAAAATTTACGAATATACCTTGGGCTGTCTCAGGGCGAAGGTAAGCATATGCGTTGTTTTCAGAAACTGGACCTACCTGCGTTTTAAACATTAAATTAAAGGGTCGGGGGGCGGTGAGGTTTGTGGAACCGCATGTGGGACAAGATTCCCCAACCTGATCAGCACGCCAACGCCCTTGACAATTTCTACAATCTACTAAGGGGTCGACAAACGTTTCCTCGTGGCCCGAATACTTCCAAGTAAGAGAATTCATAAGGATCGCACTGTCGAGACCTTCCATATCATCTCTTTCATAGACGTTTCTCCGCCACCATGATTCTATGATATTTTTCTTCAACTCAACACCTATAGGGCCGTAATCGTATAATCCCTGCAAACCACCATATATTTCGGATCCCGGAAAGATTATTCCTCGACGTTTGCAGAGGGAGACCAATTGATCTAGAGAGACAGCAGACACTACGGTCCTTTCTGTTGAATTTTTAAGAGCATTAGAGATATAAGACAAAAAAACAACTCGTTCACCATAAATGAAACACTTCTCAGTGTCAACCCCAAACGCCCATCTATTTTTAAAATATAGATTGACATAATGATCGTAGCGCAGCAATGATACATAATGTTTCTCAATGCTTCCAATCATAAACCATTTTCGAACTTGCCAAACTAATGACCCAGAACTCTACAAAACATACTGATACTAGTGTTCCCTCAGATCATTCTAAAAACAATACCGGGGTCCCCCATTACGGAAACATCGGGGCTGAGTATGATGCTGTTAGAACTAGCGCTGGTATATGTGACCAGTCTCATCGTGGAAAACTAAAGATGACAGGAATGGACAGACAAACCTTTTTGCATCGAGTAGTTACTAATAATGTACAAAATTTGGCGGTAGGTGAGGGGGTATATGCTTGTATGCTTACCCCCCAAGGTAAAATTATTTCAGACATGGCGATCTACGTTCGTGAAGAAGATATATTAATTGATGTAACCCGTATTCATGTAAATATTTTAAAAGAAACCCTAGAGAGATATACCGTTATCGATGACGTTGAAATAAATGATATTACAAATGATTATGGTTTAATTGGGGTCTACGGCAAAGATGCTATTATAAAGCTTAAGGACGCATACGGGGCTATAGAAGGATTATCCCAATATGGAAACGTAGAGATAAAATCTGGACCATCTTCTTTGACTTTGGTACATTCTTACCGCACAGGAGAAGATGATTACGAAATCTATTCCCCTATCGAACAAATTGGTGATATCTGGGAAACCCTAACTAATCTCCAATCTCCTAATCCATGCACCCCAGTGGGAATGGCCGCGATCGAAATTCTCCGTGTCGAAGCTGGAATTCCATGTAGCCCGGCAGAGCTCAATAATTTGACTATTCCTAACGAATCAGTCAGAGAACGGGCAATCAGTTTTTCAAAAGGGTGTTATATCGGTCAAGAACCTGTCGTAATGATGGAACACAGAGGGCAGCCCAACCGACTATTATCGGGTTTTGTTATTGAGGGAACATCCTTACCAGAGAGGAATTGTACGATTAAACAGGATGGCAAAGATATAGGATGGATAACCACCGCTGTATATGGACGTGGCATTGACAGTATAATAGCTTTAGGTTTTATCCGACGCCAATTCAAGCAAATCGGAAAACGAGTTACAGTATTAGTTGATGAACAGTCAGTTGAAGCTGAAATTGTTGATCTTCCTTTTTACATATCTAATCGTTAAAATAGTAAACTTTTCCATTTTTTATGTCGAATACTTATTTCTCTTTAAATACTCCCTTAGACATGCACATACACTTCCGAGAAGGTGATATGCTCAGAAATGTTGCACCTTTGAGTGCTGAGACCTTTTCTGGTGGTGTAATAATGCCAAACTTAGTGCCACCTGTAGATAACTTGAAACGTTTAAATCAGTATGAGCAGGAGATTAGAGACACCCTAAAGGGTTATGTTTTTGAACCTTTTATGACTTTGTTTATGAAGCCCTATACAGAACAAGAATTGGCTCAGATGAAAGATCGTATTATTGGTATAAAACTTTATCCTGCGGGTATAACCACGCACAGTGAAGATGGGATCAACGAAATACATGAAATTGCAAAAACGCTAGAGTTAATGCAGGAAATGAATATCCGCCTCCTAGTACATGGAGAAACAAATGATTTTGTTATGGACCGAGAGCAAGCATTTATACCTATCTATGAAAAGTTAGCAAACCATTACCCACTTCTTAATATTGTTATGGAACATATTACAACACGGGACACAGCTCTTCTACTTGATCGGTATGAAAACTTATATGCAACTGTTACCCTTCAACACCTAATGATTACTCTGGACGACGTGGCAGGAAATCTTTTAAACCCACATTTATTCTGCAAACCAATCGCTAAACGGCCAGAAGATCGAGATTCGTTGCTCTCTCTTGCCCTAGAATCCCATCCTAAACTTGCCTTTGGTAGTGACTCTGCCCCTCACCCTATAGATGCAAAAGAGTGTTCGGGTTGCGCTGCAGGGGTTTTTACAGCTCCGATTGCATTGCAGATGCTCGTTGAGCTTTTTGAGGAAAATAGGGCACTGAACCAACTCCAAAAATTTGTTTCTGATAATGCAAAACAAATCTACGGTGTGAGGCCTCCAGAGAAAACAGTAGTTTTTGAGAAATGTGAAACTGTTATCCCCAACCAATACGGCAATGTCATACCAATGTTTTCTGGAAGAAACCTGAAGTGGCGAGTGAAGGAAATAAGCTAAGTATAACTTATTCATTATTCATGAAAGAATATCTATTTCAACATAATACTATTAGATATAATCCATATTCTTAGGCTTTCTTTCAGGTAGTAATTACTCCGTAACTGATATACCTCAGCATGATATAAGCCTGGTCCAGGGACATCTATCAATAATTTCTGTTCATCTGTCTCAGCCAATACTTTACCATTCCTGTATAATTTGATTCTGATGGCTCCAGATGAGGGAGCAACAACTTCAATTTGACCACCGGCTTTATATTTGGTTCGAGCGCCCATAGGAAAGGTCTCCGCACCAACATTGAAATCGAAAGAAAAACCTGGAGCTGTTTCGTATCCTTCCAAAACGACATAACAACTTCCCCTCCGTATTGAGTTGAGTAAGATATCTTCATCCACAACTGAATCTCCTGTTAATTCAACCTCGGTAATCACGTAGGTTCGAATAAGGCCAAATAGGTCTTCATAGGAAGGGAAGGGTAATGCTAGATCTTGCCAAATGGGTATGCGCTCATGAGCGTCAGCACTGCCTACGATACTTAGCCTCGTTTGTTGAGAATGATTTAGCCATAATTGAATAGATTTACTAGGTCGATCTATTAAACTGTTAAATGCCTCAAGAGGCATGATGGGAAGGAAAAATAGAGCTCTGATTAGTTCTAATATATTATCATCACGCCAAGCTGTATCTGCATTAAATATTTCTAATCCATCAACATTATCCACAGTCCAATCAATCCATGGCCGCCGACCTGTTGGGTGAGCGATAAGGGAAACACCACCTGCTTTGGATATCTTATCAAGCAATAAAGGGAGACCAAGAGGACCTTTTTGTTGTACATGGTAACCAACACCAAGCGACAATAGATGTCCGGAGCTCGTATTAACTTCTTCCCCGACAATTAGCAAAATATCGCTATGATATCCCTGTTTACCATCCAACCTAGCTTGCAGCGTATCATGATCTGTAAGAATTATAAAATCTAATCCAGTTTTATGGCCGCTTTCGATAATATCATCAACTGTTCCTCCTCCATCGGAGTAGAGAGAATGAACGTGAATAACACCGGAATATCGTAAAGGATAATCAGAGGTACTAGAAAGGCCTACTCGTTTTGATTGGGACTGAATTAACAGAAACCCGTCAATGAGAAAAAAAAGAACACCAATTGACATCATAACTTTGACAAAAATTTTTATTCTACTTGTCACTGATCTCATTGATACATTGACCTACTTCCTAAATGTTTATTTCTTCCATGCAACTTAATAAGTTTGATACCACTGGATTAATTCTCTCACTATTATTTTTTTAAGTCTTTAAAAATAAAACTTATTTGGCAACAAACCTCGAAGCTAAGTCCCAAGAGTCTCCTATCGCTTCAATATTATATTGAACCACAGTAAACAGACAAGGGGAAGCTATACAAGGGTATACCTAGGCAACATTAAAGATGGTCTTACCGAGTATTTTTCGGAGAAAGGAATGACGATGTATCTCTGATGGTCCCTGTGTCGTTAAAACATCTATGTGTGCAGGAGTTCCATAACCTTTATGACTAGCAAATCCATATATAGAATATTTTTTATCAAAGGCTACCATAATTCGATCACGTGTTACCTTAGCTATTATTGACGCTGCAGCTATTGAGAGACTTTTAGTGTCTCCTCGCACTACTGGGGTTTGGTAACCTCCCCAATCAATCGAGTCAACTCCATCAATTAATAAATGATCAGGATTAGGTGAAAGAGCTTCAACTGCTTCTTTCATCGCAAGAAGATTTGCACGCCGGATGTTGATATCATCAATCAAACTGGCATCTGAACTACCAATTCCATACGCGGTAGCTGACTTAATAATTTGGCTGAACAGTATCTCACGTTTTCTGGGAGTTAGACGTTTTGAATCGTCCAGACCGGGCAATTCTACTTTATCGGGGAGGATTACGGCAGCAGCGATAACTGGGCCAGCAAGAGCACCACGTCCTGCTTCGTCGACACCTGCTATGAAACGTACACCCTGATGACCCCGAAGGGACTGCTCTAAAACAGCCATCGATTGGAGTCTAGCGTTCTCTATACTATTCACAGTAAGTTTAATTTCTTCTCTCTGTGATCCGTGCAGCTTTTCCTCTTAACTTTCTCTGATAGTAGATACGAGACTGCCTTACCTTGCCCCTACGTAACACCTCAATATTACCGATCCCGGGCGAATGGAGAGGGAATATACGCTCAACTCCAATACCCTGTGAAATTTTTCGTACAGTAATGGTTGCTCCAACGCCATGGCCAGATCGCTGAATTACTACCCCTTGAAATAGCTGCACTCTTTCCTTGTCACCTTCCCGGACCTTAACCTCTACGCGGATAGTATCTCCGGCACGGAATTCTGGCAGATCAGTTCGCAACTGTTCCGCTGATAAAGTATCTAGTACATTCATAGTTATTTTTCAATCCTTTCTAATTAATCATGGGTACAGATTACCCGTTCTCACTCTGTTTAAGGGTTTTTAAAAATGTTTGATCCTCTCCAGTTAACTTGATATTTTTTAGTAAATCTGGCCTCTCATGAAAAGTTTTCATCAGGGCGTCTTGTCTTTGCCATTTTTTTATTTTTAAGTGATTCCCAGAGAGTAAAATTTCTGGAACCTGCCATCCCTTATAATTCTCTGGGCGTGTATACACAGCATTACCTAGTAAACCATCAAAGTAGGAATCTGTCGTCGCCGAATTTATTTCGCCCAAAGCTCCTGGGATAAGGCGAATTACTGAGTCTGCTATCATCATTGCTGGCATCTCACCTCCCGTAACAACAAATTCACCTACAGAATATTCCTTTGAATCTAAACCCATCACCACTCGCTCATCAACTCCTTTATAATGGCCACAAATCAGGATTAGTTGATCAAGTTCCAAAAAAGTCTTAGCTGTCTCTTGCACGAATGGTTTACCACTAGCCGACAGTAATATTGTAGCAGATCGCGCACTTTGATCAAGCTGCTCTCTAACATGCCTTACTCCCCTAAAAATAGGCTCGGGTTTAAGAACCATCCCAGGGAAACCACCATAGGCATAATCATCTATAGTTTTATGTCTATCCGTAGTAAAAGCACGCAAACTATGAACGAAGATATCGACTAAATCCCGTTTACAGGCTCGGCCAACAATACTTTCTCTAAATGGCCCCATAAAAACATTCGGGAAGGCAGTCAAAATATCTATACGCATTGGTTAAATTAATCCTGGAATCAAATTAATTATGATTTTCGAGTCTTCTGGGTTAATTTCCACTATAATGTTTTTGGCAACTGGTATCATTGCCTCTCCTTTCGACATCCTCACAACCAAAACATCATTTGCTGGCATTGAAATTACTTCCTTTACGATTCCAATTAATTCCCCTTCGGTGGAAAATACCGAACAACCCTCGATTTCGAAGACATAGTAAGAATCATCTGGCAAAGTGGCGATATCTTCTTCGGAAACCTGAATGTAGGCACTTCGAAAACGTTCAGCTTTTTCTGAAGTATCTACCTCCAAGAACTTCATTAACCAGCTATTTCCTTCCTGCCGGCAACTTTCAATTTTCAAATACTCTCGGCTTCCATCACTTAACTCAACACCTATTCGTTCTATATTTCCAAAACGATCTGGGCTGTCGGAAAGGGCCTCCACGCGGACATAACCCCTTAGGCCATGAGGTTTTCGGATAAATCCAATATTAATCCTGTTATCCCTCATACCCTTCCCTGAACCTACCTTATGAAGATTCCGATTGTTCGGCACTCTCTTTATCTACTCCCCGCCACTTAGCCATCGCACCACTCTTTGTCAAAAGTGATCGAACTGTCTCGGAGGGTTGAGCACCCCGATTTAGCCAATCTACAGCCTTTTCTACGTCCATTTCTAATTTTTCAGGGGATATGGGATTGTAATAACCCAAGCTTTCGATATATTTCCCACCTCTGGGAACCCTTGAATCGGTAACAACTATACGATAGAACGGTTGTTTTTTAGCTCCACTTCGACGAAGCCGAATTGCTACTGACATGTTTTTACTCCTCTGCTATCTAAAAGGCAACATCTTCTGACCGAGTCGTTCTAGAGCTCCCGGCCTGTTAAACTGTTTCATCATTTTCTGCATCATATTAAATTGTTTGAGTAACTGGTTCACCTCCTGAACACTAGTTCCACTACCTCGGGCGATCCGACGACGCCTACTACCATTTATAACTATAGGTCGTGCCCGTTCCCCTTTTGTCATAGAACTCAGAATAGCATCCATTCTTATTAGTGCTTTCTCATCCATTTCCATACCCTTTAAGGCTCGTTTATTAGCCCCCGGCATCATCTCAACGATTTCTTGCATAGAACCTATCTTCTCTAATTGCTGGAGTTGAGAGCGAAAATCTTCAAGATCAAATGTTTGCTTTCGCAACTTAGCTTCTAACTTCCGTGCATCCTCAACATCGATTGCATCCTTTGCTCGCTCAAATAATGAAACAACATCACCCATACCCAAAATTCGAGAAGCTAATCGTTCGGGATGGTAAACCTCCAAAGACTCTAGTTTTTCGCCGAGCCCAATAAACTTAATGGGCTTATCTGTTATTTGCCGTAGCGACAAAGCAGCTCCACCTCGGGCGTCTCCATCCATTTTTGATAGAATACAACCATCTATATTAAGATTTTGATCAAATATCTCTGCTACATTTACCGCATCCTGCCCCGTCATTCCGTCTAACACTAACAATATTTCATTAGGATTGTTCAATTCTTGAATTCTCTGTAATTCTTCCATCATTTCTTGGTCGATGTGCAACCGGCCTGCCGTATCAAGAATGACAACATCATATTCCTGATTTTCTGCATACTCCACAGCGCCTTTGCAAATCACCTCAGGGGATTCATCCTTTTTGCGAGATATAACTGGTATTTCGAGTTGATCACCCAGAATTTCCAATTGTTTGACCGCAGCTGGCCGATAAATATCAGCCGCCGCCAATATTGGACGCTTATCTTTCTTAAGGCAGTAGTTTGCGATTTTTGCCGCACTGGTCGTCTTACCAGAGCCCTGCAACCCCACTATCATGATAACTGTAGGAGAGGTTTCCGAGAATCCAATTTCAACAGCCTCTTCTCCCATAAGAGAAATGAGTTCCTGGTTAACAATACCAATCATCTGTTGGCCCGGAGATAAATTCCTTAACACTCCCTGCCCCAGCGCTTTCGTCTTAACAGATTCGATAAATGCTCGAGCTACCTTGAAATTTACATCTGCCTCTAACAAAGCCCGACGTACCTGCCGTAGACTCTCATCAATATTTTTTTCTGTCAATTTACCCTGACCGCGAAGTTTTTTTACAATACCCTGCATGCGGTCTGATAATTCTTCAAACACAAGTCTCTCCAAAAAAATTAAACATCTCGTCTTAGCCTAACAGCAAAAATGCCGTCAACACCATGAATTGAAGGTAACGTTTTAACCTTTCCTTCAAAGTCCATAACCTCACTTATTTCATTTGGCCAGTCAACTGGTTTCTCTAAATGAAATTCTGGTTGTCTATTACAAAATTCAGAAACAACATCTTCATTTTCTTCAGGCTCGATTGTGCAAGTACTATACACCAGTAAGCCACCCTTTTTTACCAGTGCAGCACCGTTCTCCAATAGCTTCAGTTGAAGTGCATGGAACCTTTGAAAATCCTCAACACTACGCCGCCACCTAATATCTGGCTTCCTAGCTATAGTGCCAAGGCCTGAACATGGCGCGTCAACAATCACCCGATCCACCCCAGCTTCCAGTGCCAGGAGACTACCGTCCATGGCTATTATATGTAACTGGCTCAATCCCAGTCGTCGACGGTTTTCTTCAACTTGATTAAGACGCCGAAGTGATATATCGCATGCGACAACGTATCCTTCCGCACAAACAAATTGCGCTATATATGTTGTTTTTCCGCCCGGAGCGCAACATAAATCTACAATCGTCTCACCTGGCTGAGGGTTTAGTAAGTGGACTGCAAGCCCAGTACTCTCGTCCTGAATTTGGAACAAACCCTCATCATAGTAGGGCAATTGGCGTGGATCACCCCTATGCCGCATAGATACAAAGTCACTAAACCAACGACTTGGTTCTACTTGAATTCCATGATCTCTTAGTCTGCTAACAAGCACCTTAGGTGAAATCCTATCTGTGTTTACCCGAATCGTCAGGGGGGGCACCTTATTTCCAGCTTTCATCAGATTTTCAGCTCCCTCAGTTCCATAACGTTCAATCCACCTTTTTATCAGCCATGTTGGGTAAGAATAAGTTATTCCCATTTCCTCAATGGGATTATCCCTGCATTCGGGTTTTTCAAATTCTTTCCGCTTTCGGATAGCGTTCCTCATTATAGCGTTGGTTAGTCGAACAGTGCCTTCATGGCCATAACGACGAGCTAGTTTTACTGATTCATCAGTAGCAGCAGAATCAGGAATCTGATTCATCATGATTAACTGATAAAGTCCCATACGAATAATTTGGCGAATCCAAGGTGTTAACGATTCGGGATTCCCTCGCATTAACCGACCAAGTATCCAATCTAAACGCCTTCGCCAACGGATGCTTCCATAAACTATTTCAGTTGCTAAAGCTTTGTCTCGATCACTAAAGCTGTAACGATGGAATAACGTATGGAGGCTTTCTTGTGGAACCGCTTTCCGGATCTCCACATTGTAAAGGGCCTTCAAAGCGATCTCTCGAACCACCGGCTGTCTCTGGTGTGAAATAACTAATAGCCTCCAAAAATAAGCTAAGATTTTTCTAGTATACATCTACTAACCACTCGGTTAGTTATAAATTAATGGCACTTCGATTTAAAGTATAGCTATGTACTTACATGCCAAATTGATCTCCTACGGAAGGATGGTACCCTTGCACAAATTCTGTACCTTTCATCTGATTTTTTCCTTCCGGCTGAACTACTAACAGGTTCAAACAACCATCGCCAGTTTGGACTATTATACCGCGTTTTTCATTTGCCTCAATTACAATTCCTGGAGCATATCCACTATCTCCTCCATTATTAGTTACGAGAGAACTGCGGATCACCCGAAAAAGTTTTCCTCGCCAAGTAGTAAATGACATTGGTATCGGATTTAATCCCCTTACTTTGTTATGAATTATCCTGGCAGATTCTCTCCAATGAATCCTAGCATCCTCCTTTGAAATCTTAGGAGCTGGTGTTATTTTGCCAGTCTGGGGGCGCTGTTGACTCTCGCCAGACTCCATAAAATCCACGGTACGAACAACTAGGTCTGCCCCAATTAATGAAAGACGGTCGTGAAGATCCCCGGATGTTTCTTCTGGATTAATCAATACCGATTTTTGATCAAGTATATCTCCAGTATCCACTTTTTCCTTGATTAAAAACGTAGTAACTCCTGTTTCTTTATCTCCATTTATTATTGCCCACTGTATCGGGGCAGCTCCCCTATATCTAGGGAGAAGAGATGGATGGAGGTTAATTATACCGGCAGGTGGTATTTTTAGCAATTCAGCTGGCAATATCCGAAAAGCTACTACCACAAAAAGATCAGCTTCGACCATTGCCAATTCATCAAGAAAACTAGGATCAGAGAGATTTTCAGGTTGCCAAAGTGGATAATTATGTGCAATAGCTGTTTGTTTAACTGCCGTTGAAAGTGTTCTCAGCCCCCGACCTTGGGGCCGGTCGGGCCCCGTTACCACACCCACAATCTGATGTCTCGATCGTTCCGACAACGCTTCAAGACTTGGCACTGAAAAATTGGGTGTCCCCCAAAAAACCAATCGCATTTAGTCCACCTGGATGCTTTCCTTGAATTTCTTCAGTTTTTTTCGATGAAATTGAAGCCGAAATTTGTTTAAATAATCGATAAAAAGTATTCCTTCTAAATGGTCATATTCGTGGATTAAAACTCTAGCCAGAAGTCCTGTCCCTTCAATTTCCAAGGGGTCTCCGTCCAAATCAGTCGCCTCAACACGGACAAGGTTAGGCCGAGTAACCCTGTCAAACATTTCTGGCAAACTTAGACATCCTTCATCTCCTGTTTGCTCTCCTTCCTGTTTGACTATTTTTGGATTCACCAGCACTAGATAATCTGGTTTCGTCTTCCCTTCCAAAGCCCGGCCTCGGCATTCAATGTAAAGATCTGGGGTAATTGCTGTTAGGTTAAGAGCATACATCCTAATAGACTCTCCAACCTGGGGAGCTGCTATCCCAACCCCATCTGCTTTGACCATGGTGTCTATCATATCTTCACCAAGCCGACGATGGCTTTCCGTTACTTCCTTTACCGGCCCTACTTTCTTTCTGAGGACCGGGTCGCCATAAATTCGTATTGTTCTCACTGCCATGCTAGTTCCTAATCTTCCTTGGTTCCTTTTTTACTACTCACCAGACGGGATATTGCACTTCGCTGCAAATCGATCCGCACATCATCGGCAATTCGCACTGTGACTATATCAGATTTTAGGCCTGTTATTACACCTATGATGCCTCCTTGAGTCACAACTTTGTCTCCGTTTTGTAGGTTATCTAACATTACTTGTTGCTCCCGCTGTCTCTTCTGTTGTGGTCTAATAAGAAGCAGGTAGATGATAAGAAACATCAAAAGAATCGGAATCATAGAAATGAGAAATCCTGGTCCAGCGTCTGCCCCACCTGATGCCGGCCCCATAGCAAATGCATCTTGTATCATTTAGAATACTCCTTTCGTTTTTTCCCCTTGTGATATATGGTTAAAAATGAATTACTCCATTCGGTAAAACGTTTTTCTACTATGGCCGTCCTAATCTCTCCAACCAGCCCAACATAGAAATGAATATTATGTAAGGTACCCATTCTAGGACCAAGTATTTCTCCCGCACGATACAAGTGACGAATGTACGAACGACTAAAGGTCTGACAAGCATAGCAAGAGCAGTTTTCATCAATAGGTTCTGATTCATCTTTAAAACGGGAGTTATAAATATTTATACGACCAGATCGGGTATAAAGACCGCCATTACGACCTTCCCGAGTGGGGATGACACAATCAAACATATCTATTCCCCTTCCTATAGCATCTATAAGATCCTCAGGTGTCCCGGCCCCCATAAGATAACGAGGTTTATCTTTAGGAAGACATCCAACAGTTACATCGATCAGGTCACCCATGGTCGATTTTGGTTCGCCGATCGACATTCCTCCTATAGCATAAGCATCCATCCCTTGGTCAACCAAAGACCGTGCACAATCAACCCGCAAATCTTTATAGATACTTCCCTGAACGATGCCGAGTAATGCTTGAGGTTTTTTCCGGACATCTCCCAACTCTTCAAAACGTTTTCTCGAACGAATAGCCCAACGTAACGTGAGAGAAACCGAATTTTTCGCATACTGGTAGTCACATGGATATGGCGGGCACTCGTCGAGCGGTGCAATAATATCAGCACCGAGGGCTGTCTCAATTTCCATTACTGATTCAGGGGTAAATAGATGTTTCGAACCATCAATATGAGACTGAAAAACTACTCCTTCTTCCTGAATCGATTTGAGATCCGACAAACTAAAAACTTGGTATCCCCCACTATCTGTTAATATAGGACGTTGCCAGTTCATAAAATCGTGTAAACCTCCCTGTTGCCTAATCAAATCATGACCTGGGCGAAGAAATAAGTGGTACGAATTACTGAGTATAATCTGGGCACCCGCTCTCTCAAGTTCTTCAGGAGTTAAGGTTTTAACTGTTGCCTGAGTTCCAACCGGCATAAAAACGGGAGTATTAATTATACCGTGGGGGGTAATCATACGACCGACCCGGGCATTTGAATCCGAATTAATTAACTTAAACTCTAGCAAAACCATCTCCAGAAATTCATAATATAGAGGGCTATAATTCAGAATTATTCGAGTGACTTTATCGGCCCTTCACCACGCCCCTCGATAAACTGTTGGACCAGTGGATCATTACTGTTTCTAATTTCTTCTGGTGTTCCGACCACATGAATCACACCATCATGTAATAACGCGATCCGATCCGCGATTTTGTATGCGCTGATCATGTCATGAGTCACTGCTACAGCTGTAACCGATAGTTTTTGATTCATATCCAAAATCAAGTCATTGATAATATCAGCCATTATGGGGTCTAGCCCAGTCGTTGGTTCATCGTAGAGAATATATTCAGGATTCATAGCAATCGCTCTAGCAAGCCCGACCCTTTTACGCATACCCCCTGATAACTCAGCTGGCTTCTGTTCCTCTACACCGGACAAACCAACCAAATTTAAACAGGTTTTTACCCTTTCAATAATCTCCATTTCCGTTTGATCGGTATGAATCTGTAGACCAATTCCCACGTTTTCTCCCACAGTCATAGAGTCAAAAAGAGCTCCACCTTGGAACAAAAAGCCAAATCGTTTTCTGAGTTCATCTAAGTCAATTCCATTCAGCTGGGTAACATCCTGCCCATCTATCAGAATAGTACCACTATCTGGATGCAATAAACCCGTAATATGTTTTAGTAACACACTCTTTCCACATCCACTCCGGCCAATGATAACCATTGTTTCACCGGATTCGATTACTAGATTAACATCCTTAAGTACGGATTTGCCAAATGACTTTTGTAGATTAATTATTTCAATCATGGATAGGTAAAATACATCCTACACTATAGATGGTTAATACGAGGCGGATTCCGGATCTTCGTGAAACACATCTTGATTTTCAAAACGAGCGAAACGGTCGACAAAAACAAGGTCAACGGTCCCTATAGGACCATTTCGTTGTTTACCAATAATTATTTCTGCTTGGTTATTTTCATTTTCCTCTCCTCCATCACCATAGCGAGAAGGGCGGTAGATAAATAAAACCACATCAGCATCCTGTTCGATTGCACCGGATTCCCTTAAATCGGAGAGCTGTGGACGTCCGTCACCCCCTCGAGTTTCTACAGCTCGAGAAAGCTGCGAAAGAGCTATAATAGGAACATCTAATTCCTTAGCAAGTGCCTTTAAATTTCGTGATATTGCTGATATCTCCTGCTGCCTATTTTCCGAGTCTTTAGGTCCCCTCATTAGCTGCATATAATCGACTGCTAGTAGCCCAATATCTTTTCGTTCAGACATCAATCTCCGTGCCCGAGAACGCATTTCTGTCACTGATAATGCTGGCGTCTCATCAATGTACACAGGAGCTTCGGCCAAAGCTCCCACAGCAACACTAAGATTTGACCAAGCGTCTCCAGGCAATCGCCCCGTCCGCATTAGGTGCGAATCTACCCGAGCTTCACTGCACAACATCCTCTGAGCTAATTGATGACTAGTCATCTCCAGGCTAAAAAATCCCACTCCAATCTTTGCTTCTACTGCTACATGTCGAATCATGTTAAGACACAGCGCTGTCTTGCCCATAGCTGGACGTGCCGCTATGATAATTAGATCACCAGCCTGAAATCCCGCTGTCATTTCATCTAGTCGTTTAAAACCAGTCGGAACCCCAGTAACAGTACTATCTTGTTCATGAAGTTTTTCGATATTTGAAAATGTGTCGTGTAGGATCGGATTTAGCTGGGTGAATCCCCGACGAGCATCACGTTGGGAAAGAGAAAAAACCATTTGTTCAGTTTCATCTAAGAGTTCTGCCGTATTTTCTGTTGATTCGTATGCCCGTGATGCGATTTGAGTAGCTATGTTGATCAATTTTCGTCCCTGCGATTTTTCCAAGACAATCTGAGCATGATACTCCACATTTGCTGCAGTAGGGACGCTATCTACTAGACCAGCTAAGTAAAATGATCCCCCGACTAAAGCGAGTTGCTGGCGTTTATCTAATTCTTCGCTAAGAGTAATAAGATCTGTTGGTTCATTCCGGTCATAAAGGGCAATAATGGCGCTGTATATCTTGCGATTAGCTTCCCTATAGAAAGCTGTTTCATCAAGTATATCAAGGACGATTGATATAGCATCCTGTTCTAGCAACATAGCCCCAAGAACAGCTGCTTCTGCTTCGACAGCCTGTGGTGGGAGTCGCTCTGCTCCATTGCCTTGGTTATTCATAAAAAGACACTCCTAAGTCAAACCAGAATTTTCTATTCGATCATATTCCCTTCGGAGCATTTGCATATCTTCCCATGTTGGCCTTTTGTAAGCTGGGTTGCGTAATAAACCAGATGGATGATAAGTAACAAGGAGTTTCATTTTCTGATAGTCATGAAACTGACCTCGAAGGTCCCGAATCGAACTTTTTGTTTTTAATAACGCCTGAGCAGCAACCCTGCCCAAGGCGCAAATCAAGCGAGGTTGTACAAGGTGAATCTGTTCCTTTAATATGGTGTCACAGGCTTGGACTTCCTCAGGTAAAGGATCCCTATTATTGGGCGGTCTACATTTCAATATATTAGTAATGTAAACATCATCTCGGCTAAAATTAATGGCTCCTAATATACGGGTTAATAGTTTGCCTGCAGCACCAACAAACGGTTCCCCTTGTTCATCCTCACTCGCTCCGGGAGCCTCCCCTACAAACATCACCTTGGCATTTTCTTTTCCGGCTCCAAATACAAAATTTTTTCTTTTATGACCAAGCGAACAGGCTTCACAACGACAATATTTGTCGTAGAGCTGACTAAGTGAAGTTGCCTTAATATTTGAGTCCAAGTACTCCCCCTTTCTAGGCAAAGATATTACCGAATCTAACCCATCGGGGAGGTAGAGGGATTCAATGCCATGTTCCAGATCAGTCTTCAAAGACTCAATAGTCTGGTGCATTAGATTGGTTAGTAATTTTTTCTGGCTCATTAGGACACACTTGATCGCTCTCGAAATAAGCGAACCACCTCGTCTATTATTCGATCTGCCACAACTGACTTGGGTTGCTTGGGTAAAGCCTCATCCCTACCGTCTGGGTGTATTAGTGTTACTATATTGGTATCCGTATCAAAACCAGCGCCTTCAGTTGTAATATCGTTATAGACGATCAAGTCGAGGTTTTTATCAACTAGTTTGTCCCGGGCATAAACTATTCCATCATGAGTTTCCGCAGCAAAACCAATTAAAATGGAACGCTTGTGAGTACTAATTTCTTTTAGAATATCCCGGGTAGGATTCATTTTCAACTCTAGTGGTGATGTGGATTCTTTCTTTATCTTTTGGTCAGCCTGAATTATAGGGCTATAGTCTGCTACGGCTGCGGCCATAATTATAGCATCTTGTTCATCATGATATTTCAAGACTACTTCGCACATTTCTTTAGCTGTTCTAATCCGTTTCACTATTATCCCGTATGGATCTTCCAGATCTGTGGGCCCCGACACAAGAGTGACTATAGCACCGCGACATGCAGCGGAACGGGCAATGGCATAACCCATTTTCCCACTTGAACGATTAGTCACATAACGGACAGGATCAATATCTTCTTCTGTTGGTCCCGCACTAACCAATATTCTGTGTCCGGCTAGATCTTTATTAGGGTCAGCAAGGATAGCTATTGCCTCTGCTATCGAATCAGAATCTGGCAATCTCCCCTCTCCCGTTTCACCATTAGCCAATAAGCCATTTTCAGGTTCTATTATGTTTATTCCACGACTCTTTAACAGCTCAATGTTATTCTGAACAGCAGGGTTTTTCCACATCCTAAAATTCATCGCCGGGGCGACAATACATGGTGAATCACAGGCTAACATCAGGGTAGTGAGCAGATCGTCACCCAAGCCGTTTGCTATTTTACCAATAATGTTAGCTGTTGCAGGCACAATTGCTATAGCATCAGCCCATACTGCGAGATCTACGTGTTCTTCACCGGTTTTTTCAGAATCAATAAATTGGTCGGTACCTACCGAATTTGCTGTCAAAGCCCTAAATGTAAGTTCCCCGACAAAAGCACTAGCCTCGCGAGTCATTAGAACACGGACATCTGCGCCTTCCTTAACGAGTGTTCGAACTACCTCTACTGCCTTATAGGCTGCTATACTGCCAGTCACGCCTAAAACTATATGCCTATCTCTTAACCGTGACATTGATATCCCCTGGATCTATTTTCCATCTTCCTTATCTTCACTCGAGCGGTAATCATGATGCAAATCGTCTCCCAATAAACGATCTAGTGCTACTGTTGTCACCTTCTCCTTACTTTCTTCCTGTGTACCTAACATCTTTTTTTCGAGATTGATTCGACGCGCTTCCAACGCAGAAATCATGACAGCCTCGTAGATATTTCCTGTTATTCCCCTCATGCGTTCTTGAGAAACGTATTTTATATCATTCTTTTTCTTCATTGCTAGTGCTCCCATCGACTAATGCGACACCGTTCGGCTCCTAGGATTCCGAAAATAGCATCGACTGTTATCTGCTGTTTGTCATTATTATTTTCTACCGCGTAATCGTAATCAGGTAGGCATCTAAGCTCAGCCTGAGCTTGATTCAACCGATTATTTATTTCTTCTTCAGTATCAAAACCCCTTTTCTTTAATCTCTCAGCTAAAACATCGACCGAAGGAGGTATTAGAAATACCAATGTGGCGTCGGGCAATAATTTCTTAACAACCTTGCCACCTCGGACATCAATCACCATTAAAGCAATTTTCCCTGCACTCATTATTTTATTAATCGACTCATGTAGAGTCCCATAAAATATTCCATCGTAGACCTCAACCCATTCTAAAAACTTACCTTGGCTTATCTTTAATTTAAAATCATCAGGATTGGTAAAATGGTAATCTTCCCCATCTTTCTCATCTGGACGCATCTTTCTGGTAGTGACGGATATTGACTGAACGACCGATGAGTCCTGATTAGTTAACAAACGACCAATGGTTGTTTTTCCCGCTCCAGAGGGTCCGGAGAGAACAAGACAAAACCCTTTAGAGTATGAATATAATCCGGAATCACTCAATATTCTGTACCTGTTCCCGTACTTTTTCGAGTTCTTCTTTGATATCTATTACCGAATGACTGATTGCCGTATCGTTTCCTTTTGACCCAATTGTATTTATTTCACGATTCATCTCCTGTATTAAGAAGTTAAGACGCCTACCTGGGCTTCCATCAGAGGTCAAAAACTCGAGGAATGTATCGCAGTGGGACCTTAATCGCACACATTCCTCTGTTATATCGGTCCGCTCGGCAAAAAGCGTAATCTCCATGGCTACCCGTTGGGGATCAATTGGATTTTTTTCGAGAAGCTCTCCTAAGCGTTGTTTAAGTCTGTCTTCGAACTGTGAGACACGTTCTGGCGCTTGTTCTTCAATACTATTCAAATTGCCTAATATCTGTTTAATCCGGGCCTGTAAATCTTCCTCTAAGGCTTCCCCTTCACGTTGTTTCATTGCCTTTAAACCAAAAATAGCTTTTGACAAGGCAGTTTCTATACTATCCCAATGGTCTTCTGGATTGACTTCATCTTGATTAAATGTTACGAGCCCTGGATAGGAAGCTAGCATATCTAAGGTCACATCACCTGAAATTCCAAGGTTATCTCGCAGTTTTCGTAAGGATTCGCAGTACTTTCTTCCATTTTCTATATCGACCTGAAATACAGATTCAGTAGAGTTACATTCATCATATTTGATTGATACGGAAATGTTGCCCCGGGTAATCTGGCCTTGAACTAATCCACGCACCCGGCCTTCCAAGGAGCCTAGAGGCTTGGGCATTCTAACAGTTATATCACAGAATCGACCATTAACGGACCGCAATTCTACAGTAGTACGGACACCGTTAATATCCGATTCTCCAGCGCCATAGCCAGTCATGCTGTAAATCATCCGATGCCTTTATTACCTGTTTTAGGCCAACAGTGCAAGAGAACAAAAAATACACGCTAAATAGTTATTTGTCAACAACATATTCGAATTTATCCAATAGCAAATTGTATAGTTTTCAATTCATAGATGAGATAAGAATAACAAGCTTTGTTAAGCATAAATGCTTATATTAAGGAACCATAAGCGCAATAAAAATTGAAACTAACAAATAATGAGTATTAAAATTGCTCCAAGTAAGCATAGGCCCCCAAAATGGACACCTTCATCCTCCAAGCTATTATCGATGAGTGTAAACCATTAAATGGCACTTCGATCGTAGCTATAGAACAGTATGGTCCAACAGAGATTGGCTTGGTCCTTAAAACGACCTCTGGGAGAAAGGTACTTTTCCTTTCTGTACATCCTATTTTTGCCCGAGTTTATCTCAGCGATCCGTCTATTAAGCCTACAGGTTCCTCCCCACTTTTGACATCACTACGTGAACATTTAGTTCCTGGCATCTTATCCGAGGTTAAGATGGTTCCTTTTGAGCGTATCCTAGAAATTCAATGTAAAGGAAGATCATCTAGTGGACTTCAACACTACCGGTTAATGGTAGAGTTTATAGGCAACAGATCTATTTTGGTATTTATAACCGAACCTGATCTAATGATACTAGCAACTCTTAGAAGAATTCGTCGGGCAAATCAATCCTTAGGGCGAGGAAAGAACTATATTCTTCCAACTCCCTTAAATTGTCCTCCTCTCGTAGAAGCTACGCCAGGTTTACTTATTGATTCATTCTCATCTACCATACCGGCTAACAATGCGAAAATTTTGGCCAGCAAATTTGGTGATCTGTCTCGGCAAGTAGCTATTGAAATACTAGCACATGCTAGATTAGATAAAGAAAAAAATAGGGGCGACATCGGAAAAAGTAGACTCTTAGAAAATCTCTGGAAAAGTATTGAAAAATTAGTTTTACGAGTGAAAAATAGAAAATGGACACCATGTATTGGCCGTACTCCAAATGGACAAGTATGTATACTTTCGGCTGTTCCAATTTTTTCCCTCCCCGACACCCAAATTCAAACCTATAGATCTATGAGCTGTGCGGTTGAATCATTTTATAATCAACATATATCTGACGAACAAACAAAGTCTTTAGCTAAAACCCTTCAAAGGACTATTGGGGATGAAATAAAGCGCCTCGAACGTTTGGAAACAAACCTGAAGTTTGATCTTAAAAATATGGAAAGAGAAGAAGAATTTCGACGGTATGGAAATCTCATAACTTCCAACTTGAAACAGTTAAAAAATGGCATAATGGAAGCCAAGGTTACAGATTACTACAGTGCCAGTCAAAAAATAATTACAATTCCATTAAAACTAACCCTCTCACCAGCCGAAAATGCGCAGTGGTATTTTCGCCAAGCCCGAAAAACAAGAGATGGTCGAAAAATGGTAACAAATCGATTAAAACATACTCAGGAAAGACTTAGTGAAATAGAAAAAGTTTTTAAGTTATTCCAAAAGGATCCTGATCATTTAAAGCTAAAGGATATTAGTTTGTTATGTACCAAATTAGAACTTATCAAAGATCCTGGCGTAATCTCTCCTTCGAAAAAATTGAGAAGAAGAACCCAAAACAAACTCAACCCAAGAAAGTACCTGACTAGTGAGGGACATTTATTACTAGTCGGACGCAACAGTAGGGAAAATGAAACCCTCACAAAATCAGCAGCACCCAACGACATCTGGCTCCATGCACGGAATCTGGCTGGTTCGCATGTTATTCTAAAACGAGTTGATAAAACACAAATGCCAAGTAAAAAATCTTTATACGAGGCCGCTTGCCTGACAGCATATTTCAGCAAAGGAAGAGGTTCTACAACTGTTCCGGTAGATTATACCGAACGTAGATATGTTCGAAAGACTAAAAATGGTGCACCAGGGCAGGTTATTTTTACCCATGAGAAAACACTTTTTGTTGAGCCTAAACTTGAACTCAAGCACGCAATTCCTTCTAATGTATCAACTGAAGAATAGTGTAATTTACGAATTTTTTGGCAAGAGGTATTAGCGAAGTCTACCGATGTCATTTTCCTTGAGGATATAGTAATTAGAAGTCACCAGATCGATATCAACCATAAAAGAGTAGGTTAGTTAAAAAGAAATTCTGTCCATAGCCCACCTCCTCGACGAACTCTCTTTTGGCGTGTGATGACATTGAGCGTATTCGTCAACTCAACAGTTAACCCTCCCCTGATATATCTACTAAACCGATAATCTGTTGTAGCTGAAAACCGATTCTGATTTTGACCATTGTTGGCTTGAAAACCAGTATCCAAACGAGAAATTAGCATTCTACTCGTATTCCGAGAAAACTGCAATCTAGCATTAATATCACCGTTTGTTCTTTTCCCGAAAATCCGAATCCCTGAGCGGAGTCTGTAGTCTAAAGCAATTGTTAAGGATCGATTACGTTGTTTCTGATCGGTCGCATTGCTTCCAAAACGGGTCAATCCGTTTATTGTGGTATAGTTGCCTCTAACTACCAACCCAGCGTTTAGATCAAAAATAACTCCAACTAGTGGAGACAAGGTGGTGGTAGTCGTCCGAGTTACCCCGGTCTCATACGAATCTGTAATATTTGAACTACTTGATCCTTGACCAACCTGTAAATCTAATAGCCTTAGGTCGCTTGTTCTTCCTTTTCGCCTGGAATAGGCACTTGAAATTTCGATGCGTCTAAAAATTCGACCAACATTCCCCATTTTTTGAGGATTTGGACTCCAACGGAGAGACATTTCTGGCCAGGTTATATTATTCTGAACTCGGTTCAGATTAGTAGCCTGATTTTGGGTAGATATCCATGTAGGTCTTACAGATAAAGTGGCACCCAATATTCTTAACCCTGTCCCTATATTGAAGGCGGTCCGATAGTTTTCGTTTTCTTGGTTTCGCTGTATTCCGGTCACGCCACCTCCAGAGGCTAATGTATCAAATGGAACAGCAAAATAATTCAGCCCCAACCTTTCTTTAAATGAAGGCCGAGAAATAGCATTGAATAAATTGCGATTACGACTGACGGAATAATTGAGAGTGACAGGAGTGAACATTCTGAAGACTGAAGCGAAGCGCTCTACTATGTTTCGCCGAAACCACCCTGAACTATTTTGACCTGATGTAGACGACCCATTCAGAACTTTTGATACCATCCTGACCATATTAATGCTTGTTCGTATTCCCTGCTGGTTACTAAACATAATAGACCTAGAGTCAGGCGAGCCGCCGGCAAGCTGCAAGAGGGGATTTCGGTTTTCGGAGTAAGTGGTAGTAAAATTATAAGATGGTCTAAACCAAGTGGTAATCTCAGGTCTATAATCCACACCCAGATTTTGCCGATAACTGATTTCTGGTCCGAATTTAAGTTTGGTTAGGGTTATTGTGGAGTCAACTTTCATATCGTTGGCAATTGATAAATTGTAGTTCATTCTAACTGATTTGAATGGTTCTATAACAGTCCGAATATTACGATTAATATATCGTGTAAAACGCTCACCCCGGTCAAAGCTTGCCGCTTGATCATTGCTAGTTTCATCTGATACTATTTGTTGATTCAATCGATTCTGGTAGGTCTGTTTTCTTCGGTTAATTTCGGAGGTCAATTCCAGCCGCACAGGTAGAGGATTAAATATCATTCCTGAAAAAAATTGAGGCAACCCGGTCCATCTAAGAATGGGCCATTGCACCTTTGAACGAGGAGTCAAATCATAATGCATACGAGCCCGATATGAACCTGAGGTATCAATCCTGGAGACCGAATGGCGAAAATAGCTAGTCGAAGTAAAATCTAAGCGAAGGCGTTCCAAGGTCCAAGCAATTAAATGATTCTTAGAACCAACCCTTTTGGAGAAAGAAGCTGTAAAAGAATGATCTGTATTTTCAGTTCGTTGTTCTTCTTGTTTTGCCCTTGTCATAAGCACTATATCAGATCCGACCTGTAAGCGAGGTAGTCTTAAATCGTTCTTCCAACGAAATCGAAGTGGAATAGACAAACCCCAGTCTTTTGGCAACATTTTGCCCAAATTTAGTAAAGTCGAAAGATTAGTCACTGTTGAGGTGGTTCCAGCTTCATCACCTCCGATCCTCCTAAAATGACTATCGACACTCCTTATTGTTCCAAATATAGAAAACACATCAGCAAGATCGGCATTAACTTTGAGCCGCCCAGCCAAACCCCGATCCCGCCTTACATCAGCAGCTCGCAACTCATTTAACCATAACTCGCCCCCCACAAGAATTTCATCATAAGGATTGTATATCCCTACAGTAATATGGCGTATTCTAGCTAGAGCTGGGGAACCAAGCACCCTAATTTGCTTATTACCTTCCAAATCGACTATGGCTAGATTAAGCCCTTCTCCCGGAGGCCCAGATTTAAATCGCACCGAATGTTCTCTTCCATCACTAAGTATAATTGTAGATGTCGTATCTATGGTTGTTTGCCGAGCAATTTCTGTTTCACTTTTTAGAATGGTCAAATCATTGAAAATAATCCTAAGATGATTTTCTTCACTCCAACCCGGAGAAACAGAGGTTCGATATTCATAATAGTCATATTTCCCGCTACCAAATCGAATGTAAAATTCCGGTGATTTCTCTATGTTAAAATTATCTGAACCATGAATATATAACCTTAGAGCGTTATATAACGTGTAATCCTGATCCGAAAACAAAGTCCTATAAGCCTGAGCACTATGATAAGGTTGTAAATTAGTATAATTAAGTATCAGTGATTGTTCTTTATTTTGTAAGCCAGTAACCCTATCATATTCGATAATCGCTCCAGGTGGGGATGTATATTCATCAGGATTATCATGGGTATTCTTCACTGCCACATCGAATTTTTCATCGAAATTTGCTAAGTCAGAAGCTGGTATTGGATTACCAATGGAATCAGTGATCGCCCCACTAAACTCTTCTTGCCACTGATTGCCAACAATATTTATTCCCGCAATACGTATCTTAACTGGTTCTTCAACCTTAGTAACCCAGATACGGACCGTTTCAATTAAGGCCAGGTTAGGTATACCCACGACTCCTTCATAAGCTAAGCCTGTTGACTCAGAACCAGACATTCCCGGGCTTTCAAAGCCTTGACTATTTCCACTATCAGCTTCTAATATGTTTTCTAAAAGGTCAGTGTTTAGGGGTATACGGTACAAGCGCCAACTATCCAAATCCCCCCAATTATTTTGATTCCGGTCGCCACCCGCTACGAGAAGAGTGTCTTCGTGTCCTGGACTTAAATTTATGGCAAAACTAAAATAATCATTCTGTTTTTCTAAGTATCCAGAATTATCAAGATCTTCAGTGTCAGGACGCCTATTTCGATCAGGATCCGTAGCATTGGCTTCCGGACCGTTAATTTTACTATAATCGATCTGATCTATTGGTACCGAACCATCGATTGTACCTTCAAAAGTAAAATTATCTCCATGGGGATCTGGGTTACTTATTGGATCATAACCAAACTCATCTTCATCTTTGAGACCATCAATTCCAATATCTTCCTCGGGTTCTAAAAGATTATTTCCAAACCCATCACTTCTATCGTCTTCCGTATCAAGTTTACCATCTTCATTAAGATCCTCACTAATTACACCAAAATCCATGTGCAACTTACCACGGTTTCCATTTATCCAAACCTCGACGAACCTGCTTCGTGTTTGATCGACATCCCCTCTGGCTAAGGGATGCATTAACCCAGCCCAACGATTTAGGATGTCATTAGTTCCATATGGTATCCATGGGCTATTGAACGTCGAATCAGCAGAAATCCCCCCCCATCGCAAGTCGGGTTCATTTGGATCGAAATCCATTACCAGAACATGTTGCAATTGGTCCCTACCTGTAACTTCCCTAGTTGGATAGATCTGGCGGACATCAACCTGCTCTATCGGGTTATACCAAACTAGCTTCCCCCGCTGGAGATGTGTTTGGTTTTCAGGTGGGCTGGCTGGTCGCCAGCCACTTCTTCGGACACCCAGGTCGGTTTCTACCTTGCTTCCCTCAAAATCGTCTATGAATCCATCACCCAAAATATTTGGATTTGGTATACTTTGAGATATTTCACCCTCTATTCTTAACGAAGATTCAGTCTTACTTAAATCAGCAGGCGCTATAAAATCCATGAATGATGTCAGGAAATTTGGGTTGAAAACTAAACGGGTATCGATTCCCCACATAAGATATCGGCCAGTTTCACGCCCAATTCTCGATTTCTGTTCCAAAGATTTGTCAGATCGATAAAGAAGAGTACCTTTCAACCAAGACTCTTGGTTAAATTGGTATTCACCCTGAAGCCCTAATAATGTATTCGATACTGGTTTGAAGAATGGTGCAAACTGAAATTGGACGGTCACTTCTGCATCAGGACTTAGGGCTGCTTCATTAGTAAAGCGAATCTGGCCTACCTCATAAAGAATTATATAGTCCGATCCCCGTTGAAGTTGTTGCCCATTGAGTCGTACAATTTCGCTACCTTCTATTATATTAGACCGCCCCAACGAGTACTGAGACAACTGATCTTGGTACTCAACTTCCAGATAATATTTATGTAATGTACTAAATTGACTATTAATGAGGTTGCTGGTTAGAGTATAGAACTCAAGGCTTTCATCAGCAATACCTTCGCCCTGAGTTTCGGGATATGCTAATTGGCCAGCTGAAGATTTTGTGAGATTTGGTGCGAAAGGGTATTGGTCGGGAAAAATCAACTCACCCCGTTTAAAATCAATTAATGCGTAATCTATATCAACTAATCTATCAGGTTCGGAGCCAGGATCAAGCCCTCTACGGTCAAGCCCTAATAACTGTATGTAAGGGGTTCCATTCTCATTAATTTCAGCGTGCTCACCCTCGGATCTGAGGCGATAGATTTTTAGTTCAAAATTATCTGGTTCAATATCTGTCTGGCCAAGTGAATAAACATTACGCCACTCATACTGCCATGTCCCCCATTGTGATGGATTATCTAGTATTTCTGGTATAAGCTCTTGTTGTCTTTTTAGTAGACGTAATTTTGGAACATCACTATCCAAACGACCAATTGTTTTGATTTCACCGTCCTGGTTCTCTGTCTCGTAGTAGACAGCTAGTATATCATCTTCCTGTAATGGAGCATCTAATACTATATATCCAAATTTTTGATTTACGTAAAATTCATCCGATTCCAAATATTTAAACTTCCCTTCTACAAATTCTCCAGCATCTGAGCCTTGAATCATTACGCCATCAGAATCATATACCGGGGGATCCAGATAAGCACTGGCATTTACTAACTTCGCCTGATTTGTCATGGTAAGCCGTCCAGACACATATACTTGTATCAATCTAACTGAATCTTCTGGGGCAACCCTGTAACCATTTTCATCCCTAACAGAAAAACTCTGCCGATACCGCTCATCGATGAAATAGTAGGTCCTCCGTTTAAAATCAATATCCCTAATTAACCGCCTTGTTCCTTTGGATCCGGCCTGAAAGGATGCAGATTGGCCCTCACCTTTCTCCTGGCTTGCAATCGCAGTTAGATGAAAATTACCAAGTTGACTTTTCATTTTGATGCCAAATAAGCCATTATGTTGTTGCGTATATCCTGTAAATTCGGTGTTTTTAAGTTCAAGAGAGACATTACCTGCCTCTATGCTTTTTAGTATGCCATTCCCTTCAATACCATCATCCGAAACATCCTGATAACGAATAGAAAGGTTGTTGTCTAAATCCGTGAACGCTTCACTATTCTGTTTTATGTTAACTTCTATCTTCTCACCAATATTTCCTGTCACTGTAAATTCCTGTGTCTGTTTCATCGCGACATTAGGTGCGCGGGTTACCCGATTAGTTGCGGTACTCGTACTACCTTCTTCCCACTCACTAGCCATGTCCATTTCAATTTTTTGATTTCCAATAATCCGAATAACCGGAGTACCTCCACCCAAAAATGTTGGTAAATTGACTGGAAGATCAAGTCTTAGTAGCCCTTCCTGAGTTGATACCATCTTCGTTTCGAAGACGTAAGAAAGAACCGCGACTCGCCACAACTTTTTTAATTGAGCAGCACTACGAAGCTGAAAATACTGTTGAAATGAAAGGACCAGAGGTGCCCTACGCGATAGCCCTTTAGGTTCATCAATGAAGGCTAGAAGCTGCATTTGGGGATAAACGACAGACCGCCCCCCCCAGAGCGTATACCAATCTGTTAGTGTCTGGAACACTTTTCCATTTTGCATTCGGGCTATATCGTCTACCTCATTAAAAGTCACGATATGCTTTTTACCACTATCGAGCCTGATTGTCAGCCCCGAAGTTTCTAAAGTAATAATCCCGATTTGTAATAAAATTAAACTAAGGATAAGTTTCATAGTACAATAAAAAATAACGTGAGGACCCAAGACTTGCAACCCCTCTTCGCAAGATGGCTATCCTTGAACAATTGATGGCACTAATTATAAACTGAATTTTCTTGACAGATAACCGCAGCTTTGGTTATCATAAAGGTTATATTTTGTTACCGTTTCAGAAAACACTTCAATTAAAATTTCTACTTATGGAACAACATACTGCCGAACTAACAACCAGTGGATGGTTTTTTCTTATCTTCGCTTGGACGGTTATCACTGGCTCCACTATTGCTTGCTATTACCGGATAAGAAAGTTGAAGTAGTATCCAGTATTAGATTAGCTATCCATAATTTATTAAATCAACAAGCTTTCTGGTAAATTCTTGCAAACATTTAAAATTTTCCACATTTTGAATACTACTGAGAAATAACCTCCGCCTTGACATTTAAAGGTTTTCGTTTTATCGTGTCGCGGCTTTAGTCTATTTAGAAAACCCTACAGAAAGATTGCCATGCGGATAATAGTTAAGTGTTTCGCCGGATGTAAGGACGCTGTTGGGGCTGCGTCTATAATCTTAGAAATACCAACGGGTTCTACAGTAGGTGAAGCTTTTATAAAATTAATTGAAAATTACCCTGCCTTAGAATACTATAAAAAGAGTATCATGCTGGCTGTAAATAGACAATATGCAGATCGGCAAGTCCAACTGAAGGAAAATGATGAATTAGCTTGCATACCTCCAGTTAGTGGAGGCAATCAAGTTTGTTAAGGATCGATAAAGCAAGTGTATAAAGTGACAACTAATAAAATAGAACCGGATGATCTTTTCGATTGGCTTCAGAAACCTCACAATGGTGCCGTTGTCACTTTTGCTGGTACTGTTCGGTCAGATACGGATGGACGGAAAACATTGAAACTTGAGTATGAGGCTTACACAGAAATGGCCGAAGCCAAGATGAAACAAGTTGGCGAGGAAATTCGTACCCGATGGGGAATTGAAGATTCGGCAATGATCCATCGTGTGGGTGCCCTTAACATTGGGGAGATAAGCATTCTGATCGGGGTATCTACTCCACATCGTAAAAACGCATTTGAGGCATGTTCCTATGCTATCGATAGGGTAAAACAAATAGTGCCAATTTGGAAGAAAGAAATTTGGGCTGATGGAGGACGGGAGTGGGTTGAACCAAAATCCTGACATCCGATCTCTGCCATGAAATACTACGACCATAGCTCAGCACCACTGATTGATCCTCGCGTAATCGACTCAATGGTGTTCTACCTTAGAGAAAGTTTTGGTGACCCTTCAGGCCTGCATCAATTAGGAATAGAAGCGCGTGAGGCAGTCGAAGAATCACGTCGCATGGTTGCTAATCTAATTGGTTCTGAATTGGGTGAGATAATCTTCACAGCTAGCGGATCGGAAGCAGACAACCTAGCTATAAAAGGGTTATCTCAAGCACGGGAAAAATATGGACGTCACATAATAGTATCTAACATCGAACATCATGCTATTTTATATAGTACCAAAACACTAGAACGTCACGGATTCGAAATTACACTGGTCCCGGTTGGCAATGATGGGATTGTTGATCCGGATGAGGTGTTACGGGCTATGCGTCCAGATACTATCCTGGTTTCTGTCATGTTAGCTAATGACCAAATCGGTACAATTCAACCAATTCATGAAATTTCTGACATTGCTCACAAGCAGGGGGCTATAGTCCATTCTGATGCAGTCAGCGCAATGGGACGTTTGCCCATAAACGTTAAAAATCTGAAAGTAGATGCTCTATCAATATCAGCAAGATATATTAATGGCCCCCCAGGAGTGGGAGCACTTTACTTGAAAGCCGGAACTCGGATTCGCCCTCAAATAGAGGGGGGAACTCAGGAAGGAGGTCGGCGAAGTGGATATGAAAATATCCCTGCTATTATAGGATTTGGAAAAGCAGCAGAATTAATAACCAATGAGTTTCCTAGAAGGAAACACCGGCTTAAAACACTGGATGCTTTATTTTGGAATGGACTCAAAAACCGCCTGCCAGAGGTATCGCTGAATGGGCACCCTATACAACGTTTACCCGGACACTTTAATTTGTGGATAAAAGGAGTTGATAGTGAATCATTAGTTCTGATGCTTGATGAACGAGGAATTGCTGTTTCAATGGGATCATCATGTATGTCACATGCCTCTAAGGCATCTCACGTACTTATAGCTATCGGTAGAAATCCGGCAGAAGCACGTTGTTCTCTAATGGTCTCATTAAGTCCTAATACAAAAGAAAGTGAAATTGAAGAAGTGTTAGACACATTGGTTAACGTAGTACATAAATTGCGAAAGATTATGGGTACTAATAATCCCCAAATATAATAAGAACAGGTTTATGTTTTTGAACGTAAGTATTAAAAAGGGTTTTTAGTCATAATGATACAACCTAATACTATACTGGACACCTACGGTTTACTTTGTCCCGTACCAATAATAAAGACAGCTGAAGCTGTTGCTCAACTTTCTTACGGTGATATTTTAGAAGTTCAAGCTGATGACGACCAAATATTAGAAGATTTACCAGCCTGGTGTGCTAGTCATGGACATACGTTAGTAGAAACTATTCAAGATAATGGAGAATTCAGACTTTTTGTTAGAAAAGACACCTAATGTAATCTGAGGTCAACCCTCAGATAAATTCGTTTATTCCAAATTGGCAAATTGTTTAGCTTCTCAGGAGGGTAAAATGGCAGACAAAGTAACTGTACAGGATATAGTTGAGAGATTAAAGCAAATTAAATACCCTGGAGTTGACCATGATATAGTATCAATTGGCCTTGTAAAAAATGTGCAAGCTTCCGATGGTCAAGTAGCATTTAGTTTAGCATTTTCTACTCAAGATGAAGCGATTAGAGGGGAAATTACTGTCACTGCACGGGAAGCTGTAGAAAATATCCCTGGTGTACACTCTGTACAGATCTCAGGGCCTCCCCCCGGAGAATCAGCTACTACTCAGAGCCATGGGGCTGAAGGGTCTGGTATGATTAACTTACCAGGGGTTAAAACGATAGTAGCTGTAGCTAGTGGCAAGGGAGGGGTTGGCAAATCCACTGTTTCGGTGAATCTAGCTGTCGCTATGGCTGAAACCGGCGCCCGAGTTGGTTTATTAGATGCAGACATCTATGGTCCAAGTGTGCCAACGATGATGGGGATCAAGGACCAACCAGGAGTAGTCGGAAAAAAAATACTTCCCATAATAGCACATGAGATCAAAATGATGTCATTTGGCTTTCTTATTCCGGAAGATCAGTCAGTGACCTGGCGAGGTCCAATGGTCCATCAGGCGGTACAACAGTTATTAGGTGATGTCCTATGGGGTGAACTAGAATGCCTTGTTATTGACATGCCTCCCGGAACGGGAGATGCCCACTTAACATTAACCCAGTCGGTCCCATTAACCGGAGGATTGGTAGTGACAACACCACAGGATGTAGCTCTGATTGATGCTAGGCGTGGGGTAGCAATGTTCCAGCAAGTAAAAGTTCCCATACTTGGAATAATTGAGAACATGAGTTATTTTTGCTGTCCCAAATGCGGTGATCGAACAGACATTTTTACGACGGGTGGAGGTAAGAGAGCAAGTGAATCTCTAGATGTACCGTTTGTTGGTGAACTTCCCATTGATCCAGCGGTTTGTCTGGCGGGAGACCAAGGCGTACCAATTGTTCGGAGTGATCCAGATTCTCCTCAAACCCTGGCATTTCGGCAAGTAGCTGATACAGTAATAAAAACGATAGGATTATAAGGAGAAATAAGAATGACAAAAACTATAAAAGCTGTCGGGTTGCTATCCGGTGGCCTTGATAGTACTATTGCTGCAGCTATGTTAATGCGACAAGGGATCGAAGTTCAAGGTCTTACTTTCTATACAGGTTTTTGTGTAGTTGAACATAATCGGAGATCCAAAACACGTAAACGGGCCAAACCGATACGTAATGAAGCCCTGCAGGCAGGAGCCAAATTGAACCTACCTGTCGAAATGATTGATATATCTGGCCCAGATTACCTCAAAGTATTAACTGACCCTAAGTATGGTTACGGATCAGCGGTTAATCCCTGTATTGACTGCCGGATTTTTATGTTCAGGAGAGCCCACCAGTATATGAAGGATATTGGTGCTGATTTCATGTTTACAGGAGAAGTTCTTGGCCAGCGTCCTATGTCTCAACGTCGACAACCTATGCATGTCATCGATAGAGATTCAGAACTAGAGGGGCTTTTACTTCGCCCACTTTCGGCTAAACATCTTCCGGAAACGGTTCCTGAGCAAAAAGGATGGGTTGACCGAGAACTTTTGGGTGATATTCAAGGTCGGTCTCGTCAAAAACAAATGGAATTAGCAGCAATTTACGATATAGAAGATTATCCTTCCCCAGCAGGCGGTTGCTGTTTTCTGACAGACCGTAATTTTGGTCGTCGTATCCTAGATTTTTTTGAGCATGAGGGCAAAGAAAATCTGACCATGGATGATGTTATGTTGCTTAAAGTGGGTCGCCATTTCCGTGTAACTCCCGACGTCAAAGTAATTATTGGACGTGAAGAAGGAGAGAATAAATTTCTAGACCGTTATGCTTCTGGTCGATGGAAATTAGAAACAAAAAATATCACGGGGCCAACCACATTAGTAGAAGGTATCCCAACAGATAAAGATCTGCGCCAGATTGCAGGTATAACAGTACGATACGCTGGATCGAAAGCAAATTTTGAAACACCCGTAACATGTCATTATGAGGATGGTGAGCAAATTATTGAACCCAGTAAGGTCGACGAAGCCCTACTAGAAAAGTGGAGAATATAGGAGTGATCCTCCTTCAACTCAAATATTTAACAACTTAGCCGCATTATCCCGCATGATAGCCATAGCTATTTCATCTGGGAGGTCATTAAGGACACGGGCTATCCCAGCGGCTGGCATAAACATTGGGGCATGGGACCCGAAAAGCAATTGGCTTTCCAAGCCTTTTTCAACTAACATTTTGATACTATCCATCCCATCCAACTGAGATGTATCTAAATATATGTCTGGTTTAGCCCTTAACTGGGGTATCAGATTAAAGCTTGATGGAGTATTCACTCCACCAAGGATTATTTTCAGTTTAGGGTAAGATTCTGCAACATCCATAATATCTTTGATTGGCACATCAGGCACCCTAGCAAGGGTGTGGTGACGACGAGGGTCCTCCATACGTACCTGTACCATAACAATAATACCCTTAAGACTAGCCTCTTCAAAAAGCTCATCAGCCTCTTTTAGCTTAAAACAACAGTAATTGGGTAATAATTTGATTATCTTTACTCCAGCTTTGTCTAATTCTATCGGCCAAGTAGGCAATGTAGGATCAATCACAGGAACAGGACTGATATGATCGTATTGTTCAGTTTCATAAATTATTGAATTACTCAGATGAGGACTTCCACTCCAAGGGGCATCGAGAGAAGCCATAAAAATATATTCGATACCATATTGGGAAAGCAACGTTTGGATCGGTTTAATTTGGGAAGGTATGTTTGGCTTGCCTGGCCACATACCCGCCCACGCATTTATATCTATAAACATTCCTTATTTCCCTCAATGATCTATATTCAATATCCGCAATGCATTGTTCCATAGTATCGACTGCTTATCAGTCTTCCGAATTTCAGCACCTAGAATTTTATTTATCATAACACCAAAATGACGTATCGGGGCATCGGATCCATAAACAATTCTTTTCGCACCGAGCCGCTTTATAGCTACCTCTAGTATTCCACTTTCCGGATCTCCACCCGATGTATCAACAACAACGTTAGGCAAATTAACCAAAGCTTCTATCCCTCTATATCCAACACCATTGAGATGAGCCATTATTATTTTTGATTTGGGATGGCGTCGGGCAAGATCAGCAACATCAAATGGGGTAGATTCTCCAGCAAGATTACCCATACTTTTTAGCCAAGCATGCTGTAGAACTGGTACATCATAGGCTATAGCTGCCTCCATAATTAAATCTAAATTAATATCTTTTGCTCTACGTGCAACCCAGAGTTTAATTCCTAACATACCATGGTTTCCAACACAACGTTCTATCTCCATTACGGCTTCATGTGGAAAAGCTGGTGTCACATAACAGAATGGAATAATTTTATCTGGTTCCACATCACGCATAGAGAGCACATAGTTGTTAGCCCATTGGCATTGTTCAGGAGTGGGCTCGTATGGTGTAGTTTCGTACAAGGAAAATACACACATTTTTGTAATTCCCGATCGCTCTGCCCGCGCAATCAGTATTTTTGCATCCTCCTTGGGGGAAGATGGCTTAAATGTGCCAAAACAATTTAGAGGATGTACGTGAATATCCAGAACTGGGCCATCTGGTTGCAGGTTATTTCGTAGAGAAGCTAATGACATGAGATTAAATCATATATTTTTTTAAAGACGATAAAAGGAGATAGCATTATCTCTAAAAAGCTTGCGTTGGTCTAATTCGGAGAAACTGCTTGTAGCCAAACAAAGAGTCTCAACCCAACGGGGATAATCAGATGCCTGGACCGCGACGGGCCAATCCCCTCCGAACATAACCCGATCGATCCCGAAACTATTAATCACATGATCGATATATGGCTTAAGATCCTCTAGTACCCAATCTGTCATGTTTGCCTCGGTGACCATTCCAGAAATTTTACAGAAAATGTTAGGGAATTCAGCCAGCCTTTCTAACTCAACTTTCCACGGATCAAATAATTTATTTTTTATATCAGGTTTACCAATATGATCCAAAACAAATGATACTTCAGGACATCGCCTTACTAGTTCAATAGTATTTGTTAATTGGGGATGGAATATACATAAATCGAAAGACAAATCATAATCTGGTAGAGCTCGAACACCTTCTACAAAGTTCGATTGTAAACAAAAGTCTACTGTTTCTCCTTGCAACAAACGCCTGATACCCTTGACTAAGGGTATTTGAACCAACTTATCAAGATCATCTTTAATTTTCGTTCCATTTTCAATTGGAACATTAGCGACAATTCCCCGAATCCGCTTATCCTTGCGAGACAAATCGGAGATCCATCGTGCTTCCTTTAAATTCTCCCCCGAGTTACATTCGCATTGAACAAAAACTAATTGGTCGACGTGTATTTTTCCACATGCTTCTCTATATTCCTCCAATAAATACCGCTTGTTTAGTATAGGGATTTCATCCAGCCAACTGTATCGTAAAAAACTTGGGTCCCAAAAATGGACATGGGTATCTACAATAGGGAAATTTAACATAACAAGTACCTTTAAGATGATTTTTCAGCACTACAAATATTACAAGAGTAAGCTTGATACTACGAATAAGATTGTTTTCCGTCAATGGTATTAAATTTTGACCTTGAACTATCTCTTAGCCAGACGTAATATGCTGATGATAATTTTCTCTCAAATTAATTTAATCAAAAACTAAAGATTTTTCTGAATGTCCACTGAAACTTCTACTAATAATACTCGACCGCTCGGGCACCTTTCCCCTCTAAAGATGGCAACTGTGCCAACTTTTGCTGGAATGTTGAAATATATTGGTCCAGGAATTGTTTGGGCTGGGTTAGCTCAAGGTAGTGGAGAACTTATTTGGTGGCCCTACCTTACAGCTAAATACGGTGCTGCCTTTATTGGTCTCCTGATACCGGCATCACTTATGCAATACTGGGTAAACGTGGAAATTGCTCGGTATACAATCATGACGGGTGAAACAGCACTAACTGGATTTAGTCGGATTGGAAAATGGTATGTTACGTTAATTTGGCTTGGTGTTTTCCTCGAAAATATCTGGTTCGGTGCTTATGCATCTGCGGGAGGTGGGGCTCTGGCTGAGCTGACAGGATTTCCCTATGGATGGACAGTTAGAGGCCAATCGTTGTTTTGGGCCTATCTGACTATCGGGATTTATCTAGCAACTCTATTTTTGGGTCGAGTGGTATACCTTATAGTAGAACGCCTTACTATGACCGTCGTTGTTATTACTATTGTAGGTATTCTTTTTGCTGTTTTTCAACAGCCTGTTCTAGCTGTTGCTGGTGAGTTCTTCGGGGTCTTACTCTCCCCAGGATACCAAAAACCACCTAATTGGGATCCGGCTGACTTATCTACTGTTCTTACAGCTATTGTTTTTGCCGGCGCTGGCGGATTTAGTCAACTTTTCCTTTCCTATTGGATGCGGGATAAGGGAGTGGGTATGGCCAGTTATCTTGGACGTATAACAAGCCCTCTACGTGGTGCCCCGGAACCAATATCAGCTACCGGATATGCTTTTGAAAACACTGAATCTAATCATAGGAACTACCGTAAGTTCATGCGATATCTCCATATGGAATCTGGCTTGGCTGTTGGACTAAATCTTATAACCACTATTATAATGTGCTGGTTGGCTTGGGCTCTACTAATGCCTCAAGGAATCGTCCCCTCCGGTTGGGAAATTGCTGTCGTACAATCTGCCTTTTTCGAAGTGAGTTGGGGAACTATTGGCAAAATAATATTTTTGGTTGTTGCTGCTGCTTTTTTATGTGATGCCTGGCTACAGTCTACTGATGGTTTCGCCCGGATGCAAGCTGACTTTATCTACGCCAATGTCAAACGAGCTCGCCAGTACCACTTCCGTACATTGTATTACGGATTCATAATACTTTTTACCATTCTTACAACAGTCACACTCCCCCTGGCACAACCGGGAGACTTACTGATTATCCGGGGAGTCATCGCTTTCATGGCTATGGGGCTTTTTTGCCCGGGACTAATATATTTAAATTATGTTCTGGTTCCTCGAGCTTTCCCATCATGGGTTAAACCCCACCCCTTAACACAAATTATTATGGTAGTAGTTACATTAACCTATATTCTCATCGGGTTGTGGTATATTTTTGTTCGCCTGACTGGGTGATTAAATAGTTGCTACTTCTTGATCCTATAAACAAATTAGAGCCTAAGTAGCTGTCAATATAATTATCCCTACCTACACACAGGTATTTTTTTTGCTATCTGATATCTATAATCGTATCTTCAAGAGAAATGTTATAAAACGACTTTACTTTAAGTTGAGCTCGGAGGGCTAATATGAAAACTTATCGCATTGGGATAATAGGCCTTGGCAGAATGGGAAGCACTATAGATGACGAAGGCCATACGCCTCTACCTTATTCTATAGCGGCAGCCTGCCAAGCTAGCGATCAGTTGGAAATTGTTTCTGGGTGTGATCTTTTACCTGATCGTAGAGCCCAATTCGAAAAACGTTGGGATGTCCATGCTCTATATGAGGACTTTACCGAGATGGTTCAAAATGAAGAACTGGATATAGTTGCCGTATGTACCACAGCATCAGGGCTTCAAAAACCTGCAAAAAAGGCTCCAAATTCATCATTTCGAGGCGATTCTCATGCTGAATTAGCTATTGCTCTGTCTACAATGGGTGTTCCTATGCTTTATATTGAAAAAGCAATGGCTAGTTCTATGATAGCGGCTGATAAAGTCAAAAGTACCGTGTTAAAAAATAAAACGGTATTCAATACAGGAGTCCTTCGTAGATTTGACAATCGATATAAAATTGTTCGTAATGCTGTTTTACGTGGGGATATAGGTGAACCCAAAATGGTAATTCATTGTGCCCCAACAACATTGATGCATGGCCATATTCATTCGATAGATACTATTTCTTGGCTAATTGGAGACCCACCAATTGCTGCGGTGCGAGGCGAACTTATTCCTCGCGATTATGTTATTGCTAAACAGCATATTCCGTACGACCCCCCTGCAACCTTTGAATTACAATTTGAAAACGGCATTCGCGCTCTATCTGTACCGGTTGGGTGCTGGGATTTTGAAATAATTGGATCACGAGGATCAATCCGAACCCTAAATAATGGAAACAACGTATCTTTCAGGAAAGCTTTAGATTCTGAAAAAAGCAGTAAAATTTGGCATGAGTCAGCTATCGAACCTGCAATTCCCCATAGTACTGTTAGGGAATGCCTTGAAAATCTTATTTACGCTTATGAAAATGGTAAAAAAAGCCGTGGGAATATTGAAGTCACTCATCACATAACTGAAGCTTGTATCGCGGTTGCCGAAAGCCATCAATGCGGCGGAAGATGGGTAAATTTACCATTAACAGAAAGAGATCTTTACATATGGCATATTTGAGAAAATTAGGTTTTTAAAAAGGTTCGGGGTATCTGTTGGCTTTTAATCTGTTCTACAGTATCTTCTTCGTAAATATAGGCACTTAAGCACCCTCCATAAACACACCCTGTGTCCAAACCTATTAAATAAGGTGCCCCATCATCTCTCCGCTTAATAATAAGGCCGATGGGAGCATCGTGTCCGAAAATTACCAATTTATTATTAGGATGGTATTCCTCATACCAACGGGGGGCTTTAATATCGTCTACCGGTGGCCAGGTTCTAATAGTAAGGAATTCTTCCCGTGAAGTACCTGCTAAGCCCTTTTCTGGATTTATCCCTGCATGAACTAAAATAAAACTAGGGTTATTAATCCATAGAGGCAATGTTTCCAGCCAAGGGATCATTAAATCCGCTACCGGCTCCAACTGGGGTATTAACCTCTGATAAAGAGGATTCTTGGTAAGGTCTAAAGAACCTGAAAGGTGTAACCTTAGTATATCCAATAGTCGGACATCATGGTTACCTAAAACCATTTTTGCACCAGTATCTTGGATAAGGTTCCACACTTCGGCGGGGTTAGGCCCTTTAGTAAAAGCATCACCTGTCAGGTAAAGATGGTCAGAGTTACGTTCATAACTTAATTTAGAAATTATTTGTTCAAATTCAAAAGCGCAACCGTGTATATCACCGATTATAAAAGTTCGCACAAAACCCCACTATGATAAAATCTGAGCTCAGGATATTGATTTTATGTTGATAATAATATTAATATAACCCTACTACATTATACTCATAAAATTTATTGTTGGTCAAGAGATTGAACCTTTAAGGTAAATTGCCTTGAGTAAATCTAAGCAAAGAGTATATTAATTAACCGGTTTACTAACACTACTTTAACTATAGATTTTTAAACTTTATTGAGGTTTAACTTGACCAGGATTGGTATTTTTGGTTGGGGTATCGTAGCGCCCCGTTCACCTAACGTAGAAACCTTCACTCAAAACTTAGAAAAATCAGACACCTGGCTTGGGGCGTTTGATGGATTCGGTCCAAATAATTTTCTAGTTGGAGAACCAGATTTCGATTTTCAGGACTACAAAAACTGGATTGATGATCGGTTTCCATCTAACCGTTTCCCTCGGTTGGTTGACAAAATGGATCCTACCACCCTCCACGCCATTGGAGCCTTTATCCAGGCCTTGGGACAAAACAAGGGCCTAGAAAATGAACTACAAAATTTAGGAACAGCTGCTCACGTTTACATTGGGACTGGAGTCGGGAATATTCCTACGATTAGTCGAATTAGTCTGGATCTCTATCGAGCTCAGCGAAATTGGGATCGTTTTTGGGCTTCCGTCGAACAGAACTCACAGCTCCGAAGATATCTAAAGATGGGTAATAATGAAAATATCCCTCATGACTTACCGCTCAATCCAGACCAAGCAAAGCCCGCGTCACGAGACGAAGCAGAGGAAACCTGGAATGCTTATTGGAGGGACAAATCTGAAGAATTAAAAAAATATCTTTCAGATCTAACTGAAATTGAAAAATTGACTGTTGAAGGAACCGTCGAATCTGGAAAACTTAAACTAATCCGAGAAAAACAACGTCGTAAACAACAATTGAAAGACAAATGGGGAGCACCCGAACCTCCTTGGGAATGTGTTTCAGCCGATCTAATTTGGAATATTCACAATACACCAGCTTCTCAGGTCACAATGATTGGACAAATACATGGACTATCAATGGCACCTGTCGCTGCTTGTTCAACCTTTGGTGTATGTCTTAAGCTTGGCATGGATGCTATACAACGAGGGGAGGCAAAGGCTGTTGTTATAGGAGCCTCAGATCCCCCTCCTTCAGCTCTTTTAGTCGGAGCGTTTCACCGAGCGCGGGTATCAGCAGCTGATGGTACTGTCTCCAAACCTCTAACTGGTCTCCGTGGCACTCATGTTTCAGGCGGATCTGTACTGTGGATCATCGGAGATTATGACTACATGACCCAGAAAGGTTTCAAACCACTCGGTATGGAACCTTTAGCAGTAGGTGTGAGTTCCGATGCAGATCATATCATTACACCATCAAAAGAAGGTCCGCAGATGGCGGTAGGTCAGGCTTTCAAAAAAGCTAATATTTCACCGACAGATATTGTTACTTGGGACCTACATGCAACCGCAACTCCGGGAGATTTTCTAGAAATGGAAAACCTCCTAGAAATGGTGCCTAGTGCTGTAACTGTCACAGCACGAAAAGGGACATTTGGCCATGGGATGAGTGCTGGAGGTGGGTGGGAACTAATGGCTCAGTATCTTGGTTATGAAAAAGGCCTATTATACCCGACATCACTTTCCTCAGATGAATTAAATCCAGAAATTAGTAATATTCACAACCAATTTGTTTATGACTCGGCATGTCCCTCACAAAAAGGAATCGCAGGGAAACTATCTATGGGGATAGGAGGAATAAACGCCTGCGTAATTTCGAAGCCACTCGAGAAAAATTGACAACATTCACCGATATTAACTTTTCTTCAACAACAGGGCGAGTTCTTCAACTGTAGTTACAGGGTTTTGACATACAAAATCTTTGCAAACATATGTAGTAGGAACACCACCAATAGCTTTTTTATTAGCTAGTAGCGGTATATAATCAGAAATGTTTGACTCAGGTTTTGAAATATCCTGAACAGCTAAAACTTTATTTGGTAAAAATGTATGGTCAATGAGCTTCAACATAGCTTGAGTCCTAGGATCTTCAAGACTTCCAATAATAGCTATCTCTACTGGAGTATCAAGGAACCAATCAAGCCCGGATAATAATTGTCCAAATCCCCCAGGGGCGGTTGCCATATAATCCGAAAAGAGAGAAAGTCCTAATTCTGCTTTTTCCCGATATTCATGCTTTCCAGTAAAAGTAGCTAATCTTAGTAAATTATGAATCGCTATAGCATTACCAGAGGGTATAGCGTTATCATAGGGAGTTTTTGGTCGAACAATGAGCTTTTCGTGATCGTTACTAGTGTAGAAAAAGCCATTCTTTTTCGAATCCCAAAATTGTTCAAGAGTCCTATCCATAAGATTTACAGCGTGCAAGAACCAATTTAGGTCAAAGGTAGCTTCATAAAGATCAAGGAGGGCGGAAATTGTAAATACGTAATCATCCAGATAACCATTAAATTTTGCTCTCCCATCCTTGTAAACATGCAGCATACGACCATCTTTATAAAGTTCTTTTAAAATAAAATTTATTGAATCAACAGCAGAATGGAGAAAGAGAGGTTCAGCAAAAATACGGCTCGCTCGGGCAAGACTACCAATCATCAACCCATTCCAATCCGTCATTATCTTCTCATCCCGCCCTGGTTTAATTCGTTTTTCACGGTGATTAAGTAATTTACATCTATCTTCACCCAGGATTGACCGTAATTCTTCAGGATCCAGATTATGAGAGTCTGCCAAAGCTTCCAACTCAACTTTTTGGTGCAATACGCTGGCCCCTTGTTCAAAATTACCGACGTCATCCACACCATAGTATTGGGTAAACAAAGTGCTTCTTTCTTCCCCTAGAATTGCCTGGATCTCACCGGGTGTCCATACATAAAATTTACCTTCCTCACCTTCACTATCGGCATCCTGGGTTGCATAAAATCCACCATTAGGTTTTAACATCTCACGAATAATATAAAAACCAGTTTCAGTTACCGTATTTCTGAAAAGAGGCTCTCCTGTAGCCTGAAATGCCTCGGTATATGTTCTGAGAAGTAAGGCATTATCATATAGCATTTTTTCGAAGTGCGGTATTAACCATTTTTCATCGACCGAATATCGATGAAAACCACCCCCAAGATGATCGTAGATCCCACCCTTAGCCATTTTCTTCAAACTATTAACTACTATATCCAGAGACGATTTACGGCCAGTTCTGTGGTTATCACGGAGGAGAAACGAGAGTGTCATTGAAGGAGGGAATTTGGGACTTGTACCAAACCCCCCATTCAATTCGTCATACGAAGCTGATATTCCGTCAGAAGCTCTGTCTAGTAACTCAATATCAAGTGTTTTTGTTTGTAAAGTAAATCCATTTAATTCAACCAGACGTTCTACCAGTTTATCTCCCTGCATCTCTGCTTCACTGCGACGTTGACGGTAAAACTGAGCAACAGCTTTTAGTATCTGAGGAAACCCTGGACGTCCGTACTGATCTTTTGGGGGAAAATAAGTTCCCCCATAAAATGGTTTGAGTTCAGGTGTTAGAAAAACGGTCATAGGCCAGCCACCACTTCCTGTCATGGTTGTAACCGCATTCATATATATATCATCAAGATCAGGACGTTCCTCTCGGTCAATTTTTATATTTACAAAATATTGGTTCATAAGAGCTGCTATTTCCTCATTTTCAAAGGATTCATGAGCCATAACATGGCACCAATGACATGCAGAATATACGATAGATAACATAATTGGGATATCTTCTGTCTTAGCTTTTTCTAACGCTTCTTCACCCCAAGGATACCAGTTGACAGGATTAAAAGCATGCTGCAAGAGATAAGGGCTAGTTTCGCCAGCTAGTCGATTACCTTGCTGATTATTATTCTTATTCATATTTAGCTTACACCATTCCTTTTCTGACCATTCGATCTAGAGGGAAATCACTAATTTTAATAGGAAATTCCATAGCACAACGCCGGGCAGATGACTCAAAAATACCCACTATGATTTCGAGTGTAACTCGTGCTATTTTTGCATGGGAGCGATGAATTATTAGACCTTCCATTGCGGCAATTAATTCTTCAATTTCTAGGTGAATATTTGAATGTCCTTGGTGCAATTTCGGGATCTGCCAATTACTATTCGATGACCCTGAAAGTAACCGCAAAAGTGGGCCTCCAACACGATTAATTTCAATTATCCCATCAGATCCGATCACCCGGAAGGCAAAGTTCTGGTTTGCCCGCTCCCCCAGTTCAACAACTCCCACAACCCCATTTTCGTAACCTACTCGACCAATTGCCATATCTTCAAATACGATATCTGGATGATTACGTCGACCGCTAGACTTCGTACGCCTGTCTATTTGTCCCATTACCCAGCTTGGAGCAGTATCATTATTGAGGTAATTAATAAGATCTATAACATGGGTACCATTGTTCATGAGATCAAGCGAACAGTGTCCCCATATCATAGAAATATCACCGATCTCACCGCTTTTTATCCATTCTTTTGCTTTCACTGTCTGTGCTGAAAAACGATGGGCATGGCCAATTGCTAGGATTACATCGTTGTTTTCACATACTTCGATCATACTATCGGCTTCTGCCAGGGATAATGCCATAGGTTTTTCACATAAGATAGCCTTCACCCCGTATTGGGCTGCTGCGATAGTAGCAGTCCAATGCTCACTCGGCCAGACACAGATACTAACAATATCAAGGCTTTCATTAGCTAGCATTGTATGGTAATTCTTGTACATCCTAATTCCAAATTTATCTACTATATCGCGTGCATGGTCGCTGTCAGGATTAATATCTGATCCAGCAACCAATTTGATCTCTGCATTTTTGACGTCCTGATAGCCAGCAGCATGAGCACGAGCGATATTACCCATACCAATTAGCCCTACTCGATAAGTATTCATTTTTTATCCTAAGTTGGATCTTACGCTATATCAATATTTCCTGCAGATAGGACGAGTCAGACAAGTCGGCCCCCCACTCCCTGGATAGCAGATATGATCACCAAAAAACTCGTGAACCGTGCAACCTAGCAGGCGCATCCGTTCTACTGTTATCGGGTTTCCATTTCGTATCAGAACATTACGAGGTTTTACAGCTAATACATTACAGCCAAGGGTTTCGTATTCTTGGTCGGGGACATTAACAAGATTAATAGCTAGATCAATTAATTGGCTCCGAAAAGGTATAGGCAAGAGACGTTCATAAACAACTGCAAGATCAGTATCAAGCATACTAATAATAGACATTAAATGTAAAACTGCATCTGGGCCGTCCCAATGGATCATTGGGACTGGTAATACCTCAACTCCATGAGGTTTCACTATCGATTGAAACTGTTTAATCCCTTCCTTATTCGTACGATAAGTAAGCCCTATCGCAACCATATTTTCCCTTAACCATACTACATCCCCACCTTCAATAGTTCCGGGATAGTTGATTTTTCCGATTATTGGTATTCCCGCTTCTTTATACCAAGCTTCTTGTACTTGGGGCTCTTCCTTACGAGCATTTTTCCCCATACTACCCAAGATCACTCCATAGTTAGTTACTGCTGCCACTGGATCGTGCGTATAAATAGAGTCTAAACCAGTTCTGTTATCTTTGGGCAGAAAGTTTATTTCAGTTCCTGAAGACTCAAGTATAGATAAAAATCTACTGAATTCATTGACCGCAGCATCAAAATCAGGTCTTACAAGATAACCAAGAGATTCCCAATTATGGTTAATTTGACTCTGTTTTTTGAACGCTTCTTTAGGCCGTTTAACTAAAACCTTCTCTAGGGGACCAACCATAGATTGACTTCCATACAACTTCATGTCACTCCTCAGTTTCAAAAAGGTTTTCGAAGTCCTGTTCACTAAGAACTTTGATTCCAAGAGAATTTGCTTTCTGCAGTTTCGAACCAGGGTCTGTTCCAGCTACGAGAAAATCGGTTTTTTGGCTGACACTTTTTACAACGCGTCCACCAGCTGCTATAATCATTTCCGAAATGTTGTTTCGAGTATAATTGATTAGCGTTCCCGTGATAACAAAAGTCCGGTCTAGAAATACCTTATGAACTGTATCGCTATTAGTCTTTATCTGCTGCATATTGAGTCCTGCTACTCGCAGCTTTTGGATTATCTCAAGGTTTCGTGAATTCTGGAAGAAAAATACTATACTCTCTGCTATTTTAGGACCAATTTCGGGAATTTTAACAAGTTCCTCTTCCGAAATAGAAATAATAGCATCTATAGTTTCACACTGAACTGCTACCAATTGAGCCGCACGTTCTCCAACATGAGGTATACCCAAGCTAAAAAGAAGCCTTTCAAGAGGCTGTTGCTTACTAGTAGTGATGCTCTGGAGTAACTTATCTGTAGATTTTTGCCCCATACGATCCAGATGACAAAGTTGATCCCGGGTTAATTCAAATATATCCCCAACGTCTTGAATTAATCCGCACTCGATAATTTGTTCAGTAACAGCTGGACCAAAACCTTCTATATCCATAGCCTTCCGTTGAGTAAAATGGGTAACTCGAGCCAACATTTGGGCTGAACAAGCCGCATTTTCACAACGTATAGCTACTTCATTTTCTGAACGAAATAACGGATAGTGACAGATTGGGCAGGTCTTAGGCATTATGAAAGGTGTACTTTCTTTATTGCGTTTAGACATGTCGACGCTAATAACCTTTGGAATAACGTCACCACCCTTTTCGATAAATACCGTATCCCCTAGACGGAGATCTTTACGACGAACCTCATCCTCATTATGTAGAGTAGCTCGGCTAATCGTAGATCCTGCTAATAATATAGGTTCAAGTTCGGCAACCGGAGTCACAACCCCCGTCCGGCCCACTTGAAATCTAATATCTTTCAGTTTGGTTGTCACACGCTGAGCTGCGAACTTTTTAGCTATAGCCCAGCGAGGACTTTTTAGGGTCGTCCCTAATTCCTGTTGTAAGGAAATAGAATCAATTTTAATCACCATTCCATCTATATCATATGGTAATACAGAACGGTGGTTTTCCCAATCACTACAAAATTTTGTTACTTCAGATATAGTTTCAAATCGGCGGGATTCAGTATTAGTGGGAAACCCTCTTTTAGTCAACCAATGGAGCCTCTGATATTGACCATCTAATATAGGATGTTCTCTTAGTACATTGGTTTCGTCCTCGAAATGTAACCCATAGATGAAAACTCTAAGAGGTCTCTGGGACACTACTCTAGGGTTATGATGTTTCAACGATCCAGCTGTTGCGTTACGAGGATTTGCAAATTGTTGTTGTTCTTCTTTTGCTCGAACAGCATTTAATTGCTGGAAACCACGATGCGGAAGGTAAACTTCACCCCGGACTTCAAAATTACTAAACAGCGGAGAGGTCTCTTTAATGCTAAGAGGGATCGATCGGATTGTTCGGAGATTTGACGTGATATTATCACCCTGATCACCATCACCCCGCGTCGCACCTTGCACTAGGAGACCATTTTCATATTGTAGACTGATTGCCACGCCATCAATCTTTAATTCAACCACATAGCTATATTCCCTTTGTTCGCCAACTAGTCCGCGAATACGATGATCAAAGTCCTTTATCTCACTTTCGCTATAGGTATTACTGATAGACAGCATTGGAATTCGGTGTTCAACAATTGGGAAGGTAGAGGAAATAGATTCTCCCACACGCTGAGTCGGTGAATCTACGGTAATTAAATCGGGGTTTTTCGTTTCTAGTTCCTGAAGTTCAGCTAACAGCATATCGTAATCATAATCGCTAATTACTGGATTAGCGATTATGAAATACTGATAATCGTGTGATTGGATTTCCCGGCGCAGAGTTTCAATACGTTCGGCTGGCGACATAGGTTCCAGAACTTTTCTAACTGAGACCTTTAAACTTGCGAGCGTTGGGATTTTCTGACACGCCTCAGGTTTTCACGTTTTTTCGCGATCCAGTTTTGCCACCAAACAACAATTGGACTTGCAATAAAGATCGAAGAATAGGTTCCTGTTATCACCCCAAAAGTAAGGGCTAAAGCAAAACCCCAGTTGGTCGAGGCACTTCCCGCTAGGAGAAAAGCCAGAACTAGTAAAACTGTGAGTGAGGTCATCATGGTACGGTTTAAACATTCATTGATACTATGATCTACCACCCCAGAGAAACCTTCTGTTCTAGTTCGGCCTAGGCTCTCTCTTATCCTATCATAAACAACAATCGTATCGTTAGTAGAATACCCTACAACGGTTAGCAAGGCAGCAACTACCGCCATAGTTAGTTCCTCATCAACCAATGTTATTAGAGCTAAGACAATAAGAACATCATGAATCAGCGCCACAATCGTTCCAATACCAAAACGAAAGCCGTTGACCTGCCTAAAGCGCATGGTAATATACAGGACTATACCAATGATCGAAGCACCAACAGCTCCCAATGCATCGAATGTAAGTTCCTTCCCTATCTTTGGACTAACATTAAATTCCTGCCTCAGCCAATCTTGTTCTTCACCTTTAAGGTTTTCAGCAAATTTTTCTCTTAGAGTAACTTTGACAGCACTAGCAACTCTTTGTTCATTCCAATCACTATCGGCGGCACGTATGAGGATATTCCCTTCCTCTCCAATTGATTTAATCTCACTCCGACTAAGATTGACACTCTCGTTCCCGATAGTAACGTTACTCATAGCTTGTCGAATTTCCTGGACCTGGACCGGGGGATCAAATTGCATTTCAATCAATGAACCACTTTGAAAATCAACACCCCAGTTCACACCTCCTCGGATAATAATTGTGGAAAGTCCAACGATGATGATAGACCAAGTAATGAAAAACGCTACCTTCCCAAATCGCATAAATCCGAAGAAAATACGGCCGAAGGGATCAGCTGTACCTATACTAACTTTAAAGAGCTGCCAACGATCAATAAGGGCATCAAATAAAGATCTAGTGATAAAAATAGCGGTGAACATACTTATCAGAATCCCAAACCCTAAAGTTACCGCAAATCCCTTGATAGGACCGGTACCAAATTCATACAAAGCGAATGCTGTAATTAACGTGGTTATATTGGCGTCAACTATGGTACGGAGAGCATTTCCATAACCACTATCAATCGCCTGACGTATTGTCTTTTGTCCCGACTTCAGTTCTTCCTTTATTCGCTCGAATATAAGTATATTGGCGTCAACTGACATTCCCATTGTAAGTATAATTCCAGCTATCCCCGGCAAGGTTAATGTCGCTTGAAAAGCTCCTAATACTGCGAGCAGAAATAAAAGGTTTAATATCAGGGCAAAATTTGCCATTAACCCGGCTGTCCGGTAATATATTACCATAAAAATCATTACCGATATTAATCCCAAAATTGAAGCCCATTTCCCCGAATTAATAGCATCTTCACCGAGTGACGGCCCCACAACAAATTTACTAATGATCTGCATTGGAGCTGGCAAAGCACCTGCACGTAAAACTATAGCTAGATCCTTAGCTTCCTCAAGGGAATTTATGCCAGTTATCTCCCCCCTACCATTTGGAATACGTCCCTGGATAACAGGAGCCGAAAATACTCTCCCATCTAGAACTATAGCCATGCGCTGACCAATGTTATTGCCTGTAACCCGAGAGAAGGTTCTAGCTCCATCGTCGGTGGTTGTAAAACCAACTGAAGCCACTCCTAAACTTCCAATATCCATTCCTGTACCGGTTTGCGGATAAGCATCTGCCAAAACTGCACCTGTTAGTTCTGGTTGGGCATTCATATAAAAATAAGATTTGATCCGTTGACCATTAGAGGTAGTACGTTCAACCCCACCTCGTATTTCTGAACCGTCAGGGATGAAACTCTGTACTTGAGGTTGGGCTAGTATTTCATCTACTCTAGCAATATTACTAACTGGGACAATAATTTCATTATCAGATATATCAATGAGACTAAGGAAAGGGGTTCTCTCGACAGTAATATCTGTCCCTGGAATTAAGGAACTTGTATCTGAGGGAACAAAAGAGGTATTTCGAGCTGCAAGCAAAGCATCTATTCGCTCCAGTATCGACCTTAATTCACCACCTTCACGAAGCAATCTAAATTCCAATTGGGCAGTCTGGTTTATAAGCGTCATTGCCCTGTCAATATCCTTTAAACCTGGCAACTCCACAATTATACGATCTTCACCTTCCTGTTGAATAATTGGTTCTGTAACCCCAAATTCATTGACCCGATTAGAAATTACCTGCATAGCTCGCTCTACTACATCAATCGCCTCTTCAGGGGGGAGGTTAGACTTGTCTACTTCAAGTTTAATATGGACACCACCCTGAAGATCTAACCCTAACCGTATTGATTGGTCTTGGAACCTATCTCGATCATCTTTTGTTAGATTTAAGTTTTTGAGAGCGACCTTATCTTCTAAAACTAGCAGAGGGTCAGCATCTATAGCATCAATCTGATCAGGACTGAGACTATCCTTAATGGGAGAATACTGCCAATAATCGGAAATTCTAACAGAAGGATAGACATACCAAAGTGAGGTAAAAATCACTAACAAAATAAGGACGATACGTACCTTTTTCCACTGCATACAGGGCAGCTCCTAACCAAACGAAGGCGGGTAGCCTGAATTCCTGCGACCCGCCTTCGTTTCTACGTTAACAATATTTTGGCTCAAATTTTTTCTAAAAAGTTATGAACGTTAGTCTCTCAAAGCAAAAAGAACATTCTGACCAGAAAAATTATCTGGGATTAGCAGTTCGATAGATACTTTATCACCAGACGGATGAAAAGCCACCACATAATCCTGACCGTTTCTAAAGGTTCGAGGAAAAACATCTACCTTCTTGATACGTTTCAATGATGGGTGATCCGCCCGGTCAATTGTAAGAACATTACCGTCACGAAGATCTTGAGATTGTGAAAATGCTACACCCGATAGTTTTTCTACCCGAGGGCCGCCAAAAAATGGATCTCTTATTACTTTTACATCTTTCCAGTGATCCATAGTATTGACCGCAAAAAATATTGAATTCAGCTTCATTTCAGCTTCCAGTTTACCTTTTTCTTCCGTATCCCTTTGGGCCAAAGCCGCATCGCGAGCTTCAGTTAGCATGGACACTTGACCATTAAGTCGGTCTTCTTCACTGCGTAGAAATACAATCCGCTCTTCTAGCATATCCTTAACTTGGTTAAGTGAATCTGCTACAAAAGCCGCCCGCGCTTGAGCCGCATCCCGTTCATCAGTCAATGTCGCAATTTTGCGGTTGATACGTGCCCTAGCTATCCGCTGCGCACGTCCTGGGGACATGTCTGCTGTACCTTGTGTAACGTAAGTACCCAAAGTCCCATCCTTATATAATAACCACACCTGGTTTCCTACATTAACACTTTCAACTAGTGCAGTCTCTGCCACAGCTTCGCGAGCTTCCGCCGACGAAAGACCATGATTTTCAATTAGATACTGGAGTGCTACCTGGAGATGGGATTCTCCACGTTGTACCGTATGCGGCGCCGGCAAGTCATTTCTTAGGGCTTGCATTTCTTCTTGAAGCCCAGCAACCTCGCCCCGTGTATTTAAAATCTGCTGAACGAGACCACGGTAAGAAACATCAGACTCACTTGCTAGTAGTTCGTTTAATAAAGCTTCGTGGTCAGGATTCAAAGCCATTTGGGTTAATGACGCAGCATCAACCTGATTTTCTGGGTTAGTTTCATTGTACAACTTTATCAAAGATGCAATCTCTTCCTGATTAGCCCGAATTTCCTGCTCTGTCGCATCCAAACGTTCAACGAGTTCCTCAAAGGTCTCGATCTCGGTTGCGCATCCCATGATTAATGTCATGGATAGCAGTACCAATATACCTCGCATTTGACTCCTCCGTTAATGTTGTTTTACCGTGGTATCCGCCTTCAATCACGGTAGGTCTAGATTACATAATTAATAAACCATTATATAATACGAGCTAATATTTGTCAAGCATACATTAGCTCATATTATAAACTAACAGTCGGGGTAGGAAATATTGTTATAGTTTTTATTCTAACAAATGCCCTAGAGCACATATCTCCATCATATTACGGCTTGACAGAACTTAGCCTGGGACTACATTTCGATATATTCCACAGAAATCAGATCGGTGGTGCTTGTTGGTCAAGGATTAACACCATTATTTTCTGACCTAACCTCCTAGAACTACGGAGATGATCTTGATAATTTGGTGGTTCTTATAGGTCATGTTACCTCTTCAGGATACCCGGGATCCACCAATGAGTCCTAACACCAAACACTATGCCTAAATTGACTTTGCAAGATGATACAACAAACCGAATGGACACCGAAAAAGCCCTGACCTCATCTGCAGTTACCTACGTTTTTACTGGGGGAGGAACCGGGGGACACATATACCCTGGGTTGGCTATCGCTGACGAAGTTCGTTCTCGAAATCCCCAGGCTCGCATTATATATATTGGTGCCCGAGGAAAAATGGAAGCTATTCTAGTACCTAAACGTGGCTACCCAATTCACCTCGTTTACGCAAAGGGATTACCCACTAAATTCGGCGTCAAGGCACTTGTAACCTTTGGAATAGTTAATTGCATCGGCATCTTACAAAGCCTTATCCATTTGTTACGGCATCGGCCACAAATGATTGTAGCTACGGGAGGGTACGCCAGCAGCCCTGTTCTTCTGGCTTATAAAATCCTAAATATTTTTGGTCTCTCTAAAGATTGGCGGTGTTTCGTCCACGAACAAAACATCGTCCCAGGAAAGGTAAACAAACTAGCGGCTAGTATTGCAGACCTGATAGGAGTTACTTTTGAAGAATCTCTTAAATATTTCCCTCCTCGGAAGGGGGAGTGGGTAGGATATCCGGCACGGAAGGAAATTGGTAGTATTTCTAGGGAAGACGCGCGTATTTCACTAAATTTGCCAACCAACGCCAAAGTCATATTTGTTTTTGGTGCTTCATCTGGTGCTAGATCCATCAATCGAGCAATAGTAAAAGCACTCCCGAAGCTTCTTACTAGAAATAATATCCATGTTATTCACCTAACTGGGGACACAAAAAACACCGATTACCAGGCTGTAAAAGATACCCGAGAGTACCTAGTCAGCCTTGAATTAAGCGACGAGCAAATATCTAGATATCACCAATCTCATTATTCACACGAAATTCACAAGTTATATGCCGCAAGTGACTTGGTTATTAGCCGTTCTAGTGCTGGTGTTATTGCCGAAATTGGAATCTGTGGTATCCCATCTATCCTAATACCACTCCCATATGCACCAGGCGACCACCAAGCTATAAATGCAAAAATACTCGCCTCAAATGGGGCAGCTTATGTTATATATGAATCAATATGCCACGAAAATGGTCAGATTATAAGTATCGTCAATAATGAACAACTCTCCGATTTGGCCCTTGGAATACTGGATAATACTAATCTTCATCAAACAATGTCTCGACAAACAAAAGCGGCGTTGGATGCAGGAGGATTGCAACGTATTGTAGACCAGATAGATGATCTTCTGGAGGATAGGATTTCACCTCAAAAGGGTCTATCAGTTGGGGATTCTAGAGAAATTGATAATTCCCGACATTTAAATACTCCTATCCCCTCAGCTTTTGCCCTTGTTCAGCAATTTAGTAAAGCTTATGACCGGGCTTTCATAGATACTGTAGGCGCCGAATATCTTATGTACCGTATTGATGGATTTCTCAAAGATTCCCGTTGGCAAATTCGAAATGAAGGGGTTAAGTTAGTCGGACTCCTCGGCTACCGAGAACGGCTCCCATTTCTACTCTCAATACTCCGTGACAAAACTCCGGCCCCTATCATTCAACGATGTTTTGGTGGAGACTATAAGCAGGTAGGTTTTATCCGACGCAATAGTGTCATCGCTATTAGTAAGCTTGGGATTTACAACGAATCTGTCCGAAGTACTTTTCTTGATCTTCTGACAGACCCATACTATGAGGTACGTACGGCTGTGGCTCGAGCATTTGCTGTACTATGCCCGGATACACACGATATAGATGAAGAACTTCTCAATCGGTTACGTTGCCTTTTAGAAGACTCTTCCTTTGAAATTCGATCAGCAGCTATAGTCGCAATGGGTCGAGTAGGAGATGGACGAATACTCACCGATTTACGTCCCTACTACCAGGATTCTAATTGGCAGGTCCGCGAGGCTATTCTTAATACGATGAGCACTCTTGTGAGAAAAGATTTAATAGATGACTTAGTGGTTCTTCGTAAAGAACTCGATATGATTTTGATCACCTGTAACCATTTCGATCCAAATTTTCCAATCAAACAAGCTCTTATTAGCTTAACCGACATTATCAACGAACGCATGGAAACTTCGTGAGGCACGGATGATTTTTCATTTTATTAATTATCTTTTTGATACTATCGAACCTCTTTCTTTTTTAAGATTGTTCCAATATCTAAGTTTCCGAGCTATATGCGCTGCAATTACAGGCTTTGGAGTTACTCTATTCTTGGGGGAATGGATTATCCGGCTATTGTACGTTAACAATTTTAGAGATACCCCACGATCTAATATTATTCCATCCTCTGCCTCTAAGGCTGGCACACCGCTCATGGGAGGAATTCTAATAATCACATCAATATTTATAAGTATATTTTTGTGGGGCAATCTACAAAACCTTTTCACCTGGCTGTCATTACTAAGTATGGCTTGGTTTGCCCTATTGGGTTTCCTAGATGATTATCTCAAAGTTAAACATAAAGATAGTAACCGTGGCTTATCACAAATTGCAAAGATTCTCTCCCAAGCATTATTGGGTCTCATTTTTGGATTAATTATTCTATCACCTTCGATTTCACCCATCCCTGGTGAAATTTCCTCCGAACTTTATCTCCCTTTTCTTAAAGATCCCGTCCTTAATCTAGGTTGGTGGTACTTGCCATTTATAATTTTTGTTTTTGTGGCAATTGTTAATGCTGTCAATTTTGCTGACGGATTGGACGGCCTTTTGGTAGTTCCTCTTTCCTTTACGGTAGTAGTTTATGGGATTTTCGCTTATATTATCGGCAACTCTATTTATTCAGGTTACCTTCAATTTACTCACCTTCCAGGAAGTGGCGAATTAACAGTAATTTGTGCCGGAATATTGGGGACTTGTTTAGGATTTCTTTGGTATAATTCGTATCCAGCTCAGATCTTCATGGGAGATGTAGGTTCCCTCCCTTTGGGTGGAATTGTTGCGGCTCTCGCGATTTTGTTAAAACAAGAATTCCTTTTCATGATCACTGGCGGAATATTTGTTGCTATGGCTTTTTCTGTGCTTATCCAAGAAAAAATTGGGATAAGGTGGCTCGGTCGACGAATTTTCTATCTGGCGCCACTTCACCACACTTTCCAATATCGAGGACTTGCTGAAACTAAGGTAGTAATTAGATTTTGGATTATCGCTGGAATTCTTGCTATAATTGGCCTTTCCACATTAAAAATTAGGTAGACCATAAAACATATCTTATTGTGACATTTTCGATCTAAAAATAATCCATGAGTGAAACACCAGTCCGTTCCGTACTGGCGTTTTGTCAAAAGTTAACAAAACTGTATACGCAAAAAAAATGGCGACAACCAGATCCTGGCATCGCCATCTTCTAAAATTATACAATCAACCTTAGCAGACCTGTTGCTAAGGAGCTATAGCTCGCTCTATTTTAACTAACTTCCTCATTTTCCTTAGATTCTTCTGGTTTTTCTGCTTCTGCTTCTTCGGAAGCATTTTCTGAGGAATCTTCCCTGTCGATCAATTCAAGGATCGACATATCGGCTGCATCTCCCTGCCTATTGCCAATACGCACAATCCGTGTATATCCACCTGATCGACCATCGTAACGATCAGCTAGTAATCCAAAAAGTTTGGCTACTACTGACTCATTATGAATCACCCGAAGAACTTGTCTTCGAGCATGGAGATCGTTTCTTTTCCCAAAGGTTATAAGTCGCTCAACTAGTCGACGTACTTCCTTTGCTTTAGCGGTTGTTGTTTTCACACGCTCTTGTTCAAGAACCGAAGTAGCTAAGTTGCTTAGCATAGCCTTACGATGACTAGGAGAACGACCTAGGCCACGCCCCTGCTTTCGATGTCTCATTCCAATACTCCTATTTCAACTGCAGTATTTACCAGTCTGCTTATACTATTAAGATTTTTTATAATTATCGAGATCCATACCGAAAGATAGATTCATCTCATCAAGAATCTGACCTAATTCCGTTAATGATTTCCGTCCGAAATTGCGATACTTCAGCATTTCGGATTCACTCCTCTGAACCAAATCAGCCAATGTCTTAATATCGGCAGCTCTCAGGCAATTACTAGAACGGACTGAAAGTTCTAACTCCTCTACATTCATATCGAGTTGTTTACGAATCTCCGAAATTTTCTCATCTACCTCTTCCTCTGGTTCCGAAAGAAGATCGTCGTCCAAACCAATAAATAACTGGATATGATTTCGCATTATCTGGGCTGCTGTAGAAAGTGCATCCTGTGGTTCAACACTCGCGTCAGTCCATACCTCCAGGACGAGTCGATCATAATCCGTCCTCTGCCCGATTCGAGTGTTTTCTACGTGGAAGTTGACTTTAGTTACTGGAGTAAATGTTGCATCCATAGCAATAACATCAATAGGTTGATCTGTAAGTTTATTTTGTTCAGCTATCACATATCCTCGGCCACTATTAACATAAATTTCCATTCTAAGTTGGCCACCCTCATCAAGAGACGCGATGTGGAGATCTGGATTGAGAATTTCTACATCGATATCGGGCTGAATATCTAGAGCTGTTATATTTCCCTTTCCTTCTGCCTCGAGCATCAACGATTTTGGTTCCTCGCTGTGAAGTTTAAGTCGTAGGCCTTTCAGGTTCAGAATTATCTCAGCGACATCTTCTAAAACATTAGGCATGGTAGAAAACTCATGGGAAACACCCTCAATACGGACCCCAACCACAGCCGATCCCGGAAGAGATGAAAGCAGAACTCGCCGAAGTGAATTCCCTATGGTTGTTCCAAAGCCTCGTTCTAGTGGCTCGACAACAAACTTGGTGTAATTGTCAGCTGCTGATTCTTCTTCTATCGTCACGCCTTTCGGCATTTGAAAATTCTTTAATTTCATATTATTTCTTCGCCCCTTAGCGCTCTTTTCACGTGAACACTGGGATAGTAAGTTAATCCTATTTTGAATACAACTCGATAATTAACTGTTCTTGCACCGGTGTTGGTATATTTTCTCGAATAGGTGCTTCTAGTAACTGTCCAGTAAGTGTCGTCTTATCCACATCCAACCAATTAACAGCTGTACGCTGACTAGCCGCACTCAACGACGAATGGATACTGTCAAGTTGACGACTCTTTTCTTTAACCTGAATTACTTCACCCGCCCGGACTATATACGAGGGAATATTGACAATACGATCGTTAATCAGGATATGACGGTGCCTGACTAACTGGCGCGCGGCCTTGCGAGATGATGCAAAACCAAGGCGGTATACTATATTGTCTAATCGCATTTCTAATAATTGAAGAAGGCGTTCACCCGTGTTGCCCTTGGTTCGGGCTGCCTTCACGAAATAAGAACGAAACTGTCCTTCTGCAATACCGTAAGTTTTCCGCATCTTCTGTTTCTCACGAAGGCGAAGGCCATATTCCGTCGGTTTTCTTCGCCCTACTGACCCATGTTGGCCTGGAGGGAACGCACGGCGATCTACGGCACATTTATCTGAAAAGCATCGATCGCCTTTCAAAAATAGCTTTACTCCTTCACGACGACAGATGCGACAGTTGGCATCCGTATAACGAGACATATGTTCTCCTAACACGTCCAGATGGGAAACATTAGTTGATTCTTTCCAACTCCTGTTTCACCCGATATTTCACAATCAGACACGACGCCTTTTTGGAGGCCGACATCCGTTGTGGGGAATAGGTGTAACATCCTTAATTGCTGAAATTTCAAGCCCTGCAGCCTGGAGTGCACGAATGGCCGATTCACGACCAGCCCCCGGCCCTTTAACCCATACTTCTACCCGCTTCAAACCCATTTCAATAGCTTCCTTAGCTGCTGTTTCTGCTGCAATTTGGGCCGCAAATGGTGTGCTTTTCCGAGAATTCCGGAATGCTCCTCCCTTGCCACCACTAGACCAACTGATAGTGTGCCCTTGCAAATCAGCCAAAGTAATTATTGTATTATTAAATGTTGCCTTAATATGAGCCACACCGATCGAATCTATCTGTCGATCTCGCTTGCGGCTTCTGTTAGCATTTACCAAACTGCAACCTCCAAGGAATTAAAGTGATACACTAAATACTTTTAGGCCTCGCACCAATCGAGCGCCGTGGGCCTTTTCTTATACGAGAATTGGTACGAGTGCGCTGCCCTCGTACTGGTAATCCCCGGCGATGCCTCAACCCCCGGTAACAACCAATATCCATTAAACGTCGAATATTAAAAGTAATATCACTACGCAATGCACCTTCAACCTGGTAATCATTTTCGATACTCTGGCGAAGTTTTTGGATATCTTTATCAGTTAGATCCCTAACACGAGTCTCAGGATCGATACCTGTTGCTTCGAGCACTTTCCGAGCGGTTGTCAAACCTATTCCAAATATATAAGTAATTCCTATCTCAACCCGTTTGTCACGGGGTAAATCAACACCGGCAATACGTGCCACAATTTCCTCCTTGGTAACGAGTCCTATTAACCTTGCCGTTGTTTATGGCGTGGGTTTCGACAAAGAACTCGCACAACCCCCCTGCGACGAATGACTTTACAATGTTCACAAATTTTCTTAACTGACGCTCGGACTTTCATTTTCTAACCCTCGTTCTATTCTCTCTCCACGTTATTTAGCGGATCAAGTGTTCCTTTGCGAAACTCTTACTTGTAACGATATGTAATCCTACCACGTGTAAGATCATATGGCGATAACTCTACCATAACTTTATCACCTGGAAGAATTTTTATAAAGTTCATACGAACTTTCCCTGAAATATGAGCCAGTACTTTATGGCCATTTTCTAACTCAACCCTGAAAGATGCATTTGGCAATGGTTCGAGCACTGTACCTTCTACCTGCACTGGGGGTTCTTTCGCCATACAAATTACCCTTTCAAAAATTACTCAAACCTAGCTACAATACATTGTCTGCTTAAGATGACTTAGATACACTTTCCAATATGTTATTTGTGACCTCTTCCATGGACTGATCACCATTAATCCGGACCAATATCCCCATCTTACTATAATAATCTACGAGAGGGGCTGTTACTTTCCGATAGACTTCTAGTCGATGACTTATAGTTTCCGGAGTATCATCCTTTCGGTGCCTATAAGCAAGCCGACTAATAACGGTAATATCAGGTACCTCTATGTTAAGCACAAGGTCTAACGGCGCTTTTATCTTCTTCAGCGCTTTCCCTAAAAAGTCAGCTTGGTTTAGATTTCTCGGAAATCCATCCAGTATAAAACCTGGTCGGCAGTCCTCCTTCTTGATACGTTTTGCCAATATCTCCTGTGTTATCTCATCAGATACTAACTCGCCTTTATTCACAAATCCAGAGATCTTCTTGCCAACTAGTGTACCACCTTCCATCTCAGACCGCAGCAAGTCACCCGTCGAGATATGGGGTATCCCAAACTTTTTTGATAATCTTTTTGCCTGTTCGCCTTTCCCTGCCCCCGGCGTTCCCAAAAGAATCAGTCGCATCACCTATTCACCTGATTTTAGACCACTACCAAACCCAAAAAGCCTAGTCAGTTTGAAGCGAAGCGCCTTATCCTCGCCCACGTACCCGTCCACTCTTCATGAAACCCTCATAATGCCTTGATACAAGATGTGATTCAATCTGTTGCAGTGTATCCAATGCTACTCCTACAACAATCAGAAGAGCCGTACCACCAAAAAACGAAGATGCACTCATAGAAACGTTCATACTTCGAATGATAAGAAATGGTACGATAGCAATAATTGCCAGAAAAACAGATCCTGGTAAAGTAATACGCGTTAATATATGGTCCAGAAAGTCTGCTGTTCTCTTTCCCGGTCGAATCCCCGGGATAAATCCACCAACACGTTTCATATTATCAGCAACATCAACACGATTAAAAATAATTGATGTGTAAAAATAAGTAAAAAACACTATTAACAAGCCATACAAAGCATTGTATATGAATGCTCCAGGCTGAAACCATTCGACCATTGTCTGGAACACCGCCATATCGGGGAAAAAACTCGAAAAAGTACCCGGAACAAACATGATAGATTGAGCAAATATAATTGGCATCACACCAGCTGCATTAACACGAAGTGGTAGATGTGTACTCTGCCCACCATAAACTTTACGCCCAACCACACGACGGGGATATTGGACTGTAATCCTTCGTTGTCCCTGAGTAATCAAAACTACAGAAGCTATAATAAGAATCCATACCGCTACAATAAAAATTTCAACGAGGCCACTACGTAACCCATTCATGACCGCAGCTATTTCGCTTTTTACGGCTATAGGAAACTGAGCGATAATACCAACGAAGATTATTAATGATATCCCATTCCCAATGCCCCGTTCCTGAATTTGTTCTCCAAGCCACATTAGGAAAATAGTGCCGGTAGTCATGGTTACTACTGTAACGAAAATGAATGCGGGCCCTGGATCAATAACAGCAGAACGACCTAATTCGTCCCGGATGTCCTGCAACCAATAGCTGATACCAATAGCTTGGACCATCGCGAGTAGTACTGTTCCATAACGAGTATACTGGTTGATTTTCTTTTGACCTTCTTGTCCTTCTTTTTGAAGTTTCTGTAGGTAAGGCCACATAGATCCTAGTAACTGTAAAATAATCGATGCACTGATATATGGCATCACCCCAAGCGCAAATATTGTAGCCCGCTCAAAAGCTCCACCTACAAACATGTTGTAAAGCCCAAATATGGTGCCACCCATCTGACTAAAGAAAGCACCTAGCACCTCGTCATCAATGCCGGGGGTTGGTATTTGACCACCGATACGATAGACCGCAAGCAGGCTCAGAGTAAAAAGAACGCGTCTGCGTAGTTCCGGGATACGGAATACATTTTGAAAACTTTCAATCATTCAGTGATGACCTCTATCGAGCCGCCGGCTGATTCAATTTTTTGGCGGGCTGATTCACTAACTTTGTGAACACTTACTTTCATAGGCTGACTAATATCACCTTCGCCGAGTAGTTTTACCTTATCCGAAGATTTCCTTATTAACTTTTGTTCTGCAAGAGCATTAGGCTCTACTACGGTCTCTGCATCCCATTCTTTAAGGTCTTTTAAGTTAACTATCTGATAGGTTTTTCGAAAAAGGTTGGTAAAACCTCTTTTAGGCAGCCGTCGCATAAGCCGCATCTGCCCACCCTCAAATGAAGGATGAAGTTTTTTCCCTGACCTCGCCTTTTGACCCTTATGTCCTCTTCCCGCTGTTTTACCGGTACCAGAGCCAGGACCACGCCCTAGCCGCTTAACTTTTCTAACAGCACCTGAGGCAGGTTTTAAATTTCCGGCATTCATAAAATTTGTATTCCTTTCTTCATCAATCTCATAACATACCGTCGTTTATTTACCATCCGTTATTTCTTCAACCTCTAACAGATGTTCGACACATGCAATCATACCCTGTAACTGTGGTGTGTCGTTATGAATTACCGTTTGATGCAATCGACGGATACCTAGAGCTTCTAACGTTCGTTTCTGCCGCCTGTGCCTTCCTATCGCGCTTTTTTTCTGTGTAATACGCAATTGTATCGCCATGAAAACTACCCTTTCAAATCTTCAATATTAACATCTCGGGTCTTAGCGATCTCAGAAGCAATTTTCAGCTCAAGTAATCCTTGTAACGTCGCCTTAGCAACGTTATAAGGATTCGAAGATCCGATAGATTTTGTTAGTATGTTATGGATCCCTGCTGATTCTAATACAGCACGAGCTGCATCACCAGCAATAACACCAGTACCTGGAGCCGCACGCTTCAGTATTACCTGGGCTGCACTAAATCTGCCTACGATATCGTGCGGTATCGTCCCGCCGACGACTGGCACCTTGTAAAGATTCTTATGGGCAGTTTCAGTAGCCTTACGAATAGCCTCAGATAACTCCAGAGCCTTACCCATACCAAGCCCCACGTGGCCTTTCCCATCTCCAACGGCCATTAAAGCATTGAAACTGAAGGTACGACCACCCTTTACAACTTTAGCGACACGATTAATATCAACCAAACGTTCCGATGATAAATCAACTTCATCGGGATTGATTCTCGGCAAATTTGACTCCCTTCGTCATTAATAGTACTCTAACCTGAAGACCATAGAGCTTTGTCTCAGAACTTCATTCCACTTTCACGCATACCTTCTGCCAGAGCTTTTACTCTACCGTGATATAAATATCCACCTCGATCAAAAGTAATACTAGCTAATCCCTGCTCCTTCATCTTCTCACCCAATATTTTACCAACAATCTTACTCTGGGCTTTCCTATCCATTTCGGATTCTAGCTTTTCCTTAATTTCTGGCGTATTTGTAGACAATGACAGTAAAGTCGTACCTGCGACATCATCAATAACTTGGGCATAAATGTGTTTAAGACTCCGGAAAATATTCAAACGTGGACGAGCAGCATTTCCGCTAATAGTTTTTCTCACGCGGCGATGCCGAATCTTCCGCATTTTAGTTTTTTGTAACATTTTTTTTGACATGTAATTACACCAGCCTTCTGTCAGGCGCCGGTCTTCCCAGCTTTCCTGCGTACTTGTTCGTTATCATATCGGATCCCCTTGCCTTTATAGGGTTCCGGCTTCTTGAATGAGCGAATAATTGCTGCCACCTGACCCACAAGCTGTTTATCAATACCACTTACCTTAATACGATTCCCTTCCATGACTTCAAGGTCGACATCAGGAGGTGCTTGAAAGATTACTGGGTGGGAATAACCCAAACTCAGAGTCAAATTTTTTCCCTTCAAGTCAGCACGGTAACCTACACCTACTATTTCTAAAATTTTATCAAATCCCGCATTAACACCTTCCACCATATTCGCAATCAAAGATCGATTAAGTCCATGGAGAGCCCTAGTTTGTCGAGCTTCATTCTGACGTCCTACAACAAGACGATCACCGTCTAAGTCCGCACTTATTTGTGTTGGGAAACTATGAGAAAGCTCACCCTTAGGCCCCTTGACCTTAATCGATTGCCCATCTATTGAAACTTGGACCCCATCCGGGATCGTTATTGGTAATTTACCTATTCGGGACACCCTACCTACTCCTTCTAGATTTACTGTTTATCTACCATATGTGACATAAAACTTCGCCACCTGTATTAGCTTTACGTGCTTCTCTGTCTGTTACAATACCCTTGGGTGTGCTCAAGATTGCTATGCCCAGACCATTCAAGACCCTGGGTAATCGATCTGCTTTAACGTAAACCCTCCGTCCAGGTTTACTGATACGCTTAACTGTTGAAATAATAGATTCTCCCACAGGGCCATATTTTAAGTAAATTCTAATCACACCCTGTTTCCCATTATCAACCTGAGTATAATGACTAATAAATTTTTGGTTCAACAGTATGCGGGCGATCTCAACCTTTATTTTTGAAGCTGGGACCTCAACCCTCGGATGCCTAGCCTGGCCTGCGTTCCGTATCCGGGTTAACATATCCGCGATAGGATCTGTCATTGACATCTTATTAATTCCCCCTAAGAAACAAACTTATTTTCTACCAGCTAGCCTTTGTCACTCCCGGGATCTCACCCTGAAGAGCTAGCGTCCGGAAACAGATACGACAAATTCCAAAACGACGCATATATGCACGGGGACGTCCGCACTGCCTACACCGGCTGTATGCACGTACCTTATATTTTGGGTTCCTTTTTGCTTTAGCGATCAACGACTTCTTAGCCACTCGTCCCCCTCTCAATTATTCCTATATCTGGAACAATATACCTACCCAAACCTAAACAACACGATTCCTAAAAGGCATACCTAAGTACCGCAATAATTCAGAACATTCTTCATCGGTCTCAGCCGAGGTGACAAACGTAATATCCATTCCCCGGAACAAATCGATCCCGTCGATGTTTATCTCTGGGAATATGGTCTGTTCAATCAATCCAAGAGTGTAATTACCTCGTCCGTCAAAAGCTCGTTCTGAAATCCCACGAAAATCACGAATACGAGGTATTGCAACGTTAATTAGCCGATCGAGAAATTCATACATACGAGCTCCTCGAAGGGTTACTCGACATCCAACGGGCATACCTTCTCTAATCTTAAAGTTCGCAATCGACTTTTTGGCCCGGGTTACCACAGCCATTTGACCTGTTATTGCTGTTAATTCTGACACCGCACTATCCAACAACCCCGCGTTCTGTGATGCCTCACCGACGCCCATATTAAGAACAATTTTTTCAACCATCGGCACCTGCATAATATTGCTATATTCAAACTGTTTTTGCAAAGCGGGCCTGATCTCGCTATTATATTTTTCTTTCAATCGTGCCATATTTATTTTTCCGTTATCCTTCAGCTATGACTTTAACATTAGATGCATGCATGGGGGCCTCTTTTTCCAAACGACCACCCTGCGGGTTAGTTTGTGTCGGTCGAGTATGACGTGTTACAAAATTTAGCCCCTCGACTATAACTCTGTTCTTTTCCGGCAGAACTTTTAAGACTCTTCCAGTTTTGCCCCGAGTAGCGCCCGTTAGGATTACCACCGTATCGCCCTTTTTTACGTGCATTCGTCTGCTCCTTCCAGTTGGCTAGTCCTGGACCTCAAAGTACTTCTGGCGCGAGTGAAACAATACGAGTATATTCCCGCTCTCGCAACTCTCGAGCTACCGGACCAAATATACGAGTGCCACGCAGCTCACCCTGTTCATCAATTATGACAGCTGCATTTTCATCAAACCTAATGTAAGAGCCATCACGGCGTCGGACTTCTTTTCGGACACGCACCACGACTGCTTGCACTACCTCTCCTTTTTTTACTGTCCCACCAGGAGAAGCTTCTTTTACTGATGCCACAAACCGATCACCAAGACTCGCATACCGCCTGCCCGTGCCCCCTAAAACTTTAATACAACTAATTTGTCGAGCACCAGTATTATCTGCAACATTCAGCCAGCTATACTCTTGAATCATTTTGGTTTTTTCCTGTTAACAAAGTCTTAGTCAATTCAGTTACCAAATTAGATCTGCTCGGCTCTCTCGATCACTTCCATCAACCGCCAGCGTTTGTTCTTGCTGAGTGGCCGAACTTCTGTTACTCGGACAATATCCCCAATTTTACAGGTTTGCTCTGCATCATGAGCCATTAACTTTGTGGTCCGCCTCACATATCTCCCATAGAAAGGATGTTTAACCATTCTCTCTACCGCGATAGTTATAGTCTTATCCATTTTGTTACTGAGAACGCGGCCTACCCGATTTTTTTTGTGTCCTCTCTCCTTCATGCGTCTTCTCCCGGATCATTCTGTCCATCTTCTTGGTTCTGATCGCTAACAGCACGAATTGGTCGAATGCTAAGTTCATCTTCGTGCAGAAGTGTAAGAATTCGAGCGATCTCCTGTCGGGATGCAGAAATCTGCTTAGCATCCGGATTTTGCTGTGTAGCCTTCTGAAACTTCAGGTTGAATATTTCTTCCCTCAACTCGGTCACCCGATCATGTAATTCTGTGTGACTTAATTGGCGAAGTTCGTAGAGTTTCATTAATTCCCTTCCTAAAACAGTGCTAATTTAAGCCTTCTCGAACTACTACCCGTGTTTTAATCGACAATTTTTGCTGTGCTAACTCAATTGCTTTATAAGCTATTTCGGATTCTACTCCCCTCAACTCAAATAGAATACGACCCGGCTTAACTACTGCTACCCAGTGCTCCGGATTCCCCTTACCTTTTCCCATACGTGTTTCTGCTGGTTTTTCTGTTAGTACTTTATCAGGGAAAATACGAATCCATACCTTTCCACCTCGCCGCATATGATGGACCATCGCGATACGAGCAGCTTCAATCTGCCGATTGGTTACCCAACCTGGTTCAAGCGCCTGGATACCAAAATCACCAAATTCTAAAGTAGCTCCACGATTTGCCATACCAGTCATACGACCACGGTGTTTCTTCCGGTACTTCATTCGCTTGGGCATCAACATCGTTATATCTCCTCGACCCGGTCAGCCTTAACCTTGAAAAGACAAGCTAAATAACATTGCTTCTACGACGCCCCTTCTCTCCCAGTCGTAGCTTCTACCTCTTCTTCACCCTTAATAATCTCGCCTTTGCAAATCCACACCTTTATACCTATACATCCATAGGTAGTATGTGCCGTAGAACGCGCATAATCAATATCTGCCCTAAGAGTATGAAGCGGCACTCGTCCTTCATTAAATGACTCAGAACGAGCCATTTCAGCTCCTCCAAGTCGCCCTCCGCAGGTAATCTTAATCCCTTCTGCTCCCATTCTCATTGCTGCTGTTATTGACTTCTTCATAGCTCTTCTGAAACTAATTCTTCCTTCGATCTGTCTCGCGACGCTATCACCAATTAGCTGAGCATCGAGTTCCGGTCTACGAATTTCCTGTATATTGATATATACTTCTTTTTTTGTTACATGTTGAAGCTCATCTCTAAGCTTATCAACCTCAGCCCCCTTCCGCCCGATGACTATACCTGGACGAGCTGTGTGAATCGTAATAGTAGCTTTCTGCGGCGCCCTTGCTATTTCAACTTTAGAAATCCCTGCCCGGCTTAAACGACTCTTTACATAACGACGAATGGTCAAATCTTCTTGAAGGAGATCTGCCATATTACTATCAGAGTACCAGTTGGATAGCCAGGTTTTGATTACGCCAAGGCGAAAGCCGATTGGATGTGTTTTCTGACCCACTTATTTAACTCCTATTTTCTAGACCCAGGCAATCGTTAACTAATCGCCAACAATTACTGTTATATGACTGGTACGTTTACGAATAGTTGAAGCACTACCTCGTGGTCCATAATTAATACGTTTCATAACAGGACCACCGTCAACAAAGACTGTCTTAATCTTAAGATCTTCAATATCTCGGGATTGCTCATCACCCGTATTTATAGCGTTAGCTGCAGCAGAACGAACTGTTTTTTCCATTGGTCGAGCACAAGCCTTTGGAACAAATTGTAGTATATTCAGTGCATCCTGTACTGATCGGCCACGAATCATATCCGCTATTTGTCGTATCTTACGGGCAGATCCACGTATCTGGCGTGCTGTAGCACGGGCTTCCATTAATTTACTCTCCCTTTAACTGACACCAACTATTTGAGTGATGTCGATCGTTCTGTAACACGGCCAGTATGCCCTCTATAAGTACGCGTTGGAGCAAATTCACCTAACTTATGGCCCACCATATTCTCTGAAACATAAACCGGGATAAACTTATTACCATTGTGAATAGCTAAGGTGTGCCCCACAAAATCAGGACTTATTGTACAAGAACGGGCCCATGTACGGACCACCTGCTTTTCACCGGTCCGATTCAACTCGTCAATTTTCTTCTTTACACTACCATCAATATAGGGCCCTTTTTTCACTGACCGAGCCATAATTGCCTCCCAGGCTATCTTTCGTTTATTTTCGTCGTTTCACTATAAAGGTACTAGATTTTTTGTTCTTCTTACGGGTACGTAGCCCCTTGGTTTTCTTTCCCCATGGGGTTACTGGATGACGTCCTCCTGAACTCTTGCCCTCTCCCCCGCCCATAGGATGATCTACGGGGTTCTTAGCCACACCTCGCGAATAACCACGGCGCCCTAACCAACGAGAACGGCCGGCTTTCCCAAGAGTTATATTTTCATGGTCCGTATTACCAACCTGCCCAATGGTTGCAGAACACGCACTCGGCACTCGCCTAATTTCCCCGGAAGGTAACCTTAGTTGGGCAAAACCACCATCCCTAGACATAAGTTGTGCCGATCCTCCAGCTGACCGCACAAGTTGACCACCACGACCAGGGGAAAGTTCGATATTATGAAGATTAGTTCCTAAAGGGATTTCTTCCAACGGAAGATGATTACCACTTCTAATTTCTGATTCTCCACCAGCCATCACCGTATCTCCAACTGACAGGTCTGAGGGAGCAAGAATATACCTTTTCTCTCCATCTACGTAGTGCAAAAGAGCTATCCGTGATGAACGATTAGGGTCATATTCGATGGAAAAAACCTTAGCTGGAATTCCAATTTTGTCGCGTTTAAAATCAATAATACGATAGCGACGTTTATGTCCCCCACCACGATGCCGAGAGGTCATTCGCCCAAGGTTATTCCGGCCACCTGACTTCTTCAGAGGTCGAATCAATGTAGCTTCGGGTTTTTCCGCGGTAATTTCCTCAAAGGAAGATACCGTCTTAAATCTCTGGCCTGGTGTTTTAGGTCGAAATGTACGAACTGCCATTTTTTAACTTAAACCTTCCTATTATAGGGTCCAGGTTATCAAGTTCCCGAGTAAAGATCAATTACATCGCCATCTGCTAATTTAACAATAGCCTTCTTCCAATCAGGTCGGCGTCCTTCAAAACGACCGAGACGTTTGACTTTACCCTTCATCCTAATCGTACGTACAGATTCTACTTGAACATCAAATATTTCTTCTATAGCTCGCTTTACTTCTAATTTATTGACATCTCTTGCCACTTCGAAGACATACTTATTCTGCTCTTCCTGAAGCACATGATTTTTTTCCGTTACTAAGGGGCGCGCTACAATAGCGCGAGGATCTTTTGTCATACTTTCAACGCCTCTTCTACTTGCTTCAATCCCTCTCGGGTAAATACCAGGTAGTCACTGTGTAAAATTTCATGCACATGGGTATCTACTGCTAAATTGATATTTAAGTCGGCAATATTCCGACAAGATTTGTAAACAGCCTCGTCGTTACGGTCCGTGAGAACCAAACACTTTCTGTCGCTAATATTCATATTAGACAACACCGAAACCATTTGTCGTGTTTTAGGCGCCTCAAACTCTAGTGCCTCTATAACAAAAATTGAGCCAGCCTGCGCTCTGGTCGAGAGGACAGACTTAAGAGCTAAGCGTCTTACTTTCTTTGGTATTTCATAACGGTAGCTACGGGGTTTGGGGCCATGTGCCCTTCCCCCACCTATCCGAGCTGGCGATCGACGAGACCCCATACGCGCTCGCCCAAGTCCTTTTTGCCGATACATCTTTTTACTTGTGTAGGATACTTCCGATCGAGTTTGCGCACTTGCTGTTCCCTGGCGCTGGTTCGCTCGGTACATTTTTTCTGCCTCGTACAAGGCATGGGCATTAATGGAGATTCCAAAAACAGATTCTTCTAGATTAATCTCGCCCTGCTCAGTCCCATCGCTATTGAACAATCTTGCTACCGGCATCATTTCTCCCAATCACACTTTCACTTTCAACAGTTTCATTTATTTAGCCAGACCGATTAATCATTACATAACTATCTCTATGTCCCGGAACGGCTCCCCTTACAAAAATAATATTCTTTTCAGAATCTACCCCTACAACTTGCAGGTTTTTGACTGTTGTTTGCTTATTCCCCATCCGACCTCCCATACGGGTTCCTTTAAAAACTCGGGATGGAGAAGCACTTTGTCCTATTGACCCTGGATGCCTCCATCGATCACTTTGTCCTCGCGTCTTGTCCCCGCCTCGGAAACCATGTCTCTTAACCACACCCTGAAATCCTTTACCTTTATCCAAGCCTGTTACATCAACCAATTCTCCGGCGGTAAATATATCAGCACCGAATTCCTGGCCGAGCTCACAAGATTCAATATTTTCGACACCAATCTCTCTAAGTATTCTTTGTGGTTCGACATTGGCCTTTTTAAAATGACCCCGCAACGGATTTGTAGTCTGTTTTTCTTTTTTTGTTTCAAAACCGATCTGAGCTGCATCATAACCATCATGGCCTTGCGTTTTAACCTGGGTTATAAAACAAGGACCTGCCTTTAGTACGGTCACTGGTATGGCATCGCCATTATCTGAAAAGATCTGACTCATACCCATCTTTTTCCCTATCAGCCCGCTTAAACCATCCATAATTAATCAAGGCTCCTTACACTCTAATTTCAACATCCACGCCGGCGGGGAGATCAAGCTTAAGAAGAGCATCCACCGTTTGTTGAGAAGTATCATAAATATCAATAAGGCGTTTATGCACCCGGGTTTCAAATTGCTCTCGGGACTTTTTATCAATAAACGGAGAACGTAAGACCGTATATATCGTCCTTTTTGTCGGCAGTGGTATTGGTCCCATAACCCTAGCACCTGCGCGCTGTGCTGCCTGTGTAATCTCTTTGGCAGATTTATCTAGCATCGCATGATCACAAGCCTTCAACCTGATCCTAATTTTCTGATCGGCCATTACAGTCTCCTTCTAACCTATTATTCGATTATCTCAGTTACGACACCGGCACCAACGGTTCGTCCGCCCTCACGAATAGCAAAACGAAGTTCTTTATCCATCGCTATAGGCTGCATAAGGGTAACTTCCATGTCGACATTATCACCTGGCATCACCATCTCTACACCAGAAGGCAACACAACAGAACCCGTAACATCAGTGGTACGGAAGTAAAACTGAGGCCGATAATTATTGAAAAAAGGTGTATGCCTACCACCTTCTTCTTGCTTGAGAACATAGACCTGAGCTTTGAACTTAGTATGAGGAGTTATCGATCCGGGCTTAGCAACAACCTGTCCCCGTTCAAGCGTCTCCTTATCAACTCCCCGCAATAGTAATCCGACATTATCACCTGCCCTAGCATCATCTAAGAACTTGCGAAACATCTCTATGTCCGTAACCGTTGTCTTCAGGGTGTCATGAATACCTATAATCTCTACTTCATCATTTTTATTTATAACACCACTCTCTACACGACCAGTACCCACAGTACCTCGGCCAGTAATAGAGAAAACATCCTCTACTGGCATAAGAAATGGTCGATCTTCATCTCTTACGGGCGTAGGTATATAATCATCAACTGTATCCATAAGCTCACTTATAGGTGCATTGTCATCAGCACCTGTGGCAGCTTCCATTGCCAATAGAGCACTCCCCCTAACGACAGGGATATCATCACCTGGAAAATCGTAAGAGGACAATAATTCTCTAACCTCAAGCTCGACAAGTTCTAGAAGTTCCTCATCGTCAACTTGATCACATTTGTTAAGAAAAACGACAATAGCTGGCACGTTAACTTGTCTAGCTAAAAGGATATGTTCCCTGGTTTGTGGCATAGGACCATCCGCAGCCGAAACAACCAAAATCGCACCATCCATCTGGGCTGCCCCAGTAATCATATTCTTAATGTAATCTGCATGACCAGGACAATCTACATGCGCATAATGCCGATTTTCCGTCTCGTATTCAGCATGATGTACATTTATAGTAACGCCTCTCTCTTTTTCTTCAGGCGCATTATCAATATCATTATAATCTTTAGCCTCCGCCAAACCCTTTTCCGCAAGAACTTTGGTAATGGCTGCTGTTAATGTTGTCTTACCATGATCCACATGGCCAATTGTGCCAATATTCACATGGGTTTTACTTCGTTCAAATCTCTCCTTAGCCATAACAACAGATCCTCCAATATTAAAACGTTACATTACACCTTGATTCTTTTCTAGTATCTCCTGCCTTACACTATCAGGCAACTCACCATAATGCGAAAATTGCATTGTAGACACGGCCCGGCCCTGCGTTGCGGACCGTAATGCCGTTGCGTATCCAAACATCTCACTCAGAGGTACAGTAGCTGCTACAACCTGAGCATCTGTTCGGGGTATAATTCCACCAATACGTCCCCGACGAGAATTAAGATCACCAACTACCGAACCAACATATTCACTTGGAACCACTACTTCGACATCCATAACAGGTTCTAATAAAGCTGGGTTAGCTTTCCGCATTCCATCCTGGAACGCCATTGAACCGGCTACCTTAAATGCTACCTCTGAAGAATCAACATCATGATATGACCCATCGTAAAGAGTAACTTTTACACCCTGTACAGGGTACCCAGCAAGTACACCATTATGTGCCGCCTCCTTCACACCAGCTTCGACAGAGGGAATAAATTCCCGGGGGATCACTCCACCCACGATAGCGTTTTCAAACTCAACACCTTCTCCCTCTTCTAGAGGCTCCATTTCAAGCCAAACATGTCCAAACTGCCCCCGACCTCCCGACTGGCGAACAAACCGCCCTTCACTCTTCACTGAACCCCTGATAGTTTCTCGATACGCAACCTGAGGACGGCCAACATTTGCTTCTACACGAAACTCTCTTAATAGCCGATCAACTAGGATTTCGAGATGAAGTTCCCCCATACCTGAAATAATTAATTGGCTGGTTTCTTCATCTGTATGTACTCGGAAAGTTGGATCTTCTTCGGAGAGTTTCTGGAGGGACTGGCTAAGTTTTTCTTCATCAGCTCTTGTCTTAGGCTCTACTGCTACAGACATCACTGGTTTAGGGAACTCCATTGCTTCGAGCGAAATAGGCCATTCTGGATCACAAAGAGTATCACCAGTAGCTACATCCTTAACTCCTACAAGAGCAACAATATCACCTGCCTCGGCAACTTTAAGTTGTTCTCTTTTATTAGCATGCATTTGGAGAATTCTACTGATTCTTTCCCGCCGATTAGTTCTTGTATTTAAAACGTAAGATCCCGATGGTATTGTTCCAGAATAAATCCGATAAAAAGCCAATTTCCCAACGTGTGGATCGGTCATTATTTTGAATGCCACACCAGCAAGTGGAGCGTCCGATTTGTTTTCACGCTCTTCATCCTCACCAGACATTGTATTCTTTCCTGTTACGGGTGGCACATCCTCAGGAGACGGAAGATAGTCTATTACTGCGTCAAGTAAAGCCTGAACACCTTTATTACGATATGATGATCCGACTAATACCGGAATTAAACTTACCGAAAGTGTTGCACGCCGTATCGCATCTACCAGTTCTTCCACGGTTGGTTCTTCACCACTAAGATACTTCTCCATTAACTCTTCATCGACTTCTGCAACACTCTCTAATAAATTAGCTCGATGCTCACTAGCATAATCAGCTAAGTCTGTCGGTATATCATGCTCTTCGAAAGTCGAACCCATATTATCTTCATCATAGCTTCGTGCTTTCATTTTGATAAGATCAATCTCACCTGTATAAAGATCTCCACTTCCTATTGGAAGCTGTAACGGAACTGCGTTGGCCCCCAAGCGTTCGTGCATCATATCAACTACTTGGTGAAAGTCAGCCCCCACCCGGTCTATTTTGTTAACATAAGCTATGCGAGGGACCACATACTTATCAGCCTGCCGCCAAACTGTCTAAGACTGCGGTTCGACACCACCCACGGCACAAAAAATTGCTACAGACCCATCAAGGACTCGCAATGATCGTTCTACTTCAACAGTAAAATCGACATGCCCAGGTGTATCAATAATATTAATCCGATGATCTCGCCAAAAAGATGTTGTAGCTGCCGACGTAATAGTAATACCTCGTTCACGTTCTTGATCCATCCAATCCATAGTCGCTGCACCATCGTGCACTTCGCCCATGTTCCGCAAGCGGCCCGTATAATAAAGGATTCGTTCCGTCGTTGTTGTCTTTCCCGCATCAATATGGGCCATAATCCCGATATTTCGGGTTTTTGCCAAATTCGTTGCCGAAGCCTCTTTTCGAGGCTCCTCAGACATTTTTTCTTTCGATCTTATTGTTGTTTCTGACACTTTAATTTGCACTCCACAAATTACGGATCATCGTATTGGATGATCCGTTTTTACTTTTTTGATTCTCGATTTGTCTTCCCTTACCATCTGTAATGAGCAAAAGCCCGATTTGCTTCTGCCATCTTGTATGTTTCTTCCTTACGCCGGACAGCAGCTCCTTCTCCTCTAGCTGCTGCTGTAAATTCCCCAGCTAAGCATTCATACATGTTTTTTTCGGATCGAGAACGTGCCGCTTCGATAATCCATCGAATTGCCATTGCCCGTTGCTGATCATCACGAACTTCTACTGGCACTTGATAAGTTGAACCCCCAACACGTCGCGATTTAACGTGAACCACAGGCCTCACGACTTTAATTGCTTTCTCAAAGACTGGAAGAGGCTCCTGACTAGACTGTTCTTCAATTAAATCAAGTGCCTTATAGAAAATACGTTCTGCTGTACTCTTCTTCCCTTGGCGCATTAAACCATTAATAAACTTGGATACCAGTACACTATTATACTTCCAGTCTGCAGCCGGTTCCCGTTTTACAACATCTTTTCTTCTGGCCATCTGTCACTCCCACTCGTCCTACAAAGTCTATTTAGGTTTTTTGGTTCCGTATTTCGAACGACTATTACGTCTATCAGGAACCCCACTCGCATCCAATGCACCACGAACAATATGGTATCTCACTCCTGGCAGATCCTTAATTCGCCCACCACGGACTAAAACAATGTTGTGTTCCTGCAAGTTATGACTCTCTCCAGGGATATAGCAAGTAGCCTCTATCCCATTCATCAACCGAACTCTAGCTATCTTTCTTAGAGCTGAATTTGGTTTCTTGGGCGTTTGTGTTCTTACCTGAAGGCAATTACCTCTCTTTTGAGGACTTCCCCGCAAAGCTGGCGATTTCGTTTTTCTTTCCGCCTTTTTTCGACCATGACGAATTAGTTGATTTATCGTTGGCATTTCCAGCTAACCTTCCTCTGAGTGCAGAAACTTATTCTTTTTCTAGCCTTAAACAAATTTATAAACTAATAGATACTTCCCAAAAACCCACAGGCAGACAAATCTATACTCCTTTGTCCTATGTGTCAAGCGTTTTTCAAAAACAAAGTACTATACTACCACTAGACCTATGGTATTCAATATCCCTGTTAAATTATTCTTCTGATTTGTCCTCTGATTTTACTTCTTTTTCGATTAAATCTGGTTCTTTATCAACTTTTACATTCTCACCTTCGATTTCTCCATCAAATAAATTGTCGATTTCTGGCTTTGGTGCCTCAATTTCATTTCCCTTTTCGTCGACCAATCGCATCTCTAGATACTTATCGAGGCCGGTCCCTGCCGGTATCAGGTGTCCCATAATAATGTTTTCTTTCAGGCCAAGGAGCGAGTCTTGTTTCCCCTGTATAGCTGCTTCAGTTAGAACCCGGGTTGTTTCTTGAAATGCGGCGGCAGAAACAAAGCTTTCTGTACTAAGAGCTGCTTTTGTAATTCCGAGAAGCAAAGGCTGATTTGTTGCTGGATCAGCTCCCTCTGGTAAAACTCGATCATTCTCCGCTTGAAAGCGGGTACGATCAATCGCTTCTCCTTTTAGAAACTCTGTATCACCTGGGTCATCTACTTTAACCTTCTGAAGCATCTGGCGAACGATAACTTCAACATGCTTGTCATTAATACTAACCCCCTGCATCCGGTATACTTCCTGAATCTGATTGACCAAATATTCTTGTACCGCATTGACACCCTGTATTTCAAGTATGTCATGTGGATCAATAGATCCTTCTGAAAGAGGTTCACCAGCTTGCACTCGATCCCCGTCACGGACACTAAGGTGTCGTCCCTGCGGTATCAAATATTCCTGTTCTGATCCATCTTCCGCCCGTACCAGGAGACGATGAGACCTTCTAACGATACCTGCTATCTTAACCACACCATCTACCTTAGCTACTGTCGCCGGATCTCTAGGTCGCCGAGCTTCAAATAATTCAGCAACACGGGGCAAACCACCTGTAATATCACGAGTTTTCCCAATAGAACGAGGGATACGAGCCAGAACCGTACCTGATTCTACGTAAGTACGTTCGGTATTATTAAGGTCTGTAAATTCTGTGACAAGTAGATTAGCTCCAGTAGGTAGATTATACTCATCCTTTTTCCCTTTTGAAGTACCATCTCCTATGTAGACACGAGGATGCAGGGCACGAGAACCCCTGTTTTCTGTAATAACTTTTTGTCTCATTCCGGTCGTATCATCTAACTGTTCACGTAAAGTTTCACCAGCAACAACATCCTCTAGTTCCACTAACCCAGCATTTACAGCAATGATCGGTATATTATAAGGGTTCCATTCAAAAAGTGCCTGGTTCTCCTCTACTGTTTCACCGTCAGCTACTAACATTACTGCACCATAGGGAATAAAGAAATGCGCTCGCCGGCTATCATCATCATCCAGGACCGTAAGTTCACCAGCTCTTCCAACGACTACTTGACCTCCACTTTCCTGGTGTAAAACTGTTTCGACACTAGTCAAGAGGACCTTACCTGAGTGCTTGGTTGTGATCTTATTCTGCGTGGCATCACGACTTGCGATACCTCCAATATGGAAAGTACGAAGTGTCAGCTGCGTGCCTGGCTCACCAATACTTTGAGCCGCCATGACACCAACAGCCTCACCCATCTCGACCATGTTGCCAGTAGCTAAATTACGGCCGTAACAAGAAGCGCACACTCCCCGTTTTGCCTCGCAAGTCAGAACTGACCGTATGTGAACGGTTTCGCTCATCTCTGCATCGGGGTCCGAAGAATATTGGACGCCACCACGCTCTTCTATAATATCTGCCACATCTTCATTAATTTCTTCACCTGCCGCAGTTAGGACCTCTCGGGTAATAGGATCATAAATATCATCTAACACCACTCGCCCTAGAACTCGGTCGCCGAGTGGCTCCATAACATTTTCACCTTCCTTCAGGGCACCGATTTCAATACCACGAATAGTACCACAGTCCGCCTCATTTATTATTACGTCCTGGGCCACATCAACTAGACGTCGGGTAAGGTATCCGGCATCTGCAGTTTTAAGAGCGGTATCGGCAAGGCCTTTTCTTCCACCGTGACTTGATGTGAAATATTCGAGGACCGTTAACCCTTCCTTCAAATTTGATAATATTGGTGTTTCGATATATTCACCAATCTGCCCAACAACTTTTCGCTGTGGTTTTGCCATAAGGCCCCGCATACCACACAACTGACCAACCTGGTCTAATTTACTACGAGCTCCTGATGCCATCATCATATAGAAAGGATTGAAACCCTCATCTGATTGTTCGAGTGTGGTTTCAACCTCTTCGTTTAGCTTAGTTCGGGTATGTTGCCACACATCTATAACCTTGTTATAACGCTCTCCCTCAGTGATTGCATGCCCTTCATATTGATCCTGTATCGACTTTACTTCAGCCTCAGCATCACTAATCATTTTTGCTTTAACTTCTGGGATGACAACATCATCTATACCAGAGGTAAGTCCGGAAAGAGTCGCATAATGAAAACCAATGCGCTTTACCTCATCTAGCAGAGAACATGTACGATCACTACCCAATTGCCGATACACATCGGCCACCATTTTACGAATAGCCTTATTATCGAAAACTTGATTTTGATAACCTATTTCTGGTGGTAGTATTTGGTTAAAAATAACCCTACCTACCGTCGTTTCTATCATTTTTCCCTCGAGGCGAAGTTTGATAATGGCATGCAGGTCCACATGGTCATTATCAAAGGCCAGCATAACTTCTGACACACTAGCAAAAGCCTTCCCTTCCCCCCTACAGTTTTTAAGCTCCTTAGTAAGGTAATAACACCCTAATACAATATCCTTACTAGGTGCACAGATAGGCTGCCCATTCTTAGGATCAAGAATATTGTTGGAAGATAGCATAAGAACTCGGGCTTCTATTTGTGCTTCAAAAGACATAGGGACATGGACGGGCATTTGATCCCCATCAAAATCTGCATTAAAAGCTTCACACACAAGCGGATGGATACGAATGGCTTTACCTTCGACTAATACCGGCATGAAAGCCTGTATTCCGAGGCGATGTAATGTCGGTGCTCTATTCAAAAGAACGGGATGATCCTTGATTATTTCCTCAAGAATGTCCCAAACTTCAGGCTCCTCACGTTCTACTATTTTTTTGGCACTCTTTACCGTCTGGACGAAGCCTCTGTCTTCTAATCTCTGAATAATGAATGGTTTGAAAAGCTCTAACGCTATGTTCTTAGGAAGACCACACTGATGTATCTTCAATTCTGGTTCAACAACAATAACAGATCGTCCGGAATAGTCGACACGCTTCCCAAGAAGATTCTGGCGAAATCGACCTTGCTTACCCTTGAGTAGATCAGAAAGGGATTTGAGAGATCTATTCCCATCACCACGTACTGCTCTTGAACGCCTTCCATTATCGAGTAGGGCATCGACAGCTTCCTGTAACATTCGTTTTTCATTACGGAGAATGACGTCTGGAGCCCTGATCTCAAGAAGCTTTTTTAGCCTATTATTTCTGTTTATAACACGTCGATATAGATCGTTAAGATCTGATGTAGCAAACCTTCCACCTTCTAAGGGTACCAACGGGCGGAGATCCGGTGGGATGACTGGCAGGGCTTCCATTATCATCCAATCAGGGCGATTACCATCAGAATCTGGTCCATTAGAATTTCTAAAGGCTTCGACGACCTTTAGCCTTTTCAATGCATCATTTTTCCGTTGGACAGAGGTTTCCATTTTCACCTGAGTCCGGAGTTCAACCGACAGATTATCAATGTCAATTTCGGAAAGAAGTCTTTGGAGTGCACCCGCTCCCATATCAGCCTCAAACTGGTGCCCAGCCTCTTCTAAATCGAAGAAGGTATCTTGATCAATAATTTCACCCTTCTGATGCTCAGTATCTCCAGGATCTAGCATCACAAAACACTCGTAATAAATAACTCGTTCAAGGTTTCGTATTGAAAGATTAAGAAGGTTACCGATTCGGCTAGGTGGTGATTTGAAATACCAGATATGGCACACTGGCACAGCTAATTCAATATGACCTAGACGTTCACGGCGCACCTTCGCCTGGGTTACTTCAACACCACAACGATCACAAATAACCCCCCGGTACCTAATCCGTTTGTATTTCCCGCAATTACACTCCCAATCCTTGACAGGCCCAAAAATACGCTCACAAAACAAGCCATCTCTTTCAGGTTTGAAAGTCCGATAATTTATGGTTTCTGGTTTTGTCACTTCTCCAAATGACCATTTACGTATCGTATCTGGGGATGCTAATTTTATTTGAATTGTACTTCGGTTCTTAGTCTGTTTATTCATTAAGTCAACCACTAGTGACACCTCCTGATCGTGATCTTCGTTACTATCTTCTGGCGGTGGTGAAAGCCCAACTGGACTTTCCAAGTTGAGGTGTTAGCCGTATCATTCTTCTAATTTAACATCGAGAGCTAAGCTCTGAAGTTCCTTTACTAGGACGTTAAAAGATTCGGGAATTCCCGGTTCAGGCGGATTATCCCCTTTAACGATAGCTTCATACAACCGGGAACGACCATTAACATCATCCGATTTTACTGTTAACATTTCTTGCAGAGTATAGGAAGCTCCATAAGCCTGGAGAGCCCAAACCTCCATCTCCCCAAAACGTTGCCCCCCAAATTGGGCTTTCCCTCCGAGTGGTTGCTGCGTAACCAAAGAGTAGGGACCAATCGAACGTGCATGTATTTTATCTTCAACAAGATGGTTTAACTTCATGACATACATGTAACCAACCGTTACTTCCTTATCAAACCGGATACCTGTTTTCCCATCATAAAGTCGACTTTTTCCTGTTTCTGGCAGTTCAGCCTTTTGTAATGCTTTCTTAATCTCCTCAATAGATGCCCCATCGAACACCGGCGTTGCTATATGAGTATTTTTCTCTTTAGCAACCCAGCCAATATGGATTTCCATAATCTGACCGAGATTCATACGACCCGGCACACCTAGAGGATTAAGAATGATATCGACAGGACGTCCATCTGGAAGGTACGGCATATCCTCTTCTGGAACTATCTTAGCTACGACCCCTTTGTTCCCGTGCCGACCAGCCATCTTATCACCTACTGACAACTTTCTCTTTTTAGCTACATATACCTTTACAAGTTGAATCACCCCCGGAGCGAGTTCGTCGCCACGACGGATCTTCTCTTGTTCACGTTCTAATTGATTTTCAAGCTCACGGATATTGACAGATGAAGCTTCTATCACTTTCTGAATCTGTGTGTTTAAATCAGCATTTACTACCCAGCGATCGTTCTTTATTACTCGATCAAAATCAAGATCATTTAAACGACTTTCCGTGTATTTTCGTTTAGCTTCTAATACTACATCGTCAGTCTCGCTATCCCGAAGTTCTACACTTACCTTACCATTGAGAAGCTCTCTCATTTTCTCGTTACGAGTACTTTTAACCTTATCGATTCTTTGTCCGTAATCACTTTCCAAGCCCCGAATAGTTTCTCTTTCTTTCTCACGCGTAACACTATCACTTTCTTTCCGACTATAGAGGCGAGTATCGATAACCGTACCCTGCATCCCGGGAGGGGCTTTGAGTGAAGCATCTCTGACATCACCAGCTTTTTCCCCAAATATAGCTCGTAAAAGTCTTTCCTCTGGAGATAATTCTCTTTCACCCTTCGGAGTCACCTTTCCTACTAATATATCCCCTGGACCGACTTCGGCTCCTATTCGTATAATTCCTGATTCATCAAGGTTCCGAATAGCGTCCTCACTCACGTTAGGAATTTCCCGAGTAAATTCTTCAGTACCAACCTTGGTCTCCCTAGCGGGCATTTCGAATTCAGTGATGTGAATTGATGAAAAAACATCTTCCTTGACTAATCGTTCACTTACAACAATAGCATCTTCAAAGTTATATCCTTCCCAAGACATAAATGCTGTTAATACGTTACGCCCCAGAGCTAGTTCTCCCCGATCTGTAGCAGGACCATCTGCAAGCACTTGTCCAGCTTCAACCCGTTCACCAGTGCTAACAAGGGGCTTCTGGTTGATACAAGTTTCCTGGTTAGATTTTTTGAACTTAGTAAGCGGATATACATCAGGTGGAATATCAAAAAGTCCCGTATCATCTAATATGTCAGGTTTGATAGTTATCAAGTCGGCTGAAACCTGCACCACAGTACCACTCTGCCTCGCGACCACGACAGCACCAGAATCTATAGCTACTTTCCGTTCCATGCCCGTACCTACTAGAGGGGCTTCTGTACGTAAAAGAGGTACCGCTTGCCGTTGCATGTTCGAACCCATGAGTGCCCGATTAGCATCGTCATGTTCTAAAAAAGGAATAAGCGCAGCAGATACACCCAATAGTTGCTTAGGAGAAACATCCATATAATTTACTTCAGCTGGATCAACCAGCTTAATGTCACCCTTGGTTCTTGTCGGGATCCTCCCAACAAGACCTCCATCAGCATCTAGTTCGATGGCTGCCTGTGCTATCAGAACATCCTCTTCCTGATCCGCTGAAAGATAGTCAATTTCTTCAGTGACATAACCATTCATAACTTTACGATATGGCGTTTCTATAAATCCAAATTGGTTGATTCTTCCATAAGTTCCCATATAGGCAATAAGCCCAATATTAGGACCTTCGGGAGTTTCGATAGGACATATTCGACCATAGTGTGTATGATGCACATCCCTAACTTCAAAACTGGCGTGGGATCGATCTAATCCTCCCGGACCGAGCGAACTAAGTCGCCGCTTATGAGTCAACTCGGCCAATGGATTTGTCTGTTCCATAAACTGAGACAATTGACTACTTCCAAAGAATGCAGCGATAACCGAAGATACTGTTCGAGCATTCACTAAATCCTGAGGCGTTATTGACTCAGCATCATGAAGACTAATACGGTCCCTTATAGTACGTGCCATGCGGGTTAATCCAATATTGAACTGGCCAGCGAGGAGCTCACCAACAGAACGAGTTCTTCTATTTCCTAAATGATCTATGTCGTCCGTCACTCCTTCCCCACGACGCAACTTTAATAGATATTCAATCACCGCTATAAAGTCTTCTGAAGTAAGAATTGTAGTTTCTATCGGGACATTTAGGTTTACTCGTTTGTTAATACGGTGCCGACCTACAGCAGCGAGGTTATATCGCTTGGGATTAAAAAACATGCGATCCATCAATGCCTGCGCTGTTTCCTGGTTCGGCGGATCACCTGGCCGCAACAAACTATAGATACGAGAGAGTGCTTCTTCCACCGATGCTGTTGTGTCTTTCTTAAATGTATTACCTAAAACATCCGGTTCTCTAGTTGGATCCATCCTAACCATTTTAATTTTACCAACATTTCCATTACTTTCGGCCAATTTACCTATCAATGCTTCTGTAAGTAATTCGCCACTTTCAGCAATAATTTCTCCTGTTTTTTTGTCTACTACTGCTTCACCGATACTGCGACCTAACAAATCACCAAGCTTCTTTGACTGAACATTATCAAACTTATAGAACTGCTTATAAATTTCATTGTTGGTCTCGAAACCAAGGGCCCGTAAAAACAGTGTCCCTGGCATTTTTCTTTTGCGATCAATATGGACGTAAAGAATGTCATTTACATCCAAGCTAAACTCCAGCCAGGTACCGTGTTCAGGGATAATCCGGGCAGAGTAAAGTTGTTTTCCATTGGGATGAGTTTCTTCAGAATAAAATACCCCATACGAACGCTGTAACTGGGAGACAATAACCCGTTCAGCTCCGTTAATAATAAACGTTCCTTTTTCTGTGATTAGAGGGAGTTCACCTAAAAACACTGTCTGTTCTATAATATCTCTAATCTTCTTATCCTCAGTTCCTTCTTCTTCTTCCCGGATAACTAGTCGGAGCCGCGCCTTAAGAGGGATTGCATAAGTCATCCCTCTTTCTTGGCACTCAAGAACAGTGTACTTAGGTTCTCCGAGCAAATATTCAATAAATTCGAGTGAAAAATGCTCGTGAAGATCTGTAATAGGAAAAATTTCTGTAAAAACGGCCTGAAGACCCTGGTTTTTACGTTCCGAAATAGGCACATCAGCCTGAAGAAAAGCCTTAAAGGAATCTATCTGCACTGCGAGCAGATTAGGCATCTCGATTATAGAAGGCAGTTTGGAATAATCATGGCGTGTGATCTGAGTTTTATCCATCAGATGACCACATCCTTTCGGCAGATAAGTGTATGTACAAAAACCCGAGCACCACCTAAGTAATACTATGTCTATCTAAACGCTCGGCTGAGTTACTACTGTGAACTTAACGTAAGTGTAACGTCTCTGCCTATTTGAGTTCGACTGTTCCGCCAGCCTCTTCGATTTGCTTTGTTATTTCATCCCCTTCTTCTTTCGTAACACCTTCCTTAAGTGAACCTGGAACACCATCTACTAGAGCTTTTGCTTCTTTCAACCCAAGCCCAGTAATTCCACGAACCACCTTAATAACCTGAATTTTTTTATCTCCAAAACTAGTCAGAACTGCATCAAACGAATCTTTTGCTTCCTCAGCTGGGGCACCTGCATCGCCACCACCTCCGGGCGCTGCTACTGCCACCGTAGCAGCAGCTGAAACGCCAAATTTGTCTTCAAGGGTCTTTACCAGATCATTAAGTTCTAACACAGTGAGTTGTTCAATTTGATCGACGATATCGGAAACGGCCATGACTTTATTCCTCCATATATAATATTTAAAGGATCCTGTTTCTAACTGTTTGTAAACTTATTAATTACGTAACCCGTAAACTATCTACATTTCTTTTCATTAACTACCTTCCTGTGTTACTTTTTTCTGGGAAACGGCCGATAGGGTACGCACAAGGCCACTCAAAACTCCAGAGAGAGTATAAACGAGCCCCGTGATGGGAGCAGCAATACCACTAACCGTCTTCCCTATTAATTCTTCTCTACTAGGCAACTTAGACAAGATTTCAGCCTGTGAAGGATCAATAATCGCCCCTGTCAGGACTCCCCCCTTAATACGGGGGCGGTTGTCATGTTCCTTCCCAAACTCGACAATTACTCTAGCCGGACCAACTGGATCATTTGACAAAACTAGTGCTGTAGGTCCATCCAAACTTTCACCTAAATCGGGCAGGCCAGCTTTAGTCACAGCAAGACGGGTAAGTGTATTTTTAATTACACGACATTCCGCGGATTCTGCTCTAAGCTGCTTCCGTAACTCTGTCACCTCTCCAACACCTAATCCGGTAAGGTCAGTCAAGTAAACGCTCTCATTTTCATTCAAGCGAGCAGCTAAATCATCAACAATTTGTTCTTTCTCAGCACGCTGCAAGGGCATGGTGTCAAAAACTCCTTTTGTTCCCACGGCACAAAAAAATTTCACCGTATGTTCTATCTATGCCTCTACGACCCCAGTTTGACGGTCGACAGAAACACCTGGACCCATAGTAGATGAAATGGTTAGAGACCTGATATATTGACCTTTGGCTGATGCTGGTTTAGCCCGGACAACCGCATCAATAAAAGTTGAAGCATTTTCCATTAATTGTTGTACTGAAAATGAGATTTTACCAACAATCCCATGTAGATTCCCTGCACTATCTACTCTGTATTCGACCCGTCCTGCTTTAACCTCACGAACGGCTGGTCCAATATCAAAAGTGACGGTGCCACTCTTTGGATTTGGCATGAGACCTCTTGGCCCTAGAACCCGGCCCAACTTACCAACATCGCGCATAATATCAGGTGCTGCTATTACCACGTCGAACTCGGTCCAACCCTGCTCAATTTTCTCTATATAATCATCCGAACCAACGTAGTCAGCTCCTGCCTCCTGAGCGTCCTTTTGGGTCTCACCACGAGTTAAGACCAAAACTTTGACATCTTTTCCGGTTCCATGCGGCAATGCTACCGCCCCCCGAACCATTTGTTCTGCCTGTCTAGGATCAACATTAAGTCTGATCGAAACCTCAACAGTCTCATCAAATTTGGCCTTTGATACATCTTTGACAATGGACAGAGCATCCTCAAGTGAATAATCTTTGTCCGTTTGCGTTTTCTCTCTAGCATCCAAGTAACGCCGACCTCTTTTCATTACCTATCTCCTTACATCTTACTACGGTTACCCTTCAACCTCGATACCCATGCTACGAGCTGTCCCTTCGATCATGCGCATCGCTGATTCTGTATCAGATGCATTTAAATCGGGGTTTTTCAATTCTGCAATCTGCCTGACCTGATCCCGCGACACTTTTCCAACTTTCTGACGGTTTGGTTCACCTGATGCCTTAGCCAACCCGGCTTCGCGTTTAAGAAGGACGGCAGCTGGTGGAGTTTTAGTGATAAAGGAAAAACTGCGGTCGGCATATACTGTAATAACAACCGGAATTATTAATCCCATCTGGTCCTGTGTTTTTGCATTAAACGCCTTGCAAAACTCCATAGGATTAACCCCGTGCTGACCAAGCGCTGACCCCACTGGAGGAGCTGGATTAGCCTGACCTGCGGGCACTTGAAGCTTGACCACTGAACTTATCTGTTTTGCCACTATTAACTCCTAACTAACCTGGGTAACCTGTAGAAAATCTAGTTCTACGGGAGTCGCCCGACCAAAAATGCTCACCATTACCTTCAGTTTCTGACGATCAGGTTGTATTGCTTCTACTACACCAGTAAAATCTGTGAATGGTCCATCGGTAACCTTTACCTGATCTCCAGTCCGATAAGGGATTTCTACACTCTCTCCCTTTTCTTTCTGGGGTTCGTCCCGATTAAGGATGCGGTTCAATTCGCTGCCCCTAAGAGGCTGTGGCCTAGTGCCGCTTCCAACAAAATGGGTAACGCCCGGGGCATTGGTCACCATATGCCATGAATCACGATCCATTTCCATTTCCACAAGTATATAACTCGGAAAAAGTTTTCTTATCGTAGATTTTTTCTTCCCTTGTTTCATCTCTACATGCTCTTCTGTGGGGATGAGAACTTCCCCTATCTTCTCTTCCAATCCTTCTCTCACCTTCAATTTTTCTAGGTGAATCTTCACTTTATTCTCGTGACCTGAATAGGTATGAACAACATACCAATGCTTTTCTTTTTCCATAACTTGAACTTGCTTTTCCATGACCCACTCCATCATTTCTTATGAGACGTCTAGCTTCCAAGTAAACGGCTAAGTATTATGGAAAGTATGAAGTCGATAACTCCTGTGAAGGCAGCCAGAATGAGGGTTATTACAATAACCACCGTTGTCGAACCTATCAATTCACTTCGACTCGGCCAACTGACCTTCGTGAGTTCTGTTCGTACTTCTCTTAAGAAACCAACAGTTCGTTCGTACATAATCTTTCTTATTATTCCTAAACGCTAACCGTCCCTGTGATGGCCAGTATTTTATCGTTCGTAATGTTTAGACCACATCCTATTATTCGATTATCTCAGTTACGACACCGGCACCAACGGTTCGTCCGCCCTCACGAATAGCAAAACGAAGTTCTTTATCCATCGCTATAGGCTGCA